>JBEIGI010000076.1:0-22387 GCA_040381975.1 Pirellula sp.
ATTATTTCGAAACGTAGTGGATCTTGCTAAAGATCCCAGCGCTTGAACCCCCCGTTAATGCCTATCGGTGGCGATGGCGTATCTTGCGCATCCAGGATTGCGTTAGTCATGGCCATGGGGTTCGTTAAGGCATGTCGAAAGGATGTTTAGTTACCACTCTGGATCTTTAGCAAGATCCACTACCACTCTGGATCTTTAGCAAGATCCACTACCATTATTTCGAAACGTAGTGGATCTTGCTAAAGATCCCAGCGCTTGAAACCACCGTTATAACCTCTTGGGTCTTAAATTTGGATACTCTTGGAGGGTAGAAATGGAATGCAAGCTCACATTGGAGCCTCGTTGATGCCGCCGGTTTTGCTCTAGCCACATCCGTTACTTGAGGGCCCATTCAACGAACGGTCTCTTCAAGCGCTCGTCGATGATTTCGGAGAAATCATCGACTTTGGGTACGAAACTCGTAAGAGGCTTCGAAGATCGCGCGATCCACGATCCAGATGTCGCTCGGATCTTCAAGGCTTCGGACGACGTAGTCGCCCGCTTTCCCTTTGAGCTCCCCCCAAGCGGCGACGACTCGGAAGGGGTGATCGATCGCGGTTACTTGAACCCATTTGCCATCGGGCTTGGGATCGAATCGCTCGAATCCGTCTTTGTCGATCACTCCGGAGGCATGGTAAGTCTCGAAGAGTTTCTTTTGAGACTGAGGCCAATACTCGTTGTGAACACCCCGGCAGAGGAAATCGCCAGACTTGAGTTGCTGAACCCCTTCGAGCGAGGTGATCTCCTGGGCAGTATCGACCCGCTTGGCCCATAGCGGCTTGGTCTTTCGCGCCTCTTGCATCCGAGCGACCACGCTCGGAATCAGACTCCCGTCAGGGTTCAAAAGTTCGTCCGTTTTATCACTCATCGACACGTACTCTCACTCTGAAATCTTGATACTGTAGCCTGATTCGCGAAACCTCTTTGAAATCCAAGGGCGCAACTCCGTTCTCGATTGATCTTCGACTTGGTAAGGCTCGGCTTGCCCGTTGAGTTTCAAATCGAATTTTTTGCCCGGGTTATTCTGGAACCGAGTAATGATTTTTTGAATGCAGTTAATCGCAGCGACAGGAATGCTCTCCCAATTAGGTAGCTGTGTTATTATTGCCGGAATGTCTTGCCTAATTTTCTCCGCAATATCTGTTGCCTCTTGCCATTTGCTTACGCGTACACGCATCTGATCATCAGTTAATCCCTTTTCCTTAAGTCCATTTAGAAGCAATTTCTCTTCTTCGAGTTTTGTGAATATTTTTCTCCAAAAGGACTCAAATTGAATAGCGCTCGCTAGCCAATCCATATTTCCACTGGGATGGAAAATGCATTGGACACGATCCCAAATATCTTCCCGTCTAATATCCACCTCGTTAAACAGCGCACTCAGCTCCCACATGCAATACCAGCTTTCTAGGTACTTGTCGCTTATTAAAACAATCGCCACGTTGGAATCTCGTACCGCCCGTTGCATGAACTCGGTGATTCCCTCTTTCGCGTCTCGCGAATTTTTATCACGTATCACCTGCTCGCGAGAAAGTCCCTCAAGCAACATAGACTCAACAAAATTAATACCCGAAGTATAAAACGTCTGCCCATCCTTTGGATCCCAGCCATAAGACAAGAAAACCGTCGGTTCCGGGCCGCTAGAGGCGTATTCCCTTTCGAGTTTCTCAAGCGCCTCTTTCACATTGCCGCTACCACCCGGGCACAAGGACTTCACAAGATTATAAAATTCACCCAAATGCCCATCGGTCATCGACGCCGAATGCATCTCATCGATTCTCCCTGCCTTGATCTCATCCTTGTTCTGTGGCGATTCTCTATGCGAATATTCCACTGGGGTATAAGTCATCAAGATTTTCCATGGAATGTCGTCCTGGTCAGCCTTCGCCTGCGTCGACTCCCCTAAATGCCTATCTTTTCGATAAACTCCCTCGATGAGAATCGCATCGCGATAGAACTGGGCATCGGTGCCATACGCCTCGGCCACTGCGCGCATGATCGCATTCCAATGCCCGTCATGCAAACTCTCCGTGCTGACAATCGAGGTGGGCCTCAAGCCCATGCCATCGAAATTCTCGTTGACCAGCTTGCTAACTTCCTGATCGTCGCGAGGCAGATGCTCGGGACTCAGGTACTCTTGACCCTCGCCGATCGTGTACTGCCAACGCTTCTTGAGTGGCAAACACACTCCGATTGATACCATGAACGACAAAATCAACTGCTGATCCTCAGGATCGTCAATCCCAGACGCTTCCCAAAAGTGCTCTTTCAGAAACGGTTCGTCAAAACGCCCGTTCCTTGCTCGCAACGCCTTTCGAATCGCCGAATCGGATTCACGTTCCAGCAGTTTATAGACTTGCTCAAAAGCCCATGTCTGATCGAGAATCGCCCTGCTCCCCGTGTGCTTGGGATCCCAATACAGACAACCGATGTTCGTCAAGAATCGCAAGGTCCGAACCGCACGCTGCTCGGTAAGGAAGTCGCCATTTTTCCAATGGGACCGCAGCTCTTCCTCCCGATCATTGAATCGCTCATGAATATACATTTTCACATCCTCAGCGAATTCAGGAACTGACTTCGAGGTCTTGGGCGGATCATAGGTTGTCGATCCTTCTGGTACTCCCACCACCATCTGATAAGCGAGCTCTTGATAGGCAGGAACCGTTGATCCCTGAGTTTCCTTGATACTTATAACGGATTTCTTGATCCATTCATCGATCTCCTCCCATTGACCCTTCACGGAATCCTTGCATCTGTGCTGTTGGTCCTTAGGAAGTGGATTTCCGTCACAAGCGAGATTGCTGACAAAAAAACCGATCCTACTGTCCGAGTTGGATCTGATCCTATCGAAGTAATCCGCACCGACTTGGAGCAACAACCGTCTCATCAATTCCGCATTTTCGAAGGGATCCGAATCGGCCATAGGATACCGATTGCTCCGATCGTTGCAGATGATCGCAACCTCGGGGCAAAACCCCGGATACAAACCAAACACATAATCCAACCAATAGCGAAGCGGATAGTTGAGCGATTCGGATGCGTCTCCATACGCTTTCGAGACCCTTTGGCTATCCTGATCCGGATCCCAGAGGATGAGGAATACCGATCCGGTGGTTGCAAACACCCGGTGGGTGTTGTGATAAATGTCTTGGCCACCAAAGTCCCAGATATGAAGATGATAGCTGTCATTGTACCTCGCCGTAAATTCCGGAAGACTATGGAGCTTGACCCCATGGGTGCTCACGCGCGTGTCGGAGTAATCGCTCTTGGGACGTGGTACATTGCAAATGCGATAGGACAATTCGGTTTTTCCCGCACCCCCATTACCCAGGAGTAGGATTTTGCAGCGAGATATCTCTGCTGCACCCGATAGTTTTTTGTCGTCGAAGTAATCCCTCGTATCGATGGCCACGTTGGTTTCAGAGTTAGGTCCATGAGCCCAAGCCGGTGGCGTTCGAATACCGGATCCATGAAGGAAGAGGGTTTGAAACTTCGGATCGACGATACGGCCTTCAAGCGTTCCGATGTCGGTCAACCTTCGACACCCGCTAAGATTCGCATGACGGATCCGCGTAGACCATTCCGTGGGTTGTTTATCTAGGGAAGTGCAACCATCAACATCGAGTCGATAAAGAGAACCCCTGAGCTTGTTTGGCAATTGCATCAAGCCTGTGCAGCGACTAAGGACGAGCCGTTCGACTTTGGACGGAAAAGGGTTAGGCAACCGTTTGAGCTGTTGGCAATCGGATAGATCCACGTCACGAAGGTTCTCGGAATGTTTGCCATCAAGAATGTTCAGTAGTTGTTCTTCAGGCAAAGTCTTGCAACCCGAGAGTACCAGTTCTGTCAAATCCTGAAAGCTGGCGGGTAAATCATTACAAAGTGACGTTAGTTTAGGCGTATCGACAACCGCCAAACGCTGCAGGCTCGTCGGCAGGTTGGTGATCAACTCCAAATCCGAGACAGCCTTAAGCGATAGGACGCGGAGTCCCTTCGGCAACTCTGGAAGGGTATTTCGCCCGATGGGGCCTGTAAGAATGACCTCGCGAAGATTTTCAAATCCTTTGAGCTGATCGAGTATCTTTCCGGTTTCACTTGGATTCGATCCGTCGTTGTTGATCATCAGGCGTACGACGGCCGACCGCTTAGACCGATCCTTGGTTATCTCTTTGAATTGATCTAAAGTCGATTTTTCGCTAGTTCGTACTTGGAGCGATCCGGTCATACAACTGGGCCTTGTTGGTCAAAAACGCTAAAAATTTCGGCCGCTTCGCGGCGGCAGGGAAATGCTCGAAAAACCATCTCGCTGCGACTCGGCGGATTCCCGCAGCGTTCCCGCTTCGCGACGCTGCTCCGAATCCGCCTGAGTCTTGCTCGAACTGGCACGATTCGGACCGGGAAACAAACCAACGCGGAAGCCCAGATTCCTGTAGCGGTCGACGGGCCACCCCCCGGAGCGGAACGCGGACCGGCACCACCAGGCGGAGATGTACCAGCCACCGCCGCGGAAGACGCGAAGGCGATTGTCTCCTCCACTATTTACGCTGATAAGCTCTTGCATGGTGATACCGTCCCAATAACCGCTGTAGTTCTCCAACCACAGATCTGTGCACCATTCCCAGACGTTTCCATGCATATCATAAAGGCCCAACGCATTCGGGTCCCGCTGACCAACCCGATGCGTTGCCCTCCCTGAGTTGTCTTTAAACCATCCGCATCTCTCAAGTGCTGGTTCACCGTCTCCAAAGTTGTTCAAGCCATTGAACTCCCAAGTGCACGCTTGGTATTTACCATCTGTGCGTCGAACCGCACGGCAAGCCCATTCCCATTCAGCTTCGTAAGGCAAACGCAATTCAAACTTTATTTCGCCGAGATCAAGCAATTCTCCAAGCCCATACAACCAAAGTTGTATGTCATTCCAACTGACCTCCTCGACAGGTAAGTAATCACCCTTGAAATAACTCGGATCAGGATCGAGTTTGGTTGTCGCGGCAAATTCCTTGTGCTTCCGTGAAAGATGACGCTTGATCCAATCAACTCCTTGCCGCCATTGCAACTGAGTGATTGGAAATGCACTCAGCCAATATTCTTGTTCAATGACCACGCGGGTGACAGGCTGAGCATCATCGATCGATCGTGAGCCCATGGGAAAACCCTCCGGCACCGCAGGCACACGCTTGAAGATAATCGCAGTGCTCTGATCCCCAGACCCAATACGGATCACCTTGGTATCATCATCGCTGGCCGCTAGCAGCGCCGACCAAGCGGCTGTTGGTTGATTGTTATCCTCATCTTGCTGACTCAAGGCGCCGCGAGCTTTCTAACAAATCGGTGTGTGATAAGGTAATGATGCCTGCGGCGATCGCTGGTCGGATTGGGTTGTCTCTCGATTTTCAGCGACCGCCGAGGTCTTACAAACAGGATTCTTCCGCCCTGATTGATTTGCAAATCACTTGATTCTCAATAAGGTCGGATAGGGAATATACGTCGTCCGAATTTAGCGGCCCCTGCCTTTGGTATTCGTGCCGGGAAACAAACCAACGCGGAAGCCCTGATTCCTGTTGCGGTTGTCGGGCCTCCTCCTGTTGCGGTTCGCGGACTGGCACCTCCTGGCGGAGTTGTTCCAGCTACCGCCGCGGATGACGCGATGGCGTTTACTGCATATCCCCATAGCGACGTTCCGACGGATCGTCCCTACGGGAAAAAGAATATAACCAAGACCTCCGCCATGAGCAATCATCGGCATGCTCCGCGTGGGCGAAAAGGGATGTAATTCGCCGTTGATACTCAAATTCATCCATTTGCTCGCGTCGTAAGCTGCGGCATGCAGAGCGATATCTACGCCTTAAGCGATACCTCGCCTGCTTTCCGAGTCGAACTCGGCCTGGGTAGACAACAAATCCCAAGCAAGGAACCCCTTGGGTGCACCGATTCCATTCTCCGCCATGTTTGGCCCTAAGTCCCATTTGATCCAGCGTTGAAATGATTACTTCCCTCAATGACAGAATTTCATTTCGAGTTCCCCAAACAATTGTATCGTCCATATACCGTATCCAATCGCATGGTACACCGCTTTGTCGAATCGCTAAATCAACGTTGTCTAGAAAAAAATTTCCCATGTACTGACTGGTCAGAGCACCAATCGGAATACCGAAACCAAGACGAGTGCAATACGATTCAATCAACTCTTGGAAAAGACGCAAAAGCCTTCCCTCCTGGAATCGTCGAGCTAACCGATCGATTAGCAATGCATGTGGGATGGAGTCATAGAACTTCTCCACGTCGACTTTTCCATACCAAGGATTTTGGTCGGTCAGGCGTCTCGCATGTTTCAACGCTCGATGAACCCCTTTGCCTACCCTGCAAGCGAAACTGTTATCGCTCGCGGTTCTTTCAAAAATTGGGCCAAGAATACGAATCATCGCGTGGTGCACCACACGGTCTCGGAATGGAGGCGCATGAATCGTACGCGTTTTGGTGTCCTGTACTTGAAAGCTTTTATACGGACCGAATCGATAAGTCTCCGATCTCAATCGCAGATTGATCTCGTTTAGTTCCCCTTCCAAGTTTGAGAAGAAATGCGCTATTTCGCGATTGCATCCACAGTTTCTTGTGGCCAAATAAGCGGCTGACGCAAGGTTCTTGTAATCTGCGATACATTCGAACAACCCAGAGATTCGTTTCATTTTGCATCGTTCGAAAACTCGAATCTCGCCACGACATCTAGCAACCTGGAACCATATTTCTCGATTCTAGCGACCCCTAAACCGTTGATCGCATCGAGCGAATCGAGCGTAACGCATTTCAACCGAACCATTTGAACAAGCTGGGCATTATTGATAACGGCATATAACGGGATCGACTCTGCTTCCGCCATTTCCCGACGGGCCTGCCGGAGCGCGTCATAGATCCGAAACTCCTCCTCATTGAGCATTTCTTTGTAGTCTACACGTTCGCGACGGCCAGATCCTTTCCTCTCTTGTTGTTGCATCGAAGCGCTATCGGTCTGAACAACAAAAACCAGTGTTGCTGTCTCGTCCGTAACAACAATCTCCTGTTTAACGGAAATCACTCGATGACTGGCAATCCAACGATTCAGGTCATCTAAAGGGTAGCTTGATGGAATCGGATATTGGAAAACTTTGAAGAGCATTTTGCGTCATCCTTAAATAATTGCTAAAAATTTCGGCCGCTTCGCGGCGGCAGGGAAATGCTCGAAAAACCTTCTCGCAGCGACTCGGCGGATTCTTGCAGCGTTCCCGCTTCGCGACGCTGCTCCGAATCCGCCTGCGCCTTGCTCGCTTGGGCACGATTCGGACCGGGAAACAAACCAACGCGGAAGCCCTGAAACCAGTCGCGGAAGTCGGGCCTCCACCAGTTGCGGATCGCGGACTGGCACCCCCTGGCGGAGTCGAACCAGCAACCGCCGCGGATGACGCGAAGGCAATCATTTAGCGCGCTGTTTACGCCAATGACCTCGTGGAGCGTTATACCGTCCCAATACGAATTGTAGTTCTTCAACAACAGATCCGAGCACCATTCCTCAACGTTTCCATGCATGTCATAAAGGCCCAACTGATTCGGATCCTTCTGGCCAACACGATGCGTTGACCTCTCCGAGTTATCTACAAACCAACCGCATTTCTCCATCGCAGGTTCTCCGTCTCCGAAATGGTTCAAGCCATTGAACTCCCAGGTGCAGGCTTGGTATCTCCCATCCGTGCCCCTTACTGCGCGGCATGCCCATTCCCATTCGGCTTCGTATGGCAATCGCAATTCAAACTTTGTTTCACTGAAATCAAGCAATTCTCTAAGTCCCGACAACCAAAGTTGGATGTCATCCCAACTGACCTGCTCGACAGGTAAGTAATCACCCTTGAAATAACTCGGATCAGGATCGAGTTTGGTTATCGCCCCAAGTTCGATTCCTTGTCGCCATTGCAACTGGGTGATGGGGAACGCACTGATCCAATAGTCCTGTTCAATCACAACACGAGTGACGGGACTTGCGTACTCATTTCGTCGATCGCCCATTGGAAAACCCTCTAATGCGGCTGGCACACGTTTGAAGATCATCGCCGTGCTAAGATTACCAGACCCAATACGGATCTCCTTGGTATCCTCATCCGTCGAATTCAGCAACGCAGTCCAAGCGGCCGTTGGTTGATTGTTATCCTCTTGGTTTTGACTCAAGATGCTGCGGGCTTTCTGAGAAGGTAGTGTAGGTAATGCAGGGATTGATATCTGCTAATATAGCAGTGATTGTAGGGGGTATCAAATAATGAAGGCGCCCCTGCGCGCTCCCACCCTCACCCCCCAACCCCCTCTCCCGCCAGCGGGCGAGGGGGAGTTTGGTAGAGAGTTCGCTAGCGGTTATCGATGATGGAAACATTCGCTAATTCGCAATAGACCTGCGAACGCAGTTCGATAAGGATCGAGTTCATTACTTCACCCTTCAAACTTCACCCTTCAAACTTCTTCAGGCTCGCCTTCGCCCCCGGGCTTTGGCGGGGGAGAAGGGGCGGGGGGGATGAGGGGGCCTGCGCGCTGGGCTGTTTGGTGCGATATTTAGATAGAGTGGCTTAGGATGGAGGCGTTCCCACCCTCACCCCCCAACCCCCTCTCCCGCTCCGCAGGCGAGGGGGAGCTCGGTATTTTGTGCGCTAGCGGTTATCGATGATAGGAAGATTCGCTAATTCGGAATCGCGCTGCAAACGCAGTTCGATAAGGAACGAGTTCTTTACTTCAAACTTCAAACTTCTTCAGGCTCCCCTTCGCCCCCGGGCTTTGACGGGGGAGAAGGGGCGGGGGGGATGAGGGGGCCTGCGCGCTGGGCTGCCTTTTGTACGAATTCAACAATCCGTTTTCTTGTTGATGCTGGATCTCGCAAAATGTCATAACCCGGTATTCGAAGGATATCATAACCCATCGATCTAAGCTTTCGATCTCTTCGGCGATCATGGCTAATGCCTTCCTTGCTCAAATGCGGATTTCCATCAATCTCGATAATCAACCCCAGAGAAACGCAAAAGAAGTCGACCGTATAAGGAGGGATCGGATGCTCGCGTCGAAACTTCTGCTTACAGATTCTTCGATCTCGAAGCCATTGCCACACTGTTAGTACGTAATCGCTCGCCATCCGACGCTGTGATTTCGCGAATTCAATACTTTCGTGTGACCTTGCTCTGCTCTTTCTCATTTCTTTTACTCCCAAGCAAATTGATTTTGCCAACGATACGGGAGCAAGTCGCGAAAGGCTCTCTAAGATCTTCCTCCATCAATGAAAACATAGCATCCGTGAAGCTGGACGCTTTGTTCTTTCGCTAATAGCGAATCTGCAATCGCTGACGGGATTTGCATTGCTAGTAAATCGCGCTCCCACCCTCACCCCGAGTGAGAGAGTAGATCGGTGAAAGTAGAGAGTAGAAAAACTTCGAATCAATCCTGGTTTTTGAATCCGCGAACCCGCTCCGCAGGCGAGGGGGAGCTTTGTATCGGGTACGCTGACGGTTATCGATGATGGAAACATTCGCTAATTCGCAATAGACCTGCGAGCGCAGTTTGAAAAGGATCGGGTTCTTTACTTCACACTTCCAACTTCACCCCTCAAACTTCTTCAGGCTCCCCTTCGCCCCCGGGCTTTGGCGGGGGAGAAGGGGCGGGGGGGATGAGGGGGCCTGCGCGCTGGGCTGTTTGGCTGTTTCCTAAAGCCTGATGCCTGAAGCCTAAAGCCTGCTCCCGAGCGTTCCCACCCTCACCCCGAGTGAGAGAGTAGATCGGTGAAAGTAGAGAGTAGAAAAACTTCGAATCAATCCTGGTTTTTGAATCCGCGAACCCGCTCCGCAGGCGAGGGGGAGCTATGTATTGGTTACGCTAGCGGTCATCGATGATAGAAAGATTCGCTACTTCGGAATCGCCCTGCCAGCGCATGTCAATAAGGATTGAGTTTATTACTTCTAACTTCAAACTTCACCCTTCAAACTTCACCCTTCAAACTTCTCCCTTCCAACTTCTCCCTTCCAACTTCTCCCGGCTCCCCTTCGCCCCCGGGCTTTGACGGGGGAGAAACGGCTTTAGCAATTCGATACGGACTGGCTTCTTACCCCTTACCCCTTACTTCACCTTTCTCCAACAACTGCAACCACTGAATCGTCGCTTCGATGCATTCCTCGACCGAATTCGACGTGAGCTTGCCGTGATTGTCTTTTTCATAGATCAGCTTCTTATGCATCGCCAGCATTTGAGCCTCTTTGGGTATTTCTAAAATCTTCGATATGAAATGCCTGGGTAAATCCCACCATCTATCGAGGCTGTTCATTCCAAGCTCGACCTGGCAGGCCTTTTCCAATTCCTCGTCGAGCATCAAACCCGTCGGTTTGCTATTGGATCCCCGCTCCCCGGTGGTCTGAGTCCTTCTTCTCTGATTCAAAAAATTATGACGGTCATCCCAAACTGCGACCATATTCGTCCAAAATTCGTCATCGATATCTAAAGTGAGCACACTAGGATGGATAATGAATTGAACCCTCGACCGCCCTCGGTTGTCCGCAATCAGCGAAACAAACAACTCTCGCAACTCGTACATGCAGTACCAACTCTTAAAGTACTTGTCACTCAAAACCACCAGAGCATACTTGCATGTTTTAATACGACTCATGAAGTCCGGTACCCAGTCCCCTCGCCGGTTCTCGTTCTTGTCCCGAACCACATGTACCAATCCCGGAAACTTTTCATTGACCCTCTGCTCCAACTCGTCGACAAAGCGTGCATACTCGACCCGTACCGCCTTCTGAGCTGCATTTTCATCCTTCGGAGCTTCGTAGTCCCAAGCGTACGAAAAGAAGATCGTCGGCTCCTCAGGACGTTTCTTGGCCATCGGCTGATACTCGCTGATCACCGCTGTCGCATTCCCCATGAAACCCGGCAATGGTGACTCCAATAGATTGCGTAGCTTCAAGCGATTTGATTCATCCAATCCGACCGATCGAAAATGAATCTTCCCCTCCGATTCAATCTCTCCGGCCTCTGCATATCCGACCGGCTTGTACTCGATCAAAACATCAAACTCCTTGCGTGCCTGACCGGATGCACCCTCCTGCGAATAATAATGCCCAGCGATCCGAATCGCACGTCGGTAAATGGTCGCTTCGCCTCCATGCTGCTGAGCTACCAATCGCATCAAAGCATGCCAATGCCCCTGATGGATCATCGGACTCTCCAAAACCAACTCGTCGGTCACACCAGCGAACTCCGATTCCCGAATACCCTGCACTTCCTTATCGCTCATCGGCAAATGATTCGGACTCAAATAAGTTTGACGCTTGCTCTGGCTCGTCTCCCATGACCGCAACAGCGGAAAACAGACTCCCGTCGATAGCATGAATGACAATAGCAACGACCGGTTCATCGACGGGCCTGATCCAACACCCCCCAAACCATCTCGCAATACCTGACTGTCGAGAAAATCTTCGTCAAACACCCCACCCAATTCGTGCAATGCATCCCGAATGGGCGTGGGACTACCATTCCCCTTGTCACGCTCAAGCACCCTGTAAACGGTTTCCAATGCCCAAGCCTGATCGATGATCACCTCCTCGCAATACAACTTTGGATCCCAATACAAATATCCAGTACGGGTCAGATACCGTAGTACCCGACGCGTTCGCTCATCGGTTAAAAAATCACCATCGCTCCAATTCTTGCGCAAGGTATCGAGTTCCCCTGCCCCACTCGCGATTTTGTTTTTGATCAGTTCCGATAGCTCATTCTGAAAATCATCAAACCCGATCGTAGGCGTTCGCTTCGTCTGCCGATTCCTATTGGATATTAACCCGGATGCGATTGCGTTGGGCAATTTGGGTTTGACCATCTCTTGGCCATACTGCCAAAATAAAGGGATCTCGGAACCCTCGAGCCGGTACAAATCCGAGATGCTCGTCTTGACCCAATCTTTAATCTTCAGCCAATCCCCATCACGATTCGATCGCTCGCCGTAGGCTGAGTGATCATTAAGTAAATCGCTACAAAAAAGACCTATTCGTCCGTTAGCAATGTCCTCAAAGTACTTCTCGCCGACTTGGCGACTCAGTTGTGTTTTTAAATTGCGCTCCAACCATTCGCTGGACCCTACCTTTCGAAACGCACCGTTTGAGGCACGCTTGTCATTGCACACAATCGCAACGAGCGGATTAAAACCGGGTGCAACACTATAGATGTAATCGAGCCAATACCGGATCGAATATCGGCCGTCATCGACACTGAGTTTCTCCTCTGGATCCCAAACGACGAAGAAGATCGATCCTGAGCTGACAAACAGCCGATGGGTGCTGTGATAGATCTCTTGGCCGCCAAAGTCCCAGATGTGCAAATCGGTTTTCTTATCACCACCGAGCTCGAAACCATCGACCGTCCAAAATTGGATGTTGTCAGTGCTGCTGTGATCGACTCGAGGCCGGTTGCACAGACGATGTGCAAGTTCGGTTTTGCCTGCGGCCCCGTTCCCTAGCAACAGCAATTTGCATCGATTGGTTCGACCTTTTCCCGAGAGCTCTTTATCCTGAAAAAAGTCCGCTGTCTCTCTCGCGACATCGTCTCCCAATTGCTCACCATGCTCGGATGCAGGGGGATCGAGCACACCGGACCCAAAGAGCAGCAACGTTTGTAGCGATCCGTCTTGAACCCGTTTCTCGATCTCAGCGATGCTACGAAGTTTCCGACACAGGCTCAAATCGACGTATTTCAGATAGCTCGTATCACCCCATTCGATCTGGGTTAACGATGAGCATCCGTGCAGGTTGACAAACTCCAATCGAGGCCGTCCACGCAATGAGGAAAGCCGATTGCAATTCGAGAGGTCGATTCTCTCTAGGTTGCTGCCGAGCGAATCCGTAAGCTCGTCAATAGTTGAGATTCCAGACAGATCGAGTTTCGTGAGATTCGGTGACTTGCGCAGCAAGCGTGTAATGGTCTCGCCGGGGATCGACTTGCAACCCGACAGGCTTATATCCCAAAGTTGATCGAATTCGTCTGAGGCGATTTCAATGGTATCCAGATTTGGGCAATCCTCGACGATCAAGCGTTGGATGCCTCCAGGGACGGAGATCCTCTTTAGATCCTGGGCACCGCGAATATCCAGTGTAGTCAGTCCAGAAATCGTTGGTATTTCCTCTAGTCCCGACACGCGCCAAAGGATCAGTTCTCGAAGATTCACAAAACCGTAACTGCGGTTAGCGTTGTCGAGATGCGGTTTCAGAACTGCGACATCGGTAATCGGCTTCTGATCGAACTTGGAACCGATCGTCAGCCGAACAACCGAATCTGTCGCGTCCACCAGAGGAGCAAGATCATCGCTGGCGATCGGAGTTGGTTTGGGTGGAATAACGATTGCTTTGGACATGACAGGTAGAAAGATCGCTGGAGAAACTTCTGAAAACCGCTAAAAATTTTCGCCGCTTCGCGGCCGGTTGGACATCTTCGTAATACCGGCTCGCGGCGACTCGTCGTATTCTCGCAGCGTTTCCGCTTCGCGACGCTGCTTAGAATCCGCCTGCATCTTGCTCGCTTGGGCACGATTCGGACCGGGAAACAAACCAACGCGGAAGCCCAGAACCCAGTCGCGGAAGTCGGGCCCCCACCAGACGCGGTACGCGGACAGGCACCCCCCGGCGGAGTAGAACCAGCAACCGCCGCGGATGACGCGATGGCGTTGATTGCCTTCCTGCAGCGAAACCTTGACCATTTCCATGACGGACATTCCGTTGGTAAGATGGCTATAGTTGGGCATCCAAGCGTCTTCGCACCATTCCCAAACATTCCCATGCATGTCGTAGATCCCTAAGGTGTTGGGCTCTTTTTCCCCCACACGATGCGTGTGTTTGCTGGAATTATCGGAATACCACCCGCAGCGCTGGAGTGCGGTGGTTCCATCTCCGGCGTGATACTGGGTCATCCCGGTAACCCATTTGTTCGGATTCCCTTTGGCTTGGGTTGCGCGGCATGCCCATTCCCAGTGCGCCTCGGCCGGCAACCGGATTGCCCATGGTAGGCTTGAATCGGCACCTTCATGATTCTCGGCTGGCACCTTCGATGGATTCAGACGCTTCAACTGCTCTTGCACATGCAGTTGGCTATTGAGCGTGGAGAGCCACTCCTGGCAATCATCCCAGGAGATGTTTTCCATAGGACGATATCGCCCCTGAAACTGGCTCTTGCTTGGACTCGCTTTGCCCATGAGAGCTTCGATGGTACCCCATTGCTCTTGGGTCGTTGGGAAGGTCGCCATCCAATAGCCGTATGGAATCTCGATTTGCGTGATCGGCTCGCTGTCGTAGGAAAAATCGTCGGTGATATAAAGACTAACATCGGCAGCACCGATCCAGAAATTGCCTTGGGTCGGCGGAACGTACCGAAAGAGCATCGGTACGGTGCGTTGCGGGTCGAGGTACAACGCAAACCGATTGCTCGGAGTAACTCGATCGGCTTGCATCGCTTGCTCGGTCTCTTGCAACTCCTGGCACCAAGCTTCGGAGGGTCGGTTTGGGTCTTCGTCGTTCATGGGCAAAGTAGCAAAAAGTGCCAGGGTTGATGGCGAAAGGTGATTCCGAGTTCGTATGGAGTGCGATTCTATGTCGAAGAATCCACTGGCCGAAGTGGGACTTCATTGGCTCACCGGGTTCGCTTGTGAATCGTGAACAACTTGTTGTTCTCCTTCACGCTCTCTGCGGGTTTCGCTTTAGGATCTTCAAGCATTTCATTGAGAAACTCAAAAGCCTTTGCAATCTGATTGATGTTATATTCTACATCACGATCCGAAATCATATTCCAAGGAACGAAACTGGTTCTTTTACGTGTCTCTACATTATCGGGCGACTTCTTTCCTAACGACCAATCCTGGAGAACACGTTCAGCCAGCCAACGATGATGCTCCATTTTAGCCATGATGATCATATCCATTGGCGTATGGTCTAGCGCCGAAGTCCTAGATGGATCTTCTTTTAGAATATTGTTGGCACTTGTCAATCTTTGCCTGAATTGATCATCCCGAGTTCCGACTGTACTCTCGTTTTCTTCCCCCGGTGAGATAATTCGCCAATTGATAACCGCGAGTTTCGCATTCAAGTGGATGGCAGCTTTTCGATTGCTGCTGAGTTCCCAGGCAGAGAGAAACGGTAAGTCCTTATCCTCTGTGCCGTAAGCTTGTGCAATTTTATCCGCAAGTTTTTTGATGATATCGGTTTCCAAACGTATGTGCTTGCACGATTCCTCACAGTTTCCCCAAGCGACGCGATCTGCGATACGAGTCCCCTTGTTGTCGTTCAGAAGTGTCAAAAGCGATGGGTGATCGGGAACATAAGCGATGATCGAAACTTCATGATCCGGATCCAGATAGTCAGGATAAGGTTTGTCGGCCTCAGCCCTAGGCTTGAGTCGGTCGTCCATGACCTGCCTAAGCTCGATGGCTTCTGCACAGTTTTCCTCGTCGTCGGCATGGCATATAAACACCATGGGGCGCACATTGGGTTCCTTGCACAACTGGTACAAATGTTCGATGAAACTCGGGGATGTGCATCCGCCATCCATTCGAACGAAACTTCCATTGACCGCAAAACCAACCCCTGTCGATTGATCGTAATCGATTTCATCAAGGTCCGCTTTTTTCTTGAGTTCTACTCCATATGTCCAATGATCTTTCTCTGGATCAACATTCCATAATGCGTTCGCGTAGTTGTATTCGGATGGCAAACAAAAAACCCATTGCGCCCGTGGAAAGAATCTCGGGTAGAGATCTTTGAAGCGGTTGACGGATGCCTGTTCTTCAGAACGATAAACAATCGTCATCCGAGAACGTTTGAGGTTTTCGAAGTGTGCATTCTCGGCCAGAAACAAGGCTAATTGTTGTCCTGTGTGGCCGAATCCGACGATGACATAATGAGCGACCTCTTCGGGCTTTTTCGGTCGACGCGAGAGCACCTCATTGTCAAAAAAGTCTCGCATGGACTCTTCGAGGGGGTTGAAGTACAAAATTTGCTTTCGTAATCCTGCGTCAACCTTTTCAATCTTTTCCGAGATGATTCGCTCTAGTCGCATTTGATTCAGGTGTACGTAGATCTTGGGTATTGGTGCATCTTTCTTCGTTCTATCGAGCGTGCTGATGACATCCGCAACGATATCGAGATTGGCCTCGTCCGATCCTGTAACAACGAAAATCTCTTTAGCCAGATCGCATCTGGCACGCGCGAGATTTCGGCGGAGCGTCGCATCGGCAATCATGACAATCGCTCCGAGCTCTCGCAATTCATCGAGCGCAGGATTACTCGGATCTCTTTCAATAACCGTTACCTTTTTATACTTGCTCTTGTCTTGGAGAAGGTTCTTTGCCAAGACTGTACCGATGCGTCCGCTACCGCAAATAAGAGTGTGCTTGCTTTGCATTGCGATTTTAAGGTTCAGAATCTCATTGGCGAAAAGTTTGGTAAACGCTTCAAAGGCCAGTAGGGAAACGAAAGCTAGTCCGCACATTCTTCCAATGCGAGTCCAAACAGAATCTTCAGATTTAACTGATCCATCAGCGAAGAACTGGGTCCACGCGAGGTAGAATCTATCGGAAAGATAAGAACTTACGCCCTCCTTTTGCTGTGCCTCATTGCTCGAATCATTGGATGCTAACGGATTGCGATTTGGCTCATTTGCAGTAGTGTTGCTTTGAAAAACCTCGTAGGAATCAAGCCAATTTCCGAAAAGACCGAGTGCTAGTCCCGCAATAACTAATCCGAGCATCAACCAACCTCGGGATTCGACAACTTTCTCCAGATACGTCAACTTTCGCAGATTGAAAAACGGACTTAAGAAAGTCAGCAAAACGATTGCAAAGAGCACCATCCCAATCATAGCGTAAAGGGCGTACCACAAATAACCCAAGTCGTTATTGATGATATCCAATGTGATTAGCGAATGTTTCGTATTCATGGAACTTCAGTTCTCGCAGCACTACACGGGTTTTCAAGGGCATTCGTTGCGATTCTATCGAAAACCATCGACAAATCGAGTAACATCCTTCTTACATCCTAACCAAACTTGCGATTCTCTGCATCCGGAATCAGTATGCTTTGATTGAAGCTACAAAAAACGGTTCAGGGACGCCAAGTAGTTGATTCTTGGCAAACCGATACGGGTTTATTGCGACTGCGAACGGCTATATCGGGATCGCTTCCTTCATCTCGAATGGAATTCTTCCACGCTTTTCAATTCGGCTCATGATGAAACATCTTGGCTTAGAGTTTACACGTCAGTCCCTTGGTTCTTGTGCTTTTCGTTGTGCTTGATTCCGTCCCATGGATATTTGTACGATTGGAAGCCTTGTATTGCGAATATGCAAAATCTGATTCGTCCCTCTTCAAGCTCGTTTCGATAGCTATTCCTAGCAGCCTTTTCACTGAGCACTTTTGCCATAAGATCCGACAGTTTCCCTGCTATGGGGCGACAATCCTTGCGGCCCCTATCTCAGCTGCCACGCACGGTTGCTCGGCTTTGTTATACTGATGACCCATTCGAGGAAAGCTCGAAGAGGACCAACGAACACAAACACCACCCAATCATCTTTTAAGAATCGCATTCCATGCCTTCGGACAATGCCCTACCCTCACCTGCTGAGATCGTCGCCCATTTGGATCAATTCGTCCGTGGACAAAACAAAGCCAAACAAGACATCGCCGTCTCGGTCTACAACCATTACATCTCCCAAGTCTACCGAGACCAATTCGGGAGCGATCTGGGACGCTACCACATCCTGATGCTCGGGCCAACCGGCTCTGGAAAAACATTCATCGTCCAAACCCTCGCCGACTTCCTCGGTGTGCCCGTGAGCTTCGCCAGCGCCACTTCGCTTGTCGAAGCCGGCTATAAAGGCCGCTCGGTCGATGACATCATCAAGTCGCTGCTGGATCGTACGCACGGAAACCCTCGGTTGGCCGAACGCGGGATCTTGTTCATCGATGAAATCGATAAAATCCGGAGGATGGATGTCGGAGGACAACGCGATGTCAGTGGCGAAGGTGTTCAAAACGCACTGCTCACCTTGCTCGATGGGCGGATCGCCGATAGCGTCGACAGTGTGAAACACGAACCCGTGGACACCTCAAGGATCCTGTTTGTATGCACCGGAGCTTTCGTGGGATTGCCAGAGATCGTCGAGCGACGACTGCATGCCAACAAGCACACCGCGATCGGATTCAGCCGACGCGGAAAGTCAGAACTTGAAAAGGTTCCCGACCAACCGATCTACCAAGCGTTATGCCAAGCCGTCACAAGTGACTTGGTCGAATTCGGAATGATCCCTGAATTCATCGGACGGTTTGCAACCCTCACCGCCTTGCACGAACTCGGGCGTGACGATTTGCGATCGATCATCAGCGACCAAACCGCCGGATCGGCGCTGGAGAAGCAAAAGAAGCTTGCCGAGGTGCATGGAATCGAGTTGGTGATCACCGACGATGCGCTCGATGCGATTGCCGACGAAGCCATGCGGCTTGGGACCGGAGCCCGCGGATTGCATCGACTCATCGGACGAGCGGTCGATTCGGTCGACCATCGCTGGGTCGAGTTGGCTGACGAAGGGATCACGCAAGTCATCATCGATCGAAGCAGCGCCACGGGCCAGAACGAGCCTCGGATGGAGAAGGGCAAGAGCCGTTTCGAGCGCAGCGATTTGCAGATGCGCCAGGAGGTGATGGCATCGTTGCCAAGACCGCCATCGGCTTCCGGCAACAAGGCTTCGAGCAAGTCCACGGCGGGCTTAGCCGAAGGACTTACCGACACGCGGGGTTGGACTGCCGATCAGATCGAAGGATTGCTAACCAAAGTTAAGAAGGATTTGGATTGGGAGAACACCACCGGGAGTGCCCGCAAATGGTGGACGACTTTTGAGGAAGAGAACAAGACCCGAATGCCATTGGTATTGCGGTTGGCCGAGGAATTGAAGATCCGCAAAGCGACGATCACCGAATTCTTTTTGGCTTATGTGTATAGCAATACCGACAACATCATGGCGAACCTCCATTACCTGGATTATGTTCGCATCAAGAAGGAAGAGGATCGCAAGAAAAAGGAAGGCAAGTGAAGTTTGAAGGGTGAAGGGGCAAGTTAAGAACACGATCCTATTCAACCTGCGTTCGCAGCTCAATTCCGAACTGGCGAATCTTTACATCATCGATCACCGCCAGCGCACACAACACAAAGCTCCCCTCGCCCGCGGAGCGGGAGATCGTGGATTCAGCCGCCAAAATTGATTCGCAGTCTTTCTACTCTCTACTTTCACCGATCTACTCTCTCACTCGGGGTGAGGGTGGGAGCGCTCGGGAGCAGGCTTTAGGCTTCAGGCGTCAGGCTTTAGGAAACAACCAAACAGCCCACCGCGCGCAGGCCCCCTCATCCCCCCCGCCCCTTCTCCCCCGCCAAAGCCCGGGGGCGAAGGGGAGCCTGAAGAAGGTTTTAAGGGTTAAGTTAGAAGGGTGAGGTCAAGAACACGATCCTATTCAACCTGCGTTCGCAGCCCAATTCCGAAATAGCGAAGCTTTCCATCATCGATAATCGCCAACGCACACAACACAAAGCTCCCCCTCGCCTGCGGAGCGGGTTCGTGGATTCAGCCGCCAAAATTGATTCGCAGTCTTTCTACTCTCTACTTTCACCGATCTACTCTCTCACGCGGGGTGAGGGTGGGAACGCCTCCATCCTAAGCCTCTCTATCCAAATAACGCACCAAACAGCCCACCGCGCAGCCCCCTCATCCCCCCCGCCCCTTCTCCCCCGCCAAAGCCCGGGGGCGAAGGGGAGCCTGAAGAAGGTTTGAAGGGGGAAGTTAGATTGGTGAGGTCAAGAACTCGATCCTATTCAACCTGCGTTCGCAGCTGGATTCCGAACTAGCGAATCTTTCCATCATCGATCACCGCCAGCGCACACACTACCAAGCTCCCCTCGCCCGCGGAGCGGGAGATCGTGGATTCAGCCGCCAAAATTGATTCGCAGTCTTTCTACTCTCTACTTTCACCGATCTACTCTCTCACTCGGGGTGAGGGTGGGAACGCTCGGGAGCAGGCTTGAGGCTTCAGGCGTCAGGCTTTAGGAAACAACCAAACAGCCCACCGCGCAGGCCCCTCATCCCCCAAGTCTAGTGGCTCAGAGAGTAAGAGTTCTTCCGAAATAACTCATCCTCAAGGCCTGTTTCCAACATCAATTCATTCAGTCCCGCTGTGGCGGTACATAGGATATAATAAATCGACCAGAATCGAACTATTCTCGCAGGTTCCTAGTCCCCAAGTTTATGGACAAAGAGACCTCGATAAATTCCAAAAAGCTCCGTTCGTTCTCATTATTCGAAAGCTCAGTTGATTCAAGGATTCGCGATGCCCAAAGTCTTTATCAGCGCCACGTCTCGGGATTTGAAGAGATATCGAGAGGTCATAACACAGTGGGCGCGTTCACGCGGTTACGAACCCGTGGTTCAGGACGAGTTCTCCGTCCACTCCGACTACAACACCGTCGTGCAGACACTGCGCGACATGATGGCCCCTTGCGATGCAGTGATCCATCTCGCCGGCTTGTACTACGGTTTCGAACCCAGCAAACGCCCCGATGGCGAACTGCGCCGATCGTACACCCAGTTGGAATACGAACTGGGGAAAGAACTCAAGCGTCAAGTGTTCCGCTTCATCGCCCGTGAAGACTATGCACGCGACAACGAGTTCACGCAGACCGACGAACAGGCAAATCTCCAGCGTTCCCATCGCCAACGGTTGATGGTTGGCAATGAAGCTTGGTCGGCGACCTCCCGCACCACTGGCAACGAACTTTACTACGAATTCAGCAACCCTCAGCAGTTGAGAGAACTGCTTGACGAGATCGAGATCAAACCAACCCTCGCTAAACCCCAAAACCTGCCTCTTGTCGGCTCTCTCTTTTCGGGCCGCGAAGAATTCCTTGAACAGCTTCGCCGTGTATTGGTTAACAAACCGACCCATATCGCTGCCGTCACGGCCAAACAGAGGATCCACGGTTTGGGCGGAGTTGGCAAGACACGTGTCGCGGTCGAGTATGCCAAGCGTTATTCGCAAGAGTACACGGCCTTGTTGTTTATCACCGCAGATAGTCCGTCGAGTTTGGACCGCAATATGGCCAATCTATGCGGCGCGTTGGTTTTGAATCTGCCTGAAAAGGATGCGATCGAGCAGGAGGTACAAGTCGCCGCGGCGATACGTTGGCTGCGCGAGAATACCGGTTGGTTTCTGATCGTCGACAACGTCGATACGCCCGAAGCGGCACTAGCCGTGCAAACGCTTTTGCAGAACCTGGATTCGGGCCACATCGTCGTGACCTCGCGTCTTTCGAATTGGGGGGATGCTGTTCAGGAACTGGCGCTGGACGTCTTTAGCGAGCAGACAGCGCAAGAGTTCCTGCTCAAGCGGACCGAGGGGAATCGGAAATCCAGCGCCACCGATGAAGCCGATGCGGGGACGCTGGCCGGCGCGCTGGGGCGCTTGCCGTTAGCCTTGGAACAAGCCGGCGCGTTTATCGTTAAGCATCGTGTCGGTTTTCAAAGCTATTTGGAGCGTTGGAAGCAGCAGGAATCCAAAGTTTTGGAATGGCATGACCCATCGAAGATGAAATACCCGGCCAGCGTCGCGACCACTTGGCAGACCAGTTTCGATCGACTAACCCAGGACGGTCGTGGTCTGCTGAATGTCCTCTGCTGGCTGGCCCCCGATCCGATTCCGCGGACGATGATTGACAAACTTTCGTCAACCGAAGACGAGCAACCGATCGATGTCGAAACTGGAGTTGCCGATCTGGCCGAATACTCGCTGTTGAGATGGACCAATGATCGATACGAATCGGTCGAAGTCCATCGGTTGGTCGAGGAGATCACCCGTTATCGATTGCCGGAGCCTGATCGAGTCACCTGGTTGCAACGCGCCCTGAGGATGGTAAACGATTTCGTTCCTGAGGAGCCTAGTTGTTACAACGTTCGATCCTGGCCCACCATCTACACACCGGGCCAGAGCCACATTGCGTCGGTCGTACAATTCGCAGATCTGCGGATCGGCCCATCGCCCGCCAAAGGTTCGATTCCTGACATTTTCGTCGCACCAACTGTGCGCCTGATGAGCAAACTAGCAGGCTACCTTTACACTCGGGCTGCATACCAAGAGGCCGAGCCGCTGATGCGCCGGGCGCTGGCCATTGACGAGCAGTCCTACGGACCCGATCACCCAAATGTCGCCATTAGCTTCAACAACCTAGCTCAGTTGCTTCAGGCTACGAACCGTCTGTCGGAGGCCGAGCCTCTGATGCGCCGGGC
>JBEIGI010000077.1:0-22316 GCA_040381975.1 Pirellula sp.
AAAACAAAAGGAGCATGGCGGTTATAGCAAGGATACGCCATGTCCAATCTTTGGCGTTTCCAAGTTGCTCGGCGATCGGTTTGCCAATGTTGGTCGCTATGGAATCAACGCCGTTTTCGACAAGTTTCCTGGATCCGTCCAAGAACGGTTCGGGGTTCGCTACAAATGCAGCCAGTGCCGTTCCCCCTACGAGAGTCAGTTTGTTTCTCCAGATAAAGTCCATTGCTCGATCACCATATCGCCCCACTATGCCCAGCAGGTCGGTGTTCTTCGAAAGGATGGCCGTTGAGGGTTCGTCAGCGAGCATGGCTAGGCGACGGACACCTTGGTTGCTCAGTTGCTTGATCGCACCGACGGCGGGTGAACCGGTCGATGCGATGATTTTCTCAGCAACGGCACCATGTTTAATCAGCGCTTCACCGGCTTCTTGGCCAAACTCACGTACGATGCCCAATCGTACCGGACTCTCCAACGCGCCGATGGCATCATCTCCATATTTGGAGAGCAAGCGTGTTGTCACAGCGGCATCGGCACCAGAATTTTCGAGAATCCTAAGAGCTCGAGGTCCACTCTTTTCGATCACCTTCAAGGCATCATCGCCGGCACTGAGCACCACCGCTTGCAGCCTTGAGGTGAGTTTCTCAACGCCCTCGTCTGCTACCTCCTTCGAGAAACGCCGGATGAGTTGCTCGGCGACTTCTTTGGCAATCGCCGCTTTGCCTTGTGCAAAAAGTTGGCTGCTAGGAGCGACCCAAACAACGAATATCGCTAGAGCGAACCAAAGGCTTTTAGAGTTGTGATGGTAAGCTTTCATTTTCTATCTCGTCAGGAAAAAAGATCCGCAGGATCGTCTGGCGACGGATTTCGTTGCGTTGGACTTTCCACTTGTCGAATCGACCGTCCAACCCCTCCGAATCCGAATCTCCCTTGCATATCAGATCATGCACTAGTGTAAGTTGGTTAGATATCTGAAAACTCAATTCGGCCTCCGGTTCCGACCACCAGTCCCAAATTCGGGTAACTATTTGATCGATCACCAATCCGGCGATAATTCCTATACCCAAGGTAGCCCAACCGCTTGCTGCGCCCGTCGAGAGTATCCCTGCGGAAACACTAAGTCGGATTGCAACTTGGGCCATGACCTCACCTGCCAAGAGTGAAACCAATTGGCTTTCGATCGTCGACGACAGATCCTCGGAGACAGCTTCGGATGCTTGCACAAGTGCACTTTGCAATCGGCTTTCAAATTCGCTTGCGCTTTGGCTATCGATGTGTGCAAGTTCCGGAAGTCCCTCAATGTCTGCTCGAAGTCTGATGAGCATTTGATTCTCAATATCGCGCACTTGCAGGAGCCGTTCTCGAACGGCTTGGTTGACTGCAGCTTCGAGCTGCTGCGGTGAAAAAATCTTCTGCTCGAATTGCTGTTTCAAAAATTGCTCGTGACGATCTTTGTCGTTCCCCGGAAGCTTATCAAGAATCAAATTCCATTTGCTCTTCCAGCCTAGGATCGATTGGGAGTAACTCGGGACGTTTTCGAAGGCTTTGCCAAAAAGGACTTCGATGGATTTGTGGCCGGTACTGTTTAGCAACTGGACCTCTGATTCGGCCCAACTTAGGTGTTTCTCTACGAGTTGCTTGAGAGCTCGCTTATCGGCTTTGTTGCTCGTACTGGATTGCGATTTAGCAGTCTTGGAATGGTGTGCTGCGGGGGCTTGGTTTTCGCTTCGGGACCAAACGTAGGCAAATAGAGCCAGGATCGCGCAAGCGACTCCAGCGATCCAAAGGGTGCTGATTCGAGTTTTTCGAACTTTTGGTTCCATCCTGATCCTAGGCGGTTTCGTTAGCTACCTGAGGCGCACGGAAAGCGTCCATCAATGATTTCGAGGAACGAATAACCGGAATAATAGGAGATTTGAACCCTAAAAATGAGATAGCGGGCTAAAGAACCTAGAAAAATTCAACGCTTTGCATTCTTTTCGGCGTCAGAATCGATCGGAACCGTCTTTGTCGTATCTCATGCTACCGAGTGCAAAAAATGTCGTTTTTCCAAAAACCGATCGGGGCAACGATGCTGCTTGGGACGGCCTTAGGTACCCCATACCTGCTTTACGAGACTGAACCTGGAATCCAACTCAGAAGAGCGGTATCGTCGGAGGAAGCTGGTCGAGTCGAATCCGAACCTGAGTCAGACTCTTGGGTGACTTCAGCAAATCCATCCACCGATGGAATTTACGCTGGAACGAATGTTGAAGCTGGTGTTGGGCGTGCCAATGTTGCTTACCAGCCCCCGATCGATCTTCGAAATGTCATCCGTTTTGACGTGACACCGGATTTTGTTTACCGCAACTTCACGCGAGTCACGACGGTGCTGTCTGACCTTAGCTACGACGGGCTTAGAGTGCCATTGGTATCGGGCACACAGTCCTACGATGTTGCCGGTTCGCTAACTTACTACTTCGACAACAACAAAACGATTCGCAGGATCCAGTTCCAAGGTGTTACCGGGGACGCGAACCCTTTGGTGCAGTTGATGATCCAGCATTATCGACTCAATCCTGAACGAAGTCTTGGCGGTCAACTTCTAACGATGCGTTGGAACAATCGAGTCACAAGCTTCATGCATGTGGCGCCTGCACCTGTAGTGACTGCCCAGCAGCCCAATGCAAGGTTTGCTTTCTTTATGGAGATTAACAAACCGAGCGAGCATTATGGCTTGAGCCAAGAAGCCGCGTTGATGCTTGGTCAAGCCCAAGCGGCCGAGCGTTGGTAATCGCGTAGGTAATCGCTAGCGAAAATATCCAGGTGGCAAAGATTGCCCTTGCGCTTGTCCATAGCCGTACCCTGGAGGCAAAACTTGACCGTTACCCTGTGGCAGATTTGCTGGCGGGTAGCCTTGAGGAGCATATCCTGGGGGCGGGTAGTTTTGAGGGGGGTAGTATTGCTGAGGTGGAGGTTGCCAATTTGGTGGCGGTTGGAAACCTTGGGGCGGCGGCAAATAGGGCTGTTCGTTTTGATAGGAAGCTTGGAATCCTGGAAGACTTTGGATTGGAACCGGAACTTGCTGACCATCACCGGAGAAAACGACCCCTTGGGAATTGGTCGTCCACTGGATTCCCTGTTTATTGAGTTCGTCTTTGACTTGTTGGGTTGCATCCCCGATTTTATCTTTGTGGAATGTCAGTTGGGGGATACCGTTTTCCCAGTGAACCGACATCGCCCCGGTGGCCAGTAACCCTGCACCGACGGTCAACAAAATTCTCGAGCCTAGGGGGCTCGAAGCGATCTGACGAATCGGTGCTGGAGCGAAAATTAGCAACGTTTCAACGATCCGTTGCGAGTTGGATTTTGCGGGTTGTTTGAGCGGTTTCTTTGGTTTAGCCATCGCGTTGATGCTCTATGCTGAAAAGCCCCGCCTACTGAGTACTCTTCGAGGATCTTGTCCTCGCCTAAGAATTTGTAGGTGAATTCAAGCCTTGATTGCAAGCCCACTCTTTTGGGGGTTTAAGGTGTGTTAATCTCACGTTAGCCCCCCATTGTGTGGAAATTTCTCGCATCTTTGGAGAATCGAACGCAGAATAACTTTACCTTTCGTCGAAACATTCGGTATAGTTGGGCGTTCAATTTCATTGCAGGCAACGATAAGCCTCACACGATTCCGATCCGCAGTCATTTCATTTCGGGGTAACACCTGGTTTTTGGCTAGGAGGAGATCGATGTCTGCTGACTGGTACTTTATGAAACGAGGGTTTTTTGGTGGTTCTAAGACCGTTGGTCCGATCGCTGAGTCTGTGTTTGTAAAAAAAATTCAGAAGGGCGAGATCGCTCCCGAGACGATGGTCTCAAGTACGACAAAAACCCATGGACATTGGTTGCACCTGAAGGACATTCGGGGTGCGGATCAACTGTTCAAAAAGTCCCAATCGGGTCCTAAGTAGTTCGAGCTTCTGAGAGCAAGATCCTAAGGGCATACGATTGGCTGAATCAAGAGGCGTGGGCTTAACCACGCTTTTTTTTTGCGCCTCGGGGATCAAATAGCAATTCGGCCTGCTGGTTCGCGATTTCCCCCGAACCGTATCGATCAACCATCGGCATCGCCGCAGCTCAAACAGCCATCGAGTACAAGTACGAGGCAATGCGATACACGAACTTACGTTTTAGCCACAATAATTCCTGACGAACATGTTAAAGTTTGACGGTTAGGCTATCTCGTCCAACACGCTTTCCATGCTCGGATGGAAATAACCCAAGCACTTTGCAGGGGTCGTACCGATTGTGCCGAAAAACCTAGGTAGTCGGCTACCCTCATGCATCGATCTTAGGATCGCTGCTTCGAGGGCACCCCTAAGCCGACTTTTATCCAAAATCAAAACGCTTTTCGACAACCTCGAAACGATGGTGATCAGCATGTTCATGGAAGCTTTTACAAGTCGTGTAAATTCATTACTTGCATGTTCTCTCATTGCAACTTGCTTGATGGTACAGGCACAGGCTCAAGATCAATCAACTCCCGTGGAACAGCCCGCAGAGCCTGTCGATACAACCCTAAGCGACTCAAAAATCGATGATTTGCCCTCGATTCCGAAAAGCAAAGAGCCCTTGCGAGTCAAAGCACTCCAGACTCCGAATACCTCGATTGCGGGCATAGGCACCGCCAGCAGACCTGAAGATGCAACCGAAGGCCGTTTGCCCGCCCCGATGTCTCTGCCGTTTGGCCCAGACAGGGAACCGGGCTGGTCTGTGAAAACCAAGCATTGGGTCGCGCCGGCTTATTGCCACCAGCCGACCTATTATGAAGACGTAATGCTCGAACACCATGGCCATGAGCGTTGCCCTCCACTGCAACCCATCTTGTCCGGTGCACGCTTCTACACGGGCATCTTCTTCACTCCGTATCTTGCCTACATGCGTCCGCCGTTGAGAGAAATCCCTAATACGGGTAACTACCGCCCCGGATCTTGTGCTCCCGGAATTCGTCAAAGGGCACCCTACGACCCCGGTGCAATCAAAGTTCAAGCACTGTCGACAGCAACAGGTGTGCTAGCATTGCAGCCATAGTTTCCTTCGCAGGTTTGCATTCTGATTTCGCTTAAACAAGCTTCTGATTTTCGCACGAGCCACTGGGCCGCGGTCGGAATTTCTGAATTCGACTGACCAATTCGTTGACAAAAACTCTGCCGTCCCACAATTAGACCTTAGTGCCGTCGCTCGCTGGTGATCACCCAAGCCTGCGTACTGGCTGAATATGGCTATTGCACTAGGGAGGGATCGCATGGAGACGATTGGGGATTGGATGCATCGTTATCGGATCGCAAGAAGGTTTTTGCGCAAAGGATCCAGAAGTCTATGGCATAGTATCGAGGAGCGATGGTGGGATCTTCGCAAATCGATGCGTTACTTTGCTCCGAGCACCGATGAGCCGACCGGTCGCTTTGGTGAGCGACTAGCAGTCGAGTACCTACGGCGCAGCGGCTACTTTATCCTCGAACGATCGTACGCTTGTCCCTGCGGTGAGATCGATATCATCGCTGCATGGAAAGCGACTCGAGTTGTCTATGTCGAAGTCAAGACTTGGAGTGTCCAACGGGAGAACCAAGGCGGGCCTGCCGATGCGGTCGACGAGACCAAGCAGAAGAAGATTTGTCGGACCGCGCTGCATTACGCCAAACGGCACGGGTTGCTTGATACTCCTGGTCGATTCGATGTCATCGAAGTCGTCTTAGGAAGCGATCCTCGCCGCCCAAACTTCCGTCACATTCAGTCCGCATTCGAAAGTCAAGAAGCTTTCCAAATGCATGCCTGAGCTTTACCGATTACTTGACCAACTCGATGTCTGGCAAAACCCAAGACCGATCGAAGTAGGCTTGTGTCGGACCGTAGAGCCGGAAGTATGAAAACCAACCTTTACCAGGGAGAGTCTGGATCCAATTGCTCTGCGGTTTTCCAATCGGAGCACTCGGACCAAAGTAAAGGTCTACGCTACCGTCGGCATTCTTGACGATGTCGTTTCGAGAAGACCGATCTGGTTGGACACCCGTATCGACAAAGCAACGAGTCTCGTTGTCATACACAGTAACTGACCAGAACTGAGCCACAGGCGCGTCTTTGGGAACACGCAGATGATAGGTATTACTGCCATTGAGCCAGTTGCCTTGACTATCCTTCGCGGCTTCGAGATAGAGTTGCCCAAATCCAACGGTCCGTCCCATCATGCCTGTGGAAACCCCTACGGCTTCATAAAACCAAGAGGATCGCTCGTCGAATTGGGTGTGGTGCGGGGCTTCTTGGCTGGTCTCCTTCAAGAACAGCGAGATATCCCAATGCTTGCCAGGCCAAACCGTTGCGCCTTCAAAGCGTTTTTCGTAGGCGATCGTACGAGCCATCAACTCTCCAGCTAAAGCGGCCTCCTGTAATATCTTCTTTTGTCTTGGAGTCGGAGCAAATGGCTTACCCTTTTCGATTCCTAAAGGTTGCAGCATGCCCATGATCATGCGATCCCGCTCGTGAACGGGCTCTTCATTGATGATCTTGGAAAGCCCTTCCCAATAAGCCAATCCGCGAGGTTGCATGCCGCTCCACTTGCGACCGTTTGGGGAAACATGTCGCGTTGTAGGAGGATTCTCTCTCTGGCTATAAGGATAGATTTTCAATCCATCAATCAGTGCTCGAGCCTTGGCCGCATCCGGATCAAGTGCCCGGTGGGCTGACCAAATATTCACCGTAGGCGAGCGGAATACATAATAACCTTCAGGCTTCAAGTCCGGGTCATCCGGACCGAGAATCAAGTACTTACCACCGGCACCTTTGTCTGGTCCGGTTTGTCCGGAGTCGGTGATTGGACGTTGCCAAAAATCCGTGAAGCCACCTGCAGTCGGGCCCGCTGGAATTTCAAGTACCAGAGGACCAGTCTCCTTCAAATTGGGAAAGGCCATGATGTATGGAGTCGTGGCGTTGGCTGTTAGCAGGCCAAGCTTGTCTTGAAATGTAAGGTAATCGACATAGTCGCACTTACCCGCCTCGAACTTGGTAAGGTGCTCGTTTTGCCATTGCTGCATGGCCATTAGCGGCAAGGCCCACAGGTAAGCTTGACAGGCTCTTTGGTAGTCGATGTCGTCGAAAACCTTTTCAACCGTCGCAGCGCTGGGATACCCATTCTGAAGTTCGAGTTTACCAGACTTCGTCTCGATACTACCCGTCGTTGGCAACTCCTGTGCATGGGCGTTCGTGGATCCCAAAAGAAGCAGGAGGGAAGTGGCGAAGCTAGTCGCGGAGTGAACTTTTCTCATGGATAGCAAACCTCTGCTCGATGGCTATGAGGAATCAACGTTTTAAACTCGGGTCCAACGCAGGAAAGCAGTCTCGTGCGATGCGTGAGATAGGTCAAGTCATGCAGGGAAAACGAACAAACATTCGCGGAAGATTTTCGCTGGAAACCGATGCTTTGCCCATGCTTGCTCGGCAACCTGGTCGGATCGCTCGGTAAATCTACTCATCCCAAAGCTGTCTGCTAACCAGCTTCACTCGATCGCGATTGGGCACGCTCCAAAGATCCCTAACGTCTGGATGACTTTGGGCTCAACGAAAACTTACACTAAGGCATTGGATGCTTTTGAAAAAACTCCCACATCATCTCGTTGGCACTGAACTCCTCAGAGGTGTCTCCAACAACCCATTCGCGGTTCTTGCCACCTGGCCAAGTATGTCCGCCACCGATGACTCGAACAAACTGAAAGTTCGCATCCTGCGAACTTTCATCGAGCACATACCGCTCCACTTGGACCCTCGTCCGATCAGGCTTGCAATCGGCCCAATTTTCCAACCGGCAAATCAGCTCTGCACCGGTCACCGAAGCGTTGCTCTGGAGCAGTAGTCTTTTCCAAGCCTCAATCGTTTGCGGTACACTCATAAAATCCAAGTTCTTGGGCGTCTTAAGATTCGGTCCTGTCCAAGGCACGATCTTGTCCTCCGTACCATGGATATGCAAAGCCGGTACATAGCGCGTCGCCGGTTTGGTCGATACTGCAAGCGTTCCTGCAACAGGTGCGATGGATGCAAACAGGTCTGGTGCCTCGACTGCCAAGCGGTAACAAAGCATCGCACCATTAGAAAAACCGGTCGCATGAATCCGCTTGGGATCAACGTTGTAACTTTTTTGCAACTGGCTCACCATGCAACGAATCAAGCCGACATCGTCCTCAGCGATACGTTCGAGCCTACCCGAACGCCCCCCGGAGTTCCACGTTCGAAAGACGCCATGTCCATCGCCATCGGGATACACGACGATGAACTTGCAGCGATTCCCTAGAACGTGCAGATCGGTCATTTCGGCCATGGTTTGGCCGTTCATCATCACACCGTGAAATGCAAAGACGACCGGAAGTGGTTGATCCTCACAACCTGGTGGAATGTAGACGTTGTACTGCCGGGCTTGTCCGTCGTAGAACAGGACGTGCTTGACTTTGCGGCTCGGACCAGCCCCATGGCTCGCACTAGCAATGGCGAGCAAAAAGAAAAGGAAAGACAGGCTTAGGCGACAAAATCCTTTGTTTGTTTTTGCATCCATTGCACATTCGGGGCTTTCTCACCAGTAACCCCTCCCCAACCGAAGTATTCGACGGCCATAAAAATACATGCCAGCAACATAAAAATGTTCGCCAGGATGATCATCATCGTGTAAACCGAAATCGGTTGCTTAGACATGCTTCGTTCAACAAGGAAAAAGACTCGATGGACAGACTTGCTTAGTAAACCTTGGAAGCGACACGATCGCCTGCTTGGATGAATCCTTTGCGATAGCTCGGAAGGATCTTGCCAACAGCTTTGTCATCTGCAATGGTTCGGATTTCAATTCGGCCCAGGTAGGATCCATTGCGGAAAATGTCGAGCTGATGTCCGGTTCGGAGGCCATCATCACGTCCGACGGAAACTTCAACCGATTGGTCGGCCCCAACAGCTAACACGACACCCTTGAGATCGCTCGGAGGTACATCCTCTGGATCTTTGATCCCAGCAGCAGCAAGAGCAGCACCACGTGTATCGGCCAAGGCTTGGTAGACGGTCGACTGCTCGCGAAGTGTCTTGATCTCTGCATCCAGGTCAATCTTCTTGCTCTTGAGGGTATTGAGTTCGTCGGTCAGGTTGATCACCGTTCGACGTTGTCCGTTTCGGTCGGTGATAATCTTGTCGATTTCTTGCTTGAGCAAATCGTTTTCGCTGGTGATCCGTTTGAGTTCAGCCAGCGTTTGCGCCAAACTTTGGGTAGCTTGCGTATTTTTCGAGTTCAAGTCGTTGAGTTGAGTGTTCGCTTGCTGGTTCTTTTCCCGCTCGGTGTCGAGCTGGGTTTGAAGGGCAGCGAGCGAGACGCGGCGTGCGACCTGCTCCTGGGAAAGCTGTGTCTTGTTGACCTCAGCAGCCTTTTTGAGCTCGTCGATCGTCGTATTGAGTTGCTTTAAATCCGCTTCGGATTTCTTTACCTGACTCCGAAGATCCTTGTGGGATGCATTCACGGCGACCGAAGCGACGAAAAAAGCGACGCTTAGGATCAGGAGCAACAACGTGAAGATTTGGCCGAGTCTTGTCATGAGTCAACCGCTGGCTAGGAGTCCAGAAAATGAAGAGCTTGGGTAATACGTAACGCCACGGAGTGCACTGGGCAATCGGGTTCCGAGTATAGTTCGTTATCGTCGGCAATGTCAACGAAATCACAAAAAACTGAACGAAATCCATACGGAGAGTCAAAACCGGTGCCGTTTGGACGACTTGGGTAGGCCCACGACACAAGAGTTCCCAGTTTGTAGCGGTTATAGCAGTCCCGAAGGCTTGGTAATCGGTTAATTCTCCAGTATCCTCTACAGTACATTTAAATAGGCTTTTCGGGGCGTTTCGGCTCAATTGAGTCCCTCCCCGTTTAGCCCGCTTGCCCTCGATCGATCCGCCTAGAGCGTAGAAATTACCCAGAATGAATGCTTCCCCATCCTCGGCCCCATCGGGGACCGGTTCCCTCTCGGGATTCCTTAAAAAACACGATTTCCTGATTCGACGACTTCATTCGCTTAGCGGTTTGGTTCCCGTAGGTGCCTACATGTGCGTGCACCTACTCACCAATTCGAGCCTCAGTGGCGGGCCAGACATCTTTCAAAATGCTGTTTTTGCCATTCACAGCATTCCATTTTTGCCCGTTGTCGAATGGACCTTTATATTCCTCCCTATCCTCTTCCACGCGATCGTCGGCGTTTGGATCGCTCAAAGCGGTCAATCAAACCTGAGAAATTACCGATTCACGAGCAACAGGCGGTACTGGCTTCAACGGATGACCGGATACATCGCCTTTGCATTTATTTTTACCCATGTTCTCCACCTCCACGGATGGTTTCACTGGGATTGGTGGTTGGGATTCGTAGAACCCCTAGGAATGGCGCAGTTTCGTCCTTACAACGCTGCCAGTTCACTCGCCGATGCCATGAAGAGCCTGGGGTTTGTTTGGCCGCTGTTTTACTTCCTCGGAGTTACGGCCTGCGTGTTTCACCTTGCCAATGGGATCTGGACTGCCGGCATCACCTGGGGTGTCTGGGTCTCGCCAACGGCTCAAAAGCGTGCCACCGCTGCTTGCACTGTGTTTGGGATCCTACTGGGACTCGCAGGTCTGAGTTCGCTCGTCGCGGTGACACGAACCGACTCGGCCAGCGCTAAAGAAATTGAAGATAAGATGTACCAAGTTCGAGTCGAAGGTCGAATGATCAAGCCCAACGAGCACAAGCGAACCGATGGGCATAACTCTGCAGAGTCGACCAAGACGCACGCAAAGTAAGTTCACTCAACAAGAAAACTTCGACTTCATAATTCCATAACGTTTAAAACTCAAATCAATAAGTAGGGCAAAAAATGGCGAGCAATCGAGTGTTGGTTGTCGGTGGCGGACTAGCCGGGCTCTCCGCGACGATGAAACTTGCAGAACTGGGAATCCCAGTCGATCTGCTGAGCTTGACTCCTGTTAAGCGTTCCCACAGCGTCTGCGCCCAAGGTGGTATCAACAGCGTCAACGATCAGACGCGCCAACAAGGGGACAACGAATGGAACCACTTCGATGATACGATTTACGGCGGTGACTTTCTTCAAAATCAGCCACCGGTCAAAGAGATGGCCTACTGGGCTCCCAAAGTCATCGACCTGATGGACCGACTCGGTGTGACCTTCAACCGTACCCCCGAAGGATACATCGACCGCAGACGCTTCGGCGGAACGCTCTACAAGCGAACCGCCTTCGCAGGGGCAACCACAGGACAACAACTTCTCTACGCCTTGGATGAACAAGTCCGTCGCTGGGAAGCCGAAGGCCTGGTCAAGAAATACGAATTCTGGGATTTTCTCGGGCCCGTGTTGGACGATAACGGTCGTTGCGTGGGGGGCGTTGCCCAAGACATGGTGTCGATGGAAATCCGCTCGTTTGCGGCCGATGCAGTCGTCGTTGCCACCGGCGGTTGCGGTTTGGTCTATGGGCGCTCGACGATGTCGGTCTTCTGCACCGGAAGCGCCGCGAGCCGATGCTTCCAAGCTGGAGCCAAATACGGAAACGGCGAGTTCATTCAAGTTCACCCAACAGCAATCCCCGGTGCCGATAAGCTCCGGCTCATGAGCGAATCGGCTCGCGGTGAAGGTGGTCGAGTCTGGGTTCCCCGTCGTCCCAATGACACCCGTCCTCCCAAGCAGATCCCACAATCCGAACGCTATTACTTCCTGGAAGAACGCTTCCCCAAGTACGGAAATCTCGTTCCTCGCGATATTGCGACCCGCGAGATCTTCAACATCTGCGTCAACGAAGGCCTATCGGTCGACCCGACGCGCATGTGCGTGTATCTAGATCTTACGCATATTCCTCGTCACGAATTGGATCGCAAGCTTGGCGGAATCCTTGAAATCTACGAGAAGTTCCAAGGTGTTGATCCACGTGACGAACCGATGAAGATCTTCCCTGCGGTTCACTACAGCATGGGTGGACTATGGGTCGACTACGAAGCCAACGGAGAGGGCGGACTCCTACCCGGATCACCTCGCAATCAGTCGACGAACGTCCCTGGACTCTATGCGATTGGCGAGTGCGATTACCAGTACCACGGTGCAAACCGATTGGGAGCAAACTCGCTCCTGAGCTGCATCTTCTCGGGCTTGTTCATCGGCCCTGGAATCGTCAATTGGATCAAGAGCAATAAGGCAGCGGCAGATCTGCCCAAGAGTATTTTTGAAGGGGCTGTCTCCGAGCAGCAAGCTCGACACAAGAAGCTTTTGTCGACCGCATCGGGCGCAGGCGAAAACCCCTACATGCTCCATCAAGAACTCGGCGACATCATGACCCGTGCCGCGACGGTCGTTCGTTACAACAACCAGCTAACCGAAGCCTACGAGAAGGTCTCCGCGATGGTCGAACGGGCACAGCGATGCTCGCTAACCGATGCCGGTAACTGGACAAACCAAAACGTGATCTTCACCAAAGCGGTGCAGGACATGATTCCCGTTGCACAGTGCATCCTCAAGGGTGCTCTGATGCGTGACGAGTGCCGTGGAGCCCACTTCAAGCCCGATTTCAGTATGCCAAGCCTCTCTTCGACGGATCCAACCGAGCGTCGGCACGAGGCAGAAAAGTGGTGCGATGCGTTCGAGGAAAACACCCGCAAGTACCTCAAGTCCTCCATCTGCACATGGAAGGGCCAAGAGCCCGAACTGACGTACGAGGACATCGACACAAGGCTTCTCAAACCCCGACCGCGTTTGTACGGTCTGGTCGGTGCCGAAGTCATCGAAGAGGTTTGGAAACAGCGATCTGCGAAACAAAACGAGCCCGAACAAGTTCGACCACAAAGCAAACAGCTCGCTGGAGCGGTGTAGAGATCATCGCTACAAAGCTCTAGAAATAAAGTTCAACATCCACCACAAAAACATTTGCTACCAAAAGTCAAACACCCAGAGGTGAACCATGATTGCCCCAGGTCCAGAAGCCAACTCGGCACGAAAGCCCTCGAAGATCAACGTTAGAGTCTTGCGCCAAGATGGTCCGGGTACTCCTCCCTATTGGGAACGGCACCAAGTCGACTATGAGCCCGATATGAACGTCATTAGTGTTTTGCAAAAAATCGCTGCACAAGCACAAACGATCGATGGCAAAAAAGTTGCACCAGTCGCCTGGGACTGCGGTTGCCTCGAAGAAGTCTGCGGTTCATGCACCATGGTCATCAACGGTCGAGTTCGCCAAAGTTGCTCGGCCCTTGTCGATCGACTCCTCGAAGACAACTCGGCGGAAATCGAACTCCAGCCGATGACTAAGTTCCCCGTGGTTCGAGACCTCATGGTCGATCGTTCGAGACTCTTCCACTCACTCAAGCGAGTGCAAGCTTGGGTTCCTGTCGATAGCTACTACGACATGGGAGCAGGTCCGCGTATTCCCCGAGAAGACCAAGAGCAAAACTATCCGCTGAGCCAATGCATGAGTTGCGGTTGTTGCCTCGAAGCCTGCCCGCAGTTCAACAAGGTCGAAGTCCTGCGACAGCCCGGCGAGTCCGACGAAGCTTTTGACGCCAGGAAGAAGGCCGCGTACGATGCCGAGTTCATCGGTCCACATGCGATCTCCCAAGCCATGCTCTTTAATTCGCACCCAGTTGGCAAGAACCTGCAAAAGGAAAGGCTAGAAACACTCACGGGTACCGGGGGTATTCAAGCTTGTGGCAACGCCCAAAACTGCGTTGCGGTTTGCCCGAAGGAAATTCCGCTGACCACCTCGATCGCTCGGGCCGGACGCGCAGCGACCCTCTATGCGATCAAAAAGTTCTTCGACCGCTAAGCACTTATGAACCTAGACCGGCCCTGTACGGATATCCTCACCGAGGCATGGCAACGTTATGCCTTTGCAAATGATGCAGGTCCTTATCTGCTGATCCCCCAAGCGGTCATGCAGCCAAAGACCGAGCAGGAGATCCAAGCGATCCTGGCTGCCTCGAAAATCAAGCGAGTGCCGGTTTGCTTTCGAGCCGGCGGAACGAGCCTCTCGGGTCAGTCAGTCACCGACGGATGGTTGGTCGATATCGGTCGCCATTGGCGTAGCATCGAACCCCTGGACGAAGGAGAGCGAGTTCGAGTCCAACCAGGGGCCATCGGCGGATTGGTCAACGGCCACCTGAAGTCCTATGGCCGGAAGATAGGCCCCGATCCATCGAGCATCAACTCAGCGATGATCGGAGGGATGTTATCGAACAATTCTAGCGGCATGTGCTGTGGTGTGGTCAACAACGCTTACCACACCCTCGAATCGATCCGATTTATTCTTCCAGATGGTTCGGTTTGGGACACAAGCCACAGCGGGGAGTCGCAGCGATTTCGAACCGAGAAACCCCAACTGTGTAGCGAACTGCTTGCGATCCGTGAGGCGATCTTCGCTGATGCTTATCTGCTCGATAAGATTCGACGCAAGTACCAGCAAAAAAACACGGTAGGATACTCGCTCAATGCTTTTGTCGACTATGAAGATCCACTGGAGATTTTTAGCCATCTGCTCATCGGTGCCGAGGGAACCTTGGCATTCATCAGCCAAGCGGTCTTGCGTACGCTGCCGGATTTGCCGCAGAAGGCTACGACCCTTGCATTCTTCGCCGATGCTCACAGCGCTTGCGATATCATCCCCGAGCTGATCGACATCCAAGCCGATGCGGTTGAGTTCATGGATCGAGCGAGTCTCGAATCGATTCGCAATCTTGAAGGAGCCCCAGCCGAACTACCCGTAAGGCTATCGCAGCATGAAAAGCTCATGGGACTGCTCTTCGAATTTCAAGCGACCGATCAGGATTCGCTGGCGGCAAAACTCGATCACTTCCGCTCTCGCTGCGAACCCCACCTAAGGCCTTTGAGCCCAATCGTATTCACAGAGAATAAAAAAGAACAAGCCAACCTTTGGAAGCTTCGCAAAGGGATGTACCCAGCCGTGGCGGCCATGCGAGCTCGCGGCGAAGCAGCGATTCTCGAAGACATCAATTTCCCACTCCCTCGACTTGCCGATGCGATCATCGAACTCCAAGCGATGTTTCGCAAGCACGAATATGCCAATGGGATCATCTTTGGACACGCCAAAGATGGTAACTTGCACTTCGTCATCTCCCAGCCGATGGCAAGCCAGAAAGACACAGACAAGTACGCAAGGCTGATCGATGACATGGTCGACTTGGTCGTGCATCGTTTCGATGGTGCGCTCAAGTCCGAGCATGGTACCGGGCGTAATATGGCGCCCTTTGTCCAGACCGAGTGGGGGACCGAGGCTGTCGATCTGATGCGTCGGCTCAAAAATGCGGTCGATCCCGATGGACTGCTCAATCCCGATGTGATTCTCACCTCGAAGCCCAAGTTGCACTTGGAGAACATCAAGGATCTACCAGTCGTCGAGGATGTCGTTGACAAGTGCGTCGAGTGCGGAGCTTGCGAACCGCGCTGTCCGAGTCGTGACTTTACTCTATCGCCAAGGCAACGCATCGTTCTGCGGCGAGCCAGGCAACGGCTCATTGCCCAAGGTAGAAGCGAATTAGCCAAGCAACTCGATATCGATTACGAGTTTGCAGGCAAACAATCCTGTGCGACCGATGGTCTATGTGCGATGGATTGTCCGGTAGCGATCAACACAGGGGAACTCATCAAGCAGTTGCGACGCGAGACGGTTACTCCGGGAGCCAAGAAAGTAGCGGCGCAATTGGCCTCTTCCTTTGGCATGGCTGAACGCGCCGTTGGTGTGAGCCTATCTCTTGGTCGCACTGCTGCATCGATCATCGGAGGCAACGCCATGGCGGGACTGACTCGCGGGTTGTCGTCGGTCTTTGCTGGGTTTCCTCATTGGCATCAGGGACTCGAAGGCCAGAACGAATCGATTGACAAGTCGATGTTAGCTACACTCGAAGAATGCGATTTGGTGTACTGGCCGACTTGCATGTCACGCATGATGCATGGAACCTCTTCGGCACTGGTGAGTGTTGCTCATCGAGCCAACGTGCGATTGCATATCCCTAAGGATGCTGTAGGGCGGTGCTGCGGGCAAGCTTTTTCCTCGAAAGGTTTTCTGGAATCCGCTTTAGCCAAGCAATCGGAGCTTATCGATGCGATGTGGATTTGGAGCGATCGGGGAGCTAGACCCATCGTGATGGATCTAGGTTCTTGCACCGCGTTTATCTCTCAGGGGCTTTCTGATTTGGATCCAGTCCGACGCGAACAACTTCAAAAAATCACGATACTCGATTCATCCGTATTTGCAGAAACTCTCTTGCCCAAGCTCACGATCAAACGAAGGAAAGGGGTCATTGCTATCCATTCGGTTTGTTCGAATCAGAAATTTGGATGGGGAGATTCCATGGTTAAAGTCGCCGGAGCTTGCAGCGAGAAAGTCCTACAGCCACATGAGGGCAAGTGTTGTGGCATGGGTGGGGATCGTGGATTTGAACTGCCGGGTCTAGTTCAAAGTGCGACCAAGGAGGTCGGTCCCCAGATGCAGCAGGCCGACTGTAGCGAAGGCTATACCAATGCCCGTTCATGCGCTCTGTCGCTCTCGACGGGAAGTGGTAAGAGTTGGAGAAGCCTGTTTCATTTGCTCAAGGACTGCACCGATTAGGGATTTCTGATGGATTCGGTATTTGAACATATCATCGATGTTCGCGATTCAGACATCGATGTCCTTGGGCATGTCAACAATGTGGTGTATGTGCAATGGATGCAAAACGCTGCGTATGCTCATTCGGCAGCGTTAGGCTGGACGCTCGAACGCTATTTGGAACTCGGAGCAGGATGGGTTGCAAGACTTCATCAGATCGAATACCTGCAACCAGCATTCGCTGGGGATCGAGTGATCATCAAGACTTGGGTAGCGGATATGAAAAAGGTGACCTCTACCCGGCGGTATCGGATGGTTCGGATGGATCCCCCTTTGGCCAACGAGCAAGGATTCGTTGATCCGAATGCTCCGATGCGAGAAACACTGCTTGCGGTAGCCCATACCAATTGGGCTTTTGTCGACTACAAACGGGGAACGCCGATGCGGATTCCACCAGAGATGGCGGCAGACTTTCCGCTGATCATCGATTCACAGTAACGCGAACTATCGAGGCTTGATTTTCTTGGGCCCATAGAGTTCGATGACTTTATCTCGATCATTGATCTCCCTCTCGCGGGCCAAGCAAGCGAGGTTCCAGGCGTGCTTTTTAGTGTAGCGGTTCCAAGCAAAACTCACTTTGCAACGCTTGCCCTTCGAATCGATCCATGAGGCGCAGTAGGCGTAGGACTCGGCGTTCTTCCATCTTGGATCGACGTTCTTGACTTGATGAACACCGACTTTGCCCGTCGTGTTGCGATGCGTTTTGCGACCCTTGGCCGTTTGGACGCTGGGAGATTCCTTAACGAGTTTGCTGTAACAAGCTTTCGCGGCCTGCAACGACTTGGACTTTCCACCGTATTGGCGGTCGTTGAAAAAATGCTGTTGGCGTTTGCCTTGGCGCGTCAATCGAACCATCCAACCACGGGTGCTGAGCCCTTCATAATCAATCCGCGTGATCCCCTTATGTTTGGATTCAGGCATGTTAAATCGGTGAGTAAATGAGCGTTGCGGAAAAGAAGGTAACGATAAGGAGAGGAGGAGCGAAAAGGATAATCGGCAAGGCCACTGTGGTCTACAGGGTAAAGTCAATAAGTGCTCACAGAATCAAAAAACCCCTATTGTGTGGGGCTTTGGATTTTGCAGCGAATCCCTGATGGCGGCGACAATTCCCGCGGCTTTTGTCCATGTCTCTTCCTCTTCCTGTTCAGGTTGGCTATCGGCCACAATTCCTCCGCCGACCTGGAATTGCCACCAACCGTGCGAACAAGTCAATGTTCGTATCAGAATGTTCCAGTCCATGTCTCCGTTGGTCGAGATGTAGCCCAAAGACCCACAGTAGGGGCCTCGCACCGTGGGTTCCAGCTCAGCGATTATTTCCATAGCCCGAATCTTGGGAGCTCCCGTAATACTGCCGCCAGGAAAAATCGCTGCCATGAGTTGGCTCAAGGTGACATGCTCTTTGAGCCGTCCGCGAATACTGCTGACCATGTGCAAGAGAAAAGGGAAGGTTTCGATTTCGCAGAGTTGGTCGACCGACAGGGATTCGATTTCACAAATCCTCGAAAGGTCATTTCGCAAAAGGTCAACGATCATGATGTTCTCGGATCGATCCTTGAGAGCATGCCTAAGCTCCTCGACCAATTGCAGATCTTTCTGAGGATCACCGCTTCTGCGTCTAGTCCCTTTGATTGGCCTAGTTTCAATCCATCGATCATTGACTTGGATGAATCTCTCAGGCGATGCGCTGACAATCTGGGCGTCACCTAGATCGAGGTAGGCTGCAAAAGGTGCAGGATTGACCTGCCGCAACCGCATCACAAGCTCGCTTGCACTGCAACGCTCCGGACAAAGGAGCCGCTGGGAAAGGTTCACTTGAAAGACATCGCCAGCCAAAATGTACTGACGTGTTTTCTCGACTGCGTTGCGGTATCCTTCGCTATCGAAATTACCGAGCCAGCCCCCCCCGAGTCGCGTTTCAAATTGCTCAGCCCGAAGACCATGCGCCATGGCATGAACGCTTGCATGTCTAGTTTTTGGCTCATTCAAAGAGGAACTTTGACCGAGCAAGTCCATAAACCTTTGGCTTCGTTGCCGTGCTCTTTTTGTACGAATCTCGCCGGAAACAATCGGCTCATCGAATGAACCAAAGCCTTGGGAAAAGATCCAACCGCGGTCTTCTGTGGGTAGCTGTCCGTGCTCCCAAGCAAACACCACATCATAAAGTCCTAGCCAACAGATCGGAACTCCGAGTTCATCGTGCAAGGCCTGAGGGATCTTTTCGAAGCACCTCCCAAATTCGTAGCCGAGCATCCCTGCGAGACCGCCTTGAAATGGGATGTCTGTTCTTGCGAATGTTTTATAATGAGAAATCCATCGCTCGACGGAGGCAAGTGGATCGGCGATCGGTTCATCGATGGCGAATACATCGATAGGATCCGCAGCCATAAAACTAAACCGACTGCGAGGATCGTTGCGCAGGGCGCTATCGAACCAGATGCAGCCGGGCAGTTTCGATAACCTAGAAAAAACTACCTCCGGAGTCGCCTCCGGAGGTAGCTCTATTTGAATGGGTTCAAACACGCTATCGGTCAGCCCGCATCATGGGTTCCTAGTGGTGATGGTGATGATCGATCAGAAGCAGTTTCTCTTCCTTGCCATCGATCTTGGCTACTAGTCGAGCTTGGACCCCCTTCTCGTCTTTGCCACTTGCACCGACGAGGGTTAGAAGCTCTTGGTCTTTTATTTCGAAGATCGATCCGGCGATCTTGGCGGACTCAAGCGGCTCGAGTTTGAACTTCTTCTCTTGACCACTAGAGGTTACGACGACTTCGACCGACTCGATCTTATTTCCGCCGCTGACGAGTTCTTCAAAGTAAACGGTCAAGGTTTGTTTGTCTTCATCGTGAGCCCATTCAAAGTGGGTCGTCGGGCTAGAATCGAAATGGGCGATGTGTCCTCCGTTAGGACCATGCTCGGGATGATCATGACCGGCATGGTCGTCCTTTTTGTCCGACTTGCTGTTGCCATGGTCATGATCGTGGTCGTGGCCCGAGCTCTTGGCACCGGCTCCTTGCTTGGAACCCCCGTTTTTCGGGGCATCGCAGCCCACCCAAACCGGAATACTGAAAACCAAGGACAGTGCGATCCATTTCGAGATTTTCATAGCGAGTTCTCTTTGCTTTTCCTTGTTAGGCTGGGAAATCGATCCGTGCTCACCGCACCCTCGTGTAAAACACTTTTGCAATCGGTGTGCGTATTGTACGCACCAAGTCTGGTTTGGTTCGTTAACGAGGCTATTTCGGACGCAATTCTCTTCGGCAATCTGGGTCTTTTGGGGTCGGCTCGCCGACGGCTTGAACGGGGTGGGAAAACAGGTATCTCCACACGCTTTCATGCAGGTACTTTCCATCGCTATTTCGCACCGCGGCTTTCCCCGGAGTTACGCAACTGTGAGCCCGCTTTTCGTCGTTTCCGACGTCGGCATCGGTGATGAGCCTACGGGAATTGGAGTAGGGAGCCTGCTGCTGGTCAACATTGACGATCGGGCCAAAAGCTTGCAACCCCAACAGTTCCCAGCTTCGGCAATAATGATCTCCAGTCCATCCGGTATCGAGCACATGGGAGAACCCAAAGAAACGCTCCTTGGGGGTGGCCGACTCGAGAGCCTGCCAAGATTCGTACTGGTCTCTCGGACCGCAGAACATCACCACGCGATCGACCCTCTGATGCAAAGCAAATCTGGCCGAAGTGGTCGCGCCGTGGGAGGCTCCCGAGACGATCACTCGATCCCATGCGACCTGGGAATCTGCCTTCGAAGAATTACTGACTTGGGATCCTTGCAAGTATTGCCCCCAGCCACCTTGGGGGTCTTGGCCATCGAGCCAAAGCAAAAACTGACGCACCCTCTCTTGCAACCCATCGGGCTTATCGATCGCGACCAGATCGCTAAAATCCTCTCCCGTGGCAGCCTCGAGTCGAATTTTGCCAAGCGCATATCGATCCTCGGGCGGGGGTTCTTTTCCGAAGCGATTGAACCAGCCGTTGGCATAATGCACCCTCAAGACATGGAATCCTTCATCGGCTAAAAAGTGGAACAACTCGGGACTATGGCCCATGAACCACACGACGAGCTTTCCTTTTGAAGCAACACCGCTTGGACGACACGCATGCTGGATATCGGCTGGTTTACCCTCCTTTTCCAGCAGGAAATCGATTTGAGGATAAGCTTTGGTGCGAGGATCGATCTGACTGGCTCTGGCCGTATACTCGACATACGGTTTGGCCTTTGGTTCTTGAGCTAAACTGGGCATGTCCAACGCAAAACCGATCCCTAGGCAAAGATACAGACCGGCCCAGAGCCGTCTTGCCGACGTAGAATACTTCCGTAGTTCAAAGGATAAATTGCACATTGCGAATCGAGTTGGATCAAGGGTTTGTTTGACTATCTATGACGTCGACATGGCGAGTATACCTTAGGGGAGTCCATTGAAAATATACTTCACGGATCGATTTGTCTTACCGCTTCCCGAGGGTCATCGCTTCCCGATGAGCAAATACCGTCGTTTGCGGGATCGACTCATTGCAAGCCCAGTGCATTTTGGCGATGTATTTCTTGAGCCCCCGGCAGCGAGTATCGAGCAGCTCCGCCTTGCACATGACCCTGAGTATGTCGAGCGAGTTGTACGAGGAGAGCTTACAGAAAAGGAGCTCAAGCGGATTGGTTTTCCTTGGTCACCTGAAATGGTCGAGCGATCTTGCCGAAGTTCTGGAGCCACACTGGCTGCGGCTCGCGTGGCGTTGGGCGAAGGGATCGCAGTGAATCTTGCCGGGGGCACCCATCATGCGATGCGGGGGGCGGGGGAAGGTTACTGCGTATTTAACGATTCGGCCGTGACGATTCGAACTCTGCTTGAAGAAGGTCTCGTCAAGCGGGCTTGCGTCATCGATTGCGACGTCCATCAAGGGAACGGGACTGCAGAAATATTAGGAGCGGATTCGAATGTCTTTACCTTTTCGATCCACTGTGCAAAGAACTTTCCCTCACGCAAGTTTCCTAGCCACCTGGATGTGGATCTTCAGGAGGGAACTGGGGATATGGCTTATTTGGCTCAGCTCGAACAAGGGTTAGCGCAAGTCATGTCCGCTGGGCCTTACGATCTAGCGATTTATCTTGCCGGTGCGGACCCGTACGTTGGAGATCGGCTAGGACGCTTGGCGCTGAGCAAGGAGGGGTTGCGGATGCGAGACAGGCTGGTTTTAGATGTGCTTACGGAAAGAGGGATTCCGATCGCAGTGGCGATGGCTGGAGGATATGCACCGGATGTTAATGATATTGTCGACATTCATGCAATGACGGTGCAGGAGTCGGCTCGAATCGCCTCGATGTACTGCTGAGCCGCTGAATCGCTACGCGTACCCTACGACAGACCGTAGGGTGCGGTGAAGCGGTCCAATCTCGACTCAATGCGAAACCTTTTGCAAATCAATCAACATTCCATCACTAGACGGCCCAACCCACCGACCGCGTAACCCACCAGGGGGCCCTCTCTCAGGCTCCGTGGTACGTTTCGCGATTCGAGGGCTTATGTTGGAGAGGTCTATGGTTGATGCACGGGCGATGAGTCAATGGCGATCCATGAGGCGCTGAATCGCTGCACGTACCCTACGATAGACCGTAGGGTGCGGTGAAGCGGTCCAATCTCGACTCAATGCG
>JBEIGI010000078.1:0-21145 GCA_040381975.1 Pirellula sp.
AACCGCAACGCTTATGCCAAGGAACGGATTATATGGATTGACGCTCCTTAGGGATCCGATCCTCTGCATATGATCCGACCCTCCTCCGACGATCACGCCTGAATCAGCAAGCGTCCGGTAAGGCTGGAAGTATGCCGTCCGCTCATCGCCAAACTGTTTAAGCAAGGTCTTGCCATCGAGGAACAACCAGGCTGGTTGCAAGTCGGCTACGATACCGACTTTCGCCATGCGCTCGATGGCTTCGGCACTCATAAAATTGCAATGCGTAATGCAAGGCCTTTTGTCTCGAACTGGAAAATCCTGTGTGGAGATTCTCTCATAAGCGTCTATCAACGCATGGACGGCTCCATCGCCAACCGAGTGGGCTGTGAATTGCAGGTCGTTTTGCAAGGCAAGCTTTGACATCTGATAAAGCTTGCTCGGTTCGATGTAGAGCAATCCTCGGTAGTTGGGATCGGTGATCGAATAGATCGAGCTGATCCCCCAAGGCTGACGCATGTAGGCGCTGCCGGTGAGCATACCGCCATCGAGGAAAACCTTTACTCCTCTAAGCCAGAGTCGATTGTCGTACGCGTGCCTAGGATGTGTTGCCGCTTTCTTGATCGTCGCTTCGATCTCTTCCATCGAGGCTTGGGCATTGACCGAATAGGAGAGAAACACGCGACAGCTAAGAGCATCGCGCTGCAGCAAAGCTTCGTAGAGCCGAATTCCATCGTCGGTAGCAAGCCGATCGCAGATACTTGTCAGGCCGACGCTGTTGTAATCTTTGAGCAACATTTCGAGCCTCGAGATTCGCTCTTGCTCGCTGGGTTTGGCTCTCGCGTCATCCCATTTGACCAATCGAGTACAACTGCGCAGGATACCGTTGGGTTCACCGCTTTGAGGATCCTTTTCGATGTATCCGGGCTGGCCATCGGTGATCTGGAAATTTTTATCGATCCCGCAGCGTTCTAGCGCAAGGGAGTTCAGTGCACCGTCTGGTCCTGTTCGAAAAAAGACGGGGTGTTTGGGGGCGACCTGATCCAATTCGTAGCGAGTAGGAAAGCGTTGATCCGTAAGCCGTGTGACAAACACCTGGCTGACAAAGATCCACTTTCCTGGCTCGAGCACCTCGGATCGGGATCGAATGTAGCTGAGCACATCTTGGATCGTCTCCATTTCGGGGATGGGGTGATCCCATTCGAACATCGAGGCATCGGGAGCATGAACATGCGAATCGATCAGACCAGGTAATACCATCTTACCTTGAAGGTCTTTCAAGACCGTATCCTCTTGTGCGAAATTTCGCACAAGTGCTTCATCGCCAACTGCAACAATTTTCTCGCCGGATACAGCGAACGCTTGCGCGATCTGCGATTGTTGATCGACGGTCACAACTTTGCCGTTGTAATAGATCGTATCGACCCGAGCGGTTTCCTGAGCTTGGGCTGAGAAGGCACTTGCGTTGATGGCCAACAAAGACAGGAGCGTTATTGGCATGCGGCAAGCCGAGATGTTCATGGTGCATTCTTTCGTTTGAGATAGTACATTCGCCCATCCTCGGCTCCCCCGAGAAATTCCCTCACGCCATCGCCATCAAGATCGATCGTCGAGGGACTCACATCGTGGCCTTCGATATTTCGATCGGCAATCGATCCTGTGTTTTCGAACGTCCACATCGTGGTTTCATTCTCATTAGCGACCGAGCTTTGCAACATCAAGTCAGCATTTTTGGAGTTCAAGAGCCAGTCGAATTTTCCGTCCGAATTCCAATCGCAGACAGCTAGTTTACGCCGCCCTGAGCCGCCTGCCGATTTTGGATTGAGTCTCAGCGGTTGGCTATTGGAGTCCAAGAATGCTCGTTGAGGTGATTTCAATATCGGGATCCCGTTTAGCAATTGTCGCTCGAAATAGGCTAAGTAGCCTTCGGTGTCGAGCATCGCGAGATCTTGAAGTCCATCACCATTGAAATCGTGGACGATTGGAGTTGTGCGCCATTGGGTCAGCAGATCATCGCCCAAGGGTTTCAACCAACCCCATGTTAAAACGGGTGGGTCTGTTTTCCACTGAACTTGGATCGGCTGGGGTTTATCGAGCTTCGGGTTTCCAGGTTCGCCGATATTTCTTAGCCACATCACACGGCCCAGGATGCTATTGAAGACGATGTCTTTTCGCCCATCATGATCCCAGTCGGCGACGCTTAGGGTCGTGTATCCCCACTTGGCTTCCGCAGGACCTTGGATGCTCCCATTTGGCCCTGCCATGATTCGGAATATTTTTCCGTCCACATTGATTTTTTTGGGCCGATCCCATCGGGGGGAGTCTACAGAGGGGCCGCTAAGATTCTCGAAGAACTCGATATATCCTGCCGTATTGCCCGAAACGATGTCTTCATCTCCATCGTCATCCCAATCGACTCCGACCGGGGTTGCCAACGCCCCGCATTTGAGTGTGTCGGCTTTTTGTTGGAAGTATTTCGGAGGCTCGAAAACAGGGGCGTGATTCAAATCGAGTTTACCGCTGCTTCTAACCCAAGCAACCCGGCCATCCTCGTCACCGACAATCAAATCCAAGTTGCCATCACGATCCCAATCGAATGCGACAGGGACGATCATCTGCAGATCCATGGTCAGGCGATCGCCATCGGTCTCTTGGGCTCGGACACCCTTTGCATAGATTGGAGATTCTTGGTTCCCGATATTCTGAAAGTACGTAAAACCATCGAGGAACTCACCGCATAGCAGATCAAGATCTCCGTCTTGATCCCAGTCATTTAGGTTCGGAGATGGGCATCCGAAGGTTTCCAGCGGGGCTCCTTGGGAATTCTTCAATTGTACTGGTTCTGCGAATTTTCCTTCTTGTAGACCTCGAAGCACGAATACAAAGCCTCGCAATGGGCCCGCTTGCCAGTTGCCTTGGGAATCCCAAGCGTCGTCCCAACCATAGAAACTCCAGTCCTCGACTCCGACGATCAGATCGAGTGTTCCATCCTGGTCGTAATCGGCGTATCGCCATTGATTGTGCCGAACTTTGGGCCCTTTGGTTTGTGATCCTTGGGGTTTATAGAAATTCGCTGCTACACTTAGCGAAGCAGAGTCTTGTGTTCCTGTTTTGGTGAAGTTCGTGTATTCCTTGCCGGGGCTAAGTACACGCATGCCATCGCTTGTGTAACTAGGCATGACGTAATGGACTGTGCTGCTGATTTTCACTGCAGGTTCGAAGACAGGCAGTGGTTCGCTAGAAGTGTCCCCTTGGCGATTTTCGAATAGCCACACACCGTTGGACGGTTTATCCGGACAAGAGACGATCAGATCAAAGTCGCCGTCGTTATCGGCATCGCATGGAATAGGCCAAGCCCAGAGGCCGACACCGAGGTCAACGACGAGTCCCGGATTGTTGTAGAGCAGCGGAACCAAGCCCGCTATGGGTGAGTTGGGACGTTGATCTTGAGCACCTGCGTTCTTTGCATGCAGCACGATTAGAAAGAGCAATGTCCAGATGCGAAAGCGAGTTTTACGCACAACTGTTATCCGAGAAATAAGGGTTTCATGTGGCGATGGTAAAGGTTTTCGTAGACATTTCGACCGATCACCTCGCTGTGCTGCTTGAGCAAGTCTGTGTACTGCGTCCCCTTCTTAGCAGCCAGTTTGAACGAAACGTGTAGCAACTGCCTTACGTTTGCATTGTATTGAGGATGAGTCGGGATGTGGCGCAGGGTATTCGCCCACCGAAGGCCATCCCAACTCTCGACGGTGCTCAAGTCAGGAAGGTTCGACATTCGAATGTCGATGACGCTCGCATAAGGTTCGGTGAGCGCACCGATCTGTTCGAGTGCGGTCGCATAGAGATCTCGAACTAGGTGGGTTCCTTCGTCGCCAGATTCGGCAAGGCCGATAAGTTCCTCAAGCCATGTTGTTCCGGCGGTCTTGATATGCAATCCGGCTTGAGCCTTGTCGACGGCTTTGCGGATGATCGGATAAATCGAGTATTTGTCACTTCCGCTGTGCACACTGAGTTTGAGATTATCGGGAAAACCGTAGCGAGTGACTGCGTGAGCCAGGACGCACAAGTCGTCTTGAAACTCTTTAGCGAATCGGTCTAGGTCTCCGACATAGTCGACACCTTTGTTGAAGCGACCCGTAAATTTCGGTGCGATCGTTTGCAACGCGATGTGTTCATCGGCCAGAGCCGCAAGGATCACTAAGAGCTCTTGTGGGGTTTGTGGAGAATCGGTTTCGTCCATAGAAACCTCGGCAATAAAATTTCCTTCGCCAAGTTTGTTGGCAATATAGCGGTAAATCCGACCGGCCTCCTGGGTCGCCGAAAGGTATTTTGCCGCAATTTGGGCCAGTGCATCTCCTGAGAGGAAGATAGCCTCGTCGATCCCCTTGATATGCAAGTTTCCGAAGAGCTCAGGATGATTCTTGAGGAACCGACTGATCGACTCCTGCGAGGGAGCTAGTCCGATCGAATCGGCAACATCGATCGTGAAGAAGTCGGAGCTATCGAGGAAACGATCGACCGTTTCGAGACGAATGTGATCTGCATCGGTATGCCATGGCAATGACCATCCTGCCTGTTTGATCGCCAGCTCGGCTGCTTCTCGAACGCTGGGTGGCTGTGAGCCGATGAAGGTGTGTTCGCGGTTGGACTTGTTCCACACCGGAACGACTTGGACTCCCTCAGAGAGAACTTGTTGAAAGGCTTTCAGCTGTGCGCTAGCTTGATGGGCGAATCGATCACCCACACCGAAGGAGAACCGGGAAAGTTTGAGCATCAGAAGCTTTCTTGATTGATTTAGTGAAACGTCCCGAGGCAAATCCTAACCTTTTTTCTCAATTTTTTCCAGTTTGGGCGTTTTTCTCTCTGCAAGTGACCAGAGGTGTCATTGCGTCAAGCGATAGTGTTCGTAGTTCGAGCACTAAGGAGAGAAGAAATGGGAAACAGCGAATACGCAATTTTGAAACAAGCGATGTACTCGCCAGATGACTACGCGGTGAGACTACGGTACCGAGCCAAAGATGGGGAGTTGACTGAGAGGGTCATTAGTCCGATCAAGATGGATAACTCGCATTCGCTTCTGGCGCTGTGCCTTTGCAGAGAGAATCCTCGCCGATTCGAACTGGATCGATGTAGCCATATCGAGCTTGTACCCGCCCACGAAGTCCTCATGCCGATGGATCTGAAGGTGATCGAGGCAGCACCAGTTCGTGAACGAAAGCGCAAGAGCGGGTGATGGGATTCGAACCCACGACTTCCAGCTTGGGAAGCTAGCACTCTAGCCGCTGAGTTACACCCGCTTTTTCTGGTCGACTAATGTTGCTGAGGTTAACGGATCGAATTGGAAAATCAAGCCAGGGCGAGGGTTTTAGAGACATACGGTGTGATTCCTTCGCCACAAACTCTTTTCGAGTAGGAGCACGAGTGGCTTCACGAAGGATGACGCTCTATCTTGCCGAGTGCAAGAAATCAAATCGATGACCCACAAGATTACCTGACGAGCCTTAGCATCTTTGCGTCTTAGCGTCTTTGCGTGAGCCCTCCGAATAGTTTTTGATCGAATAACCACAATAATTCCCGAAGAACCAGCCCATTTTATCCAATGAGCCCACCACTGGTCATCGTGGAAACTGCGCGGTGTACTGCTCGCCTTCGAGTTCGTAGCTAGCCGACTCCCATCCGACGACCAAGTTCGACTGCGCGTCGCTTAACTCTCGAATGAGGTTACCTCGTCGCCATGCCGGAGAATCCGATGGAGGAACCCGCATCGCTTTTTCGATCTCACGGTCGCTTATAAGTGGTGACAATTCAAGCTTTTCTAGTAGCTGTTGATAGTAACCTTGATCGGATAACTCGTGGTATCGGATATCGATCTTCTTTTTGACGCTCCAGTCGGTGTTTTTGTCGAGCTGTTGAATCAACCACAGTTTGCTGATCCAGTCGATCCTGCCGACAAGTAGCATTGGTGGTTGCCCTTGGTTTTTTGGGATGGTATCGATTTGGTTGAGTGTCATTTGCCATAGCTCGATGATTTCCCAAGCTTCCCTCGGGACATCGGGTCTTTTCTCGAGCCAGCTTTTTAAAGACCTAAGATAGACCCGGGATATCTCTCTAGCGCGAAAGTCGTTACCGAATCGATCTGGCACGGAGCGTACAAGCATCCAGTCCCTGGCGAACTCTCGCATGGCCTCGGTAACCGATTTGAGCTGTATCACATTTGGTTCATCGGTCTGCTCGACCCAGTCCAAGACTAAAGCCGTCGCTCCGAGACGCAACCACTGCGATTGTTGACAAAGCCCCGAATCACCGATAGCGATTTCGATGCGTTGCGTGGGCTTGAACAACGATGCATACTGGCTTAAGCTCCAGTAGGGGCCAGAAAGCAGCTTTCTCAGGAGTGCGTCGCAGCGGAAGATCGGACGGTGTTGGTTATAGCTACCAAAGCCAATCTGCTTATCAACTACGGCCGCGCGTGCAGAGACCCAAAACCTCGCATCGCTATCCAAATGCCCCGCTCCATCGAGCAGACATCTTGATGCTAAAAAAGCGGAGGCCTTCTTGCGATGCGGACGCAGTGCAACGGCATTCAAAAGTAGGCCAAAGAGCCAAACGATCGGAGAATGGAGCCGACGCAGTCCCGATGCGGCTAATACCCATTGCCAAGGAGCCATCGGAAACCCGAGCAAGCAGTCGGCACTATGCAAGTCCTCCAATCTCGGTTGCGGCGTTCTCGACTTCGTTTGGATGCCTTGGATGCTTCGAATACAAACAGACACCAGGAGCATCAAGCCCAGCCAGATGCTCGCTAGAGCTCTATAAACCAGCAGAGGTATTAGCAGCAATATCAAGCCGATCCACCATGCGATCAGCCATGGGCCTTGGGCGATCCGCATGTCATAGGATTCATGCTGTCCGAGTGTATGTCCGTACGCATCGCTGTTGGACTTAATGAGCGACCACTGATCGGCGGGGTGGTTCGATGCAAATGCATCTTGGAGAAGTCTCTCGTTGGCAAGTTCATAGCAAACAACTTGTCGAGGACTGCGTGTTTCTGGTGTTGCGATCTCGATGAGAGCTTTCGAAAGATCGGCTGAGCCACCGAGTTCCAAAGAGACACTCGATCCGTTTGCAAGGAACCAACGCAGAGCATGATTGCTGGGAGCGATCGGCAATCTGCTTTGCACTGCGCGCAGGACATTCGAGAACTCGGCGAGCGAGTTTCTCTGAGCATCTTTGGGATGCCGACAGAACATTTCAGATTCGAGGCCAAGAAATCGATCGAGCAGTTGCGGCTTACTCGCCGTTTTGGCCCGCGTCGCTCTGTTCCAAATACTCTTGGACCTTCTCCTCAGTATCTTTCTCAACGGACTTTACCCAGGCTTGCAAGCGATTCTCGATTGAGTTGGTCTGAAAGTCGGAAGCTGACGGGTTGACTTTGGGTGCTTCGGCCGTTGGAAGCATTGGAACAGGATCAGCCGATTCACCATCGAATGAATTTCCGATCAGTGTCTTTTTGCTCATCGAGTTACCATGCCGCTTACTGTGCCGCGTCAACAAAACACCGGATCCACCACGAGCTTCTCTGCACAGCCTGCCATTCTAAAGTCCCGATCGGGAGCTTACACCCGTCGGGACAGAAATTTAACCTGAATTCTTGGACGTTAAGTCGGTCGACCTGGCGCGATCAGGCGCTTTCTTTGCGTTGCGGGAGAGATTTCATGGGGGTGATCTTCCCAGTTTGCTCATCCAAATCGACTGTGTAGAGCGTACCTTCGGCTTGTTCGGGAAGATCGAACATGATGTCCATCATGATTTCTTCGACGATGCTTCGGAGTCCCCTCGCACCAACTTTCTTGGTGTGGGCTTTTTGGGCAATCGCCATCAAAGCATTCTCAGAGAATTGCAATTGGCAATTCTCCATCCCGAACAAGGCTTGGTACTGTTTGACGAGAGCATTCTTTGGCTCCGTTAAAACCTTGATCAAGCCTGAGACGTCCAAAGGTGTCAAAGAGGTCACCACTGGCAGTCGCCCGATGAGTTCTGGGATCATTCCGAACTCAAGAATATCGTCCGAATGGACTTGTCCAAGGAGCGTTGCAACGTCCTTTTCTTCTCTGACATTCGACCCTGGGCCAAATCCTAGCGATTTTTTGCCAAGTCGTTTCGAAATGATTTCTTCGATCCCGACGAATGTACCGCCGCAGATGAACAAGATATTCGTTGTGTCCATTTGAATATATTGCTGTTCGGGATGTTTGCGTCCACCTTGAGGTGGGACGTTAGCAACGGTTCCTTCGAGCATCTTTAGAAGCGCTTGCTGGACACCTTCTCCAGATACATCGCGGGTGATGGAAACATTCTGACTGGTCTTGCCAATCTTATCGATCTCATCGATGTAGAGAATGCCTCGCTGGGCTGCATCGATATCAAAGTCTGCGGCGTGGAGGAGTTTGAGTAGAAGGTTCTCGACATCCTCGCCAACATAACCTGCTTCGGTCAGGGTCGTTGCATCGCCGATGGCAAACGGAACATTGAGCATCTTGGCTAATGTTCTTGCAATGAGCGTCTTGCCGCTCCCGGTAGGTCCAACAAGCAGGATGTTCGATTTTTCAATTTCGACATTCGCACCACCGTCCCAATCAGCACTGAGTCGTTTGTAGTGGTTGTGGACAGCGACGGCCAGTGCTCGTTTGGTCTGAGTCTGGCCAATAACATATTGGTCTAGATGTTCAACGATCGATCTTGGGGTTGGAATCTCACCGAAGAGTTTCTTGGTTGGACCTCGTCGGCGTTGTTCTTGTTCGAGCATCGAAGAGCATAGTTCGATGCACTCGCCGCAGATATAGACTTCGCCGGGCCCTTCAACTAATGGGCCAACATCTCGATAGCTCTTCCTGCAAAACGAACAATTCTTTTTTGTGTTTCCACTGCCAGTAGTTCTCCTGCTGGCCATAACGTCCTTACCTGACGACATACTCGACTCCAAATCTATCGCTTACCGAGATGCTTACGGTGCATCGCGTTGGGCGACGGGGACACGGGTTGGTTGCTCGATGGTCTAAGTTGCCTTGAAATATCTTTCGCGACAAGCCTCAAACCGGCAGTCCGTGCCTTGGTTTTCGAGCTATGGGTAATATTGACTGAAAGCTTGTGTGCTCCCAGTTACGGCCTCCCAGACCGATCTTGGTTGCTTGATGGAAAAACAACGAACCTTATCGACTGCGGTTTATCTTACCACACGAACAGATCGCTCTGATCACTCCACTCTAGATTTCGTTCCGAAGTATCATTCGGAATCCAATCCATCGCCGGTGCGATCCATTCATTCAGGCATCGGACGAATGTTGATTCGTCGATTCAGGTCGCTGATCGTTCGATGTGTTTTTCGCAAGCAACGCCTCAATCTTTCGGAATTCCTGATCGTTCAAGTCACCTTCGGTTCTCATTTCCTCGAAATTCTTGCGAACGATGTCATCGATTTGCAGATTGTGAGCATTAATACTACGCAAACGGGATAATCCATATAACGCGATCAAACTCACAGCCAACAATAACACCAGTCCGACGATGATCTGCACCACCGGATCTTGCAAAAATACAGGGACACGAAACCAGCTTTGGGGAGATCTATCCATCATCCACTGCGACCGACGAAAACGACTGACCCTCACTGGCCCGAAGACTCCTAAATTCACGTGAACACCGAAGTCATCCACGCGTTCATGATATGCCCAGGGGAAAGAAAAAGTCTAGGCTTTATAGAAGATTTTTTCAGCTTTCGCTCAAGTTCAATCGCCTGGTTAAGCCAGGCCGTAACGTTCCTTGGGATCTTTCAATGCCTGGTGGAGCCGCTGCAAGGCTTCGGTTTCAATTTGCCGAACCCTTTCACGGGTGAGTCCTAGTTCCTGGCCTATCTCTTTGAGCGTATGGGGTGTTGTATTGTCCAATCCGAATCGCATCCGCAAAATGGTCGCCTCGCGGGGATCGAGGGTGTTGATAAGCTCCAGCGCGGTTTTAAGAACATCATGGTCCAGAAGCTCTTCATCTGGGCTCTTGAGCCTTTCATCCATGACCATCTCGCCCAAGGACCACCCTTGATCGGATTGATCACCCTGGGGGGTAGCATTGTGGATTTGGATTGCCTTCTTGATGATCGGCAGCTTTTTCTTTGGCAAACCTAGCAACCGAGCTGTCTCCTCCTGGGTCGGCACTCGACCTAGTTCCTCGGACAGTCGATTGGTTGCCCGGCGCCATTTACTGAGCAACTCGACCATATAAGCGGGAATTCGTATGGTTTTTGATGAGTTGATCAATGCCCGCTTGATCGATTGCTTGATCCAATAGCTCGCGTAGGTGCTAAAACGGGTTCCCATGTCAGGATCGAAACCCTCGACGGCCCTCAGAAGCCCGAGGTTTCCTTCTTCGATCAAATCTTGCAAACCTAGGCCTTTTCCGGCATAACTGCGAGCGATGTTGACCACGAGCCTTAAGTTTGCCCGAACCATCCGATCCCGCGCCTCGGCATCCCCTTTGCCAATTCGCCTTGCAAGCGATTGCTCTTCTTCGGCCGTAAGTAGCCGGGTTTCATTGATCTCCCGAAGATAGGTTTCCAAGGGGGACTGCAAATGATTTACCTCGCCCTTGGTACGACGCTTACTGAGCAAGCGTACTTCTTCGTCGACGGTATCTTCCGGGCTGTCGTGCAAGGGACGTGGGTAAGCCATGAGTGAGCCTAAACGCAGAAGAAACTTCGTGGATAAACGACAGAGCAACACCGATGGGGTTGGGATCGGCGGATGGGGCAAATAATTGCTAAGAAATCCTAGAGGAACCCACGTGTAACGGATTTGCGGTGTACGTAAAGCGTCGGCAAAATGCTACAATCACGCGACTAAGGGATCTTGCCGAATACTCCGGGTATGCCAGCATCCCCACCAAATCTTTTTCATCACAAGGAACAAAATGCCCTCTTCGACCTACCCCTCTAGGATCTCTACAAGCTGGCGAGAATTGGCCTCGAAAGTCCTCGATGGCTCTCCGGTGACTAAGCCACAGGCTTTGACGATTCTAGAATCTCCCGACGAAGAGCTCATGGAATTGGTCGACGCTGCTTTCGAAATCCGCAAAAGGTATTTTGGAAAAACCGTACAACTCTACTTCCTGATGAATGCAAAAAGTGGACTCTGCCCGGAGGATTGTCACTACTGCAGCCAATCGAAAATCTCCGATGCACCCATCCCGAAATACAATATCCTCAGCCGCGATAAACTCCTCGAAGGAGCCAAACTTGCCGCTGAAAGGCAAAGCAAAACCTACTGCATCGTCATCAGTGGAAGAGCACCCAATGAACGGGAAATGCAAGCCGTAGAAAAGATCGTCCCGGAAATCAAACAGAAATACGGCCTGAATATCTGCGCCTGTCTAGGACTGCTCAACGAATCCCAAGCCCAACGACTCGCCGCCGCAGGCGTCGACAAAGTCAATCACAATCTCAATACCAGTCAAGAGTACTACAAAGAGATCTGCACGACGCACACCTTCGAAGACCGAGTCGAAACCCTCAAAAACGTCCGTAAGGCCGGACTGCAACTCTGTAGCGGTGGAATCATCGGGATGGGCGAGAGTAGGCAAGACATCGTCGATATGGCCTTCTCCCTTAATGAACTATCCGTCGAATCGATACCGCTGAACTTCCTCCACGCGATCGATGGGACCCCTATGCAGCAGAAAGAATATCTATCCCCAAGGGATTGCATCCGAGCTCTTGCGATGTTTCGATTCGTTAATCCCTCAAGCGAACTGAGAATCGCCGGTGGTCGCGAGCGTCACCTTCGTTCCTTGCAACCCTTGGGCCTAATGATTGCCAACAGCATTTTTGTTGGCGATTATCTAACGACCCAAGGCCAAGCTCCCTCGGAGGACTACCAAATGATCGAAGACCTCGGATTCGAAATCACCGGCCAGAGCACCTTGCCTACCGAAGAAAGTCACTGCGAGCATCCCAACTCCTGCCAAGTGACGATGCAAAACCCGAAAAATCCTTGCTGCGGCTAACAAACTATCCTGCTCCAAACACTATCTATAAAGAAAGGCTTCTTATGCCAAAACTAACCGTCGAGGGGATTGGTGAATTTCAGATTCCCGAAGGAAAACGGCTCGTCAATGCTCTACGCGAAGAAGTCAGCAGCGATCAACTCCATGCCTGCGGAGGCAACGCCCGATGCACCACATGCCGGGTCGAGTTCCTATCTGGCGAACCTTCGAAAATGACCCTTGCCGAAAAACAAGTCCTCGAGGCCAGAGGTGTTACCGGAGTGAGACTCAGTTGCCAAATACTGTGTGAACACGACATGACGGTTCGGATCATCAGCAGGCTCGAAGGAAGTGGGCGGAAGGATTGCGGATCGGTTTGCACTGCGGAATTGGCTCCCGCACCCGTCGAATGGACAACAAAAACTTAACGCATTGTAAGTCATGTTCCTGGTCGACAATCCAGTTCTACAACGCGAACTCCTTTCGAACCTCAGGGCTCCTCGGGCTTTCGTATTGCTCTTGGTGTACCAGCTGGCTTTGGCTGCGGTGATCATCATCGCCTACCCCAGGGAGGTTCGTATCGATCTTACGAGCGAATCGGCGGCTGCTCAGAAACTGGTCGATTTCTTTTTCATCGGACAATTTGCGATCGCCTCGTTGATGGCCCCGAGTTTCGCAGCAGGTGCGATCACCGGCGAGAAGGAACGCAAAACCTATGAGATGCTCTTGGCAAGCCCGCTCAAACCCTGGCGCATTGTCATGGGTAAGCTTATTGCGGCCCTGGCCCATTTGGTTGTCCTGATGTTCGGTTCCCTGCCGATCGTGATGCTTTGCCTGCCACTTGGAGGAGTTTCGATTTACGAACTCTTGGCGAGTTATGTTGGGCTCCTATTCTCGATCTTGCTCTTTGGTTCGATCAGCGTTTTTTGTTCTTCTTATTTCAAACGAACGTCTTCGTCGCTTGTCGTCAGTTATGTTGTGATCCTACCGATGCTTATCCTCGGCGTAATCGCTTGGATCACGCTCGCATCAAGGGCCGATATTCGGCTCATCGGTATCACAACCTTTGTTCCGCTGATCTCTGTCCTGTTTAGCTTTTTGCTCCTCTCGGTTGCCGCTCAGCGTCTGCTGTATCCCCCAGACATAGGAAGCCAAGGGGAGGAGATTGTCGATGTAGAGACCGAACAAAAGAAAGCCGTCGGATTGGTCATCCAAAGGGATCAATTCCCTGATAATTTGTTCGCCCCACCAAGGCGACGAACTTTGATGAAGGATAACGCCAATCCAGTCTACGACAAAGAGATGCACGCCGAACTCTTTAGCCAAGGCACATTGATGCTGCGATTGGTTATCCAGTTAAGCATGATTCTTGCGATCCCTATGATGGTGGTCATGCTGTTTTGGAAGCCGGACTTGGCCTACCTTTATGTTGACTATGTGCTTGTGTTCAACATACTTTGCGCTCCGGTTTTTACTGCTGGCACAATCACAAGTGAACGGGAACGACAAACGCTGGATCTTCTGCTGACCACCACTGTTTCAACCGGCCAGATCCTTTGGGGAAAGTTGCTTTCCGGTTATCGTGTGTCCGCCGTGCTCACTGCCTTTTTGATCTTCCCAATGCTTTTGGCCTGCACCAATCCAGATGTGCTCAAAAATACGGCTTCGATGATCGGTTATCTTCTGATCATTTTCGTCGCTTCGGTCTTCAATTCCGTCTTGTCCCTGTTCCTTTCGTCGATCGTTCGAAAGACAAGCACTGCACTGATGCTTTCCTACATAACCCTTTTGGTTCTCTATTTGCTGCCCCTTGCAATCTTTTTTCTCATCAGTAGCACTTCGCAAAATCAGGCTGAAATCGCTGCTGCCAAGTACATCGGAGTTACAAGCCCGCTGATGGCAGCCGATAGTGTTCCCTTCCTTAGCGTCGTTTCGGGAACGGAAATTGCCAAGGCAAAATCAGGGGATCTTTACATGGTAGCGTTCTACATTGCATTGACCGCTATCGATACAGGGCTCCTATTTCTCATCACGTCGGTGCTACTGCGAAGTCGATGGCGACTGACCGGACGGGGTTAACCTACATTTCCAAAGCGAAATTCCATGCAAATTCCACCCTTTGGTTTCGGTCCCTCCGAAGCGTTCAAGCAAGTTTCGCAGTGGCTCGGCAATCCCGCGTTAAATCACGCAATCAAAGAAGCGGCACAAAAACTCGGGATCAAAGAGGTTCCATCCACAGCAAGCGTTCAGGAAATCTTGAGACAAGCTGGTAAGTGGCTTGAAAAAGCAGCAAGTCCCTACTTCTCCGAGGATGGATCGCAAACCCAGCGTCCCTTGGAAAATGGAATCAACGCGACGGGCGAACTATTCAATCCTCGCTGGACCGCACAGCCCTTAAGCCCCAACGCTTGCGCACTGGCAGCTTACCTGCATGCAGGATACTCCCAAGATGCGCAAGTGGCCCACGATCTCCAAAAAACACTTATCGCTGCAAGTGGGGCAGCCGACGCACTGGTCATCGCGAATATACCTACGGCTCTACAGTTGGTCGTCAAAGCCTGGATGCATGATCACCCTCAAGCAAACCCGCAAGTGATCTTGCCAAGGATCGCCTGCATGCGTGTCCCGGTCTCGGGCAATCCAAATGGTGTGCAGATCCGATCATTGATCGATGCAACCGGAGCCCATACGCTAGAAATTGGTAGCAATACCGACTGTTTGCACGATGACTATGCCAAGGCTACCGCACTGCACAGCCATTCGTTGATTTTTCAAGCCACTCCGATCGCCACAGAGAACGACACGTTTGCGGCAATCGAGCATGCGAAAAGTTCTCAAAGTACCGTCTGCACGTTGGCCCTTGATGCGAGCATCGTGGATCTGGATTGGGCTGACGCCAAAACACCCAGCATGACTCGTTTGTGGGATGGAGGCCCCGATCTTATCATTGCACCAACCCAATACCTCCTGGGGGGCCCGCAATCGGCTGTGATTCTTGGCAAGAAGGATGCGATCCAACGCATTCGAATCTTTGCAGACCAATTAGGTGCCTATGCTGATCGCATCACCCAAGCTCTGTTGCACTGCACGTTAAGCGACTCCTTGAGACCAGATGGATGGGCCAAATCGCCCGTCGGTGCGATCCTTTCAACTAGCATCGAGAATCTCGAAAACCGCGCTCAACGAATCGCGATCCAATTACAAGGCAACCATGCGATCGCCAAGACGGAGATCGTCACGCTAAACCAACGCATCGGAACCGGTCTATGGCAAAGCCTGAAACTCCCTTCCTCAGTGATTAAAGTCTACCCAAAATCGATGTCGGTTGCCAAACTTTCTGAAACGCTCGCCGAGCATCGCCCGGCGATCTGGACGCAGGTCTTTTCGGATCATTTGGCCCTGGTCTTGCGCAGTGTCGAACCTGCGGATGACACCCAAATTGTACAAGCATTAACGTCTTTGGAATCTTTACCCTAAGTCCTACACAGGAACCATCTTGACTAACAACAGCGACTCGAAAGCTTGGATCTATCTCCATCCCAAAGATCATTGTGTCGTTGCGCTGAGGAAGCTCGGTAAAGGCGAGTCAATACAAGTACCCCATGGCCCAGATGTGGTATTGAAGAAGGATGTTCCTGCAGGGCATAAAGTATCGGTCGTCTCGCGAACAAAGGGGGAGCCGGTATTTAAATATGGATGGCCGATAGGTGTAGCAACCTGCGATATCCATCCTGGCGAACATTTGCACGACCACAACCTCAAATGCCACCATGTTCTCGACTACGAAGGGCTTGCGTCTGAGACCCCAGTCCCACTACCGTCCCTGTCTGGGAAGAGTTTTCTGGGATACGTGCGGCCAAGCGGTCGGGTTGGAACACGAAACTACATCGCCGTGATCTCGACGGTCAATTGCTCGGCAGGAGTGTCGAAAGCTGTTGCAAGACATTTTGACTCGCAGGTCATGAAAGAGTTTCCCAATGTGGATGGTGTGATCGCTTTTACCCACGATAGCGGATGTGGCATGGCCCTCGATGGAATCAAGCATCGGACACTCGGTCGTGTGCTTGGTGGGATCGCAAAACATCCAAATATCGCTGCGTATGTTTTGATCGGACTCGGATGCGAACAAAACACCTTAGGGCATTTACAGAAATCTCAGAAGCTTGTGACCCTGCAGGGCGTTCGATGGAAATCGAGTCCGGGTCAAAATGAGTCCCAAGATGTGCCGGTGCTGTCCATTCAAGATTCCGGCGGAACTCGAGCAACCATTCGAAAGGCTGTTGAGCTTGTTAAGTCTCTGCTTCCTCAAGTGGATGCAATGCAACGAACAACCGTTCCGGCTAGCGAGATTGTCCTGGCAACCAAATGCGGAGGATCCGATGGATACTCGGGAATCACCGCGAATCCCGCACTCGGGGTCGCGTCTGATTTGCTTGTTGCCCATGGTGGAACTTCGATCTTATCGGAAACCACGGAACTCTACGGAGCTGAGCAGCTTTTTACAAAACGCGCAGCAAGCGTCGAGGTGGCCAAAAAACTTCTCGACAAACTCGTTTGGTGGAAGCAATATACGGCCCACTATGGAGAAGATATCGACAACAATCCGTCGTTAGGGAACAAAGCCGGGGGACTTACGACCATCGTCGAAAAATCCCTTGGGGCAGCCGTTAAAGGTGGCCAGACTGCACTGCAAGATGTGATCGAATACGCTGAGCAAACAAACAAACGTGGACTGGTGATTATGGATGCACCAGGATTCGATCCAGTATGCGTCACCGGAATGGTATCTGGCGGTGCGAACGTTGTTGTTTTTACAACCGGTCGCGGCAGTTGTTTTGGCTGTAAGCCCGTACCTAGCATCAAGGTTGCGACCAATACCGCCCTCTATGAGCGGATGAATGAGGATATGGATTTGGATATGGGAACGATCCTCGCAGGCGAAACGATCGAACAAGCTGGCCATCGACTCTTCGATGAGATCTTGGATACCGCCAGTGGCAAAAAGACGAAGAGCGAACTACTCGGTTACGGCGAGGACGAATTCACTCCTTGGTCAATCGGTCCCACATTATAATCTCTTTGAGTCTTTTCCTTTTAGCCGGAAATAGAGTATGTCAAACGCCGTCTATGAAACCTCTCGAAAAATCATTACCAACGTCGAGAAGTGCATCGTCGGCAAGCGTAAGCAATTGGTCTTCTCGCTGGTCTCTTGGTTCTCCGGTGGACATGTCCTGCTCGAGGATGTCCCAGGTGTCGCAAAGACGATGCTTGCAAGAGCACTTGCTGCAAGCGTTGGTGGGAAATTCAAGAGGGTTCAGTGCACCCCCGATCTACTCCCGGGCGATATCACTGGCTCTTCGATTTTCAATCAAAAGACATCCGATTTCGAGTTTCGCCCAGGCCCGATTTTTACCAACATCCTCTTGGCCGACGAAATTAATCGTACGACCCCTCGCGCTCAGTCGGCACTCCTCGAAGCGATGGCTGAATCGTGTGTAACCGTCGATGGTCAAACCCACAAACTGCAACCTCCGTTCCTGGTGATCGCAACCCAAAACCCCATCGATCACGAAGGAACGTTTCCTCTCCCTGAGGCACAACTCGATCGCTTCTTTATGAAGTTCACCTTAGGGTATCCCTCGATGGAGGAGGAATTACGGATGCTCCAACTGCTAGAAACGGAGCATCCTATTCAGGCCCTCAAGGCTGTAGTGAGCATCGATGAGCTGCTCGAAGCACAGCAAATGGTCAAAAAGGTTTACGTGGACCCGAAAGTACGCCAGTACATTCTGCAAATTGTGCACGAGACTCGAGCGCATACCGATCTATCGCTCGGAGCAGGCCCTCGATCAACGATTGCATTGTTTCGGGCATCTCAAGCCATGGCGGCTATTCGGGGCCGTGAATTTGTTCAGCCAGATGATGTCAAACGTATTTTGCAACCAGTGATGAGCCATCGTCTGATTCTGCGTCCTGAAGCCCGATTGCGTAAACTGACAGCCGATCGAGTCCTCGAAGACATCGTCGCGGAGATCGCTGTGCCGACGCTCGAGGAAAACGGTCGTTAGCCCATGGCGATTCTTCCCCTGATCGCGATCCTCTTGCTCTTTGGAATCCTCACAGGGGCAAATTTCTTTGCGCTCGGCGCAAGCACTTTTTTGATCACGATCCAACTCGCAAAATTCTTCTCGAGACGCTGGGTCGAAGCCGTCGAGGTCGAGCGATTTGTAGAGGCACAAGAAGTTACCGTGGGAGTTACGGTAGGGGTGGGAATGAAGATCACCAACAAATCGGGATATTGGATCCCGTGGATGCTCATCGACGATAAGGTCGCCAAAAGGTACACGAAACTCCCACCAATTGCACTGAATCTTCTGGTGGCGACGGTTCAGCTACTCTCCTTTTCGCCAAAGAAGACAACTTTGCTTCGCTACGCTCTGCAAACTCAGCGAAGAGGCTATTACCAACTCGGCCCTACCTTGCTCGAAACCGGTGATCTACTTGGTCTCCACCGAAGCTTTCGGATCGCCAATCAACCAAGCTATCTGACAGTGCTTCCAAGACTTACGGTGCTCGAAGGGATCGAGATTTCGAGCCGGCGGCCGATGGGGGAGATGAAGGTAGAAGACAGGGTGCTCGAAGACCCAACATTGATGACCGGTCTACGCGAATATCGAGCTGGAGATCCGATCAATAGGGTGCATTGGAAAGCGACCGCGCGAACCGGAACTCTGCATACTCGCGTATTTCAGCCAACTTGCGTCCAAGGAGCGATGTTGCTGTTGGATATGCATGAATCAACCAATCCCCAAAAACATGAGCCCGTGCGTACAGATCTTGCCGTCTCAGCCGCCGCATCGATCGCCCATTGGCTCTATCAAAACGCGGAACCCTTTGGGCTCGTTAGCAACGGTCGAGACGCAGCCGAGAGGATGCGGGAGCTTAACAAAAAAGGTTTATACAGCGATCGCACAGCGGCGACTGCGAATATCGAAATGAGATCGCAAAGCGATCGATTAAATCCGGTTGTTTTAGGAGCCAATCGCACCCCGGAGCACTTTGCCGAGATGCATCGCATGCTCGCACGACTTGAACGAACCGACGGTTTGAAACTGGATCAACTGCTCATCGAGACCGAAAGCAGATTGCCCAAATTGCTTTCACTCATCGCGATCGTGCAAAGGGTTGATGAAGCAGGATTGCTTGCACTCGAAATGATGCGACGACGTGGATACGCTCTGACCGTGATGCTCAATTGCCACCAAGACGAGTACCTTGACCACGCAGGTAAACTCATCGCAGCACGCCTACCTGTTGTCCCGCTGCACGATGAAGAATCCTTGAGGGAGTACCTTCGACAGCGGTAGTTATGGGCTCTTCATTACAACCTAGCCTGAAGAACCCTTTTTTGAAACACAGAGACACAAAGAGCACAGAGCGTTTAGCCTTGAGCTTTGAGAATGCATCCAGCCCTCTCTGTGTCTCTGTGGTTCAATCTCTTTGCTTCGGCGAGACCGTAACCATCGCCCTTTTAAAGAATCTTTCAATTCTTTCCCTTTTTTTCTTGCATCGCGGTTTGAGAACTGTTAGTTTCATCAAAAGCGTGCGAATTCGCCCCGATATTGAATGCTAAGTGCGATCCTGTGGCTCAAGGAGCTCACCATGGTTACAACGCAGCAACGCAGCAACGCAGCCTTTCTTATTGTGTGGGGCTATGGATGGTTCTTTCCATAGCGGGCTGTAACCAAAGCCATTCGATCGAAGCGTTTTCAATCGCCAGCGATGTGGCTAGTCATTCTAAAGCATCACCGACGTTTGACGCCGGAATCGTTTTGTCGGACCGTTCAGGCTACACCTGCATCCCACTAGATCGGATCGGTCTGCCACCCGACGCCCAGATCGTGCAAGTGGATTCCTCTTGCGAGTGTGTCAAGCCACGGGCGGTCGTATATGCCATCCCTGGATCCAACAGTGCTCGTGGAATCCTTCTGGAGTATGTACCCGAAGATCTAGGTAACAATTTTCATCAAACCTCCCAAGCAACCAATCACTCCCCCATGCTCTTAGGGGTGATCGTGCAAGCCCACTTGGGCGACGGCACCAAACGTGAGTTCAGCGTTGATTTGCTTCATACGACCTTGCTCGACAACACTGTAAGCGCCACTACCTTGAATGAGGTGTCGCCCTGAGATCTACGACAAGATCGGGTGTGACGTTGGTCGAACTGCTGGTGGTGCTGGCCGTGATTGGCTTGCTGGTAGGGTTGCTGATCCCTGCGGTGCAAAGTGTGCGGGAAGCGGCCAGGAACATGCAGTGCCAATCCAACATGAAACAACTCGGGCTTGCCGCAAGCCATTTCGAGTCAACTCAGCGTCGGTTTCCCTCGGGCGGGTGGGGGTACAATTGGCAAGGCTTCAGCGATGTTCGTTCACTCGCAGGCCAACCCGGTAGCTGGACCTTTGCGCTGTTGCCACATGTCGAGCAAACTTCGCTGTTTCGGATTGGACTATACAGTAGTCCACCAGCGCTCCGCGACGAACAACTTCGGCAACGATTGAGCACTTCGGTACCGATCTACACCTGCCCGTCGCGTCGGGGTGGAGAATTGATCCCGTTTGATCCGAGTTGTCCAAGCTGCTCGCAGCCGATCGGCATTGTCGGTTCGCTGAATGCGTCGCCTCGCGTCGATTACGCAGTCAACGCGGGGGACGGTGCTCCGAACCCAGCGCAGTTGTTTGCATGGCCGTTGTACTTCGGCGGTCCTACCGATGTCGCTCAGGCCGATGATTTAACTCGCACCAACGGTTGGCCTGCGACACCGAGCGATTGGACCGGTATCAGTTGGCTGTTGCTTGGGGTTCGGATGGCGGAACTGACCGATGGCACTTCGAGCACGATTTTGTTTGGTGAGAAATACATGTCGCAGGACGCTTATCAGACCGGTACCGATTGGGGAGACAACGAGTCGCTCTACAGCGGGTTCAACAACGACAATCACCGGAGCACGCATCCGCATTGGCCGCTGATGCAAGACAAGCGCGAGACGATGTCGATCGGCAGTTTTGGTTCTGCGCATTCGGGCGGAGCGAACTTTGTGTTGGCCGATGGCAGCGTCCACAAAATCTCCTACACG
>JBEIGI010000079.1:0-20659 GCA_040381975.1 Pirellula sp.
GGCTCTTCCGCAGAATTTGTGGGTAAAAGGTTCTAACATTCCTAGGATGGAAGCGTTTGGATTTTTCGCTTTCCCCAGATAACAAGCCATTGGGATCGGAGGAAGTCAGGGGCCACTGTAGCAGCCCCTGGCTTGTTACCTGTCCCCGGTGTTCTCTAGAAGGGGCGGTCGAGTTGGTTCCCACCAGAGCTCTATCCTCCATCGAGGCACTGTCTCGTTTATCGAGCAGATATCGTGCTCGCAATGCTTCACGCGAAAAGCATCTTGAGCTTGGGGTGGTATCATGAGGTTTACTACGACTTCAGTACACCAACCCCAAGGCAGCAAGATGGAAATACAGACTATCCTCAATCGCGTCGAAAAGCAAAAGGGCTTTGTCTATTCAAAGGCCAGTTTCAACAAAAAAGGGGAATTGGAAATCGAGGTCCGACCTCGGCGCAATTCCCGAGCGATCTGTAGCGGCTGCGGGAAGAAGGGATCGACCTACGATCACAGCTCAATCCGCCAATTTCAGTTTGTTCCGCTTTGGGGTATTGCGGTATTCTTGGTTTACGCCATGCGAAGAGTCAACTGCAAGGAATGTGGGGTAACCACCGAACGAGTTCCTTGGGCATGTGGCAAGAACCAGCACACGTACTCGTTCCGATTGTTTCTGGCAACCTGGGCCAAGCGTTTGAGTTGGAAGGAGACGGCAGTAGTTTTTTCGACAAGCTGGGATAGCGTTTATCGAGCGGTCCAGTGGGTTGTTCACTGGGGAATTGCACATCGGGAGCTCAGTGGAATCGAGTCGATCGGTATCGACGAGATTCAGCATCGGCGAGGGCATCACTACCTAACCCTGGTGTACCAACTGGACCAAGGCTACAAGAGATTGCTTTGCGTACGCAAGGAACGAACCGAGACGAGCCTGAGTAGTTTCTTCAACCTGCTAGACGCAGATACGATCAAGGGGATCAAGTACGCTTGCACCGATATGTGGCAGGCTTATCTGAAGGTTCTTCGAGAGCGAGCCCCGGGTACAACGAACATTTTAGATCGCTTCCACATCATGAAGAAGTTCTCGGAGGCATTGGACAAAGTGCGTGCCGATGAGACGCGGCAATTACTCCGAGACGGATACGAGCCGGTTCTCACGAAATCCCGTTGGTGCATTTTGAAAAAGCGAGAGAACCTCACTGCCGATCAGACGGTCAGATTACAAGAGTTGCTCAAGTACAATCTTAAGACGACGAAGGCATACTTGATGCGAGAAGACTTCAATCAATTCTGGACCTACAGTTCCCCTGTAGGGGCATCGAAGTTCCTTCGCGATTGGTGCAAGCGGGCGAATCGATCGGAGATCGAGCCCATGAAGAAAATCGCGAAGATGCTCCAGCGTCACGAACCATTGCTACTGAATTGGTTTGATGCCAAGGGGCTTTCGTCCGGAATCGTTGAGGGATTCAACAACAAAGCGAAATTGACCATGAGAAAATCGTATGGATTTAAGGAGGTAGAAACCATTTCTACCGCACTATATCATCAGCTTGGCGACTTACCTGAGCCAAAACGGACCCACAAATTCTGCTGACGAGGCAACATTTCTAGACACATCTACATATCCCTTAATTGACATTTTTTTCCAGCGAAAATCCGCCGCCAGCGGATGATAAATCAAGATAGTTCCTGTGCTTTTTCCGTAAAAGACGTAATGCACTAAGTACTTCGGAGAGGACATCAGGGTCCTCCACCATTAGTTCTTTTTGCTCTTTTCTCTTCCATAATTTGATTCTCCGCTTACTTTCCTTATCCCTCTCATTGTCCCTTTGAATTTTCGCATTAAATAGAGATTCAATTATGGAGAGGGAGCTTTGATCCCCAACGACTCCAAGAGCTTTTAGACATGCCATCACAATCTCCCTGTTCGGGGTTTGCAAAATTTGATGGCATTTCGATAGCACGAGCTCGTCGCACATGCCTATTACGATTAATAGTTCGAAAACCGCAAATTTTGTTGGGATGTCATCTGAATCCAGTAGCAAAGGTAGAAACGGAATTGCCCTGTATGCTACCTCAGGGTTGGCCTTCAAAAAACCAAGTATGGGTAGAACACGCTCCTTATTGTTGATCTCATTGATCATTTTATCAAAAACGCTGGAGTCGCGTCGATACAATTCATTGAAACAAACTTGTATTTTACAATACGGTATTGTCTCGTTTAAATTGATGAAAGAAATCAAAGTATTATAAACCCAATCTAGATCTGGATCGATCTTGCTTAACGATATCATAGCACCAACTCGCACATCAATATCCTCCGAACATAAGGATTTGCGTAACACATGGGTTACCGTCGGATCAGAGATACTGAATAAACCTAATACACGAACCAAGAAACCCTTGGGTAGTATTTGGTCGAAATTGTCGACTAACGTCTTCCATGTGCGGGCAGCATTTTTACCTCCGGAGGCTAAAATACACAAAGCGGTCGTGGCAACATCCGCGTTGTTATCCATAGCTAAATTTGCTATGATTTCAAAATACGAACCCGCGCCGAATTTATCTATTAAAAGCAAGACTCGTTTTCTTGCAATCGAGTCGCTCGAATTGAGCAACGAGACCACACGATCCTCAAATTGCATAATTTCATCTTTCGGCAAATCAAGTAATAACTCCATCGCCCGGATGCGATGAAGGTCAGACGAGCTCTCCAATTGCTCGTTGATCAATAGACGATGCCGCTCCTCAAAAATAATTCGTTTTGATAGCTCCCTCGCCATTTTCCGCAAAACGTGATTCTCTTTTTTTAGCGCAAGAGTAATTATCTTCATTGTCGTATCGCCAGTTAGCTGACCTGATGTACGTGTCAAAATACCTAGCGTCTGCTCGATCACTTCAATTGACGTCGATTCCAAATATCGACCGAGTTTATCCACGACGATTAAACGAGATACGCCTAAGCTACGTTTTATACTGATCTTTACTTGCTCATCTTTCTCTTTTTCCAATGCTCTGAGCAATGAGCAAGTCCTTTGTGGGTTTTGCGTGTCGGTACTCTCGAGCCAAAAGGCCATTTGTTTACGAACAAGTCGGCTTTCGGAATCGAATCCCGTGTTTATAACTAATTCCATCGGTGCGCCTAGCCTTTGAAGAAGATCGAGCAAAGTAAGTATATTTTTCTCCTCTAGTAGTTTATCGCTGCTCAGGGCCTTCCCAACTATGGATTCATCGTATTCCGCAACTTGTTTGAGAGCAAATTCGCAGGAACTATACGCTTCAGTTTCGGGATTTATTGCGGCAGTAACAAGAAGCGTTGCGGTTAAGTGGATTTTCTCGTCGGACATTTCAGGGGTATTTATTATTTTAATTATTTTATTTAATCCATCCTTTGTTTGAAGCAGCTTAGTTATCGCCTCCACGCTCAATGATTTCAACGAAATATCACCAGGATTGTTCTTGTTCTTCGTTTGAGATTCTTGATCACCTGAGGAATATATTTTTTTCGTTCCGGTTCTTAATGATTCAGTGGATTTATTTTGCGGTCGATCGACTTCTTCAGGATTCTCTATGTTTTTATGTGTGAGTTTACTCCCAGTGATTCCCCAAAACAATTTTTCAAAATGAGAAGAGCTGTCATGTTGCATATAGACAATTTTTCGGGTCTGCAAGAACAGCGGTAATGGTGTCGATTCCGCTCCAGGTAGTATTAATGGTATGATGGGGCAGCCTTGGATTGCAGCTAGGTGCAATACCGCCTTTATCTCTGTATCCTCCCATATTCCTATTCCGTTAGTCCCTATTGCAACAATTACACTCTGCGATTCGCGTATTCCTTTTTCTAAGACGGGTATTATAGGTTCACCAGGTGGTATTTCGTCTTCGTCATACCAACACCGAATACCCATGTACTCAAGACTTTCCTTTAAATTCTTGATTTGAGGTTTATCCTTACTATTGTGGCTTAAAAATACGTGGTATGAATAGCCACTATTAAGTGGTTGAATTTTCGAAGGTTCAGTGTTTTTGGCTTGTACGGTTTGTTTTTCGCTCAAGGGGATGTTCTCATCAGACGGGTTCATTTTAGGTTTCCTTTCGATGGCATCTGGTTGATGCGGTCGAAGAAAAAGAGGAACATGAATTTGTTGTTGGTTTGCTACTCGAGTGTTACTAAATCCTAGTTCTCGTATGGATCGGTGAGTTTTTCTTCGATCTTCTCAAACCACTCCTGAAGCTTTGTCGGTGATGTGTTGGTTTCGTCGATCTTTGCGAATTTGAAGATGTCATGGCCAACGTGTTCTCCGAGGCATCGGTAGGCCTCGAATTGAGCTTCATCAAAGAATTGATCGGCCGTGGATTGGTGGGGGAAATCGGGATTCAAAAGACGATAATGCTCCACACCCGCCGGTTCGTTGCCCGTTCGCGATAACTTGATGTACAAGATCCGACCCTCTAGGCTGCCCCGATCATTCTCGGTCCAATTAGGATATTGAATCTTCCCGAATGAAAAGTGATACTTCGCGGAACCGTCCTGCTTGGTTTGGAATCGGTCCATGTTGATGTCGATGTCGATGCCAAAATCCAACTTGGCGAACCGAGACGCTTGCATGAAGGCTCCACACTGGAGTTTGGGATCGCATTCACCATCGATCACGACGATATACCTGCAGCGCCTTCGAAGCAGTTCATAGAGGCCTAGGTTTTCGATGTGGCCACCATCGGACAAATTGACAAACGTCGACTTCTCATCCACCCAGCCAATCGCTTGACGGATCAGATACCATGGACCTGGCGTCCACCATAAGAACGGAATCGTCCTGCGTTCAGGTACCGATAGCCAAAAGTCCAGTCGCACATTAAACATTGCCAGTAGAAATTTGGCTGACGGAAGTGGCACAACTCCCATCACCGGAGAGGCTGCCGCACCTGATATGGCCATGGCCGTCCCAAGGTTGAGCCTCGAGTCACGCTTCTCCCATTTCTCCGTCGGGAAATAGCCTGTTGATGCCGAACCACTGTAGGCTTGGCTAAAGAGAAAGAAGTCAGTTCCCCGTTCGCGCATCGCACCATTGTCGCTCGATGGTGCATTCAGTGCGGCATTGATCAGATGGTATGGGCCCGAGATATTGTATTTTCTCATTTCGCTGAGTTTCAGGGTATCGTTGGTGACTACCGTTTCGTCCGAATCGCGCCTTGCGATGACGAACGCTTCGCTGAGCTTTCTCCTATAAAACGGATGGAGAGAAGATTGATTGATGTCAAGGAACAGCAAACCAAACACAAACGGCGAGATGGTCAGAGCCGAGAGGACCAGACAAGGCGAATAACTGGTTAATGGCGTGAGCAACGTATATTGAGCTAGCAAGTACAAGCAAGCAAATAGGAAGATGGGTCCAAATAGGCCAAGTACAACGAGGCTTATGCCCCGCTTGAGTTTGGACATGGAGGGATTTGCATTTAAAAGAGCCCAATAGCGTTGCAAGAACATGATGATCGCCGAGAGACTGGCAATCGATGTAAACCAGTTTGAAAACCCAAGACGCTCTTCCCCATTGATTGGCTTCGATCTAAAAACCGTTTCTGCATAAACCAGCCCCCAGGGCAGCAATCGCCACAGGACAAAAAGCAAAGCTAGGGGCACAAATAGGGCGACTATTCCGAGCCAACATCGAGCGATAACCTCTCGCTTGATCAATCTGGCCACGCTAAAGACTATGGCCAAAGAGATAATCAAAACAGGTATCGAGATGAGGAAACCTACGGACGCTTCGTCATTGGAAATCGCAGTGAAAAATCGTTTGTGGTTTGTTTTCTCATGATCGATGGCTGAAGGGCGAAAGAGGATCACCGAAAGGAGAATGGTGGCTACGATGGGCAAGAAGATGAGCAGGTTGGCAATGACCCCAAACGCCCCGAGTACATACATGGATAAGCGATTCTGAAGACCGCCGGTGAGAAGATACTTGCTGTGCCCTCTAATGTGGCGGATTGGAGCTGATTCGGCTTGGGCGGAATGAGAAGTTTGGTTTGCGTTTGGTCGGTTCAGAGGCAACTGGTTGCTACCTAACCCGATATTAGTCTCTTTATTTGTTTGGTGTACAGCGGGCCGGCTATTGAGGTAGCTACTTAGGAAAGCGCCGAGGTAGCCTCCGCCGGACACGGTGGAGAGATAGTCGAAGTGTTGAAGAACATTATGCCTCGATAGCTCTTGAACGACTCCTAAGGCAAACGAAGCAGATCGGATGCCGCCCCCGGAGATCGCCAAGCCGGCAACATCATGGAGGTCACAAAGGGTGTTTCCTGTCGTACTATGATTGGCTGGGTCAGCGACTGCGTCGCGTCGCGCATTGATAGCCTTTTTCTCCGCCTTCGTTATTTCTTTTGCAACTTCTGGTTTGACCAAAGGGTGAAATTGGATGGCAAAGGGTATCGAGGGAAGTCTCCTTGGGGCATTTTGATTTGGGGTAGTTGTGTTCGTCGTTAGCCAAGATTCCGTATTTGGAATGTATCCATCTTGCAGCGAGATGCATGCAAGTAGCGACGCGAAGGTTCTTATATCCGTTTGCAGTGCATCCAATTCCTTTCGAAATTGGGTTCTTTGATCCTCTGGCATTACAACACCATCAACGATGCGACCATGCCACTTGGCTGTGAAGGGACGAATTACCTTGTTAAGCATCGCAAGCGACAAGTCAGCAGTCTTGCTTGCCTCTCTTCCCTTTTCATGTATCAGACTGCGTATCATAGGGAACAGTTCATACATGCTTTTAAGGGCGGCTTCTTCCTTGCCGTGCATGAAGTGCAATGGCTGGGTCGCGATTCGTGTACGAAGTTCGGTGTAGAGAGACCAAGCAAAAACCTTATCGGTTTCCGTCACTACCCACTGGTCGATGAGTTCACTTGGAAGAGCCAGTCTAGCAATAAGATCTTCTGAATTCGTTTCCCCGATTATTTCCGTGAGCTTCATAGACTGCTCCTGGGCTGTAGCGTCATAAAACATTCAGTTGATTCAAGAACCCGTACATCATTCTAGTCTGTGTAATTGGTTGCTGTCACTAGAGCTGACCACCAGATTTGTCCGACAGATACCCGAAACAACTTGAAACTGTGACCTAATGAGTTCAGTCAACTTTCTGGCCTATATATTGGATTGCCACCACCACCTCGTCGTACCAGACGGTGCGGGTCGTGCCGCCACAGGCTCGGGAGTAACCGGCAGGTTCGAGCCAGAGCAAACGTTGCACTCGAGCTGAACGTTTACCGCGGAAGATGGCCTCATCCATCTCGACTGCAACTGGGTCCAATTGGTCGGTCGCCACCTGGCCCTTGCGGCAGTTGACCTTGTCCCACGCCTCACTAAGCTTGCCGTCCTCGAAGTCTCTTTGAGTATATCGAATTCCGACCAATCCGACGAAATGATTTCGAGTCGACGCTCTCCAACCACTAAATGTCGTTAGCGCGTCGTGGGACTAATTATGTCCGACGAAAAGTGCCGAGAAAGCTCGAGCCATCGAATTTTGTTGCATTCGAGAGATCTCTAGTTCGGTCGCGATTTGCCTCCAATTTGAAACAGCATCGCGAACTTGATCGATGATCTGATCTGCTCGGCGAGACTCGATCCGAAACAACGGAGACACGCCTCGTACCAAGTCGATATCCAAGGCATTATTCGATGAATCATGGGCTCTTCCCCGGTTTTCGACCAGTTTTGAGCAGTTGGATATCTGCAAGTTTTCTGCCAAGCTCATCGTCTGACGCAAGCTTGCTTAGGTCATTCTCTAGTTTCAGAGCGACGAGAATTGGCTCGTGGTCAGCTTGCGGCGCTTTCTCGCCAAACGCAAGTTTTCACCGAGTTGCTCTAACAACCGCCGATGCTTGGGGAATAGAACGGGACGCTGCCTGGACATTGATCGATACGTTGCACAAATTGTGATACATTGTGTATAGTATAGATCAAATTTTTGCTGAATCCAGGGTGCTTGGCAACATGGGGCATTGTTTACTTCGTTGTACTGGGCCGCACTCGAGCGCTCGTAGATGATTTCGGAGAAATCATCTACGTTCTCAGACCTTAGACATTGCCATCTCTTCTTGTCGTAGCTCTTCGATCAACGGCCAAAGCTCATCGACCTCGTCCTTGAAGAGGTTTCCAATGAGAATGTCGGTGATGAGATGTTTCTTGTCTGGATTTTTTCGAACCAATTGGCCAAAGTTCAGTCCATCGTAGAACGCCCGAACTAGATTTCGCATCCGATCCATCGCCTTGCGATACTCTGGCTCCCAAGCTCTCAAGCGGGCTTCTGATGGATCGTTGACATCCAAGGCATCGGCGATGGCATCCCCGGCCATTTGAGCCGACACTAGAGCTAGTAACACGCCAGACGAATAAAGAGGGTCTAAGAATCCGAACGCATCACCGACGAGCACCCAACCGTCGCCTGCGCCTTGGCGTGCTTTGTAGGAATACTCTTTCATGATTCGATATTCACCGACACACTCCGAACCGGCCAGCCGCGGTTGTACCCCCGGGCAACGAGCGACCTCTTCGTTGAAAATGGCTTCAGGGTCTTTTGAATCACGGTTCTTGAACAGGTAGTCGTAATCAGCGACGACACCAACACTCACGATGTCGTCATGGAGTGGAATGTACCAAAACCAACCCTTTTTTCCTTGGGTTTGAATAACGATCGTTCCACCCGCATCGAGCCCAGATTCACGTTTGGCTCCTTTGAAGTAGGACCAGACTGCAGCTTTCTTGAGCTCTGGATCCCACTCGCGGAGATTCATCCTGTCGATGAGAAGCGACGACTGTCCTGAGGCATCGACGACCACTTGGGAATGAACCACTTTGGCCGGCTCATCACCGACTTTGACCTTCACACCGACAACTCGATCCCCCTGGCGTTCGATATCCAAAACGCGCGCACCTTCGATGACCTCGACGCCGTGCTCACGGGCATTTTCCATTAGAAGCTGATCAAATTCGCTGCGGAGAACTTGCCATGTTTGAGAGCGTTCGTGTGGGTCGTATTGTTCGAAGCGGAACGGCTCAGAGAGCTTTCCGTGTTCGTTGATGAACTGAACACCGTATTTTTTGGTGAAGTGGCTAGACTTCATTTTGTCTAACAAGCCGATCCGCTTGATTGTCCCGTAACAAAATGGGATCAACGATTCGCCAACATGGAAACGCGGGAAGTGATCGCGCTCGAAGACCGTGACTCTGTAGCCTCTTTGGGCTAGTATCGTGGCCGTCGCGCATCCAGAAGGTCCCCCGCCGATAACGATCACATCTGGTTTTTCTACGGACTGGATCATGTTTTTCGCTTCCTTGGACGGTCAAGCGGCTTGCTTACCACTGGCCGCCTGGGGGTTCATGGGGTTCTCGGGTTTTTTGGAGTAGTTTGCACAAGTTGGTGCACTGCGCCTCGGACAAGTGTCCTAACTGCGAAATGTGCAAGGCTTTGACAGGTTGCTGCAGTTTTTTCAGAAGTTCGAGTCCCTCCTGGGTGATCTGAACCAATACGGTGCGTCGGTCCTCGTCGCTCCTGAATCGATTCACTAAAGCTCTCTCTTGGAGTTTATCGATCATGCGGGTGATATCCGGAGCTCGGGAGATCAGCCGCTGGGAGATCTTGAGGGTCGGCACGGCCTTGGGATTGGCCGATTGGAGAATCCGCAAGACATTGTATTGCTGGGACGTTAAATCCCAGCTCTGGAACAATTCGTCCTCAAGAGCCTTGAGCCGGTCATAGGTTCTCCAGAGCGAGAGGTAGACCTCCTGCTGCTGAGAATCGAACTTCTGTTTCGCAGCCTCTGTCGGCGTAGTCATCACCCCATAATAGTCGTCCAAACAACTATTGTCCAGACAGAAAAAGAGGGTTTATTTCGCCCAATATCTAGAATTTCGGCTGGACTTATTGACCCCAAACCTTTGGAACCACAAAGCCCTTAGGCTTGGGCTTCGATCGGGGTGAAATCGCCTCCGAACGATATTCTATCCAACGCTGTAGCATCGCCTGAGCCCGCTGCGGTTGGTCGTTGGCCAAATTCACTTTCTCATAAGGATCCTGGCTTAAATTGAATAGTTCGAGACTATTTGCCCCGAAATCATCCTTGGCAAATTCTTCTTGGCCATCGACATTCTGTTGTGACTTCCCACCATTGATGATCAGTTTCCATGAACCCGACCGCAAAGCCCCCCAATTGGGAGCCGCATTCAACAGGATCTCTCGGTCAGGCATTTCCCGTCCCTTGGAGATCGCTTCCCACATATCGATCCCATCGACAGGAAGCTTTTGATCGATTTTCGCATCCGCTAGCCTTAGCAGTGTTGGATAGAGGTCGACCATGTGCATCGGTGCTCTGACAATCGATCCAGCAGGGATCTTTCCTTCCCATGCCATCAGCGCAGGGACGCGCACTCCACCTTCATAGACAGTTCCCTTGGCTGCTCTGAGCTGACCATTGTTGGTGACTTTGCCTGGAGCAGGCCCCCCGTTATCGCTCGAGAAAAAAAAGATCGTATTGGATCGCTCGCCGGTTGCATCGATCGCTTGCATGATCCTGCCGATGGCTTCATCCATCGCAGTCAGCATCCCAGCATAGATTCTCCGATCGCCCTTAAGCCCATCGAAGCCCTGCAAGTACTTCTCAGGAACTTGATGAGGCGCATGGACTGCATTGAATGGTACGTACAAGAAGAATGGTTTTTTACCCGCATACTGCTCAACAATCCGCACTGCTTCGTCAGCGATCAGGTGCGTCGAATACCCTGCGTCGCGACAAACTTTGTCATCGCGGTGCCAATCGAAACCACCATCACGCGTGTGATCAAAATAATCGATCGCTCCGTTGTAGTGCCCGTATTGATGATCAAATCCTCGGCGTGTTGGTAAGTACTCTGGTCGAAAGTGTCCCAAATGCCACTTGCCAACAATCGCTGTGGCATACCCTGCGCTTTTGAGTCCTTGAGCTAGCGTTTGCTCTTCCAAGGGGAGTCCATACTGCGCCCAGGGCCGCACCACACCGACTTGCAACCCATGACGCATCGGATAGCGACCCGTCATCAACGCCGCACGTGTCGGCGAGCACACTGGTTGTACGTAGAAGAAGTCCAACTGAGCCCCAGCATTGGCCAAACGATCCAAGTTCGGTGTTGGGATTTCGCTCCCGTGCCAGCCGACGTCTTTCCACCCTAAATCGTCAGCAAGTAACACCACTATGTTCGGCGCCTTGGCTCGTAGTGAATCCGACTGAGCCAATACCATCAAAGATTGTGTGAAAAAAACAACTAGGACGAGGAAATATAAAAGAAGTTGCTTCACAGTGGGGCTCTTTGGTTCTTTGGGTTTTGACATCCAATGCTTTGATTTTTCTTCAGTGATTGGTTACGATTCAATACAAATCATACCAATTTATCTATGCGCAGTCAGTTTCTTTCACATGACCATCATCGGAATCGACTTAGGCACGACGAACTCTTTATCTGCGGTATTCCAAGCCGAACGCCCAGTACTTATTCCCTCAGCCCATGGTCGTTATCTAACTCCAAGTGTGGTAGCACGTCTCGAAGACGGTCAAATTCTCGTAGGTGATGCAGCCAAAGAACTCCGGGTCACCAAACCTCAGTTGTGCGCATCGCGATTTAAGCGTCTGATGGGAACTCAAGAAACCGTACAACTTGGAAACCAATCGTTCAGTGCCCCAGAGTTATCAAGTTTTGTCTTGCGATCGCTGAAGTCCGATGCGGAGAAGTTTTTATCGAAACCGATCTCGAAGGCTGTTATCACCGTGCCGGCGTACTTCAATGACTTGCAACGTCGAGCGACTCGCTTTGCTGGAGAACTCGCAGGACTAGAAGTTGTGAGAGTCATCAACGAGCCGACCGCAGCGGCCTTGACCTACGGATTCTATGATCGCGATCTTCGAAAGAAGCTCATGGTGATCGACCTTGGAGGTGGCACCTTCGATGTGACGATCATGCAAGTCTTCGAACGCATGTTAGAAATCATCGCTTCGGCAGGCGAAAGCATGCTCGGTGGCGAAGACTTCACCGACCGTATCGCTTCAAATATCCTGATGAAACATGGTCTGCAGCCCGAAATAGTCGAACATAAACATCCTCTGCAACTAGCGAGGCTCAAGCAGAAGTGTGAGGAGGCTAAGCTCAAGCTGCTCGTAACTGAGTCGGTCGAAATTTCACTGCCATCACAAAGCGGCGATGTCGATCCGTCTCAACAACCCGTGAGCGTCCATCGAGACGAATTTGAAAAGTGGATGGAACCGCTGCTGGCTCGCTTGATGAGACCTATCGAACGCGCTTTGGGTGATGCCAATTTGGATGTTAATCAACTCGATGAGGTTCTCTTGGTCGGCGGAGCGACCCGGATGAACTGCCTTCAAAATTTCCTAACATCCAGACTCAAACGAAAACCTCTTTGTGAATACAACCCGGACGAGGTTGTAGCCATGGGTGCGGCAATTCAAGCCGCGTTGATCGAAGACAATGTGGCCGTCGAAGACATGGTGATGACCGATGTCTGCCCGCATACGCTAGGAATCGAAGTCTGCAAACACTTTGGGGGTGAATTCATTCCAGGCTACTTTGAACCCATCATTCATCGCAATACAACGATCCCTGTATCGAAAGAAAAGCGATTCTCGACGGTCGCTGCGAACCAAACAGAGGTTCAACTCCGCGTTTACCAAGGAGAGGGGAGACGCGCCGAGGATAATCTCCTGCTTGGCGAGCTCAAGGTCGATGGAATTCCGCTTGGCAAAGCAGGTGCGGCCTTTGATGTGCGATTTTCTTATGACCCTAGCGGTATTCTCGAAGTCGAGGTCATCATTCCGCAATCTGGGAAAACGCACCGAGCGGTGATCTCCCACCCCGACTCCCACATGAATCCAAAACAGGTTCAAGAGATCGTTCGCAAACTTCAGAAAGTCAAATTCTATCCTCGTGATCTTCTGGAAAACAAATACCTATTGAGTTATTGCGAACGCATCCTGGGGGAGCTTCCAATTCATCTTCGAGAGGAACTCGATGAAATGCTCGATGTCTTCGAAAATGGACTTCGCAGCGGCGATCCAAGCTACTACGAGCAAACGCGCAATCAACTGCAGATTTGGCTCAGCAGCCATGGCTTCTCATTCGATGAGGGGGCAGATGGCTGAACCCAAACGGCTCGATGATCGCCAAGAGCAGTTTCTAAGAAAGATGCTCACACTTGAACCAGAGCAATGGGCTACCGAGGCCCTAGGTGAACTTGCGTCTTTTCGCCAAAGTTCAGAGCCAGAAGCGACCAAACAAGCTCCGCAACAAGACCAAATGCAGGCACATGAGTTCCTGCAACTCTTGGACTCATGCAAGAAGAACTTTTGGCAAGATCACTCCGAGGAATCGATGTCCAAGCTTCGGGAGGCAAGCGTTGAGAAATACCCAGAGTTGAAAGCCGCCGCGGATCGAATTCTGCGTTGGTATCATGTCCGCCCGGAGCTTCAGGAGCTTGCAAAGAAGATGGGTAAGGACTCTCTTGCCGGCAAACTGCAATTGATGGCGACAATGTCCGCTCGCGAGATTGCAATCCTCAAGGCAAAGATCTCACAGCAAAGTACCAAATGGTTCGGCCCAAACTATCGCAAGCAGGCGATGACGGTTAAGCGTCAGCATCCTGAGATCTATGCATTGGATCCTGAGTGGTTTGATCAGCTGTGTTTTTGGCCCAACCTGAGATACAAGTAATTCGAAGGCCAGCCAATGAGCGATTCTCAGGTACCACCTTGGCACCACTTGCCCCATTCACCCCGAGACTTCTTTGGATTGCCTGCAGGTGCTACAAGAGACCAGCTCAAGCAAGCCTATAGCGTGCTGATCCGGAGATTCAAACCGGACAAGTTCCCCGATGAGTTCAAACGAATTCGGGCTGCTTTCGAGCAACTCGATGCTGCAATGCGATCCGGTGAAAAGCATGCCAAGCCTTCTTCGTTGGAAATTCCATCCGTCGTCATCGCTTCGAGTCTCCAGGATAATCCACACAGTGAACTTAGTCCTCGCGCGGCGGCTTATCAAAGGATCCAAGAGAACGATCCGGAAACTTGGTACCGCGAACTGACCAGCAGACCCCACAAAACTCAATATGACTACTACGTCCTTGCGACCCTGTCGGAGGTTGTCGAGTCGGGTTCAAAAGGATTCGCAGACTGGATTGCAGAGGGATTGACGCAGCAGTCTCACTCGCAAGATTTGAGCGATCTGTTGCAGGCTTATTTCAAGAAAGCCCAGCTCAAGCCAGAGGAAGCCTCTTCGCTACTGCTGCGGCTCGCTCAAGTTTTGCCAGGAGCATCCTATTATGCGATAACCGATGCGCTTTGGCATCGTTATAGTTCGATGGTTCCTTGGGAGACGTTCCAAGGGGTGCTCGAATCCTGTGAGCGATGTTTAGGCATACGCATCGCGGACGATCGAAAAGCGTTTACCGTTGTCTTGATGCGGCGCGTCATGTGGCGAGCACCCTTGGAGTGGTTGCACGACAAAAGGAAGTGGGTCGAGGAGAGTGCCGAAGCCATACCTAGCCACATGGAATTCGATCACGAGATCAATTGCCGACTCCTGTTACTGCGAGAGCAGCACCTCGGTCAGTTGCAACGAGGCCCCTATGGGAAAAGTATTCTCGATGCCATCGTTAGTTTCTGCGAGGAGGGAATGGAGGCATCACAGAAGGTTTGTGCCTGCCAGGTCAAGATCGCCAATCATCCTCGTGAGTTTTTGCAGGAGTTTGAGTACTGTCCTGAAGATCAAATCCAATGGTCTTTCGCTTGGCTTTGGATCTCCTGGGCGGTTTCAACCAGACTCACGACCCAAGAGCAACCTGTCGATCAGAATCAGCAACTGCAGTTTATCGCCAGCATGAAAGACCGAATGGATAAGAGCACACCGAAGATCATTTTTGGTGGTCTGGCGATGGTTCAATTATTCGGGGTTTTTCTCTTACTTGTCTTGCTCTTGGCGCTCATCGTCATCATCTTTATTCCATCTCTGCTCCTGGTCATTGCACTAGTAGCAGCCACCAAGAATAACGCTTTCATCAATGAGAAAAACACTTCGGCACTTATTGCAATCATGACTGTGGTGCTCATTATAGCGACAGCAATAATCGCGCTATGGGCGTGGAAAAAACTACAAGTTCGCTGGAACGCCAAGATCACCGAACCCTACCTGAAGAGATGTTTTTCCAAAGAGTATCGAACCAAGTGGAGATACTCCGTAGCCCAGTCGATGCAGGTTTTGGCTTGTCCCTACCAAAGCTACATCGGAATCGTCAATCATCTGTGTTCGTATGGGGACGGGGTCAAGAATCCTTCGATATGGCTCGGCTCTTTCATGCAAAGCGATTTAGGACTGACGCTCTACTGCGCTGCTGTATCGTTCGCGCGATAAAAGTTGCAAGAGGATGTTGGTTATTCAGGTATTTTTGTGGGTGGATTGGAGTGTATTTTATTCAATGAGCCTACCACTGGCTTTATGCCAGTGGGGGCGTAACTTAAAGCTACAGGTGCATGAAATGCGTTATCATGGCCTCCTTGCCCCGGCTCGTCTTCCCGCCATTTGGCGGGAAGACGAGCCGGGGCAAGGAGGTAGTTAGATTCTCTCCTTTTGTAGCCGCAAGTCATGGCCCCACCGGCGTGAAGCCGGGTGGTGGCCAGTGAAGTTTTACCCACGATAATTCCTGAGGAACCAGGATGTTTAGGTTGCTAGACGGCCTTATGGCGGAGAATCAATAACATCACCGGACGGCTCGCGCCGTTCCGCTTTTAGCTCTCATCGCGTGTCAGGGTTCCACTCAGGAAATTTTTCGAGTTGCTGCTTGAGGGCGGCTCGGGCTCGATTGAGTCTAGAACGCACTGTTCCGATCGAAATCTTTAAAACTTCAGCGATGTCTTCATAGGCGAGGTCTTCCATCTCACGAAGGACCAGGATCGAACGGTGGTCTTCCGATAGCAGGGCCAAGGCTCGGTGGACCAGTTGGATGTCTTCGCTGCGACTCATACGCAAGTCAGGTCCATCGCCATCGAACTCCGGCTCGGCACCTGTGTTCTCTCGCGATTCGTCGAGCGACTGATGGTTCTTGCGACGGCGGCGACGAGCCAGCGCGAAATTGAATGCGATTCGATAGAGCCAAGTAAAGAATCGGCTGTTGCGCTGGAACGTATCGAGCTTAAGGTAGGCTTGGATGAACGATTCCTGCACGACATCCTCGGCCTCGTCGGCATTCCCGACGACGCTGATCATGGCCGTGTAGAGACGGTCTTGGTAGCGGAGTACGAGGGTTTCAAAGGCGGAGCTTTGGCCGTCGAGTGCCCGCTGAATCAAATCGTCTTCGTCGTTCACTCTTTGGATCAAAACAAATGGATAAGCTGGGAGGGAAAGGAGCCAGGGTCGGAGCCTAGCAAGATCATCGATTATATTTAAAAAATTGTCGTGAGGAATTCCCTGTCTTTTGAGGTTATTTCTCGAAAAAAGAGGTTCTGTGGCGGTATTTGAGCCTACTCATAACGCAGTGCGTCGATCGGATCGAGCCGACTGGCTCGCCATGCTGGGTAAAAACCAAAGCCGATGCCGACACAGGCCGAGAAAATCAGACTCACCACAGCGGCCCAATGGTTCACGATGATAGGCCAATCCCTTCCGCTTGAAATCGCGTTGATGGCCATGGTCAGGCCTACCGATCCAACAATACCGAGGGTCACGCCGATAATTCCGCCGACAAGCGACAGGAGCATCGCCTCAACCAAGAACTGCATAAGGATGTCCTGGGGGCGAGCACCGACAGCCATTCGAATACCGATCTCCCGTGTTCTCTCAGTAACCGACACGAGCATGATGTTCATGATACCTACCCCACCGACGACCAATGAGATCCCTGCGATCGAGGCGAGCATCGCGGTGAGCGTACCGGTGACGATCCCAAAGGCACTTGCGATTTCAGTCGTGTTGGCTACTTGGAAGTCCGGGGGCTGACCCATAGCGATTCGATGCCGGTCCATCATCAACGACTCGATTTCTTGCTGAGCGATGCCCATGAGTTCGGTCGAGCGGGCTGAAGCCAACGCGACATCGACGTTGTTGAAGTTGGAACCTTGGAGCCGCTTTCTTACGGTCGTAAAAGGCATCAAGACGACATCGTCTTGGTCATCACCGACGATGTTCGCTCCCTTGCTCACAAGCACACCGACAATTTCGAAGGGGATGTTTTTGATGCGTACAGTTTGACCGATGGGGTTTGCCGTTTGAAAGAGTTTCTTCACGACAGTCGCACCTACGACGCAGACCTTGTTGGCGTTGTTGATGTCCCCTTCGGTGAAGAAACTCCCGGACTCGATTTGCCAGTTGCGAACAAGGAGATAATCAGAACCGACACCGACCAAGTCGCGCGGTCGCCAATTGTTGTTGCCGCTGATGACTTGTCCGACAGCTCCCACGATCGGGCTTGCTGCCAGAACACTTGGGCACTCCTTCGAGATCGCGTTGACATCTCCGACAGTCAGCGACGGGACTTGGCCCGTTCGTGCTCCCCGGGCTTGCCTGCTACCTGGTGAGACAACGATGACGTTGGTTCCAAGATTTTTAAACTCGCCTTGTACCAGCTCGCTTGCACTCGTTCCGATCGAGACCATGGCGGTCACGGCAGCAATACCGATGACGACTCCGAGGATCGTCAGACCCGCCCGCATCTTGTTTTTACCGAGTGCAGCGATCGCGATGCGTAGGATGTTTCGAAATGACACTGATGGTTGTCTCCGGCCAAGTGAGTCGGACGAATTTGGGATTAGATTTCCGAAGGCTTAGATATCTTACCTAAGATTTCCAAATACAGCAGTTCATATTTTTGCATCTGGGTATCGAGGTCAAAGTATTTTTCGACTCGATGGCGATTGGAGATCGCTAGGCTTTGGCGGGTCTTGGAGTCCTTTGCCAAATCAATGACGAGGTTTTCCCAAGCGTCCCAGTCTTGAGCGGCTACGGATTGTTCATCGAGTGTTTCGCCTAAAAGTTGCGAGATACCTTCGACACGCGTGCAAGCGATCGGCAGGCCAAGCGACATGGCTTCGAGCACGACGTTAGGCATCCCTTCATAACGGGTTGGTAAGACTAGTAACGAGGCGCGACGCATCCAATCGAGCACATCGCTTCGACGGCCCAATACTTGGATCCGATCGGCAAGAGTCGTATTGGTGGTGAGCCACTTTTGCAAGACCGGCCACCATGAGCCTTGGCCGATGATCACAAGCTTGAATTCAGGGAGAGCTTGAAGGATCGCAGGTGCTTTTTGGATAAGGATATCGATCCCTTTTTGTTCTTCGAGGCGACCGACAAACAGCAGGACCTTTTCCTCGGTGTTCGACGAGTCGGATAACTTGTTAGGATCCTTCCAGGTCTTTGGAAGTTCGATGCCGTTGGGAATCACTTGAAGCTTGTCGCCAGAGAAGCCTTCGTGCTCGGAGCACCAAGTGGCGACTTCATCGCTCACACAGACAACTTTTTGGACTCGATGGCGCCAGGTCCAAGCAAGCTTATTGCGATAGGCTCTAGGCTCGCTGACACGAGCACCAGCGACCACGGGAATTTGGAATTTTGGATAGGTCCAAGCCCCCAGTAGATTCGCATGCCAGAGAAACGTTTGGGCGATGTCTGGTTTGCTGTCGCGGATTAATCGCAGGAGCTTATTTCGCGCCCAAGGAAGCTTGAATGATTTGCTAGCGTTTAGAAATTCAACTTGGATGTTGTTTTCTTGGAGTGAATTCCACAGGAGGGATTCGTCGGGGGTGGTGGGTGGTGGGGCGATGGAGATAAGTCGGACGGAGTGTTTTTTTTGGTTGAGGTAGATTGCCAGTTGGGTGCAGCATCTTTCGGCCCCGCCTGTGTGGATTTCGGTAATGAGCAGGTCGATTTTCATTTGCTGGGGGGTTTGGGATTGTGCCCGAAGGTTCGCAGTAGCTAAAGACAATCTAGCTATACGATAGCTTAATTGATGGTTCTAGGGTTTCCCAAGCATGGAGGCTAGGGATGTTCCGAAACCGTGGTGTGCCGCAGGTGCGCACCGAGTCGGGCAGAAAAAGGGGCGGTCAAAGTGGAATCAAGTGCCGCTGGGTGGTGTCCGCTGCGCTGGGTGTTTGTTCTATTGGATGTGACTTGGTCGAGGATCTTGGAGCAGGGCAGCAGGGTGGTTCCAGTACGGTAAGTGTTTCTGGGGGTGCGGTTTATCCAACGCAGTCCGATGGTGGTGCTCGAAGTCGTGCGATGACTTCGATGCGTCCTGCCGATGGGGCTCAGTTAGCGATGGTGCCGAGTCGGACTCAGCAAACGATCTTGATCGCGAGTTTTAACATCCAAGCTTTTGGAGTTAAGAAGGTATCGGATCCGGTGGTGGTTGATCGGATCGCGAAGATCCTGAGGTTGTTTGATGTCGTGGCGATCCAAGAGGTTAGGGCGACCGATCAGACGGTCTTGCCACAGTTGATACAGATCGTCAACTCGCAGGGGGGTCGGTATGACTTTATCTTAGGCCCGAGGCTTGGGCGAACCGACTCGAAGGAGCAGTATTGTTACGTTTATGATACGAGTAGGATTCTATCGAGTCCGGCGGCCAGTTACACGGTCAATGACACGGCGGATTTATTGCATCGAGAGCCGTTGGTGGGTAGGTTTGCCACGCGGGTTCCGGCGGGTTATCCACCGTTTACATTTTCGCTCATGAACATTCATACCGATCCTGGGGAGGTCAAGCAGGAGTTGCCGGTGATGCACACGGTGCTCCATGCAGTTCGGGAATACGAGTGGACGAGTGCCAGAGAAGACGATGTATTGATGATGGGAGATTTGAATGCAGCTCCGTCGAAGTTCGGGAATTTGGCGAAGGTGCCTGGGATTCTATGGGTGATCAGCGATCAGCCGACCAACACCCGACGGACGGAGTTGTACGACAACATTTTGTTTGACCGAGGGCCGACCAACGAGTATGTCGGCAGGTCGGGCGTCTTAGACATGGCGACGGTCTTTGGGATCCCGATTGAAGAGGCGTTGAAGGTCTCGGATCACAATCCGATTTGGGCGGAATTTAGCATCGTCGAACAGCCGTCACCTTATTCGACTCCAGCAACTCAAGCGGGCAACGCCGTGATGGCCAATCAGGGGTTCGGTTATCCGGTTCCCAATGGCCAGGTTCGATGATTTCAAAGCTTTCCTAAGGCGTTGCCCTAGGCTATGTTGAATATCGCCTTTGGCGAAAAACACGACCAATCCAATTGGCCAACGGCCATAGTCATCATAGCCAGGGGCATCGCCCCTGGGAAATGTCGCGAGCCACACGCATCCCTAGGGCGTTGCCCTAGGCTACGTTGAACATCGCCTTTGGCGAAAAAGGCGGTCAGATCATTTGGCCAACGGCCATAGTCATCATAGCAAGGGTTATCGCCCCTGGAAAACGTCGCGAGCCACACGCATTCCTAGGGCGTTGCCCAAGGCCATGTTGAACATCGCCTTTGGCGAAAAAGGCGGTCAGATCATTTGGCCAACGGCCATAGTCATCATAGCCAGGGGCATCGCCCCTGGGAAATGTCGCGAGCCACACGCATCCCTAGGGCGTTGCCCTAGGCTACGTTGAACATCGCCTTTGGCGAAAAA
>JBEIGI010000080.1:0-19186 GCA_040381975.1 Pirellula sp.
CTACTTTGACCTAGCAAGTGGCCAGCGCAGGACTCGGACGAATAATCCAACCTCGGGAGCTGGACTCGATGGCATGGATCTTGGGGGCGATCCGCTCAGCGGTGATCCGTGGATCATAACCTACGAAGAAGATTGGGATCCACGCAATGTTTACGAATCGGAACTGGACGGGATTCCGCTACCTGAAGGAAGGATTCCTAGCTACGATAAACATTTGTACGTGCTCCCGGAAGGATATAAAGCCCCAACCTCCAATACAAATGGACGGTCCTGGACGGACTTTGTTATCGGTGTTATTGGAGGGCGGAGAGGAGATGAAATCGATCAACGGATCAATTTTTTGTCAGGCTTTGGTGATTCTGCCACCATCGGCGTGTCTTGGCTGGTCCGTAGCAACAATCCTTTGTTTGGGGATTACGTCGATTACGACAGCAATCAATACTTTTTTGGAGAAATTGCTTCAATATTTGTTCCCGGCACACAAATAGGCAAAGTTAAACAGGCAGTTACAGCTGTTAGTGCTTTGAATAAATTCGACGATCTCGGTCGATGTGCGAATCAAACCAGCAAAATCATCAGTGGCGGCTGTTTCATCGAAGGAACCCTTGTCACCGTAACAAGTCTCCCGGGACAATCAACCTCAACGGATTCACTTTGGTCGGACCCAAGCTGGCTTGATGAACCATCCCAGAAAACGCCATGGCTCGTCCCCGAGCGCTACGCATCGGTGGCGACCCGCTCGCAGCTACAGGTCCCCATCGAATCGGTACCGATCGGAGCGCGGGTTCCGACCAAGAACCCCAACCGCTGGGAGGTCGACCCGCAACCTGAGCCCGACCAGGACACCTGGGCCAAGGTGTCCATCACGGTCGAACGCAGCGATGGTGGCATTGTCGACGCCGAGATAATCCGGCCACGCTCGTGGATTCTACGTAACGGCCTGTGCGCAGGGCGCATGTTACCGCTAAATCTTCCTGAACTGGAAGTCTCCGGGCTAGCTTTAGTCACTGCCATCGACGATTGCCCACCGATCGCTGACGGCGAAGGCTCCGTAGTCACCGCACGGTTTGTTACCCGCGAAGTCCACGTGGTGGCCAGCGTGGATGTGCTAGGTGCCGATGGCACTGTCGAAACCATCACCGGGACGACTATTCACCCGATCTGGTCGGTGGACCGGCAAGCATGGGTGCCACTAGCTGAGCTAGCAGACGGTGAGACCTTGCAAGGACTTGATGGTCTTGCGGTCGTTTTGAGCGTATCCCTTTCGCGAGTCTCGCAGCCGGTCTACAATATCGAGGTCCACGGCGAGCACGTCTACCAAGTCGGCCAGCTGGGCGTACTGGTGCATAATAACTCTGCCGCTTTGATAAGGGTTGCTTCTGGACACGGCGGTAAAATTTTGCCTGCATCCACCTTACGCACAATTAGAAAAGGCGAGAAGGTTGATGATCTTGTACGGGAACTTGCTCAAGCCACCTATGAAAGCGGCGGGCTCGAGCACGCTATCGTGTCTTTAAGGAACGGGACTCGAATTATTGTTCGCGGAGGCTCGGGAGGAATAGAACTTGGTGATGATGTAAAACGAGTGATTATGCACACCCACCCACGTACAACGGGGCCATCGGCAGAGGACTTCGACATGTTGCGTCAGCTCGGACAAAGGCATTCATACATCTATGAGCTTTTTGGTGGCGGTTTGTCTAGATTCGGACTTTAATGGTCGAGGGAAGAAACAATATGGCGCTGGTAAAATTTGGCTCTACAAAATGTCGGTTGTGTGGTGAAACACTTCAAAAAGGCGAGTCCGTAGTTGCCTTTCCCGCTTTCGTCCCACCCAATCATGCATTTTTTTCATTTGCAGACTGTGCATACCATCAAGAATGCTTTAAAGCCTGGGTCCATGTAGTTAGTTTTCAGAATTTATACGAATCATATCGGTCAATATGGGATTCAAGACCCGCCAATCTTAGCTTTAAGGAAGCCGAAGAATGGGGTAAGCACGCTTTCGACAAGGTATTCAGTGAACCGGTTTCAGAATGAATGATTCATCCTGCTATTGTCGGAAATAAACTCCTTAGATCGACTATAGCAGTAGATGAACTGGCCCTCACTATTCGGACCACTACTCTGCGTCACAACATTCAGCACTTTTGTATCCGAGAACTCGGCACTAGGAGCGGAGCATGGTGTTGGAGAACACGTGGCTCTAGTGGTCGAAGTAATTTTAGCTCCCTTGAAGCTTTCGACCGATGATAGTCCGCTACTCCCAAAACAGCGCAAGATTGCCAGTCCAGGAATGGTCTATGGCAAAGGTATGAAAAACCAGGCTATTCGGGTCCCGCGATCTCTGCTTGGAGTGAGCAATCTTGAGATCCTTTCGAAAGATGACTAAATCAAAAAGAAGCGGAGAACAGCGGTAGCGAGTGTGTGGTCAAGCTATATGTATTCTGTCTTAGTTCGCATCCCTGGAATGAACCTCTGCGTTTCCTGAGTTTCCCTTTGGCATGCCTTAATGTGCCACTCCTCAGGCCTGGCCCATGGGCCCTCACCGCTCTGGCGAACTGTCGCTGACCGATGGAGCGTTAGTCTTTAGGTGGACTACTAGGATACGAGTACACTTCTGACTACTCGCTGTAATGGATCTCCTAGGTGCATCTTGGTGCAAGTGGCAGTATTCACAGCGATTGCCCGCCCGATTCCTCACCAGTTTTTGGGTCGCAACATCCATCGACGTTCTAAGGTTGGATAAAACGTCTAGCGCGGGATTGGAGTATGGTCACAAAATGGAACGCTGCCAAGTAGCGGTCGTACTCGAATTGTTCTGTCTCAGAGAGTGTACCCGTATTGGCCTTATCCGCTAATACATCTACCCGTTTCTGCAATTCCTCGTCGGCCCGAATCGCGACGATCTTTCGCGCAGCCTCTTGGGTTAAACATTCGGCAAAGGGTTCGATGATTTGGTCGAGGAGTGTTGCATTCATACTCAGATTATAGGGACTTATCGGAGTGAAGGAAAGCAATCAAGCATTTTTTCGCGAACCAATGATCGTCGGGTCAGTTCCCTGTTCTCACGTGCATCGCCATGATCCAAGGGATCTTTAGACTGATCTGTCGATTCTGACGCCCAACGCATCGCGTCCCTCTGACGCTTGACGCACTCCATTGCTACTCGCTGTCAATCGACCCTCCTCGGGCCCGGCCCATGGGCCCTCACCGCTCTGGCGAACTGTCGTTGACTCATGGAGCGTTAGTCTTTAGGTGAACCTGGTATGAGCTCAATACAACCATACGCATCGGAATGAGCAGCATTTAAACAGTACCGAATTGCAACAGTAGGCAAATGAAAACCTAGTACGACCGAGCGGTCCAAAGATTTGATGTAACTGAGGAGAACGGCAGGGGGGCGATCCCAAGAATCGAAGAAACCATGTGAGACTTCACCCAAAATTTGATCGGGTTGACAAAGGGTCGAATTGAATTCGAGCATAAGCCCTGACTTTTTCACAAGTCCGGGATTTCCTTTACGAACCGATTCAGCTTTTTTAATCATCTCATCTGCACTGCGAGTTAGGCGAAAATAATCCTCATCGCCATAAATAAAAAAGTCGTAGTTGTGTAGTTTTATAAAGTAGTCGGAGTGATTCATAGTTCATGTGAACGGTTCATTCATCGGGAATCTGAATGTTTTGCATTTCGGGACAGTGGTTCCGAACGCCACCGGGGCATTCGTCAGTTTGACCTAGCAAGAAGCGTGCTCTCGCTTTATTCAAACGGTAATAGCAATCTTTGAGTATTTTTTCGATCGGACGACAAAGCGGGGTGTGTGATCCATCATAGATGCAGATGTCTGATGTGAGGATAACGCATTCCCGAGGGCAAATGCAACGATGAAGTACGCTTTTTCGAGGGATTTGTGAGAATCCTTCAGACTACCGCCTAAGCCGCAGCTGCGGCAATTGACTGATTTTCCCTGTGGAAGCCTCATTGTGCCAGCTCCTCCGGCCCGGCCCATGGGCCCTCACCGCTCTGGCGAACTGTCGTTGACCGATGGAGCGTCAGTCTTTATGGGAACCCGTATCTGGCCATGTCGCAGAAGGACGTCATGTAGACTGGGTTCCTATGGGTACTATGTCAACTGAGTCGCTGAGTAATACGTCAGACGTTGATCGAAGCGGTTCATGGTAATCTGCAGACGAATGAGCTGAATCGCTATTTAGACCGCTTCGAGTACGAGTACCATTTCATTGAGTACAAGCACGTTAAAGATCATTAGTATATCCGCTTAGCCACAATATTTCCTTCGCAATTCCCTCGTCGAGCGTTGCTGTCTTTAGATCCGCAGGAAGTACTCCCCAAGCGTAGGTCTCGACCTCATAGGCTAAGTCCTCATGAAACAGATCCGGTCGGGTCTTGGTCAACTCAAACCAATCCTTGATCTGCGATTGCGTCGACTCGATATGCCCCCAATCGGAGACGTAGATCGGGACGTGGAAATGGATTCGCCACTCCTGATCGCTCACCGTAGCCAGTAGAACATTCGATTCGCGATCAAGATACCGATCGAGTACCAGCGGCAGGTCTTCGATCAATTGTCGGTTACCCTGGGAATCGACCACCAGTGTTTGGTGCAAGTATCGGTCTTCGGCAAACTGCGCCAACTGCAACAACGCCTGCTGTTTCTCTAGTGGATTTAGCCTTTGCCAAGGTACTCGGATTGCCGAGGAGACCTGAACCTTGCCCACCCGGATTCCGAGCTCACTCGATTTCAAAACCTCCTGATGCTGATCCTCGAGCATCACCGCCGAGTGGCAAATATCATGACAGATCGTCAAATGCTCTCGAGCCCTTGCTGCCTGGACGATGCTCACAGCAGGTGGAGTCCAGAATCTTTCGTAAAAGGCTCTGAGCGATGCGTTATCGGTAAAAACACAGCCGGGTTCAGGCTCTAGCGCGATTCGAATCATCCGTCCAGTGTTCTGATGGAGTTCATCGAGTTCCTCTGATAGCTGGAGCAAATATGCAGCGGCCTGGGCGCATTTATGTTCTCCGTCAGGTTGCTCACTGACCTCCGCACCCCAACCAATAGGCAACGTCGATATCGAACCCGAGATACCTTGAGGTAAAAGTCGATCAAGGATACGAACCAAATCTCTTGTGTAATCCAATCGAGAACGTTCCCACCAAGCAGGCTGATAGACACAGTGCTTGACGATCTTCTGATGGAAGTCCTCTTGAGGAAAACCGTTGATCGTATAAGGAACGAGCCCCAAGTGCTCTAGCTGATCGCGGAAATACTCCAAGCGATCCCCATGGAGCAACTCCTTGGCAGCCGATTGAGAAAACCACAATCCAACACCGAGTCGATCCTCCCCCAAGCGTTGACGCACAGGCAATGCGCATTTGCGAAGATTCGCCAGAATAGATTCGACATCCGTACCCGCATGCACATTGGTGCAATAGCCTAACAATTTACCTTGGGCGGTCGAATCCATGGGTGGCAAACTCATCGATCACTCCTGATTGTCCTCTTTGCGGTGGGCCATGCCGCCCTGACGTGGCTTGGATCCACTTCGCTGAAAGTCCCGAAATTCTTGAGGCCAAGGTGCAACGAATCGCATCGCTTGCCCATCGGTTGGATGAACGAACCCCAGACTCTCTGCATGCAGCGCGATGCGGCGATAGGGCCAAGCTCGATGGGTCGCCAAATCGCGGCGGTACCTGGGATCGCCCAAGATCGGATGCCCTAGATCAGCTAAATGGACACGGATTTGATTCCGACGTCCGGTTTCGAGCCTCACTTCGACTAGCGTTGTGTCTTGCCAGCGCTGACGTACCCGATAGTGCGTGATGGCCAATTCCCCTTGGGCAGGATCCGTAACCGAGTAACGATTCAAGTTTTCGTCAGTGGCTAAGTAGTTTCGGACAGTTCCCGAGTCATCATCGACGATTCCTGCCACGATTGCGATGTACTGCCGGTCCGGTTTGCGATCCGCGAATTGGTTTCTGAGTTTTTCAGCGATCTCAAGGCTCTTAGCCATCACCAAGACCCCAGAAACATCGCGATCCAATCGATGCACGCAAAAGACTTTGGCTTTTTTGTCCTGCTGCTTGAGTCGTCTTTCCACCCGACCTACAAGCGTTTGTGCTTCGCGATACTGCGTCGGTACAGTCAGCAAATTCGAAGGCTTGACGACCACACAAAGGTCTTGGTCATCGTACAGAAACTCGATCGCGTCTCGATTGCCTGAGCTCTTGCGGGGCGTCGGTTGAGCGATCGGCATCGGGATGCGATCAATTTGAATCAAGTCCCCCGGTTGAAGCTGCAGATTGCTTCTGCGGCATGGCTTGTGATTGACCGCAACACAGTTGTTTTCAATCAGCCACATGCAGTGGCTCGTCGGGATCCCCAGCAGGTTCTTCAGAACGCTTGAGAGCTGCCTGGCAGGTGGCGGAATGTTGTTGGGAACTTGGATGGTTTCGATCGTCATGCCTCCAAGCATATCCGGTTTGAGCCATTTTGCTGAGCCGTTTTGCGGAAATTGTCAACAGTTCGAGCTTGCTCGATTGCAAACGCAACTCGCAAAATGTAGCTTGTTCACCCATCATGAAACCTCAAATAAACACTGCCGCCGGTGCCCTTCTTTTTGTTTTGCTGGGCATCTTGAAAACCCCCTTTGGGATCTGCCAGGAAACGCTTCCGGAAAACTCTCCCCGCATCACCCCCCTGGTGAAAGTGATCCAACGGATCGAGCCGGCGGTGATCGGGCTCTTTACCCCCATCGGAAACAATCAAATCTCCTCGGGCAGCGGAACAATCATCCACTCATCGGGCTATGTTCTTACGAACAATCATGTGCTGCCTGAACCTCAAGGCTTCGCGCTGTTTTCTGATTCCAAGAAAGCTCGCTTCGAAGTCGTCTCGAGGTACCCTGAATCGGATTTGGCCATCGTAAAACTCCTCGATGTCCATACACCACTACCAACAATACGGCTCGGTCGTTCGTCGGAAGTCATCAATGGGGAACCCATCGTTGTTGCCGGGAACCCTGGTGGCCGTGGCTTGGTCTTTACCGCAGGCATCGTCAGCGCGAAAGAGGTTTTTGAAGGTGGCCCCAATGCCATCGTCATGTCCAACTACGTCAACGATCGCCGCGAGAGACTCATCCAGTTCGATGCAGCCAGCAACAAAGGAAACTCAGGCGGCCCACTGGTCAATATGGAAGGAGAAATCATCGGGATCGTCTCAGCGGTCATCGAAGGTGAACAAAATATCGGTTTTGCAATCCCGATCGATCGAGCGGTTCGAATCGCACAGCGAATGATCGAACCAGAATGGACGCATGCAAAAAACACTCGCATCGATCTGGAACCCGATTCCAAACAGGCGATTGTCCGCTCTGTTTCCAGTCCCAAAAGCAACTCGCCCTCATCCTCTAGCATCCAACCCGGAGACACCATCCGATCGATCTTCGACGATCAAGTCCAAAGTTCGCTCGATTGGATACTGCTTCTCGAAACGCACTTGCCCAAAAACGAATCGCTCAAACTCACTATCGAACGAGACGGGAAAACCTTTCAAGTCGATTGGCCCCTGGAAACAGCCATCGGACTCGAATCGGTTCAAGCCGACACGACCAAGACAGGCATTCGATACGAATTCTATGAGGGTAGATTCAATGAAATGCCCGACTTTGATAAGCTTGAACCCGTCCGAGGTGGTATGAGCGAAAATCTCGATGTTGCAACCCTGTCGATGGGCCGCAACGATAATTTCGCCATCCGATTCAACGGATTCGCAACCGTTGAGAACGATGGTCTTTATCGCATCGTGGTGGTCTCAGACGACGGGAGCAAACTCTATATCGACGACAAACTTTTCATCGATAATGACGGCAACCATCCTTCCAAACCCGCCGGGCGACTGGTTCGACTCAAAAAGGGTCTCCTGCCAATCCGTGTCGAGTACTTCCAAGGCAACGGTCTCAAGTCCCTGTTTGTGATCATCGAACCGTGCCCAGATCGACGAATGATCAGCCTTAAGGACATGAAGTTTCTCCAAGGTGAACGACTAAAGACGATACCTTAAGGAGTCGAAACGGGAGCCAAGCGATGAGCATTTCAAGCATCTTTGTCTACGGGACACTCAAGCGAGATCAGCTCCGAGGTTCGATGTGGCCCAAGCGTCCACGGAGTATTCAGCCGGCGATCGTCCTCGGTCAACTCTGGGATCTTGGGAGCTACCCAGGCCTTTGCTCCGGCAACGACTCGATCCTGGGTGAACTATGGACATTCGATTCTAAAGACATCCCCTCGACACTCGATATCCTCGATGGCATCGAAGGCTACGATCCATCGAGCGCCAGCGGTCTTTATCTGCGTAAAGTCATTCAAGTACGCTCGAATGATGAGCAAACCGAAGCCTTTGCCTATCTCATCGAGGATATCGGTAAGTGGCCTCGAGCCCGTCGAATATTCCCTTGGTCGGATTCGCCATCTGGAGAGCAAGTCGCACTTTGGCCCGACTCGCTGGCTCGGGTGCCTGAGCATGAATCGGACGAGGTTTGCTAACACTTGCAATCGGGAGGTTGATTTCTATCGATCAACTTTTGCCGGTGGTTCATCCTCTCTAATCGATCCAGTCGAGGTTGGCTGCATGCATCGCAAGTTCCAGCAAGCGTTTTCCAGTCCCACAAGTCCACTGTGTAGATACTTGATCGAGACTCTCTCAATCCGTTTGCTTTTGAACTTCCAAGCAAGGCTTCGAAGGCACTTTCAAGTTGCCTGGCTGTTGGTGGCTTCCAATGGAGCTCTTTCGCAACACTCTCGACAAAGCCATTGCCGCCTCGCGTCGGAATCAAGCTGACTCGCTGCGATCCCCAAGCGGCAGCTTGCCGGCAGCTTTTGACAGCCCACTCGACAGACTCATCGATCTGGGTTCCCAGCGGTTGCAATAAAACAAAAGACCGCACCAAGATCTCTTCGTTGATCAAGAATTCAACGGCTTGCTCGAATTGATCGAGCGACATCGATTTGTTGAGCCACTTGATCCCGTTTGGATCGATCGTCTCGAGTCCCATAGCCACTTCCAACTGACCCTCGATCAGATCCCGAAATCGGCAAGCGGAGTCTTGGGTTTTCTTCGATGATAGCAACGAAGCATGATTCTCGACGACCACTCGCTGAAAACCATTGCACAATTTGGCAATCGAATCAAACTCATCAGGAGGTACGTTCGCAGGATCGAAGAAATTCGAAGCATTGTACAGTTTGATCCATTCTGGACTGGCAGCGGGCTGTCCTTCGAACGAAACCTGATTGTGCAGCGTTTGGATCTGTACGGCCAGCGACCCCAGAGGAGTGTTTGGTTCACGAAGCGTGTATTTCCACAAGTCGCACATCGAGCAGGTGAATCGGCACTCGGAGCCCACTAGAAAATAAGTTCGACAGGAAACCAGTCCACCAAGCCCATCGGGCTCTTGCTCACTGGTCCATCCCATCGACTCACCAGCAGTTCGGAGGGGTTTTGCGGGGCGTAACCGACGGACTTTGCGACTGAGGGATTCATCCATGGGCGGGTTCCCAAGCAAAGCTTGCCAAGAAGACCGTCGCAGCGATCAGATCGGCAATCGTACCGGGATTCTTACGATGCCCATCCTCCCGAAGATACTTATCGAAGTTTCTCCATGCTGCCTCGAAAGCTGGACTTGCGTAGGGTCCGCTTTGCAGAACGTCAGCGGCTCGATCCTGCACTTGCTTACCAACCGCTGTACCGGACTTGCGAACGATGAGACTGTCGGGCCGCGATGCGAGGATTTCGATTTGAAGTTGCCGAATCGCATCGCTTCGCTTTGCATGTTGGCTCGATAGATCGATCAGACGCAACGTCCATTGCGTTACTTGCTGGTACCCATTGGCGTATTGCAAAGCGACATCGTCCCAGCTTGCAGCCTGCTGCATGGCCTGGAGGATCGATACCGGGGCTGCTTGAGCAACGTCCTTGGACTCGACTCTTCCTAAACCTCCGGGGTTTGCGATACGGATCGCTTCGTAAATTTTCCGGCAATCCTCAGGCGTCGATTCCTGGATCACTCTTGATACGCTCTTAGGAAACGATTGCGGGTTCCAAACAGAAGGGCATAGGGTCATCGGGGCCATCAGGAGTATCGTTCCGAGACTCGTATTGACCGAAACGGTTTGAACCATGGCTTGGACACTGGCAAGAACAATGGTTCCAAGACTACGAGTCTGAATCGACGCATCGATGGCCTTGCCGATCGCTTCGGAGGCGAGTTGGAAATCTCGATAGTGCATATTGGAAAACGAGGCACCCGGATGGACGTTCCCCGCTTTGATCGACGAGGCTTCTTCCAAGATCGCACGGCAGACGCGTTGGCCTATGGTTAAGGTTTCCATGCTGCGTGGATCTGCCTTGGTTGGGTTTCAATGAGACTTCGATTAGAATCGCATTCCGAAAGTCACGGATGGGTCGAGATTATAGGTTTCTATTTTGAATTTAGCGACAGCAGGGAAACTCCAAATGACCACACGCAGAGTATTTCTTCAAACCGCCGCAGCAAGCGGTGTTCTGACAAGTGGAATTCCTGGAATCGCCGACGCTTGGAATGGATTCGATAAGTTAACGGTCAATCATGGTGCTGCCACGGTCCATCCCTTGGCCACACGCAGCGCCATGAGGGTTCTTCAAAGCGGTGGAAATGCGATCGATGCGGCGATCTCGGCGGCCTTGGTTCTAGGCGTTGTCGATGGACACAACTCCGGTATCGGAGGTGGCTGCTTAGTCCTGATCCGAACCGCAAATGGCCAAATCTTTGCCATCGATGGACGCGAAACGGCTGGCCAAGCTGCCCACAAAGACATGTTCGTCAGAGATGGCAAGGCCGATCCAAACCTGAGCCAAAACGGACCGCTTGCTCCCGGTGTTCCGAGTCAAATCGCCGCGATGAAACAAATGCACACCCTGGCCGGAAGACTGCCATGGAAAGACCTATTCGCCGATGCACAGCAAGCAGCCTTTGAGGGAGTAGTAGCCTCGAAATCCATCGGTAGGACAATCGCTGCGGAAGCTGACGAACTTGGTAAATTCCCCGCATCCAAAGCGATCTACTTCCATCCTGATGGCACCCCGATTCGCGAAGGTGAATTGCTCGTTCAAAAAGATCTCGCAAACACACTTGCGAATATCGCCCAGCAGGGTGCCGAGTGGTTTTATCGGGGGCAATTTGCTCAGTCTTGCGCCAAGTACCTCGAATCCATCGGAGGTATCCTCACTGCGGATGACTTTCGATCGTACCAACCTAAGCAACGCACTCCGATACGAACCAAGTATCGAGGTTACGATGTGATCGGATTTCCCCCTCCGAGTTCAGGAGGGATTCACATCGCACAGATGCTCATGATGCTCGAGCCCTATCCGGTGGGAGCCTGGATGCATTCGCGACCAGACGCTTACTATCATTTGCTCTGTGAGGTCATGAAGCGAGCTTTTGCAGACAGAGCGCACTGGCTCGGTGACAGCGATTTCGTCGACGTACCCGCAGGTCTATTGGATCCGCAGTATTCCCAAGACCGCATGGCAAATTTTTCGGACATCGCAGCATCCGCAAATACCCAGCACGGTTGGCCCAATGGTACGACCAAGCGAGAATCGTCTTCTAGCGAACCTGGGCCTGGAGAGGATCGGAAACATACCACGCACTTGACTACCGCCGATGACGAAGGGAATTGGGTGGCCATGACCTGCACAGTCAATACTTCCTGGGGTTCAAAGGTGACTGTACCGGGTACGGGGGTCATGCTCAACAACCAGATGGATGATTTCAGCATTTCGCCAGGAATCCCAAATGCATTTGGACTCGTAGGCTCGCAATCCAATGCAGTCGCACCCGGAAAGCGTCCCCTTTCAAGCATGAGCCCGACGATCGTTTTAGACCCTAACCAACAGCCAATCCTGACCGTCGGGGCTGCTGGTGGTCCTCGGATCATCAACGCGACATTGCAAGTCCTACTGCGGGTACTCGATGGCGGATTGAGTGTTGCTGAAGCTGTCGCGGCTCCGCGTGTACACCACCAATGGCGTCCGGATCAATTACTGTTCGAAGACCAGATCGGCCTTGGTACGCCTTGGGAGATCACCCCTGCGATTCGTGAGCGACTCACCAAGCTGGGACATCCCTTGAAACCCTCTGGAGCCTTAGCCATCAGCCAAGCGATCCATCGACTGGGCAACCGTATTCATGCGGCACACGATCCGCGAGCTCACGGTTCCTCAGAAGCTTAGGCATTCGAGCTAGGATTCTTCAATGAGCCAGTTCCCGAGCCGCACCGCGAGCATCATGATTGTTGTTTGAGGATTGCATCCGAGGATTGCTGGGAACACCGATGCATCGCAAATTCTCAAGCCATCGATGCCTCGAAGCTTGAATCGTGGGTCAACCGGGGCCTTTGGATCCATTCCCATCTGACAAGTTCCGCTGTAGTGGTAAAGCGTCGTGGCAAACCTCTGAAAATGGCTTTGTATGGAATCGGGATTGGTTCGTTTAGGACCAGGTGCTATTTCCTCTTCGAACAGATCCATCCAAGTGTCTTGGTGAAAGAATTCACGCGTCGATTGAATCGCCTTGATGTAGGCCCTCAAGTCCCGCTCATCGGTCATATACCCCGGATCGATTCGCAATGGGATTTTATTTCGGTCGCACTCGCTAACGTTGTCATAGGGCTGGGGCAAGATCGATCCACTGCTAGTGGGTTTGCACTGGGTGATTCCAATACAGATACAAGGATACCGAATGGGGATGTTGGGATAGGCCAGATAGTGCGTTGGCGTGATGTGCCACTGAAAGGATTCCTGCGACGAATCCGTCGGATTATGAAATGCTCCTAGCTCTGCTAAATTCGACGATTTCGGACCTGAACCTTTTTGAACGTAAGTCAGGCGATCCTCCGATGAAAACGGCCAAGAAAAAGCGTGGCCGCTTCGAAGTCTAAAGACCAATGGATAGATCAAATGATCCTGCAGACCGACCCCTATCCGTTCACTTGCGTGGTTGCATACGAGCCCTGCATCCTTAAGCCAGTCGCAAGGTCCAAAACCGCTTTGAAAAAGGAGCCTAGGCGTTTGGATCGCACCGCAGCAAAGGATGACTTGTTTGTTGGCACGAAGTGCAATTTGGGTTCCCTCAACGTTCACGAATAAGCCTGTGACTCGATCCGATTCGATCATTAGTTTCATTGCCATAGCATTGGCAAGTACATCGCAACGGATCAACGATCGGGAACTTTGGCGTTTCCCTCCAAATTGCATCCGAACATAGGGAGATATCATGGATCCCGGAGAGGTTAAAGCGTCCGCGGAACCAACGCCCTGAGCGATTGCAACTTCCAGCATCGCCAGGGTGTTTGGATGAAGTTCTGGAAGCGATCCTTGCCAGAGACTTCTCACGTGTTCAAATCCTTTCAGGCTCGCGTCGGTACTCCAATCGGACCCACAGAGTTGTTCGAGTTGCTGCAGACATGGCAGCGCCGGTTCGATACGAATCATCGCATTGATTGCAGATGAACCACCAATCGTTTTCCCTGATGGCCAATGAAACTGTCGATCAGCCAGATTGGGTTGTGGTGTTGTCCGATAGTCCCAGTCGATCTGTGATCCGAAACTTCGTGGGTAAAGCGCAGGTACACGCGAAAACGGGCCTTGATGAATCGAGCCTGCTTCCAATACGAGCACGCCTCCGACTTTTTGCAGTTGGCTTGCCAACATTGAGCCGGCAGGTCCAGAACCAACGATGATGTAATCGTAGTTGCTCTTCAGGGAACCAGGCGAGACGATCCGCATAGATTGGTTTTGAGCGATTAGTAGTCGAGACTAGCACCACCGTCGACATGGAGTCCTTGGCCGGTGATGAAGCTACTATCTTCGGTGGCTAGGAACAAACACACTCGACCCATCTCTTGGACATCGGCCATTCGCCCGATGGGTTGCAAAGCAGCGATCCGCTCTAGTGCAGCATCGGGGTCGGGCAAGCTCGATGCCCACTGGCGCATCAGGGGTGTATCGACATTGCTCGGAAGGATGGCATTGACCCGAATTCCGTACTCGGCGCATTCGAGTGCCAAGGACTTGGTAAACGATAGCTGAGCACCTTTGCTGGCCGCATAGGCCGTCGAGTTGCGTTGCCCGAGGGCGGCTGTCATCGAACTGACATTGATGATCGTCCCTTTGGTTTTTTTCAAGTGCTCGAGGGCATAGTAGCACATCGAATACGTGCTAAGGAAATTCACTCGAATCACACTGAGTGCCTCTTCGGGAGTCATTTTCTCAATCGGCGTATCGGGAGGATGGATACCTGCATTGTTGATCAGGCAATCGATTCGACCGTAGCGCTGGACAACCGCGGCGACACTTGAAGAGATTTGTTTTTCGTCCGAGACATCGCAGGCTAGAGCCAAGTGGTTTTCCCCAAGGCTTTCGGCGGTTCGATTGGCTGCTTGTAGGTCACGATCCAGGATTGCTACAAGTCCCCCTTCTTTGGCAAAGACCCTCGAGCAACCTTCGCCGATCCCTTTGGCTCCACCGGTGACAATGACAACTCGCTGCGAAAATCGCATGGGACGATCTCAATATTAAAAAAAGTGGGCTGGAAGATTCGTATTTATTTAAGTATCTTTTTTGATCTATGCCAATCCAGGACACCGTCTATCCGCTCTTCAAATCACGGACACTCATGACGATCGGCTCGGTCGCTCTTGCGATGGGGCTCTATTCGCTATTCCCAATCGTGAAAGAGTATACCAAGTACGCCGATGTTGGGGACACGCCTTCGGATCTGCATGCGGCTCTTTCCTTGGTGCTCGGATGGCTCTTGGTGTTTCGAACCAATGCGGCTTACGCACGATGGTGGGAAGCCCGCACGCTCTGGGGTAGCTTGATCAACTGTTGCCGGAATCTCGCGATCAAGATTCAGGAGTTTTTCCCCGATTTGAGCTCGGAGGAACGTCGCTTTCTCTCAAGGCATCTATCGGAGTTCCCCAATGCTCTGACTTACCATCTTCGTAAACAGAAATACTCAGGGCCGGCCTTTGAGGGTGCGGTCCCCGTGCATGTGCCGCTTGCGATTTCCCAGGACGTGTACCGTTGGATCAACAATCAATTGGTTAGCCAATCCATGGACCGAGGGCTTTTGCGTGTGTTCGATTGCGAGGCTTCCAAATTGATGGATATTTGCGGAGCTTGCGAACGCATCGCAAAAACGCCGATGGTTCGCTCGTACAGAATATTCGCAAGGCAATGCATCTTCCTTTTCCTCTTGACCTTGCCTTGGGGGTTGGTTCAAGACTTCAAGTTGTGGACGCTACCGCTGACGATTGTGATCTCCTACTTCATGGTGGGGATGGAAGTCGTCGCTGAGCACGTCGAGGAGCCTTTTGGCTTTGACGAAGACGACTTGGATCTCGAAGGCATGTCTGCAACGATCGCTCACTCTGTCGAAGAAATTTTTTATAACAGCCGAAGAGACCTTGGCGAAGCCTCCTAAGAAGAATTGGACAACCAACATGGACATCATCTACCGTTTTGACCCTTACGCACCGCTTGAACTCAAACGGCCCAAGAGCAACAAGGAGGCTTTGAAAACACTTCATCAAGGCAATTGCCGTTTCTACTCGATGGTCAACCATCTTCAAAAGGTTCAGGATGGCAAAAAGGTCGAGTCGATGGTCATGCCGATCACTCCAGTGCAGTTGGGAATACCGGCCGTCGGGGGCTTGGCCCAAATGCATTCTCCTTACGCAGCCGTGCTCGGATGCGCCGATGCACGGGTGCCGATCGAACATATCTTCGACTGCTCTTCGAACGACTTGTTCGTCGTGCGCGTCGCAGGCAATGTGCTTGGACTCGAATGCATCGGAAGCATCGACTACGCCGCCACAGCACTAAGAGAGTCTCTCCAAAGCGTCATCGTGCTTGGACATACCAACTGCGGTGCTGTTGGAGCAGCCGTCAACGTCTATTTAGCTCCTTCGAGTTTTGCCGAAGTCGCCTTTAGCCATCCGGTTCGAACCATCATCGATCGAATCATGGTTTCTGTTCGAAGTGCGGCGGAAGCTCTCGAAAAAGTTTATGGATCAAAGATCTCCAAGAGTAAGCAGTACAAGGATTGGTTGATCAATGCCTCGTGCTTTGTCAATAGTGCGTTTACTGCTTACGATCTGCAGCGCGAAGTCAACGCGGTGACCAAAGGGCTAATTGTCTCCTATTCTGTCTACGATATGGCTTGGTCGACCGTCAACGCAACTCCGATCCGTAATGCCGAGGAAGCTTACGATGCCCATGCCTTTGGGACAGCGCCCAAGAACCCTGAAGATCTCCAAGCGATCGCCCTAGAGATCGCCAAGTGCATGGAAATCAGGAAATAGATCCGATGGATCTGGCTAAGGCTTCTTAAGACGCGGTTTTTTCTTCACTAAGTTTTGGAATCCCTGGACCGATAGTGCGCCGCTGGCTTCGAGTCGTTCGAGTTTTGGGATCGACGCGAGAACTTCGATCGAGCGATCGGTTACGTTGGTATTGGTCAGCCAAAGCTGTTTCAAATTCGGATGCTTGGCCAATGCCTCAAGGCCTGCATCAGTCACTGTGCATCCGCTCAAATCGAGTTCAGTCAGGCTTTCCATCGAGGCGATGGCAGCCATCGATGCATCGGTGATTTTCGTCGATTCCATGTTCAAGCGTTGAATATCCCATGGATTTGCACTGGATTGCGTGAACATCGAATCGTCGATTGGGGTAAAGCCAAGATCGAGCCATGAAAGTTTCCTTAGTCCTTGCGGCCAGCTTAAGAGAGTTCTGCTTTCGACTTGGCAACGTGTAAGCACGATTTCATTGCGTCGAAGGAAACCTGGTCGCTGAGAGTAACTGACTATTGGATCGCTAGGCGTGTTGGTTCCGGTCAGCAAGTACTGATCATAGGCGGTTCGGAGTGTTTGATCGTCCGTTAGTGCTTTGGCGGCATTGGAACCATCTCGGCGATAGACGCTCTGCAAGTAGGTCAAAAACCTCTCTTTGACGACTGGATCCGAGTCGAGCCAGAAATGGGCAAGACCACAGGCTTGGGAGTACCAAGCGGCCACATCGGGATCGGAGCGAAGTTGTTTTCCGTCGGCGATTGAAAACTCGTCCCAAGGGATCCAGTACTGATCTCGCAGTCTGCGAAAGCGACCCGCTTGGACGCGGGGCGAATCCCAGCCACCGATCTGGATGATACGAAGACCTCCGATGTATTCCTCGGACCAAGACTCCATGTACAGCGCGATGGCTTCAAGAGCCCAGGCCCCGGGATCCGAATCGGCATTGAATCGGGAGTCTTCGCTCAAGGTCGCGTCAAAAAACTGATGGGTAAGTTCGTGGACCAAGGTCGGGAAGGACTTAGGGCCATCCCAATAGAAAAAGGCCATTTTGTGTTCAGGACTGTAGTAGCCTGTCGAGATCCCAATACGAGGTTCGATCGCTTTGAGCGCACGCACATAGGCTTCTTTATTGCGAAGCAGAACCACGCGGAATGCTGGAATCTGCTCAGCGGAGAATTCAAAGCGTTCCGAAAAGAGCGACTGCCAGATGCTAAAGATCACTTCGCAAGCGGCGGCCACTTCGGCCGTGATTTTTTCTCCAGCTTGCGATGCGATCCCAAAATGGACAGTGCGTGCGGATTGATATGTTCCGGGGCCCCAGCCCAATAAGGGAAAGTTCGCCGCTGAGCGTTTGACCTGTACCTCTTCTTCGGAGGAGTTCGCATCGTTATCTAGGATAGTCCGTAAAGCTTGATGAGGATCGAGCAGTTGGGTGCCCGAGTTGGCTTCAGGGGTGGATGGAAAAGAGGACTCTCTGGCGATGATTGAATGAAGTTCATCGAGTAGTCCTGCTGAAAGGAGTGCAGATCGGAGACGCTCGCGTCTGAGTTTGCCTCGGAGAGAAGAGTCAGCGATGAAGAAGCGATTTGAGCCCGAGGGGCTTGGCTTGAGAACCAGTTCAAGGATTTCGGCCAGCCGGGCAGGAGAGGGTGTCTCTGTGACTGACGACTCTGTGGTGGCCCCTGCGACGCTAGGTGCGGTGGTGTTGGTTTGAGTTGTGCTCGACTCGAATTTTTCGATCGAGCGAAGCTTTGAGAGCCAAGCATCGATCACTGGATCCTCGGATTGACCAAGGCCTGTGGTCTGCAAGATTAGCAGACCACAGGTAAATGCGATGAGCAAACAGAGATGAGAGAGCCAACCGGACGAATAAGCGATCACAGTTGGGTTATCGAGGTTTGCGCCAGGGTCGGTAGTAGCCGTATTTTTCCAGGGCAAGGTAGACTTCTTCGAGTGTTTTATCGCCAAAGTTTGCGATACTAAGGAGAGTTTCGGGGCTCGCTTGGAGAAGTTGTCGAACGGTGAAGATACCCTTTTCTTCCAAGCAGTTGGTGGTACGAACTTGGAGACCGATTTCAGCGGTACTGAGATCGAGGTTCTCTTGCAATTGACGAGCCTTCTCTTCAGCTTGACTAATAGGGATACGGGTCATGGGAATACCTCCTTGTACTGATACGAATGAGAAAAGTGGAATTCGTGTTGGGCTCCAGCCCTGAGCGTAGTTTACCGAAGTGAGGCAGAGGGTCCAAGCATTTCGGAAAAGAGTTTCCGATTTTTTAGCGATCTTGCTTTTGCTAGCAATCGTCAGCACTACGGGGACAGACCGACGTCGAGATGGAACGTAGATGATTTCTCCGAAATCATCTACGAGCGCTTGAGTTGTGGCTCAAGTTCATCAAGATGGCTTATTGCGAAAACTGCTGATTTTGGAGAAATCAGCGACACTGCTTCGAATCGCTCGGCACTGCGGGGACAGACCGATGTCGAGATGGAACGTAGATGATTTCTCCGAAATCATCTACGAGCGCTTGAGTTGTGGCTCAAGTTCATCAAGATGATTTATTGCGAAAGTCGCTGATTTCGGAGAAATCAGCGACACTGCTCCGAATCGCACGGCACTGCGGGGACAGACCGATGCCGAGATGGAACGTAGATGATTTCTCCGAAATCATCTACGAGCGCTTGAGTTGTGGCTCAAGTTCATCAAGATGATTTATTGCGAAAGTCGCTGATTTCGGAGAAATCAGCGACACTGCTCCGAATCGCA
>JBEIGI010000081.1:0-19097 GCA_040381975.1 Pirellula sp.
CCAGGCGACCATTCGAGCCATCGAGGGTGCGGGGTATCACATGGGTCTGCCGACAGCCGAGGCTCCCGATTCTTACACGAGCATGACCCATGGCACGGGCCATGGACTGGGGCTCGAGGTACACGAGCCACCGCTATTGGCAGTCGGCGGTCCGGAGCTTGTTGTCGGAGACGTTGTGACCATCGAGCCGGGCCTTTACTGCAAGGCCCTCGGAGGGATCCGGGTCGAGGACATGATCGTCGTGACGGAAGAAGGTTGCGAGAATCTCAATCGTTTGCATGAAGGATTGTGCTGGAAATAGCGTCATTTGGCTCCTTCTGGGCGAACTCTGGCAAGCTCTTGGGGTCTAGTTTGCTAGTCCCTTTGTTTTGTCGCTTTCATAGTAGACAAGATAAGCCCAGTCAACGCAGGAGCGATGATGACCACTGCAACGATTCGAAAAAGAACGTCCATTACCAAGCCGGTTTTGGTTTTGAACCGAAATTGGCAACCGATCAACGTAGCGACCGTTGCGCGTGCGCTGGTGATGCTTTGGAATGAGTCGGCCAAGATTGTCGACCCGGTTGATTTTCAGTTGTATGACTGGAGTGACTGGAGTCGATTGGTACCCGATCGCGACGAACCGTTCATCCAGGCCGTAAGGCAGCGGATTCGTATTCCAGAGGTGATCGCCTTGAGTCACTTCGATGCGATGCCGACGCAGACGGTTACCTTTAGCCGCCGGAACGTGTTCAAGCGTGACAAGATGACTTGCCAGTATTGCGGTAAGAAGCCTGGCAGCCACGAGCTAACGATCGACCACGTGATTCCGCGAGCTCAGGGTGGACAGTCGACTTGGACCAATTGCGTGTTGGCTTGCATCGACTGCAATTCCAAGAAGGCTGACCGAACGCCAACGCAAGCTCGTATGCAGCTTGCCAAACAACCGGTACGTCCGGCTTGGAAGCCCATTTACGCCGATCGGATGAATCGGGTTACGAGTTGGTCGAAGTTCATCAGCGAAGCCTACTGGATCGTCGAGCTTGAAGATTAAAAAATGGCACAAGCCCAGTTCACTGGGCTTGTGCTTTTGGTGGAACTCCATGGCAGATTGGCCGGTATGACGCAGGCGAGGCAGTAAGCTGAAAGCCCTCTACTTTCAACTATCTAGCCGCAAAGCGATTGAACTCCAATCGCCAAAACAAAAACACCCGCGGCATTCGTCGCGGGTGTTTTAGATTTATATCAAGCTAGACCGTTGTTACTTCGATTCGCCTTCGACAACCTTCGCAGGTGCTTGCTCGACGGGAATCTGAACAGGTGCTTCAGTCGATTGCACCGCAGGTGCACTGGCAGTACCTGGAACAACATTGCCGAAGATGATCGGACCCATTCCACCGCCACCTGCTTGAGGTGCGTTGTAGATATAGATCGCATCGAGGGCCTTGGTGACTCGCAATTGGCACTCAGTCAGGTGGGCTGCCGAGTAAGGATCCATCGGTGTGCCACCGGCCAAGACCGCATCAACCTTCTTCTTGACTTCCTTGAGTTGCATCAAAGCCAAGCTGGTGATGGCCTTGTTGCCCGAAGTGCCAGGAACGGCAAGATCGATCAAGCGGTCGAGGTACTCGCGTTGGAGGTTTCGTCTCCAGGAACTGATGCGTGGCTTACGAGCCGATACTTCACCCTCTGGGTTGGCACCAAGCTCAGACCAAACTTCCGTTTGAACCTTTTCGAGCAACTCTGGTAGTGTCAGTGCGTCTTGATCCTTGGGAACCAAGAGCTCGTTGTCAAAAACGCGACGCAAGGTCGTGGGATTCATGAGCATCGTCAGCGCGCTGGCTTGGATACCCAGAACTCGATCGTGGACTGGGAAAGTCGATTCGCCCATCGAGCGAACCCCTTCATCGATCCATTTGTCATTGGTCAATCGAGTCAAAATCGCATTGGAGAGTCCAAAGGCCTCGTCGCGGAAGGAATTGCGGATCACAAAGTCCAAGGCCTTGCGTTGTTGCTCGGCTGGGATTGGGATCAGCGATTGACGGTTGCCCGGATCACCCTTCTTGTCGCGATTGACGGTAGCACCGCCGATCCAGTTGGCCATCATGCTTACAGATTTGGTCTGTTCACCGAGGGTCAGTTCGTAACCTCGGCGGGCTTTGCTCCAGCTATCGCCTTCTTTGACAAACTTGTCCAAGAGACGTTCACGGTAGAGCTTGACCAAACGCATTTGGTTCTCGCAGTAATCGAGCGGATCCTTGGAGTAGTCATAACGACGGGCCAATGGATCTGGTCCACCGGTATCTTCGTCGGTAGCGTACTGAAGTTCGGGTTCACTGGATCGCTTGAGAATATCCCCAAGCTTGTTCTCTTCTGGCGTATAACCGTACTCGATTGCCCAGTAGTCATAGGGGCCGATACCGATCATCGTGTAATCGCCTCGAGTCTCGCTTTCGAGTTGATAAGGCATGTTGATCGGGATGTAGTCCATCACCGACGAAGCGATCGTGCGTTGACCTTTGATGCCGTTGGAGTTGATCTCCTTGAGCGACAAGGTGCTCGATGCTTTGAAGTTGTGTCGCAGTCCGAGCGTGTGTCCAACTTCGTGCGCTACGAGTTCTGCCAAGAGTGGTCCGATGAAAGACTCAGGCATGCCATCGAGCATCTCTTCCTTGGGCTTATCAGCCTTCTTCTCTTCAGGCTTTCCAGCAGCAGCTGCTGCTGGATCTTGTTCGGCCAGGAATTGACCGTTCTCGTCCATCAGATCCAATGCCAATCGAGCCATCGACATATCCATCTGCTTGCCGTGTGCGGCATTGCAGTAGCCGTTGACTTGGCTGGTTCGACCAAAGAGCCCGTCAAACGGGGAGCTTCCCATGAGTTTTGGGTCGAGCTTCGTCAGTGGATGACCTGCATAGGGGAGTTGGGATTGCAGAGCATAAATGCCTTGCAGGTGCTTTTGATTGGCTTCTGGAGCCAATCGTACGCGTGGATCCCAGCTTGGATGGGAACCCAGCCAAGCGATCGTTTCGGGAGTCATCCCTTCCATCGCAATGTCAGGCATCAGGTCGTGGTATTGGAAGTTGAAGTGACGGATCCAGCCGTCGGTCAAAACCACGTCGGCATCGAGAATCTCACCGGTCATAGGGTGAACTCGGCTCGGACCAATGGCCGTTCCGACGTCGTTGTTGAGCCAACGGATGAAGTTGTATTGCACGTCTTCTGGATCCAAATCCATCGTCGCAGGTGAGCGAGGATCTTGGTAAAGGACTTCGATCGCATCGGAGTAACCGATCTTTTCAAAAGCCTTGTTCCAATACTCGACACCTTGCTTGACCCAACGGCGATAGCGTACCGGCGTGGTGTGCTCGATGTAAAAACGGATCGGAGCCACCGGCGGGCTAACTTTCAGGCTTGGGTCTCGTTTTTCGAGTCTCCAGCGGGTGATGTATCGCACTCGCTTCTTGTCGTCATCGTAGCTACCCAGGTCGGTGAAGTTCGTCACAAAGTATCCGACGCGTTGGTCGGCTTTGCGAGGACGATAACCGGTGTCTTCGGGAACTTCACTAAACGAGTAGTGGATCGTTTGGAGTTTGCCACCGGCGGTGACGACCTCGAAGGCAAGTTCGGTGTTCTTGGTAAATGGCTTGGCCTTGACGACTTTGGTCAACGAAGGATCTTGGATCCGAACGCTTGGACCAAAAAACTTGCTGGCGTTGTTGACGAACAAAGCGTCGGCATCGATCACTGGACCACCTTGAGGTGCCATCGTCACAATGGGGATATCCAAGAGAACCGTGTCGGTGAAAAGTCGCTTGACCGAAGATCGCGACTCGGGTTCGCCGTTGGAGCGGATCTCAAGTTCAGGGAGGATCAGCGCCAAGCGTTTGTTGTACATCCGCCAGTAGACGTAGTAATCGCCAGCTTGCAAACCAGCGAACTTGTCGCCACTGCTAACGGTCAGGGCGATGAAATACTTCTTGGTCAGCAGATCCTTAGGAAGCTCCATCAGGACTTGGCCATCTTTTTCACGTGTCCAAAGCTTGCACAAAGCGCCACGGTCGGGCGATTTGGATTCGACTTTGGTGTAGCCCTCGGTCACTTTGTCAAAGGGAGGGTACTCCGCGCCAGGGGCTTCTTGGGAAAATGCCACTTGCGGGCCGAGGGTCCCTGCAAGAAGGCTCACCGAAAGGACGGCGTGTTTCGCCAGTCCTCGCATCACCGATCGAAGGTGGTCTTTGCTCATTCGTTTATTCCAAAAGGGTTGAAAGAACTTTGATCAATTCGTAACTGTTCGACACGACATCCAAAACAAAGGTAGGTCAGCCTTTTGCGGCAGGCTGGGTAACTTGTAGCTCAAAGAAAGGAGAGTTTGACCGGTCCGTTGCCACAATCGGCAAACACAATACAACCCGGAGATTTTCTCCAAATCTTCACTTCGCTAGTCACCCCAGAACACCTAAGGAGCGTGGATTTCTCAAGGCATTATGAACAGACCCCCTGAAAAGGTCTATAAAAACCGGTTAATTCGTGAGACTTTTCGGACGAAACCTGCCGAATCGATTCGATCTAAGCCGGGATCGAATAGTTCCCTGAACGAAGGGATTCAATCGCCAAGATTGGTTTTTTTAATCGCAAACGTCTTCAAGAAGCTCGATTCATAAACCCCGGGAGTAATTCTAACTTTTTTGTCAGATTTTTGGTCGCCGGCTTCGAAGCAATACGTCTTTAAGTAGTGTGGGGGGCGTCGCCCGGGCCCCTCATGTCGATGGAGGCTGGCCCGGCTAGATCGATCTTGTCTTAGCATTTCACGCCGAATAGCCCTCTAGGATTACCTAGTGGGCTTTTTTTGAAAGCAGGGGCACAAAGAGCACAAAGTTGTGAGCTTCGTGCCTCTTTTTTTTGTTCAACGGGACTGATCGAGGGATTCGTAAGCGGTCTATTTGACAGCAACGCTCTCGCGAATCTTCTCGAGAAGTTTTTTGGTGGCCTTGATTCCGTCGTCTGGGCTCAACTTGGACCCTTCGTACTCGATACCGACCCAGCCTCGGTACCCCGCATCCAAAACGATCTTCATCATCTTGGCAAAGTCGATCTTGGTCTCATTCCCGTTGGCATCGAAATCGTAGCTCTTGGCCGATACGGCTTTGGCCAAAGGCATCAAATCCGTGACCCCTTGGTAACGGTCGTATTCGTAGAAGTTTCCAAAGTCGGGCAATGTCCCGCAGTTCTCCATGCCGGTTGCTCGAATCGTTTCGGCCAACCACTTGCCATTGGAACTCAGTCCCCCGTGATTCTCGACGATGACGTTGATCCCAAGGGGTTTGGCATACTCGCTGAGTCGACGCAAGCCGTCGGCAGCGAGTTTGGATCCTTCTTCGTAGGGTTTATCGGTTTCGGCGTTGACCCGAATCGAATGGCATCCTAGGTATTTAGCGGCATCTACCCACTTGTAATGATTCTCGACAGCCATGGTTCGTTTGGCAGGATCGCTATTGCCCAAGCCACCTTCGCCATCGATCATGATCAGCACATTGGTGACCCCTAGGTCGCTGGTGCGCTTCTTCATCTCTTCGAGATACTTCGCGTCCTTGGCTTTGTCCTTGAAGAACTGGTTGACATACTCGACAGCCTCGATCCCGAATCGCTCTTTAGCAACTTTCGCAAAATCTAAGTTATCGATTTCCTTGGCAAACAGGGGCTTATGGAGCGACCACTGAGCAAGGGATATATTGAAGGGTTTGCCAGCCGCGGAGTCTTGGGCCAAGCCCCAGTTTGAAAGGCTTCCGGAGGCAAGCCCCGCAGTAGCCATACATGCAGCGGATGTAGAGAGGAATTCTCGTCGGTTGGTAGATCGCATAGGGACCAGAGGTTATAAAAAGGTCAAAGGCGGGAAAGTTAGAACGCGTCCGATTTTATTTTGGTCGGGGATATCGGGCAAGCAACGACGCTCAAGGAAAGTCAAAAACCAGGATCTTCCATGTCCAAAAGAACGTCATCGACTTCCACGACCGGACAGGGTTCCTTTGAACCAGAGTTGACACTCTTGGATGTCGATTGGGATAGTGAGTCGATAATCCCTGAGGAAATCGAAGGATTGCTTGCCAAAGCCGATTCGCTCTTGCAGTCCTACTGGGACTCCTGGCACCGCCGCCCGATCGAACAATACGTGGCTTGTGATTTTCGGGATGTTTGGCGGGCGATGCAGGCTGTCAAAGCCCAAAATCTCCCTTTCGGCAATCTATTCTGCGAATGGGGTTGCGGGTTTGGGATCGTCACCGCGCTGGCGAGCAAACTAAGCTGGGATGCCGTTGGGATCGAAGCCGAGGAATTTCTGGTTCAGCAAGCTCAAGCTTTCCTCCGAACGGAAAAAATTCCAGCGGAAATCTGGCATGGGAATTTTCTTCCCCCCGGAGCCGACAGACTGGCCAAGCGACAAGCCAATCATGCGTCGCTGTTCCATAAGATCCCATGCGTCTATCCTAGTCAATCTTTGGGAATCGATGACTTCGCGACGATCTTTGCTTACCCTTGGCCTGGCGAAGACTATTTCCTCAAAGATGTCTTTCGTCACTACGCTGCCGACGAAGCGATCTTGATCATGTTCCTGGGTCCTTACGAACTGGAAATCTACCGTAAGGAGCGCAAGTAGATTTTTCGACTCTCTGTGTTTCAAAAAAGGGACTCTAGACGGGATCGGAAGAAGGGAAACACAGAGCTACCTTGAGGCGCTGCGGAGGACTTGGGCTAACAGCGGCAGAAGCTGCTTCTTGCGGCTGACGATATCTGGTAGTTCATACAAGCCGCGATCTAAACAGGGGTAGTTGATATCATCCCAAGCGTCAGACTCTTTGGAGAGCAATAGCAGCGAGCCGTTGCTGACCACATCGGTTATAAGTAATGCCGAAAACTGCAATCGTTGCTTGTTTGCGAGTTCTTCGAGGGCTTTGCGCAGATCCTCTTTGCGATCCCAAAATAGATCGAACCCGGTTTCCTCGATCTGCGAGATCGAAAAGCGGATTCCATGTTCAGTGAACTCCTTGCAGTCCTCACGAACAACCACAGCCGGTGTGCAGTTGCGGAGAGCCGATCCGATCTCGAAAAACTCCTTGGCATAAGTCTCAAGATCTACATCGCACAGCGTTTCGAGCCACGCGAGGATATCGCGATCGATTTGGGTGGTCGTCGGAGACCGCAGGAAAAGCGTATCGGAGATGATCCCCGATGCCATGCAAAGGGCGATTCCAGACGAGGGATCTAAGCCTGCGGCGCGGAATTGCCTGGCTACGAGTGTGCAGGTCGAACCGACAGGCTCGTTGATAAAGCGGATCGGTTGTGTCGACTTGAGCGAACCTCCGATCCGATGGTGATCGAGGACTTCGAGTATGTCTGCGTCTTCAGCGCCATTGACCGCTTGGCTGAGTTCATTGTGATCGACCAGCACCAACTTGGGTTTGGGAGGATTGACCAAGTCGGATTTGCTGATGACCCCGACGAGCTGGCCGTTGTCGTTGACTACCGGTAGCATCGATTGGCGAATGCGATCGGTTTTGGCTCTCGCTTCTTCAATCGGTTGCTTGGCCGATAACGTGATAAAGTCATCGTCGATGGCCGAGTCGATAAACTGCGAAGATTTGATCCGCATGGTGGTTGTTGCTGTATCGTATGGGCTCCGCATAACGGCTACCGAACGCGACTTGGCCAACTCCACAAGCCCTTCGGACAACGAGTAACCTCCGGTGATAATGATCGCTCGCACGCCGTGTTCGATGGCTGGTAGCTGGATCGTGGGGCGATCACCGCAGACGACCATCAATCGCTCGGCGGGAAAGCGTTGCATGCGTTCGGTGAATCCACCGGCGCTCATCGCACCGACCATGACCAGGAGTTCATCGAGTTGCTCAGGCTCGATCGCATGTTGGAAGGAACCACCGAGGATCTCTCGGACTTTGCTCAAGCTGGTGCGAACCGTGCGGGTCTTCAGGGGATCAGCATCGTCTCGAAAGATCAGATCCATCAATTGCAGGAGCGATAGAACTCCGACGACTTTGTTATCCTGATCGATGATCGGCAAAGCGCGTACATCATGCTCTTTCATCCGCTGGTAGACTTCGTAGAAAACCTCACCCCGCTTGGCCGTGACCGGCTCGCGGGTGCACAGGCCGAGCACTTCAGGCCGCACGTCCATGACGATCTTAGGTGCAGCCACGCCGGCTCGTTTTAGAACGTACTCGGTGCGTTGGTTTGGGGTACCGCAACATGCGGCGATTGCATCGGGACGGTGAGTTTTTTGTAAGAAATCCGCGTAGGCGATTGCCGAGCAAATCGCATCGGTATCCGGATTTCGGTGTCCAAAAACCAGCGTGCTCATAAAGATTTATCCCGTTTTTCCAACTCGATACCGTTATAAATGATCTTACCGGGCTAAATCAGCGACTTTTTGCCTGCTCGCTGCGCTGGTAAATCTCAGGTTCGGCGCGAACCTGCGAGAAGTCTATCAGATCTAGGCTCAATGCCTACTTGCAAACTTGATCGTCCCAAGCGACCATTGTTTGCCGCCAGGGCGCGTCGTTTGTTCAGACGGGCTCGCAACTTTAACGATGGATCTAATATGCTTGAAATTCAGCTTCCCGATGGAACCGTAGTCTCCCATCCGGACGATGCGACCCCACTGTCGGTCGCCAACGCGATCGGTTCTAGGCTCGCCAAAGCGGTTGTCGCCGCAAAAGTTGGGACTTCGGTGATCGATGCCTCCCGCCCCTTGAAACCATTTGCCAACGGCTCGCCGATCCCTTTGAGGCTCTTGACCGAACGGGATCCGGAGGCTCTCGATGTGCTGCGACACTCCAGCGCTCACATCATGGCAAGGGCTGTCATGCGAATCTTCCCAGATGTTTCGCTTGCCTTTGGGCCCACCATCTCGAATGGTTTTTATTACGACTTCTTGATGCCGCATAAGCTCACCGAAGAGGACTTTGCAAAGATCGAGCAAGAGATGGCTGCGATCATCGCCAAAGCCGAGCCATTCGAGCAGTTCTCCTTGGATCGCCAGCAAGCCGTATCATTGTGTAAAGATATGAATCAGGGGCTCAAGGTCGAGCATATCGAAACCGGCTTGGCAAGCCACCCTGAGTTGGGCTTTTATCGCCAAGGTGAATTCGTCGACCTGTGCCGAGGTCCGCATATTCCCGACGCCGGGCGTGTGAAGGCCTTTAAAATCATGAGCGTCGCCGGCTCGCACTGGAAGGGGAACATGTCCGGCCCCCAACTCCAACGACTATACGGTACGGCTTGGTTTGACAAGAAGGATCTTCAAGCCCACCTCGATCAACTCGAAGAAGCCAAGAAGCGGGATCACCGAGTCCTGGGTAAGAGACTCGGTCTCTACCAGATCACTCCCGATGTGGGGCAAGGCATGTGCCTGTGGATGCCCAAGGGGGCTCGCGTGCGAAGCTTGCTCGAAGACTTCCTGCGCCGCGAAATGCTCAAGCGTGGATACGAGCCGGTCTACAGCCCACATCTAGGTCGAGTCGAACTCTATGAGACCTCCGGTCACTTTCCCTATTATCGCGAAAGCCAATTCCCACCTCTGTTTGTCCACGATGCGGGTGCACTCGTCGATGCTTGGGCAAGACGACTGAGCGAAGACGAAGACTTTGGTCCCAAGCAAGAGACCATGTTCTTGCAGGCTGCCGAAGTTCTCGGTTTTGATGCTCAGGCCTACAGCAAGGCCGAAGGCAAAGAGGCTAAACTTGCGGCGCTGAACGAATGGCAAAGGAATCATGAACGGTTCTTGGTCAAACCGATGAACTGTCCGCACCATGCTCAGATCTTCAAAGCCCAACCTCGCTCGTATCGAGATCTGCCACTTAGGCTATTCGAGTTCGGCACTGTTTATCGTTATGAGCAGACCGGTGAACTCAACGGCATGTTGCGAGTTCGGGGGCTAACCCAAGACGACGCGCATATCTTTTGCACCGCAGATCAAGTTGAAGAGGAATTTCGCAAGACCATTGAATTGACCCGATTCGTACTCGAGTCGGTCGGCCTCCAAGACTACCGCGTCCAGTTGTCTCTGCGAGATCCCAAGAGCGATAAGTATGTCGGTAGCGAAGAGAATTGGCAGAAGGCCGAAGCCGCCTTGCGCAAGGTTCTCGAAGAGTCAGGATTGCCCTTCAGCGCTGCTGAAGGAGAGGCCGCGTTCTATGGACCCAAGGCCGACTTTATGGTGCGAGACTGCATCGGACGCCATTGGCAGCTCGGTACCGTTCAGCTCGATTACAACCTGCCTGAGCGTTTTCAACTCGAATATACTGGGGCTGACAACAAATCCCATCGACCGGTGATGATTCACCGCGCACCATTCGGTTCGATGGAGCGATTCGTTGGGATGCTCATCGAGCATTTTGCAGGAGCCTTCCCGATGTGGCTTGCTCCGGAGCAGATTCGAATCTGCCCACTGAGCGAAAAAACCAACGATTATGCGTTGGAACTCGAAAAACTCTTCACCGAAGCTGGATTTCGGGTGACAACCGATTTGCGTGGAGCGAAAGTACAAGCCAAAATTAGGGACGCACAGCTCGATCTGATCCCTTATATGGCCGTCATTGGACCAAAGGAAGCCGAGACCCGTTCGATTGCCCTCCGGGATCGGATCGCCGGAGAACTCGGCACCAAACCGGTCGACGAAGTTTTTGCGATGCTTAGTCAAGAGGTCGCCGAGCGTCGGATTCGGCAAGTGGCTGAGCGAAAATTCGCTGAGCCGCCACCTGCCAGTGAATCATCGAGCCACGAGTACTAATCCAATCATGAGCAACGATCCTAAGCCAACATCGCGAAGTGCGCAGAAGGTTCTCACCGAAGAGTTCTTTCTGTCTCGATCAAAGATCCTGGATTTGGCAGCGACCCTCGATCGTTTGGATCGCGCCGAAGGCTCCGTCGATGAACTCCAGCAGCGGCAGTTATTGCAGCAAGGGATCGAGATCTTGCTCGATAACCAGCCCGATAAGGCCAAGCGTGTACAGTTGCTCATGAGTCGCCCTTACGATCCCGATTGGCGAAAGAATTATGGACTACATTGATCCGCATATCCACATGGTCTCACGGACGACCGATGACTACGAGACGTTAGCTCGTATGGGTTGTGTCGCGATGAGCGAACCGGCGTTTTGGGCAGGTTTTGACCGAGGCAGTGTCGAGAGCTTTCGAGACTACTTCCGACAACTCACAGAGTTTGAGCCCAAGCGTGCGGCGCAGTTCGGGATCCAGCATTACACATGGCTCTGCATCAACGCCAAAGAAGCCGAGAACGTTTCTCTGTCTCGCGAAGTCATCGCAATGATCCCCGAGTTCCTCAATCAGAGCAATGTCCTTGGGATCGGGGAGATCGGCCTTAACAAAAACACCAAGAATGAATCGACGATCTTTTTAGAGCATGTCGATCTGGCGGTTCGATACAACCAACAGATCCTGATCCATACGCCCCACTTGGAAGACAAATTCCAAGGGACCAAGATGATTGTCGATATGCTCGTGCACGATTCGCGAGTCGATCGATCGAGGGTTTTGGTCGACCATGTCGAAGAGCACACGATCCAGGAAGTCCTCGATCAAGGGTTCTGGGCCGGGATGACCCTCTATCCGGTGACCAAGTGTACGCCTGCTCGCGCCGCAGACATGATCGAACGTTTTGGACCTGAAAGGCTCATGGCTAATTCCGCAGGAGACTGGGGACCGAGCAAGCCGACGGCGATCCCCGATCTGATTATGGAACTCAAGCGACGAGGTCATTCGCGAGAACTGATCCGACGCGTCGTCTATGAGAATCCATGCAAATTCTTTTCGCAGAGCAAGAACTTCAAGGCCCCACTGGGGTCGTCATGAATTTGATGCAAGCGGGTTTCTCGGTCGAGATCGAGTGACCTGTAGGCTTGAGAAAGCCGGTGCCTCGATCGATCGCAAACGAGTGGATCGTGTTGCTCTCTTGGTTTTCTGCCAGCAGGAATTGTCCTGTAGGATCTATCCGGAAGTTGCGTGGGATTTTGCCAAGGGTCGAGAAGTTCTCGATACGAGTGGCTGCTCCGGTTTGAGGACTGATCGCAAACAATGCGATCGTATCGTGACCGCGGTTGCTGCCATAGACGAATCGTCCTGATGGATGCACGAGCACCTCGGCTGTCGACCAGCTCGGTTGAAGTTGTTCTTCGGGTACGGTTTTAACGGTGGCGATTTCAGTCAGCTTACCAGTCTGTGCATCCCATGAGGCGCTCGTTAAGGTCATCCCCATCTCGTTGATCACGTAGAGAAGCTTTCCATCTGGGTGAAATGCGATATGACGAGGGCCAGCACCACCGGCAAGTTTCAAAAAGGGATTGGGCCCAGGTACGAGTTTCTTGTTTTGCGGATCGAGCCGATAGACGAGGACTTGATCGAGCCCAAGATCGGCAACTAGAACCCATTGGTTCGTAGGGTCAACCATTGAGCAGTGAGCGTGTGGGCCTTTTTGTCGAGCCGAGTTTGGCCCGGAGCCTTGGTGTTGGATCGTTGAGCTTTCGGGTTCGAGCCCGCCGCTGGCTTGGATTGGAAAAAGAGAGACCGAGCCACTGCCATAGTTGGCGACCACGGCGAATTTGCCTTGGGTATCCACGGTTACATGGCAAGGCCCATTGCCTTGGACTCTTTCGATGTTGAGAAGTTTCAGGTCGGGCAAATCGCCAGCTTGGTAGGCAGCACGATCGAATTGATAGGCCGCAAGCGAAGCGGCACGTTGCTTGTCATCGATCGCTGTCTCGGTGACGACATAGAGGACATCGAGTTTAGGGTGGAGAGCAAAGAAGGATGGTTTGGCTTGTGTGGCGACCAAGCGAGGTTTAGCCATCGAGCCGTCGGAATTCAGGCGGCTTGCGTAGATCCCGGGTCCGTAGCCTCCGATCCAGAAAACTTGATTGGTTTTCGATGGGTCGGCGGGTTGTTGAGCTATGGCCGATGGCTCGAAGGCTAGTGGAAGAATGGACATGAAGATCAGCGTCAGGAAATTGCGGAGAGGAATTAGCATGAAAGGATCTGACTGTGACGGGATGGGTGATGTAGGTTGGTTCAATTCCTCGATGAGTATAGGCGCTTCGAGAACCAGTAGCCAGACCGCCTGAGGGCGGCGTCTATTTGACGGTATTGACGGCATTGACAAGATTGACTGGATTGACGGCGGACAGAATTGACAAGATTGACACTGTTGACGGCGAGAGCCAATGAGGTCAACCTCGTCAACAATGTCCGCAGTCAATACCGTCAATGCCGTCAATAAGGTCAATAAGGTCAATACCGTCCAAACCCCATGCATCCGCCGTCGGCGGACGCTGCTCTTGGGGCTGAGGCCGACGCCGCCTAACGGCGACGATAAGAAGAATTCCTTGCGATGCTCAGGCACAGTCCGCCGGCTCCAAAGATGAGCAGACTGGCCGGTTCCGGGACCGCTTGGTTTTGAACTGCAAATACTGCGAGCCGGTCGAACACCAAAAAGTCCTGGGCAGTATCGTTTTGAAATCGGATCGAAGTAATCAGCGAACCCCCGGTTCCCTCGATCCGCAAGTAGGCGTTTCTGACTGCGACCCCACCACTCCAGTTGCCCCCAGCAAGAGCTTCGACCGTACCTAGGCTCTGGCCGTTTACAAACAAAGTGTGATCTGTGACCGGAAACGGATTCGTCGGGCTCGAAAGGGCCGATTGAAAATTTGCTAGACCGATTCCTACCACCGGAGCCCCTGTGGCTAAAGTGAAGGTCGTGTTGGTGGACGCAGTCGGCAGGAACGGTCCGTTAAGACCGTCGCCCGCGTTGGTCAGAACTTTGGTGCCGTCCCAATAGTTGTTGGCCGTCTGCGAATCACTCGCCGAGTCGAAGGTCTTAGGCAAGATGGTATAAGACTTATCCTGGGGTATAAGACCATTGAAGGATATGGTTAGACCGGATATCAAAACGGTGTCCTCGAAATCCTCGATCGTATAACCACTGATACCCAGTGCCGCATCCATTGCCGCTGTGTTGGGCGAATAGACGCTTCCGGCAAAGGCCGTCACAATGTACGCCGCTTGGCTCGATGTCGTGTAGAATCCAAGGCCTGATACTGTCATTACTAGAACAAATAGCCAACGTAATCGTGCCATCGCATAAGCTCCATTCATGGTTTCTCGAAGGATACCGGTTAGAAAAACAAGCGAATTAACCTCAGGGACTCGATGCAGTCTCGCCCCCCCACCACGAATACGACAGACATCTACACGCCTCGGGGGAAGAACTAGAAAGCCAGTGAGCCACGCCGCCTGAGGGCGGCGTCTATTTGACGGCATTGACAAGATTGACTGGATTGACAGCGGACAGGATTGACCCTACTGACATCGTTGACGGCGAGAGCCAATGAGGTCAACCTCGTCAACAATGTCCGCAGTCAATACCGTCAATGCCGTCACTAAGGTCAATACCGTCCAAACCCGATGCGTCCGCCGTCGGCGGACATTGCCCTAGGGGGGGTTACCACGCCGCCTGACGGCGAAGGCCTATGGGGTCGCCCTGTCAATCCTGTCAACATAGTCCAAAAATCCAACGCAACCCGGGCAAGATTCTCCCGAGGAAATTGTCTTTTTGAAACCTTGGGAATACAATCTACAAAAACGTAGGAATTTCTACGCCAACTAAAAGACAGGATCGATCCAATGAGTTCATCGCAAATCTCTGCAAATATCTCTGACGAAACACGAGAATTGTTGGAGCGGTACGTCACATTGCATGGAGTCAAGAAATCCCATTTGATTGAAACGGCAGTCCTTCATCACCTGAGTGCATTGGATGCTATTCCTGCTGACTTGATTATTCCACCAGCGATCGAAGTTTCTCGGGCAACGGGCAATACGATTCTGGATCGTATCGAAAAGCCAAGGTCAGCTACTGCCGCGATGCGAGCATTATTTGATGATTGAAATCCGAATTCTGCGAGCCGAGGATAATCGAGAGGGCTTCCGCAGCGGAGACGTTGATCTTGATCGCTTCTTTCAGAAATTCGCCGGCCAGAACCAATTCCGATTGCATATTGGGACAACTTACGTTGCTATTCGCGAATCAGAGATACTCGGGTTTGCAACTCTGTCGGCAACTTCGATCACGATTAACGAACTGCCAAAGACCATCAGGAAGCGGTTGCCTAATTATCCTTTACCAGCGCTAAGACTCGCACGGTTCGCTGTCGCTCAAACGGCTCAAAGACAAGGAATCGGTAAGCAGCTTTTGAAGACTGTATTTAGAATCGCGCATGAGATGGCCGATCGCACTGGATGCGTTGCGGTGGTGGTCGACGCGAAACCTGCGGCGGTCGAATTCTATTACCGCTACGGGTTTGAAGCCTTTGAGATCATTTCGGGAGCTTTGGGGGATCGGCCAGCACCAATCCCCATGATTTTGCCATTGGGCTCCATTCCTCGGGAATAGGGCTGCACCAGAGTATTTCAGGTTGTCATCCGATTGCAAACGGACAGTCCGGCTGGGGGCGGCGTCTATTTAAAGGCATTGACGGCATTGACAAGGTTGACAAGATTGACTGGATTGACGGCGGACAGAATTGACCAAGTTGACGTTGTTGGCGGCGAAGGCCGATGAGCAACTCGCCAATCAGGTCACCCAATCAATGAGGTCAACCTCGTCAACAATGTCCGCAGTCAATACCGTCAATGCCGTCAATAAGGTCAATACCGTCCAAACCCCAGCGTCCGCCGTCAGCCGACGTTGCCCTCGGGGTTGTCACAACCCCGCCGACAAGATCGCAATACCTAACGCCAATGCAGCAGCCTTGGCGACTCGTTGGCGGTGACTGCCGTTTGTACCCAGATCTCAAACGTTCCTTGATAGCCGTCGGTGCTAGTCTCTAGGCCAGATAGCCAAGTTCGCAAAGTCCCGCGAGCGGCGTGTACACAGCAAGCGGTCGCAAGAGCATCGGCATTGGTTGCATCGCTTGTGATCACGGTGGCCATGATGCTCCCTGCAAGCCCCTTTTGCTGAGCCGGATCGACAATGTGACTGCTCTTGTCCTGATCGGCATTTACTCCAGGTCGATCGCGATACTTCTGATGCAAATCCCCGCTGGTGGCGATCCCGCATTGTGAGAGCCTAAGACTCAGCAGAGTTCGATCCGGTTGATCGACTAGACCTATACTCACCGGCCAGCCCTGCACATTGGCCGCGGGACTCTCGCCAAAAATCATATTCCCCGATGCATTAATACAATAGCTTTCGATTTCGATTGATCTTAAAAGCTCACCGAGTCGATCGACTACAAACCCCTTGCCAATAGCCCCAAAGTCCAATCGGATCCCCGGTCGCTTGAATCGCAAACGACCACCTGCTCGATCCCACTGGATCAACTCCCAACCACAACTCTGGGTCGCTTGTTCCCATTGCTCTTTTGTAGCGATAGTTTTACTGCGGCGAATTCGCGTCAAAGCACCTACCGAGGCATCGAATGCACCTTGACTCCATCGATTCCAATCATCGCATAGCATCAGCACTCGCCACAATTCAGTGCTAGGTGAATGCCACTTGCCATCGTCTGCCTGACGACACAATTGGTTCACTTGGCTGTCTTGTTGATAGTCGCTCATGACCTCGACCCATCGGTCGATTTCGGCTTGCAAGCCCTCGCTGATTTTGGCGGGATCCTGGGGAGGGTTTTGTGCGTTTGAGATCCATCGCAGATCGATCATCGATCCCATGGCCGGGATCGAAATGACGTAGGCTTCTGGATCGCTTTGCAAATCGATCATGGTCTTGGGAAGTTTCGTCGGCGAAATTCATCGGAGTCATACGGATCGGAATCTTGGACGATTTCGCCTTCGACGACCCGTACATCCTCGGCATCGATGGTATCGGACCGACCGGGCCGACCAAATCCAATTGGATCGTTTGGGTCGATTGGAAAAGGCCAAGCTTGGCCTGTTTGTTGGACCACGATCATCTTCGTCTTGATTCGCTCGAAGGTGTTGATACCAAAAAGAATTATTCCAAAGATCATCCCGAAAAAATCCAGGTGCCACAAACAAAAGGCAATCCATAGACCTGAACCCCACTGACCGATGCGAGCTGATAGATCGATGGCTCTTTCACGGCTTGTGAAAAAACAAAGCAAGCAACGCAGGATCCTTCCGCCATCAAGCGGAAACAAAGGGAGTAGATTGAAAAGCCCGATCGCGATGTTGGCGATAAGCAACTGCTGAGCCCACGAAAGATCGCTTATCGATATCTTGCTCAAGTCCACTGAAGGCAGTAATCCAAGGAAGATCCCAAGCATTAGTACCAAGGCGATAGCAAAATTGACCATCGGTCCTGCGATGGCAATCCAACCATCGGGCCACGGATCAAGCTTACCTCCCTTGATCCTGGCAACACCACCGATGGGCAGAAGCGTAATATCAATCGTGGGGCGATCAAAGTATCGGGCCGCAAGTGCATGTCCGAGTTCGTGAAGAAACACACAGGCAAATACAGAAAAGATAAAGCCTAGGGCGGATACTGCTGGCCCAAAGCCTTTGGATAGGTTGCTAAGAAACACAACGATTGCCAAGATCCAAAACGACCAGTGGATGTAGATCTTGGTTCCGTAGAGATTTCCCAGATAGAGCGTCTTTAGCATACTTTGTTCGACTATAACTTGAAGCGTTGAATCCGATTGTTTCCTGAGTCGACGACATAAACACGTTGTTTAGAATCCATGGCGACGGCCCAAGGTTGATTGAGTTGACCGGGCTCTTTGCCTGCAGTTCCCCAACTCGATATCGGTATACCTTGGCGTGTCCAACACTGCACGCGATGGTTTCCATACTCGCTTACCAACAGCCGATCCTCGGGAGCCAGAGTCATGCCGTAGGGGAACTGCAACTGACCGACCCCGGAGCCTTGCTCACCCAAGATCCCAACCACTCGGGCTTTGTCTTCTTTCCAGTCGATGATTTGGATCCGATGATTGCACGAGTCGGCCACCCACAGGAATCCTTGCTCGTCGACAGACATCGATTGAGGACGACTGAACTCCAAAGGTTGATCTCCGTGCTGTCCCATGCGATCGACGTATTGTCCATCGGAGGTGTATTTATAGATGCGATCGTACTCTCCATATTCGCTCAGATAGATCGTGCCATCGGGGGCGCGGGCATAATCGGTCACCCAGCCGAATTGGCCGGGCTCGGTTCCATTGACACCGCCGATGGAGCGTTGCTCGATGAGTTGACCTTGGGGCGTATAAAACAGGAATTGAAAGTAATGGGTATCGACAACGACTAGATTATCAGTGACTGGATCATAAGTAGCACCGGTAGGTTTGCCGTTAGCCCATTGAGGTGTTTTCCAGCCGCATAGGAATTTGCCGTTGGGATCGAACGCTTGCACACGAGCGGTCTTATCGATCACAAACAACTGATCGCTTGGGCTGATGGCCAGTGCGCGCGGTTTTTGAAAACGGCCGTCGGCAAGCCCCCGTTGGCCAATGACCAGATCGACCCGGCTTGCGGATCGGGAATCGGATGACTCGAGCGACTGGGTAACGCAACCACTGATGAATCCGAGGCTAGCGAATCCAATAGCGGTGCGGTTTATAAACTCCCGCCTTGGCAGGGTCGCTTTTGTTTCAGTTGGCTCCGGACGCTTGATCGATTCCATGGAAACTATCATACGCAAATGGCCCAAAAAAGCCATTCACCGCTAAAGCGATCAGAGACAATCGCTGCCCGAATAACCACTTATCAGCGGTTCGTTTTTTTTTGAACCGCTGATGATCACTGATGAACGCTGATGGCAGGGTTCGGTTCGTGGTTTTTTCCAGCTTCTCTTTTGGCTGTTTATCAGCGTCGATGAGCGTCTATCAGCGGTTGGGTTTTTTTGAACCGCTGATAAACACTGATGAACGCTGATAGCAGGGTTCGGTTAGTGGTTCTTTCCAACTGCTTTTTTGGCTGTTTATCAGCGTCGATGAGCGTCTATCAGCGGTTGGGTTTTTTTGAACCGCTGATAAACACTGATGAACGCTGATGGCAGGGTTCGGTCAGTGGTTCTTTCCAGATTCTCTTTTGGCTGTTTATCAGCGTCG
>JBEIGI010000082.1:0-19057 GCA_040381975.1 Pirellula sp.
GATTGAAACCACCGTGAATATTACGACTAGTCGGAAAACAGGAGCTCTGTTTCACAATAAGAACCCTTCCCACGCGAATCGTTAAATAGATCGAGCTGCATAGGTTTGGTGTCTACTCAAGCGCTAGGATCTTTAGCAAGATCCACTACCGCAAATCACCTCCGTAGTGGATCTTGCTAAAGATCCCTGCGATTGAAACCACCGTGAATATTACGACTATCCGGAATACAGGAGCTCTGTTTCACTATAGGAACTCTTACCAGGCGAATCGTTAAATAGATCGAGCTACATAGGTTTAGTGTCTACTCAAGCGCTGGGATCTTTAGCAAGATCCACTACCGCAAATCACCACCGTAGTGGATCTTGCTAAGACGCGCCCGACATTGATGGGGTTTGAAAAAGCCGATCGGACGGCGATTTTTTAAAAAATCGATGCGCAAAGCGCTCGTGGTCCTAGATAATGGTTCGCTTATGCTTTTGGCTTCTTGATATTGCTTTTGCTCATGCTGTTAATGGCCATAAGGCCCGTAAAACGCCTCCGGTCCTCGTTTAGATCGCTTGCGGGGCGAGTTCTGCGATTGTTTTTCCAACCAAAAGACGTAGCGCCGCTGCCCTTAACACATTCCATCCGGTTAGTTTTAGTAGGACCGAGAGCTTGACTGCTTTGCGACCTCGAACTCGCAGTCGCGTCAGGCCCGTCCGTCGCTTAAGGCAACTGATGGTACCCTCAATGCCGGCGCGCCATCGGTACTTCTCGCGAAACTCATCGCTCGCTTGACGCAAGCGCCGATGGTCGGCTCTGACCGCACTTTGAGTGAACTGAATGCGTCCTGTAGGCTGCTTTGTCTTTGGGTCGCGTTGCACTCGGCAACGGGCAAGCAACGGACAATGGAGGCACTGCTGGGGATCCATCTGCGCGAAGGTGTAATCTCCTTTTGCATTGAAGTTCGTTGACTTCGGCGCGTGTCCAGCAGGGCAAGCTACCAATTCTTTCTTGTCGTTTAGTTGGAACTGATCGTAGCGAATCTCCTCGGGATCAAACTTCTTTTCTCCCGGAACGGGAGTAACTAAATCGACTCCATCTTTCTTTGCTGCTTCTATATTGCTATCTCCACCATAGAGCGTATCGGCCAGTAATTCCTCGGGCATGACATTGCGTTCCTTCAAGTCTGCAAGTAATGGCAAGAGAGCATTGGCATCGTTGTCCGAAGCGGTCTCTACCTTCGCTGCTGTGATAAAGTTCGGCAGTCCCTGATCGTTTAGCGTCTCGGAGAGTTGAACTTGGTATCCAGCCCCTTTATGGCCACTGACACTCGCTTGAGGATCGGATGTGTTGACGATGATTCGACCGCCAGTCTTTTGGCGTACTTCGACGAATTCTTCACGAAGTTCGCATTGTTGGTGAAAAATCGTTTGTAGCTGTTTGAACGCATCCCATTTGCAAATTGGCTCGTATTGAGCAAGCTGGCTAATAACCTGAGCTAGGTCCTCGGCGGCTTGCTGCAAGGCAACCTTGCGCTGTTCTGTGGTTCGGCAATCACCGAAGATTCGGCTGTCGGATTGCTTTCGATAGCGTCCTAGGAGTTCCGCATCGATTCGCTCAAGCACCGCGGCTTGGCCAGATTTCTGATCGTATTTTTCAAGCTTATGGAAGAACCGCCGTAGCGCGACGCCAATCATTTGCGCGCGTCCAAGATTGGCCATATCGCTCAGCACATGCGTCGAGTCAAGTCTTTGCTTCTTGACCTTGACTTCCATGCTTTTTAGAAGCGTGTCGGTGACCTTAGCAAAGATCTCTTCGCTGATTTTTTCATTGCTTTGCATGCGAGCGATGTAGCGCTCGATCGTTCGCTGCGTGATTTCGGTACCCGGTTCCAAGTTTAAAGCAAACTGGATATCGGTTCTAAAAAGGAGCGCTTCGTGAGTCTGCGGAACGGTCCAGCCTTGGAATTCACGAATAAGTAGCAGTGCTGTGATGGCGTGCAATTCTACCGATGGACGACCTTGGCTGTCGCTAAGGCCTTCACCGATAAGGGCCACAGGCATCTGTTCCAAAAGAACTTGGCGGAAGAGACCTTGCCAGCCATTATCGATCATCTTGCGGCCCATGGGGCCAATCACGCCTTCAAAGGGATCGAAAAGGCGCTGTTGTGTTGGGAACTCGATCGTTTTCATCGTATCGCTATCGCTTCATGCAAACTGGTGGAATCAGTAAGTGAAACTTAGCGCATTTTGAAAATTCTGAAAACCCCGCTTCGAAAACTTTTGTCGGGCGCGTCTTAGCAAGATCCACTACCGCAAATCTCCACCGTAGTGGATCTTGCTAAAGATCCTGGCGATTGAGATCACCGTGAAGACTACGACTACCCAGAAAACAGGAGCTCTGTTTCACTATAGGAACCCTTACCACGCGAATCGTTAAATAGATCGAGCTGCATAGGTTTGGTGTCTACTCAAGCGCTAGGATCTTTAGCAAGATCCACTACCGCAAATCACCCTCTATACCATCCCGCTCAGCCAAATTGGTTCTCGACGCCCTCCAATTTTTTCCCCACCCCTAACGTCCATCAAGCGCTCGCAGCACCCCCAGCGCATGAGTCTCGAACTTCTCCTGCCAAGCGGCATCGAGGATACAATCGCTATCCTCCTGAGCTCCCCCAAGATTCCGAAGTTGGTCTGCCGTCGGACAGTAATAGATGTAGCCATTGGTATAGCCCGAAACAAAAACACCTTTCAATTGGCTCGCCCGCTGAATATTCAGTCCAATTTGAACCGTTAACTCACCCGGAAAAGTGACCAATCGAAAATCACCCAGCCGCACTCCACATACCTCGACATCGATCGTTCGCTTAAGAGCCGACGTATTGTCGACATGATGCTTGCGCAACAGAGCAAGATTCGTTTGTAAACGCGTCAGCGACTCCATCGTTTGAATGTTCTCGACATAAGCGGCCATGTTCCGCCGATTCTCCGCATCGAGCCGCTTGAGATCCTCGCGACCTTGTTCCTGTTCTCGCAAGTAACGATGCGAGTAGTAAGACGGATGCTCGGGATCGAGTTGGTACTGAACGGCAAGCGGTAGAAACGTTTTTAAATTTAAGCTAGTACCTTTGAGGTTGTTCATCAAGCGTTCACGCTCGATCTCCATTTCGGCGATGCGCGGTTCGAGGTTCGCTCGAGGTACTTCGATGGTTGTATGCTGATAATCAACGATTGCATCTCCCCGCGTTTCGATTTTACGCAAGGCTTGCAAAGTGCTCAGTCCCAACATCGCTCCGTGCCAACTTCCGTCCCGAGGCTGATGCACATCCTTGTACAAAACCGGATTGATGTCCCCACCGCACCCTTGAAAAAACAAGGCCACGCAATCATGACCAAGGTTCTCTTCGATTACACGCGAAGCGGCGCCCGAGAGATCCGCCGTATTGCCTCCGCTCGCTGCACCTTGAATCGGATGACAAGCGAACTGGTAGAGAACCGCAAGCGGACTTCCATCCATCCGATCGATTCGAACCAATCCGATCTTCGGATCCACCGGACCGATACTGGCAACTTGATCATCCGGAGGGAGCGAATAAGCGTGCCGAACATCGATCTCCCGTCCATCCTTCATCCTCAGTCGGCGGTTTTCCATGATCCGATCTTCTGTCCCAATCCCAGTGCCGATCTTGACCGGAACCAGATTGCTCTTGGCCTTTCGGATCGCTTCAAGCGTCCGCTCGGCAACGTCGTCGCAAACGATCCCGTGACAATGGCTCGCATTGACCACGAGATGATTGGCGGGAATCCCAAGATCGGATTCAAGCTGCTTGCGAACAGCGGGCAAGTAATCATTTTTGATATAGCCGATCTCACCGATCGCCACCGCATCGACGCTGACCAACACCATCGTCTTGCGATCGTCGGCGATCACCAATGCTTTGGCAAAGAGTGGATCATTCACCGGTCCCGCATCATGCTTGGTGATGTCCACCTTGGCAACACCCGCCCGAATCGCTTGCGCAAAACTGACATCGGATAAAATCAACGTCGATAACAAACATAGTACAGAAACGCATAGTCGGATCATGTGTGAGTCCTGTCCTACTGTGGACGTTCCATTTGAAACAAATCCGTGCTACGGCACCAATGCTCGCCACCGAGCCGTGCAACAGACCGCAATAACTTCGGATCCACTTTCCCATCCCTACCCAAGATCGCCGGATCGATATGCATCATCACAACGTCGCCGATGATCAAGTTCGCTGAGATCGGCCCGTTGCCCACCGGTACAATTTGACGTAGCTTGCATTCGAGAGCGAAGGGTGCACCTGCAAGCCTTGGAACTTTCACCATCACACTCGGTAGCGTCTGCTTGCCAACATACACCACTTCGCTAACTTCCGGAACGAGCGAAGCACTCGAGTTGTTGATCGCATCGATATCGCGCTGGGTCGAAGCGTGAATAACAAACTCCCCCAAATGCTCGATGTTAATCAGAGTATCTTTCTTGGTAGAATCCCGCTTGAGCGTCGGCGAAAAGACAACCACCGGTGGATTGGCCCCAAAGACGTTGAAAAAACTAAACGGAGCCAAATTAACAACGCCCGTTGGCGACAACGTCGTCACCCAAGCAATCGGACGCGGAGCAACAAGCGACACCATCCACTGATAAGCTTCCGTGACCGGGATTTTCGATATATCGATCTGCATGTATTCTCCTAATGAACAAACAACTTTCAACTCTTTCGGAATCATTATACTAGTAGTATAGGCTACGGGCTTTTATCCTACTCGTACTCAATGAAATGGTACTCGTACTCGTACTCGAAGCGTCCTAGTATAGCGATACAGTCGATTAGTCGGCAAATTACCGCGAACCGCTTCGATAAACCATCAGCATCGCAGCATTTCATACAGCCATCGAGTAGCAATTCGGCAAAATATCGCAAAACCAATCCTCTTCCTCCCCCTCGCCCGCTGGCGGGAGAGGGGGCCGGGGGGTGAGGGTGGTAGCCGCATTCAATCAACTCCTCAACCCTCATATCCACGAAAATGGATAGCTCGGATCATCCAACTCCAGCGATTCCTTCGTCCGATACAGCGGCCTAAATGTATCGATCATCACCGCCAATTCGTCCGTTCGCTTCGCATCGCGACTCGCTACGATCGTACCCGGATGCGGTCCGTGCGGGATCCCATGCGGATGCAACGTGATCGAATCGAGTTCCACACCACGGCGACTCCCAAAGTTCCCTGCGACATAATACAAAAGCTCATCGGATTCGACGTTGCTGTGCGCATAAGGTACCTTGATCGCATCGGGATGCGTATCGAGCATCCGAGGTGCAAAGGTGCATACGACAAATCCATCGGTCTGAAATGTTTGGTGGATCGGAGGTGGTTGATGCACCATCCCTGTAATCGGCTCGAAATCCATCGCGTTGAACGCAAACGGGTACACCATCCCATCCCACCCCACGACATCAAAAGGATGGTTCGCCAGCACATATTCACTCCATCGATCCCCATCTCGCAAATGGAGCACATACTCTCCCTCGTCTTCGATCGGTGCAGTCAACTCAGGGCCTCGCAAATCCCGCTCGCAAAAAGGTGCACCAAGCCGAAACTGACCATCGGGATTGATGTAGCGACTCGGAAAACCAATCGTGCTCTTGGACTCGACGACCAACATATCAGCTTGATCGATCGAATCAAACTCGATCTGAACCGTCGTGCATCTTGGGATCACCAAGTAATCCAAATCGCGAAAAGCAACCGAGCCAAACATACTTAGCAATCGCCCCGTTCCCGATCGAATGAACCACAGTTCATCTTGGGCCGCGTTGCGGTAAAGAACTCGCTGCTGCTCGGCCGGTCGACACCTACAAATCCGCAAATCCGAGTTTTCAAACAGCGGTAGCCTGCCATGCACCGCATCTTGGAGACGAGGTATCTTGGCCGTCTTCAAATGGATATGCCTAAGTGCTTGTGCCGGAGCCAATTCCACCGGCGTGTCTGCCATCGCACTGATACGCAACACACGCGTTGGTGGTCGCAGATGATAAGCGATGCTGTAAGCCCTATGAAAACCCTCTGTCGAAATGACTTCCTCGTAGTAGATTCCCTCGCTCAAGTAACCTGGACTCGTGCGATGAGCCGTGTGCCGCTTGGCCGGGATCGAACCCCGCTTAAGATACTGTGGCATCGAATGAATTCCTTATCGAGTTCTTCAAGTGCTTCTTGAACCTTGCATCGATGAACGCTAGGAAGCCGCTGATCCAACCACGTTCTCCAACCTTCCCAGTCGTTCGACGATTAGAGCGACTCGATCTCCAGGCTGCAACCATCCCCCCGTTTTCTGAGGTGTCAATTCCAAGATGCAGCCGGTACCCACCGTTCCCGATCCGATCACATCGCCAGGCATAAGCTTGGTGTCGCGGCTCGCATGGGCGAGTATCTGCGGCCAAGTCCAATACATCGAACCAGCATTCCCCCGCGAAACCTCCTTGCCATTGATCTCCGCTCGCATCTCGAGATGGAATCGTCCGTCGCGATAAGTGTCCATTAGCTCCTGGATCGGTACCCAACGAGGCCCAAAGGCGTTGGCAAAGTCTTTTCCTTTGGCAGGTCCTAGCCCAACCGCCATCTCTTGCCGCTGCAAATCCCTCGCTGACCAATCGTTGTAGATCGTCATCGCGCTAATGCAATCGAGCGCCGAATCATCCTCAGGCAAATTGATCGCTTCCTTGCCGACCATCAACGCGATCTCCAACTCGAAATCGAGCTCCTTGGTCGCGCGTGGCGGAGTGACCGTATCCCCATGACCGATGACCGAATTGGGATTCGAGAAATAGAAGACCGGAATCTCATACCATTGCGGGATCATTCCCAAACCCCGCTGAGCCCGACAGGTTTGCACATGCTGCTCGAATGCGTAAAAGTCGCGTATGGTTCGGATCGCTGGTATCGCAATGTTCGTTTCCATTGAAATATTCGCTTACCTCTTCATGATGAAATCGTCAAAGCACATCAGCATCCCCGCAACGACGCTCATGGCAGCATGGTCGACCGAGTCAAGCTTCGGATCGCGTTTGTTATCTCCGATCCCCAAGTACTCGTGAGTCGCTTGCGGATTATTCGCAAAGTACTCCCGCTGCTCGCGATAAGCCTCCTGCAACACGGTGGCTTCGGTCGCAGTCAGCCTACGATTGAGGATCCTCAAGGAAAGCTGCTCCATCTGCTTGCCGATCTCCTCTTGAGCATGTCCGAGCATGACCAACTGAGCCACATTGCGGGCAGCTTCGATGTATTGTGGATCATTCAAGAGCACCAAAGCCTGAAGCGGTGTGGTGGTCGTCTCGCGTCGAGCCGTACAAGTCTCCCGGCTCGTGGCATCAAAGGCAAGCATGCTCGGCGGTGGAGCGGTCCGCCTCCAAAACGTATACATGCTGCGACGATACAATCCTTCTCCTTTGGCCTGCGAGTAAGACTTACCCGTACCGGCCTCTTCCCAAACTCCGGGGGGTTGATAAGGCATCACGCTCGGGCCACCCACTTTAGTCACCAGCAATCCAGAGATTGCCAGAGCCGCATCGCGGACTTGTTCGGCACTGAGCCGATGCCGAGGACCATGAAACAAGTACTTGTTCTCCGGATCAATCGCTTCCCAACTCGGATCTCGAGGAATCGAAGACTGACGATAAGTTGCCGAGAGGACGATTTGCTTGCAGAACCTTTTCAAGTCCCAACCGCTAGCGACGAAATCACGAGCCAGCCAATCAAGAAGCTCCGGATGCGTAGGCACGGCACCCTGGCTACCAAAGTCCTCGAGCGACGCGACGATGCCTCGACCGAAGAAGACCGACCACCAGCGATTGACCGCCACACGGCTCGTCAGCGGGTTCTCTTCAGAAACGATCCATCGCGCAAGCTCCAATCGGGTGGGATTGGCATCCGACTCACCACGTTTCCAGCTCTCCGTGAATCGGATGAGCGGTGAAGGTTCGACCGGTTCTCCGAGGGCATCATAAGCTCCGCGTTGCAGCACATGCATAGGCCGTCGCACAAGTGCCGGTGCCATCGTCATCACCGTTCGTACCGAGGCGATGAGTTCGTTTTCTTCCTTGCGTTTTTTGATAAGGTCTTTGTTGAGTTGTTCGAATTCAGAGTTCCCACGCAGCAACGGAGCTTCCCAGTGATCGTTGGCCTTGGCAAGCACAGCATCGCGAGCTTCTGCGGTCATTCCTGCATACGAAGCGACATACAATTGCGCGACGTCGCGAGTCGCTAGTTCGTAGTCAAAGACTTTCAGATCGTCCATCAACCCATCGCGAAAACCCACATCGCGGAATCGAGCCCCTAAAGAGAATTGCACAGAGCCAGAGTTTGAATCCCCCCATTGGGCCAGGTATCGAAAGTCGCGAGTAAGTTGATCACGAACGGTTTCAAGCTGGGTTGGTAAACCGTTGATATAGATACGGATCCCCGAGGCGCGGCTCGAGCCGTCGTAGGAGACTGCCAAGTGTGTCCAGGCTTGAACGGGAATGGCTTGAGTCGCTTCGACACGGATGGCATCACCTGGCCAAAAGTGGATCAGAGAGAATTGCGGTTTACCTTGTTCGAGCACCAATTGCATACCGCGAAACGCGGCGTCTTCGGCGGCGACCGATGTATGAGCGACCACGACACGCGGAGCATGGTGGTCGGGTTTGACCCAAAGCGAAAAACTAAAGGGGGTTTCACGACCCAATTGGGCTTGGATCGTTTTGCCTTCTTCGGTCGGATGCGGCAGGTTCAATGGGAAAGCGATTGCATCATCGCCATTGAACTTGGTCGCATTACCCACCACACCTGCATCGGAGCCATCGAGGGGGAACTCCCAAGTTGCCTTCGGGGGGGCGGGATTCGCAGTGAGGTTGAGATCTTTGTTTTTAAGGAACCATTCGTTACGTGCCTGTTCGAGTTGACGAATCTCGGCCAGGAGTTGCTGGTGTTGATTCGATTGCTCGGGCGTATAGAGAGGCAGAGCGGGAGTCGGAGTAGCCCGTGTAAAGTGCGAGTAGAGGCCGTGTTCATCGATATCGGCAAAGTAGGCTGCAAGGGAGTAGAAGTCCTTTTGAGCAATTGGATCATATTTATGATCGTGGCATCGAGAGCATTCGAGGGTCAAACCTAGGAATGCGGTGCCGGCAGTGACGGTGCGATCGGCGATGTAGACTTGGCGGAATTCTTCTTCGATGCTGCCACCTTCGTTGGTTTGGCGATGAAGGCGGTTGAAAGTAGTCGCAAGTTTCTGCTCTTGTGTGGCGTTGGGTAACAGGTCGCCGGCGAGTTGCCAAGTGATGAATTGATCGTAGGGAAGGTTCTTAGAGAAAGCTTCGATCACCCAATCTCGCCAAGGCCAGACATCCATGTTGACATCCGCTTGATAGCCAAAGGTATCGGCATAGCGGGCAACATCGAGCCATAGGTTCGCCATGCGTTGGCCGTAGGCATCGGAGGCAAGGAGTTGGTCGACGATTTGAGCGCGGTTGGTTTCGGAGGGGTCGGCCAAGACCGATTCGACCATCGGTAGGGTTGGGGGAAGACCGGTCAGGTCCAGCGAGACGCGCCGAAGCCAAGTAAGCGGATCGGCCTGCGGTGCGGGCGCGAGGCCTTGGGCGATCATTTTTTCAAGAACGAATCGATCGATGGAGGATTTATTCCAATCGGTGAAGATCGCATCTGGATCGTTTTTCAGTTGGGGGATCTTTGCAATCGAGTCGCGAGACAGGTTCGGCGCAATGATTTGTTGATTGACGGGGACAAAGGCCCAATGGGGTTGGTACTGTGCGCCTTGGAGGATCCACTGTTTAAGTTTTTCGCGTTGTTCTGGGGAGATCGACTTACCGGTTTTTGGGGGAGGCATGACCAAGTCGGGGTCATCCGAGACGATGCGATCGAGGATCGAGCTAGCGTCCAGGTTGCCTGGGGTGATGGCTCCTAGGGAGATCGCGTTATCGCGATCATCGAGGCGCAACTCGGCTTGGCGAGAGTGTTTATCGGGACCGTGGCAAGCGAAGCAGGCATCCGAGAGGATGGGGCGGATATCTCGGTTGAATTCGATGGGGTCGTTTGCGAAGGAGGGTTCGAGTCCGAGGGTCAGAAGGAGTGCAGCGAGAGTCGAAGCGAGCCGGGTACGAATAAGGCGGATGATGTAGGCAAGGGGTGGATTTTGGTGGGCCAGGGCTGGATCGATGTCCATCAGGATTGAATGGATGAGGGATTTTTCCGGAAGCATGGGGAAGCGTTAGATGGGGTAGGAGACAGCGACTTGTTCGCAAACTCTTGAAATCGACGAAGCTAATAGTTGTTATTTTAGCGTAATTGCGTCCATCCAACGCCGTCAAATCGACATCATTTAGATCGTGCTTGGAAAGTCTGTGTAAGTATGCGATTTGGCGCAAGCAGTCCGGTGACTTTTAAAAGCGGTACGGCGCAAGCCGTCCGGTGACCTTAAAAGCGGTACGGCGCAAGCCGTCCGGTGACTTTAAAAGCGGTACAACGCAAGCCGTCCGGTGACTTTAAAAGCGGTACGGCGCAAGCCGTCCGGTGATTTGCAGCGCGATTCTTCCCCGATAACACCCAAAAAATGGTCGTTTCACGAATTTTTGTTGGTAAAGCATCGGTTCTTTGGTCCAACCTCTTCATGGGCTGCATGGATGAATAATGGCTTCGAAAGCCCGAAGGGCTGGAACAACCTCTACGGGGCCTGAAAGATTTTCCGAAATAATCCCAAGATCCACGAGCGCGAACCTTGAAAGGTGAGGGAGTGTCTAGAAAGTTGGCTGAGTTGGCCTAGCGACGGCGGGCGAATTCGGTTAAAAATTCGGGCTCACGGGGTGTAGCGCAGTCTGGCTAGCGCATCTGGTTTGGGACCAGAGGGTCGTAGGTTCGAATCCTATCACCCCGATTTTTCCCTCACTGCCGTTTCGCCGTTGGCGAAACGGCAGTGAGGGAAAAATAGAGAGTGGATGGGAGAAAGTAGAGAGTAGAAACAGCCAAAGACATGAGAATCATCATGGTTTTTGGCTGTCGACCCACCAAGCTATCTTCTCCCATCCACTCGGTCTACTCTCTACTTTCCACTCTCTTGGCTGTTCTGGCCGCTTGTCTTGTCTTCACCCGCTCACTACGCCTAAACACCGCATGATTTTCGCGTTCGAGAGGCTGGTTGTGTATCAAAAAGTCCGTCGACCTTGCCGACTTGATTTGCGCAACTACCGAGAAATTCCAACGCCGCTAGACAGTAGAAACAGCCAAAGACCTGAGAATCATCATGGTTTATAGCTGTTGACCTACCAAGCTACCTTCTCCCATACACTCGGTCTACTCTCTACTTTCTACTCTCTTGGCTGTTCTGGCCGCTTGTCTTGTCTTCACCCGCTCAATACGCCTAAACACCGCATGAGTTTCGCGTTCGAGAAGCTGTTGATTTCTCAAGAGTCAGTCGACCTTGCCGACTTGATTTCCGCAACTACAGAGGAATTCCAACGCGGCTAGAGAGGTGAAACAGCCAAAGACCTGAGAATCATCATGGTTTATAGCTGTCGACCTACCAAGCTATCTTCTCCCATCCACTCGGTCTACTCTCTACCTTCCACTCTCTTGGCTGATCTGGCTGCTAATCTTCTCCGGCTACTCTCTTGCCTGTTTCCTCTGTTCGCTTGCGAACATTCGTTTAACCCGCAGCCAGCGGCGAGGAATTTAACCAAGCCCCCTAGCATCCCTCGTCTGGGCACCACCGAAGCAAGCGCCCCCCACCGCGTAGCACGGTCTTCTAGGCCGTGCGTTCCAACACCCCAATACCAAACGCTCATCCGAAGTTCGTCGACGTTGCAGGCAAAGCTACGGCCGGTCAACAGAACCAGCAGGATTTGGTGCGACTCGAATGCAGGGCGACTCAGTGGACTTGTGATCCAGGCCTTTAAGGCACTGGGCCGTGAGCATGTGACCCAGCAAAGGTTTGATCATCTTAAGCGAACCCTACCTCTAGAGAAACGTCGAACGCTACTGGATGATTTAGGGTTTGCCCCGGCTTGGATTCGACCAATACTCCTGGAGATTGCTGAGGTGAACGTTTAAAAATCGATTTCCTAGGATTGTCTCTTCAGGAGCGACGGATTTACTTCACCCAAGCAGCGATTCGTCGAAACCTACTCTCTACTTTCAACGCTCTTAGCCGTTTCCTCTGTTCGCTTGCGAACATTCGTTTAACCCGCAGCCAGCGGCGAGGAATTTAACCAAGCCCCCTAGCGTCCCTCGTCTGGGCACCACCGAAGCAAGTGCCCCCACCGCGTAGCACGGTCTTCTAGGCCGTGCGTTCCAACACCCCAATACCAAACGCGCCGGATGCTCTACATGGCGAACTCGCATGCCCAATTGGAGGAGTACGCCCAGATGCGATCGAATACTGCGCTGATGCCATGAAGATATTCCGAAGCATGGACAACCAGCAGCTTGGCCCGATTCTGATGGAACTTGCACAAATGGGCTCAGGTGGATTGGACATCCATAATCCGGAGCGCCGGTATACTGTCAAATCGCTCGCCGGCGATTTTTCGGCTCTGAAGATCGTCTGCTTCATGTATGTTGCAGCTCAGCGACTCATTCCTGGTCAAGACATCGGTATGGACCTATCCAAGGAGTACGCGATGGCAAAAGGCATGGTCAGTGACGGCTGAGCGTCATAGCGGTTGGGCGAATTAGACAACATGGAACGTCGTGCTTTGGATCGAAAACGATGGAGATAGCCATACCCGACAGAGTCGATTGATCGTGGAGCTTTCTGGACGAACGACGAGGAATAGACGGGCTATTCCCAGAATGAACTCAAATCCGCACAAGACTCAATTTCCAGCTGCTGTCTATCGCCAGGCAACTGATTCTTAGCATTTGCCTCATTCGTGATCCCGGGTCGGGAGCGGGCTTTCGCCCAAGAAACGAGTTACCACGCAGGTTCGCAATGCTGTCATTTCGCCCGCGGGTTTGCTAGAATGCGGTTCGGTTCCGCCATTGCGAGGGAACACACCCGTCGAAACTCGGCTTCAAACCGAACTAGGGATTCCGTTTTGAAGCAGTTGAACCCAACTGAATGTTCGGAAGTAACGAACTATGACACGCCAGCGACTCGAAGGTACAATCCGTGAGTGATCAGCATGAACTTTTCCCATCCGGGCTCTCAAGTTCGCAATTCGAGCGTTTGACCGAATGCGCCAACATGGCAGAGTTGATCCGTTGGGAAGACCTAAAACGCAGAGTCGACCAACACATCGAACTCACTCGATCAGAGCACCAAAGGAATAGAGTTGTCAATCTCCGTCTGGCACTGGCTATCCACGTCGTAATTGATTCACTTTTCGACTCATTGCCTGCGATCGAAACAGGGCACGCATGGTGGCTTCGTGGTGCAATCTACTACTTTGCAGCGTGCGACGACGATGAACCCGATTTTCGATCTCCGATCGGATTCGAGGATGATGCTGAGATTCTAGCCATAACCATTTACGAGGTTGTGGTGTAGCGGTAGCACAGCGGACTTTTAATCCGCAAAGCGTGGGTTCGAACCCCACCGGCCTCACTGAGAGGCTTTAGACCTTAGGCTCTGGGCTTTAGGGAAAACCAGAAACGGCTATGACGTTTCTTTCTCTGAACCTACAGCCTAATGCCTAACGCCTAGTCGATCCACAAGGAGCTGATCTTGGCACGCGTCGGGTCACGAGAGGAGGTAGATTTTTTGTTAGGTTTCGAAAATCTATGCCGGTCTGCTTCTCGAACTGGCATGGAGGCCACTTTTCGGTCAATTGACGTTGGATTTCGTATAGTCCTCGAAATGCGTCCGGATTAAATAAGGTGGATTTGATGCTTACGATCGGCGATTGGCAGACGATATTTCGTTTAGAGTTAGAGCGACCAGCAACTTGTTTTCATGATGATTTCCAGATGACCTCATCGCGACCTAGTGCTCCGATCGACATGTTACTTGATCAAGTCAGAGGATTTTCATGACTATCACTAAACCGCTTGTGAAGGTCGATGAGTGGTCCATAGTTCCTAAGATCAGCGTGTTTCATGGCAGCGATGTACTCACCTCGAATTGGACTTTCGGTATCGCGTAAGTCCGAGGCGGGCCAAATGGTCACGGGCTGGTCGTGTTGCATCAACCAAATGTTTGCGAGAAGTCTTGCCCACCGACCATTGCCATCTTCAAATGGATGTACCCAAACCGCACGATGATGAAACTCAGCGGCAGTCGCAATGACGAGATCGCCTGTTTCCGAATGCCGTTTTTCCGACTCGATTGCAATGACACCAAGTTCAGCCGTAACAATGTTAGCACTCACACCGATGTTTTTTTGAGTGGTTCTGATTTCACCTGCCCAAGACCATATCGATCCCAACATCTCCCGATGCAGCTCCTGGAGCCAACCGAAAGTAAATGGCGCGAGCTTTTGGCTTGGTTTGCTCATCAAATACTTCTTGGTCACTCGCAAGATCGACTCAAACTCAGCTTCATTGAGTTGGCGACGTGTTTTGATGGACTTGATCTTTAAACCCGATCCGTCAAAGGGGGTGTCATCTTTGTTGCCACTTGATCCAAATGGATTCACCTAGGACCTCCGTTACCAACCGACGAGCTAAGAAGCCCAGAGTTTTCGACTTGAGGATAGAATTTGCGCTTTGGTTGCTTCCAGGTGCTTTTTCGCGGAGGCTGCCGGTATAGCTTGGGATTCTAACGCTACGTTTCCTTGTGTGAGCGCAATTAAACGCTTTGCCTTCTGTGTGGCGATCGCATCCTTGAACTGCTCGGCTGGCACGGCCGCTAACTCTAATGTCATTCCTAGCACCGAGAGGATCGCTTGTAGATTGGAAACCGAATAGTGTTCATCCTTACCCCCAAGGATACGAATCACGGTTGCTCGGGATACCCCGCTACGGCGAGCAAGATCCGAAATCGATATGTCGAGTTCTTTGACGCGGGTTTCAAGTAGATTGGAGAGCGACATTGTTCTTGGATGGTGAGGGCTTGCTTTATGAAAAAAGCGGCGTAAACGACTCTAATATTGTTGCACATATGACACAAAAAACAAGTTGCACAGGATAGCAAATGGTGTCTATCGATAGTAGCCCAGGTGGTTAATCCCAAACTTTGAAACCGCTCAACATTCTCGAAGATCACTTCGAAATTTTCACAAATTCTTCCCCGCTGTGACCTGACGTGTCACAGACATCCTCATGATGCTAGCAATCGAATTTTTCCGGTTGTAGCGGTTGAGGCCGACAATCAGACCATCGTTTGTAGCGGCGGGACGGGCTATCGGTTCAGCGACTCGGTCACCGTCCGGGACGCTCGAAACACCGTGGCCATTCAAGCACCCGAGGTCGAAACGCCGGCGAGCCGGCGGGAGCTGATCCTGACGCTCCTGCGTCAGTCAGGCAAGATGCGTTCGACGAACATCGCCAGCGAGCTCGGTTGTAGCCTCAAGACCGTCAAGCGCGAGCTCGACACGCTTCGCCTTGCCGGCCACATCGAGTTCGTCGGCCCGAGCAAAACCGGGACATATCGCTTGGTGGGGGCGTGAGGAAAAAGCCCGCACGGAGCGTTCGTATCGGTCATCCAACCAACCTACTAACACCATGCGGACTCAGGTTGAGATTTTGCTGACAGGTTCAAAACCGAGTCAAACGGGAAAACGAACTGTTCCATCCGGAATCCCAGGGCATCCGCCATAAGCCATCCAGCTTTGGACCGTTGGAATTCAGGGCAAGACGGAAGCCGATGTTGTTGTTCCGGTTCGACGGGTCGTTCCTGTTACGGTTCGCCGACTGGCAATTCGCGGCATCGTTGTTCCAACTGCCGCCTCGGTTCACGCGATTCGAGCCCTTAAGGTTCGTCCACCTGCGATGGTTCTAACACAGAATGACGAAACTTCCAACTACGCACTCCACCACCTCTAGCGAATGCCGTTAGCGATGCGAGTCGGCTCTGCAAATCCAGATCCGATAAGAGCCCTAGCCGATGGGCTTTTTCCAGTAAATATACCCTTCTTTGCCATCGTTGCTTACTGAGACGATTCAATTCGACATGCGTCGAAAATAACCGGCAACCAAGAAAGCTAATCCCCTGTTCGACACGGCGAACCTGTGCAGGCTTGAATTCCACCATCAGTTCGCTAGCGACGAAAGCATCACACTCTCGCTGGATGCGTTGCAATTCATATCGATCGTCGCCCCAAATAAGCATATCGTCCATGTACCGGACGTAACCACGTACTTGTAACTCCTCTTTCACGTAACGATCGAACCATCCTAGATAAAAATTGGCGAAGTGCTGAGACATCAGGCTACCAATCGGCAAGCCTATCCCCTTTGTTCCTCGAAACGATCGCACAATCCGATCCAACAATGAATGGAGCGGAACCTCTTTGAACCTTCGAACAAGCAGCTCGAGCAAACGATCGTGGTCGATGCTGTCGAAGTATTTGCGAACATCGAATTTCAGACACCATGGCTGCGTACGACAAAACTGCATTGCCCGATCGATCGCCGCCTCGCGGCCACGGCCGATGCGGCACGCAAACGTGTCAGCGATCAGCCAGCGGTCGAGTACCGGTTCGCAGACATTCATAATGGCATGGTGGACGACCCGTTCCTCATAACAGGGAGCCGTGATGATCCGCTCCTTCGGATCGCGAATCAAAAATTGGTGAAACCGTCCGAACGAAAAGCCACCCGAGGAAACTCTCTGCGCGATCGATGCCAGCCAATCGGGCAAATCATCCTGAAACTTGCGGACTTCTGCTCGATATCGTTTGCCTTTTGCAGCACGATGAAACGCTAGCAGAAAATTCTCACGAGCCAGTATCGCTTCGTACAATCCTCCGACTCGCTTCATGGCAATGCTTAACTCTGGGGTGGCGATGCGAACTTTGAAAGGGTTGCAAGTAACCTCTCAGAGTACTTCTCCACTTTGCCTTCGCCAATTCCTTCGATTGCCTGTAGATCGGCCTTGGATGAACATCGACGCTGGACCATTTGAGCCAACTGCTCGTTGCTAAAAAGTGCGAACACGGGCACCCCCTCCTGCTGACTCAATTCCTTCCGCACCTCGCGAAGTAACGAGAAGATCGTAAATTCATCGGGACTTAAAATCGTCTTGTAATCGATGCGATTGCGATTTAGCCTGGCTCGAAAGCCAGCGTCCTGAGAAGTTGTAACGCCGATGTATTCGATACAGAAAGCCCATGCAGATTCGCTCCCCTGTTCTATCCACTTGCGTTCGATTTGTACAACTCGGTGACTTGCTAAAAAAGCATTAAGCTCTGTTGTCGCAGAGTCGCTGTAGTGAACTGGAACGAGGAACATTCGAAATGGCATTTTGTAAATAAACCCAATTGGCTGAAAAATTTTTGCGCAGAGGGCCAGGCCCTCTGCGCACACTAATTACCAATACCCATATCTCGCCACATTGCTTCGCCTAGGCTCTCCGGCATCTACGCTCGCGGGCATCCGCCCTGGCTCGCTCCGTGCCTACAACCCTAGGCTCCGCTCTACTTGTCCGCCTCCGGCGACTTGGGGATTCCGGATGGACTCAGGGCAAGACGGAAGCCGATGCCGTTGCCCCGGTCCGACGGGTCGAGCCAGTAACGGCTCGCCGACCGGCAAAGCGCGGCACCGTCGTTCCAACTGCCGCCTCGGTTCACGCGAAACGAACCCACCGTGTACCAATCATCCACCCACTCCGATAGGTTTCCGTGGATATCGAAAACCCCTGCAATACTAGGACGAAGCTGTTGCGTACGATGGGACCACTTCGCCGAGTTGTCGATAAACCATCCGTATTCAGCAAGCAAGCTTTCGCTACTCCCAAAGCTGTAGCGAGTCTCCGTACCTCCGCGGGCAACATACTCCCACTCCGCCTCCGTCAGTAACCGAAATCCACCTCGCTTTGGATTCATCGGCCAATCCCATGCTCCATCCGTGTTGCTCGGGAAACTCAGCCACCCCTTATTTTTGATAACTGACCCGGACAGGTCCTTCTTCACATAGCATTGGTTCTTCTCACCAGGCATCTTGTTCTCTGTCAACCAACGGCAGTAGTTCACCGCCTCAAACCAACTCACCCCAAAAACCGGATCATCAGGATGCAAGCCTCGTCCGCCAATCTCCTGTTGAAACCGTTTCTCCCATGATTTTCTGTGCGTATCGTCATCGACGGCACTGAACTGTCGCCAAGTCACCTCACGGTCGCTGACCGCAAACGGACCCGGAACATTCTTTGTCTTTTGCTGACCCGGATCGCCCATCTCGAATTCGCCACCAGGATAAACCAGCATGGTAAAGTAAATCGGAGCCGTCAAATCGATCGATCCCTCTTCTTGCTTGTTTGGACCGGTGAGTAAACTGTTAAAACCCACAGGCGGTTCGACTTGGATGACGTACCACTCGCGTACACCTGTAACGTCATAATCAAGCTCCTTTTCCTCGACGGAGCGAACCGATTCGTCCTGGCCCCATCGCCTAAGCAACCAACCGATGGCACTGTGAATCGTCCGGCTCGGATGCTCCGCATACATCGTAGCTAGCATCTTGAGCAAACCATCTCGCTCGGCCGATGGCAGTTGTTCCAGTGGATACTCGCCAAGTCCTAGAACCATGCCGTAGAGCCGATTGTAGTGCTGCTGACGCTTCGTTGAATCGTCGGTTACGGACTGCGCTCTTAGCTCGTTGAAGCTTTTGATCAACAGCGAGGGGCTTACCTCACGTCCTCGAATCCTGTAGATGAACTGGGATAGCGATTCGGGGTCGCGGTCCAAGGTCAAAAACTCATAAACCGGTTTAGGGTCTTCCAATCGTAACAAGGCAACCGCCGCGTTGGCTTGCCTCGCTATGGAAGCCAAGCGGCTTGGATCCGCCTCATTTGCAGGTTCGAATCCAGGAACCTTCACTGCCAGTTCTTGCTGAAGTTTTTCCAATGCTTGTTTTTGGAACTTTTGGTATCTCGGGAAAAATTTCGCAAAGACTTTAGGCTCGCCCA
>JBEIGI010000083.1:0-18503 GCA_040381975.1 Pirellula sp.
CTCTGAAAAATCCCATCGGATACTCAAGGCCAAGCGTTTTACAGCGAGCGTATTACCCGCGAGTGCCGGGGGGGCGACCAAGGACAAACTCGGGCGGCTCGGAGAGAGTTTGGCACAAAGCCCATTCATGAAGGCCTGCTACCGTCAAGCTTCGGACGTGACCCCGGTTTGGCTCATGCGTCAAGCAGGTCGATACATGGCCGAGTATCGCGCGGTGCGCGACAAAGTTTCCTTTTTGGATCTTTGCAAAAACCCTAGCCTATGCGCTGAGGTGATGGTCACTGCTGTCGAGAAGCTCGGCGTCGATGCTGCGATCATCTTTTCGGATTTGTTACCAATCTTGGAGCCTATGGGATTCGATTTAGAGTTCACCAAAGGGGATGGTCCGGTGATCCACAATCCGATTCGGCAAGCCACAGAGATCGACAGAGTGCACGCACTCGATTCCATGGAACCCTTAAGCTTTGTCACGCAGACTGTCGAGCAAACTCGAAAAGCCTTGCCAGCGCACATCCCTGTGATCGGTTTTTCGGGATCTCCTTTTACGCTTGCCAGCTATATGATCGAAGGCGGATCGTCACGAAACTTTGTGCACACCAAAGCGTTGATGTACAACGACTCGGTCGCATGGAATGTCTTGATGGACAAACTCGTGCATTCAATCGCCTTGTATCTAAATTCGCAGATCGTCGCAGGTGCCCAGGTCGTTCAGCTTTTTGATTCCTGGGCTGGGTGTTTGTCTACTGGGGATTATCGCAGTTACATCCTGCCTCACATGCAACGGTTGCTCGAGTCGATTATCCCGAACGTTCCGGTGATCAACTTTGCGACGGGCAACCCGATGTTGCTACCATCCCTGCGAGGAGATGCAAGAACCGTCGTCGGAGTTGATTGGAGAATCTCGCTCGATGTCGCTTGGGATATGGTCGGCCCGGATCGAGCGGTACAAGGCAACCTCGATCCGACAATACTATTCGCAGGAATCGATACGATTCGTCAACATGCGAAACAAGTTTTGGATCTGGCGGCTGGGCGAGCAGGGCATATTTTCAATCTAGGGCATGGGATACTACCAGGAACACCTGTCGAACACGTTATTGCCCTGGTGGATATGGTGCACGAAATGTCCGACCGACGAGGTCAATAGCGAGATCGTCGATAGCTTCTTAGTCGCAGCGCGTTGCCCACGACCAACAGGCTCGATAGTCCCATCGCCAAAGCGGCTAGCATGGGGGTTAAGGTCCAATTAGTCCAAGAAGATAACCATCCTGCCGCCAGTGGGATCAGCAGGATGTTGTAAGCAAACGCCCAAAATAGATTTTGGTAAATATTGCGCATGACGCTGCGCGCAAGTCCGATCGCGAGAGGAATTTGTGGCAGATAGCTTGAAGCCATCACAACGTCCGCCGATGAGATCGCCGCTTCCGAACCGCTACCCATCGCGATACCAAGATCGGCTTGGGCCAAAGCGGGTGCATCGTTGATCCCATCCCCCACGAAAGCGACCTTTTCCTTGGCGTCTTTGTACTCTCGGATCCTCGAACTCTTCTCTTCGGGCGAGTGCTCTGCGTGCCATCGATCCACACCGAGTTCCCTGGCGACCTTTTCGACTGCAACCGATTGATCTCCAGATAGGATCGCTATCTTTAATCCTTGCTGATGCAACGAAGCGATTGTTTGGGTTCCCTCTGGTTTGATCGGGTCTTGGACGGCCAAGGCTCCTGCTAGCTCATTGCCAACAGCCAACCAGCTGATGCTGTAACCTTGACTAGACAATTCATGCTGCAATCGGTCTGAGTTGTCGTTGGTGAATTCTTGCTGTTTCATCCAAGCATACGATCCGAGCGCGAGTTTGCGATGGTCGCTTAGTCGAACCCGGATCCCCTTGCCTGGTACGGCCTGTGTTTCCATGACCAGCGCCAAGGATCGAAGCTCTTTGGTCGCATCGCGTATTGCGATAGCGATAGGGTGGTTTGAGGATCTGGCGGCCATCGATGCGAGTCTCAGTAGCTCCGATTCGCTTGTGCAAATCGAATGATTCAGTGGAAAGGCTCCGGCCAAAGTGGGTTTGCCCGTTGTGAGGGTTCCGGTTTTGTCGAAAACAATCGAGTCGATGCGAGCTAGTTTCTGGATTGATTCATGGGAGCGAAACAGAATCCCAAGTTCAGCAGCTCGTCCACTGCCTACTGCCATGCTTATTGGGGATGCGAGTCCCACGGCGCACGGACATGCGACAACAAGAACGGCTACGGCATGTAGTAGTCCTTTTTCGAAGGCCGATTCTTGGCTTATGGTCCACCAGCCGATGGCAGTCAGGATGGCTAGGACGAGTACCGAAGGAGCAAATATTCGTATGATGCGATCGAGAGCAGACTGGATCGGGGGCTTCTTGGACTGAGCATCGACGACCAATGCGGTCATGCGAGCGAGGAATGTATCGGAGCCAATCGCGGTGACTTCGATCGTCAACTGACCGTTGCCATTGAGCGTTCCGCCGATGACTCGATCTCCAACGGTCAACTCCTTAGGGATCGGCTCGCCGGTGACCATCGCTTCTTGGACAAAACTGCTGCCGCTGATGATTCGCCCATCGAGAGGGATCGATTGCCCCTCGAAGACCACCAAGCGATCACCCATGTTGATTTGCGAAGTAGGCGTCGGGGTGATGACATCATTTACCAAGTGATGGGCCATTTGCGGTTGAAGCTGAGCTAGACTATAGAGAGCGTCTCGGGTTGATCGTTTCGACCTTGCTTCGAGGTACTTTCCTAGGAGCACAAGGCAGATCACGACGGCTGAGGATTCAAAGTAAACATGCTGCTGGATTCGACCGAGCCAGTTGGGAAAGAATGTGATCAGGGTGCTAACGGTGTAAGCGGCGGTGGTTCCCATGGCGACCAGAAAGTTCATGTCGGGCGAAAGGTCCAATAGGCTGTGGTAGGCGTTTCGATAGAAACGTCGAGCCGACCAGAACTGAACGACCGTTGCCAGCCCCCAAAGGATCCAGTTCCAGCTTTGCATGGGCATCCACTGCATCATGCGATCCATCAGTGGATTCCAAAGCATCGGCAGCATGGAAATCAGAAAGACTGGTAAAGCGAATATCAATGAAATCCAAAAATCGCGACCAAGACTGTTCAGTTCTTGATTGGAAAGTTCTTCAGACGGGTCGATGGTACGCTCTGGATTTGACTGCTTTTGAACTAAAAGTGCCGAGTAACCCGATTGGATAATCGCATCGGCGATTTGCTCAGAAGAAACCACAGACTCGCTGGCCAAGCGGACAACGGCCCGCTGCGTTGCAAGATTCACAGAGATATCGGCGACCCCTGGGATTCTTTTAACAGCCCGTTCAATTCGGCCTACGCAAGCAGCGCAAGACATTCCCCCAACTTGGAATTCGATACTCTGATTCAGGGGTGTGGTCATGGATTGCCCTTAGGAAGGCCAACAAAAATACGGTACGATATGTGCAGGAAAATCTTGCGGAGATAACTCCGCAAAAACCCGTCGACACAAAGGGGATTCGAATGTTTGGCTATCGTTGTATGTTCATTGTAAGCCAGTTGTTGATTTTGGGGGTGGGTTCTTGTTCGGCTTGGGGACAGAGCATAGAGACTGTCCAAAAAAAGATCTCGGAGTCTACGCTCAGGGCGCATATCCGGTTTCTCGCAGATGATTTGCTCGAAGGTCGCGGGCCAGCAACTCAAGGTGATGCGTTGGCGCAGCTTTATCTCGAGACGCAGTTTCAAGCCAATGGGCTCGATATCGTTCCTGCAATCGGATCCTACCGCCAAGTCTTTCCGATGCTTGGGCTTACCAGTACCCCTGATAAGAGTTGGGCTTTCGAGGGTAAGGATGGTCAAAAAGTATCCTTCGAATATTTCAAGGACTACATCGCTGTGGCGGGTAAGCCAGACCCGAGGATAACGGTTAAGGATGCCGAACTGGTATTTGTCGGATATGGAATCCAAGCCCCAGAGTTCCAGTGGGACGATTACAAAGGGATGGATCTTAAGGGAAAAATATTGGTGATGATGAATAACGATCCTGAAAGCGATCCAGATCTGTTTGCAGGATCAAAGCGACTCTACTACGGACGTTGGGACTACAAGTACGAAAGCGCTGCAAGGCAAGGAGCTGCTGGTGCGATCATCATTCACACCGATGCCTCTGCAGGTTATCCATTTACCGTCATACAAACCTCTTGGACCGGAGAAGAGTTTGAACTCCGGGACTCCTCCGGCCCGCGGATGGACATGAAAGGCTGGATGACCGAGTCTGCCACACGGGAACTACTGGGCACTGGAGGTTTTGACCTCGATGAGTTACGCAAGTCGGCAGAGGATCGGGAATTCAAACCGGTACCCTTGGGATTGCGACTCTCGACGAATCTCGAATGCAATGCCAGGGAACGAATCACCGCTAATGTCCTGGGCGTATTGCCCGGGAGCGACCCGACTCTATCCGATCAATACGTCGTCATGATGGCTCACCATGATCACATCGGAATGTCTGCCGATCGAGATGCAAACGGAGACAATATCTACAACGGTGCGATCGATAACGCTTCGGGTACGGCAGCTTTGCTGACGATCCTCAAGGCGATCAGCGAATCGGGGTATCGACCCAAGCGATCGCTTCTTTTCGCCGCAGTAGGCGCCGAGGAGCAAGGCCTTTTGGGATCGAGGTATCTTGCGGAGAACCCTCCTATTGCCAATGGGAAACTCTCGGCTCTGATCAACATCGATGGCATCAACTTCTTGGGACCGACCAGGGATGTCCAAGTCATCGGTCTAGGCAAAAGTTCGCTAGACAATTTGGTCCAAAGTGCAGCTACCAAACAGGGTAGAATCGTCGTGGGTGATCTTGAACCGAGCAAGGGGTTTTACTATCGCTCTGACCAGTTCTCGCTTGCCAAAGTTGGAGTCCCCGCAGTCTATCTTCACAGCGGCCATGCAGTTAGGAATCAACCCGAGGGTTGGGGTAAGAAGCAATTGCAAGTCTGGACCGACAAGCACTACCATCAGCGATCGGATCAATACGATCCGAGTTGGGATCTAAGCGGAGCTATTGAGGATATTCAATTGCTCACTGAGGTCGGGCTCGCAGCTGCGGATGCACCGCAAATGCAGACTTGGACTCAAGGGGATGAATTCGAGGCAGCTCGTAAGCGATCCATTGAGCAAGCAGTATCGCGTTAGGAACCGTCTTGAAGTCGTTTTAGTTTTCGATCGAGCGTCGAGCGTTCGATTCCCAAGATGCTTGCGGCTCGGTTTTTTTGCCCTTGGGTGTAGCGAAGCGTTTGTGCGATGTGATCGAGTTCCACTTCATCGAGCGTTCTTTCGCGATACTCTACCTGTTGAATAGGCATCATTGAAGTTGGTGGTGGCATGCCTGGAATTTGTAGATTCGATAACGCCAGATCTTCGGGCTGAGCGACATCCCCAATGGCTAGAACATGTGCGCGTTCGACGCAATTTTTGAGTTCCCTTACGTTTCCAGGCCAGTGATAAGCCATCATGGCTGCTCGAGCTGTGTCGGAAAATCGAGTCGGGCCGTGACCGGAACTGTTGCGAAAATGCTTGAGGAAAAAATTCGCCAGCGGCAGTACATCTTCAGGACGTTCTCGAAGTGGCGGTATTTTCAGTTCGATGACTCTCAACCGGAAATACAGATCCGATCGGAATCGGCCTTCCTGTACCGCTTGCTCCAGATCGCGATTGGTAGCGGCGACAATACGAACGTTCGACCGGATCGGTTTGTTGCTACCTAGCCTTTCGAAAGGATGACCTTCGAGCACGCGCAGGAATTTGGCTTGGATTTCCATGCTCATTTCCCCCAGTTCGTCCAAGAGCATGGTTCCACCATTGGCAAGTTCGAACTTGCCAATCTTGCGATCCGTTGCACCGGTGAAAGCACCTTTTTCGTGCCCAAAAAGTTCGCTTTCAAGCAGTGTGGGAGAAAGGGCAGCGCAGTTAATAGTGACAAACGGGCCAGAAGACCGAGGGCTATTTTCGTGAATAGCGCGAGCGACGAGTTCCTTGCCTGTTCCGCTTTCACCTCGTATCAAGACTGTGGCCTGCGTTGGAGCGACGCGTCGAACTTGCTCTCTGAGCATCTTCATCGATTGCGAGTCACCGATCCAGTCGCCATGGCCTAGGCGTTGTTCGAGTTGCTCAAGTCTCGAAGAGGTCGATTGAAGTTTGGTTTCCAACGACTGATGCTTGAGCAAATTTCCGATCGATACGGATAGGACTTCTGATATGGCCAATGCAACCTCGAGATCGCTCGGTGCGAGATCTTTACGACCGATACGCGAATACAAGTGCATGACTCCAAAGAGACTTCCGTCGACTTGGATCGGTGCGGCGATCAAGGATGTAGTTGAAAGAACGTGGCTACCGGATTGCGTAGGATCCCCGATAAGGCTCGGGTCTGATATCACATTGCGAGCTAGGATTGCTGACGGGTCACGAACAAGATTTTGAACGATGGTATCGGAAATGGGATGATAGGCTTTTCCGGCAAGCTCCGATGCGGCAAGAACCGAAATGGAAACAGTTGAGGATTCAGGCGATTTGCTCCGATCGCTCTTGGACTCTTTGATGATCTCATCGATCTTAACAACGCCGCCAGCTTGGCAACCGGTCACGGCGAGTAATCGTGTAAGTGCCAGTTCGCACGCCTCGGGTATCGATGACAACTTGGCAAGCTCGAACGCCAGTTGGAGAACTTCGAGGGCTGCGGCGTGGACAGTTGGTTCTGAAGATTCCGACTTGGCCGATTCTGACGAGGATCTTTCAGTTAGCGCAAGCAGATCGGCAGAGAGCTCTTGCGAGCCGAGCATGGAGGCCTTGGACTGCCGGTGCGTGATCGAAGGGGGCAGATCCGAGTGGGTTTGGGAACCGGGAGAATCGTTAGCACCCTCAGGATCGTTCGTCGGGGGCACATAATCGGTCAGCGAGTGCACAAAAGTCATCCGGCACGACGCAACCGTTATTTGATTTCCTGGGGAAAGGACCTTCGGAGCGTCGATCTTGGAACCGTCCAAAAGGGTGCCGTTGCGGGAGCCTAGATCCCTAAGTATCCAATGACCGTCCTTGAAAGATATTTCAGCGTGACGGCGGCTTGCACGCTCATCCGAGACTGGAATTTCGTTCGACGAAGCCCTTCCGACAATCAACTTTTGACTGGATTCCAGACGGAAAACGTCGGTCCAACGGTTTCCTTGGCGAATAATCAGGTAGGCAGATTGGTTGTTTGGTTGCATCGTGCAAAGGCTGAAATAAACTAATGGGGAGTGGTTTGGGTTTTCCCCCGGTTCCATCGTAGCACAATTTTTGGTGTTTTAACGGAGTATGATCATGCGTTTGAGAATGTCTGGCCTCGTTCAGTCTTGGTTACTACGGTCTTTTGCCGTCGCAGTGGCCGCATGCTCCGTTTCGTTCCAAGACGCAACGGCCCAGTTTGGGGGAGGTTTTTTCGGTAATAATCAGGGTGTCGGTGGAGTCATGATCGATTCCAACGGCGTTCTGCGAAATGTCACTGCCGAAGAACAAACCCAAAACCTCGAAAAACTTCGCGCTGCGATGCACGGTCCTCAAGGGGATTTGGCAAAAGCAAGTGATCTTCGGTTGATCTCGCTCAAAGGTGTTCAGCAGATTGCTTTGGACGCTCAGAAGCAAGGAAAAGAAATCCCCGAAGATGTTTACTGCCTTGGTGGATTGACCCGCATTGATTACGTGTTTGTCTATCCCGAGAGCAATGACATTGTGCTTGCAGGTCCTGCCGAACCTTGGATTCTTGGATCCAAAGGCTCGATCGTCGGTAAGAACTCTGGTAATCCAGTGATCAACTTGGATGATCTTGCAACCGCTTTCCGCTACGTCGACCAAGCACGCAACGGAGGTATTTCGGTCTCTATCGATCCGACCGAACAAGGTTATCGACAGTTCAACCAGGCTCGTAGTGGATTGACCGTCGAACGTATAACACCTGCAGTCGTATCGGAACTAGCACGGGCTTTTGGGCCCCAACAGGTAAGCCTATCTGGTATCCCTGCCGAGAGTAACATGGCACGCGTGATCTTGGCTGCCGACTACCGAATGAAACTCTATGGAATGAACTTAGCAAAGGCACCGGTATCAGGTTTGCCAAGCTATTTGGAGATGGTCAAGACTCGAGCAAATGCATCGACCCAATTGCAATCTCGCTTCTGGATGTCCTGTGACTATGATGCGATTTCGCACAGCAAAGACAAATTGGCATGGAAACTATCGGGTCAACGCATCAAGACGATGACCGAGTCGGAGACCTTTGACAATTCAGGGAAGCGAAAAGCGACTGGTAAAGTTGATCCGATCGCCAAGAAGTGGGCCGATAATTTCACCAACAAACTTGGCGAGCTAGCTGTCAAAGACCCCGTCTTTGGAGAACTCCGAAACATCATGGATCTATGCTTGGTGGCCGCGTTGATCGAGTCGCAGAACCTACAATCCTTAGCAGCATGCGATCTATCGAGCTTGCTCGGAGATTCGGCCAAAGTGCAAACTGTTAAGCTTGATGCGGCCAAGTCGCTCGATCCGCAGATCAGTTTTGTGCAGACCGCTCAGTCGATGTTGGTCTCTGCAAGTGGTGGGGTCATGATCGAATCATGGTACTTTGCCACCAATGTCAAAGAGAACGACTCGGTTGCTCAAGCTCGAGTGGTCAAACCGAACTTGGATTCGACAGCAAGTTGGTATCGATAGAGTTCGTGACTTCGGCGCTGCCGATCAGGGCTTGCGATCATTGCGACGTATTCAAATCCCAGGGCATCGCTACGCCCCGTTGGGGCTCAGGATGGTTTGGTGGGCTTTACTTCGATAAACCTCAAACCATCGGCAGTCATTCGAAGCTATTCGACCGAAAGCCAAATCGCGAGAGTTCAGTCTCCGGCGGGATCGTTCTGCAAGATCACAGCAGACGATGACGAAGCCCCAGAGGGTTTAGATCGCTTTGCCACTTCGGTTGTCTCGGCGATCTCCAATTCGACATCGCGGATTTTGGATGAGAGTTCAAGGGCGTCTTCAGCCTGGCTTTTTCCGAAAACTTCGACCCATTGATCGGTTAACTCTTTGCGTTTGTTCCTGAGTTCGTTGAGCACTCGGGTGGCATGCTCATAGAGTTGCTTATTGGGTTTGTGAGGGCGATGTCGATCGAGTGTTCCCTCGACATAGAGACTTTGTTCCTCAACTTTAGACTCATCGAACATCGCCCGGTCGGCTCTAGACAAATTACGGTGCCCTAGAGCCTCAATGGACTCTCGCCTTGCTTTGTGCGAACTTTCGATAAGCCGATCCTTAGCCTCCAGCGCCAAGAGATACTCGCGAGATTCTCGCTGACAACCCGAGATCATTCCAAGGGACAAAACCCCTAGAAGCAGCAACCAATTTAAACGCTTTTTCATTCTTGCAAGCCTACACCGGGACGCCTGGATAAATATCGAGCCTGGCTCACCGGATTAGCCATGGGACTCAATCTCTATTCGACGGCGAATTGTACGGATGTCTCATGAAAAGAACACTCCTGGAGCGTCTTCAGAGTTGAAATTCGCCAATGGAACCCTAGCACCCAGTTTACAATACGCGTCCAACAAAGCCGAAATAGAAGGTTGAACCTGCAGCTCAATGATGAATTAATCGACTTTGCAGTTTCTGCGTGTATAGCAATGTCGGAGATGGCTAAAGTGTTGCTGATTGTATCTATCTGTTACAAACAATGGATCCAATAGTGCTGTTTAGTTTTTTGATCGCCTCACAAGCTAGGACGCCATCGATGACGCGGTGATCGCAGATGATCGCTAAATCACAAAGTCCATCGGTGCTCATTGGGCCCATCGCAAGACTTGTTGCAGTCGCGATGGGATGATGAAGATTCAAAGCCCCTAAATGTCCGAGACTTGAGATACTGAATGTCCCAAGATGCTTGGCCCTTTTTCGCCCGCACCAACGCATAAGCAGATACCAGTTGAGGCGGCGAATCGGTCCTATGCGGTTCTCCAGTCGCAAGCCGTCACGGAAGACTTCCTGGATCGGGCTTGAGCAGAAACCATCGATTTTGGACTGCAAATCCTCAAGCGAATAGTTTTGAGGTGAAGCGATCCTACCCCAAATCAGGCGATCGGTACCGCTTGCATCCCTGCGATGAATGGTCAGCGATGCGATGGGTTCAGGATGCCGGTAGAAGTAAGGAATTGGACGAGCAACGTACACATCTCGAAGCTCTGGGATTTGCATCGAGACATGTGCATAAGCGTGAGCCAGGATCGCATTCCAGCCGATGCGTTTACCTTTTGCTTTGAGCGACTGTCGCCACTGCTCGACTTCTTGTACTTGAAGCTTTCCTACCAGAGGGAAGCTAGGGACACGTTTTGCAACAATGGAAACGTCGATGGGTGTCCGACGATGGCATGGCACCGATCGACGCTCACCACGGCTTGGGCGCGTCATCGCTTGACTTCGGTCTTTTTCAGTTCATCGAGCGAAGCTTGCATCTCTGCATTTCCGACTCTGCTCTTTTTGGGATTGAGGATATTGGTGATTTGGGCCTCCGATGAGAGCTTAGCCATCATCGTATCCATTTGTTTAGAGAGTTTCTTCTCACGCACTTCTTTGGCCAGATCCTCTTTCACTGCATTGATGTCTTGGACAACCGGTTCGGTGAATCCTTGGGATCTGAGAATCACGTATTGTCCACCGACTTCGATGATACCGGACATTTCCCCGGGTTTCAGACCGAAGGCGGCTTTTTCCAAGTTTGCTTGTCCGCCGAATTTGCGAAGAGGTGGAACTTTCCCAAAGTTGGCTCGTGAGCTTGGTTCAACCGAGTATTGATTTGCCAATTCTCCGAAGAACTGCTCGGTGTTACGGCTTCTGGCCATTTCCCAGACTTCTTGAGCCGTACGTTGGTTACTCATTACAATCGCGAGAATCTCTGCTCGTTGGCCATAGTTGGCTTCGAAGGCCATGCGGATATCTTCTTCAGTGACCTGGACTTGATCCGCACAAAGCTTTTTAAGGGCTACGGTAGGCCAAACGGCATCTCGGATGTACATCTCGACGGTCTTGCCCTTGTCGCTTAGTACATCGGCGATCCAACGCTGGACATCGGGTGTTCCGTCAGAATTGATGTAACCATAAAACAACGCGGTGTTTCGGATCTCTTGGTCGACTTCTGGTTGAGTTACCGTTTGGCCGCTCTTGGCAAGTGCATCTTCGACGAGCTTTCGATTGATTTCACCTTCGAGGATTTTCGTGCCAAAACGTTTGACACATTCCTTTTCGAGGATTTCCATCGTGACGCTTTGTCCGTTGATCACGGCCGCAACGCCTGGGTATTGTTCTTGAAGTTGTTGTTGACCGAGGACCGTAACGATCTGAGCGCGACTTCGTAGTTGGGTATAGATCGTTTCCGCTGATTGCCGCAACTTTTGCTCTTCAAGTTCAGCTTTAATCCTCGTTTGAATCTCTGCCAATTGAGCTGCGGGTGGATTTGCCGGGGGCATGTGACGCACACATTGCAAGGTGACACTCAGATCCCCAACTTTGAAAACATCAGAGATCTGGCCAGGTTGCAAAGCAAAAGCGATTCGTTCAAGTTCGTCCTCACCGGTGTGCATTCGAATCGGTGGCAAGAGCCCTTCGACGCTCGCACTGGCTGGATCCTCGGAGTGATCTCTCGCCAACGTTTTGAACAAATCGGGGTTCGCGGTAGCTTGCTGATGAATTTGCTGCAACTTGGCTGCATCCTTGCAAGCGATCATACGGACTTGAACCTTAGGTCCAAATTCGCTTTGAAATGCGCGGTCGATGTCCTGAGGAGAGACCTTGAGCATCTCTTTGCTCAATTCGCGCAGAGCCAGCATCGGCCAAACGATATCCGAGGCATAGTACTCGGGTCGAATATCTCGCTCGGTATCCAGAAGCTTCAAATACATCTGAACGCTTAAATTGAATTTGGATGCGATCCGACCAATTTCGTCGTCGACATCCTTTTGACTGATCTCGATTTTGCGTTCTTGGCAAGCTTGGAGGATCAAGTATCGATTAACCATGTTCTCCAGAACTTCTTCGCCGTGACGCATCACGCAAAGATTGGCCAGATCCTGCAAAGTGATTTTCTGGCTATTGACCAAAGCAACAATCGCAGGTCCAGTCTCGGCGTTGGGAGTCGTCGCCGTATCGCTGTCCTTAATGCTGTTGCGGGCCGAGGCCTGTGTACCGGAGAGTCGCGTTTTGGCCCCCTGACCTGCGGGGGGACTGGTGCGATCTTGAGCTAGCAAGCTGAGGGGGCTGAGGATTAGGCTCGGAACTAAAAGGCAGCCTGCCAGGAGATTTTTGGTAAAAAGACGGCGTGCTAGGGTGGATTTAGCTGTCGGCATTGGATTCCTTTCCTCATTTGCTCGGAGAGATAGAACAACGAGTGTATGCATCAAGGGAAAAGCGAATCAAGTCCGCTTTCGGGGGACCTGTTTCTTGGGTTGCCCGGTGAGAGCAAGCCCCAGCGACCGGAATTTTCCCGAATGCCCCAAAATTCATCAATTGAACTGATAAAACGCCATTACCGCGACCGAATGGCGCAGGTATAATCCGACGAGTCCGGAAAGTCAGGATGGATCGCATCCCACCCTTGGTATCCCTCAAAGGCGGCTGAATCACCTTTGAAGCCGCCCCAAGGGCACTCGAATCCTCAATGCGACTGCTTCATGGCTCGGACGAACCCAATTCCGATCCATACAACTCAAAATCAGAAAACTGCTATGAATACCACCAGTCTCGATTACATCGATGACTTGTATGTTCGCTTCATTAACGACCCTTCGAGCGTCTCGGAGACTTGGCGAAGGTACTTTGAGGATTTCTCCCTAAGCGCTCAATCCGAGAGCCTTGTTACCGAATCGGTCGCCGTCGATGGTTATGGAACCTCCAACCAAGTGCCCGATGCTCTATGGTTGGCAAGGATGCAAGAGCGTGTCGATCAGTTGGTTCGCGAGTACAGGGTAAGAGGGCACTTGGCTGCCAAGATCGATCCGTTGGGATTCAACCGCAAAACACTTCCTGAACTGGACCCTCAAGCTTACGGGCTTACCAAAGAAGACCTGCAAAGGCCTTTTTCTGCTCCAAACATCCACTACACCAACGGCCGAACACTCAACGATATTATTGATAAGCTTCGCGGAACCTATTGTCGCAGTATCGGTGCTCAGTTCATGCACATCGATAATCGGACCATCCGCGAATGGCTCCAAAGACGGATGGAATCGACGGAGAACCGATTGCAGTTATCCCGAGAAGTACAGAATAGAATCTACACGCGGCTAACCGATGCAACGCTTTTCGAAGAATTTGTGCGTAAAAAGTACACCGGTTCAAAAACGTTTTCGCTTGAGGGTTCCGAAAGCCTCATTCCCCTTTTGGATCTGTCGCTGGAAAAGGCCGGCGAGCAAGGGGTCAGAAACGTCGTTATGGCCATGGCCCACCGAGGCCGACTGAATGTTTTAGCGAACATTATGGGTAAACGAGCGCAGAGTATCTTCTGGTCGTTCGATGACCCCAACCCAGAGATGTTCCGCGGTGGTGGTGACGTCAAATACCACATGGGATACAGCAGCGATTGGACAACTCGCTCAGGTCAGAAACTACACATATCCCTCTGCTTTAATCCCAGCCACCTCGAGTTTGTAAACCCCGTAGCGCTGGGCCGATGCCGCTCCAAACAAGACCGAGACGGTGATGTTCATCGAACCGATAACATGACCATCTTGATCCATGGCGATGCTGCTTTCATCGGAGAAGGTGTCGTTCAGGAAACTCTGAACCTAAGCGAACTGCCCGGGTATCGAACCGGTGGTACTCTGCACGTGGTGATCAACAATCAAGTCGGTTTCACAACCGAACCGGATCAAGGTCGTAGTTGCACCTATGCAACGGACATCGCCAAGATGCTCGAAATTCCGATCTTCCATGTCAACGGTGAAGACCCCGAGGCAGTCGCCCAAGTTGTCGCCATTGCGATGGATTTTCGCAAGCAATTCGAGAAGGATGTCGTTATCGACATGTACGCCTACCGCAAACTTGGACACAACGAATCGGATGAACCGCGATTTACCCAACCCCTGATGTATGCAGCCATCGATGCTAAGAAAGGTGTACGCGAATCGTACTTAGAACACCTCCTTAGCATGAACGGTATGAGCCGTTTAGAAGCAGACGCAATCTCCGAAGCTCGCCATCAGCAACTCACGCGTGAATTCGATCTGGCAAAGAGCGAACCGTTTGTCCATGACCTGCAAACCATGACCGGTATATGGCAAGGTTACTTCGGTGGCCCCGAACCAACCGAATTTGCAACCACAACGGCCCTCAGTCGCCAAATGGCAACCGAACTGCTCGATAAAGTTAGCCAAGTACCCTCTGGATTCCACGTCAACAAAAAGATTGCGCGGGTTCTTGAAGATCGACGCGATATGGCCACCGGAAAAGCCAAACTGGACTGGGCCGCCGGCGAAGTTCTCGCATTCGGATCTCTTGCAGTCGAAGGACACCCCATCCGACTCTCAGGCCAAGATGTCGAACGAGGTACCTTCTCCCATCGGCATGCGGTTCTTCATGATGTCGACAACAACGCTCGATACATGGCCATGGGGCACTTGCGACAAGGCCAAGCCCGTGTAGAGATCGTAAATAGTCCACTCTCTGAGGCCGCCGTTTTAGGATTCGAATACGGCTACAGCCTCGATTGCCCAGAGGGGCTTGTCATGTGGGAAGCCCAATTCGGTGACTTCTGGAACGTCGCTCAGTGCATCGTCGATCAGTTCATCACCAGTGCAGAAGACAAATGGAAACGCCTTAGCCGTCTGGTCATGCTCTTGCCCCATGGCTTCGAAGGCCAAGGGCCAGAGCATTGCAGCGCTCGCCTAGAACGTCTCCTATTGCTAACAGCCGAGCATAATGTCATCGTCGCCCAGCCATCGACTCCAGCCCAGTACTTCCACCTGCTCCGACGTCAAGTAAAGTCCAAGTGGAGCAAGCCACTGATCGTCTTGACTCCCAAGAGTCTACTTCGCCATCCAGGTTGCACATCTGTCCTTGATGAGATTGAGAATGAAACTTTCAAGAAGATCCTTCCGGACGATCGGCCCGCAAACCAAACCACTCGTCGCGTCTTGATGAGCTCCGGAAAGGCCTATTATGATCTGTTCGAAGAACGCAAAAAATTGGGACGCGATGACGTTGCCCTCATTCGTATCGAGCAGTTCTACCCCATGGATCCATCGCATGTTCTAGAAGCCCTTTCCAAGTACCCTGCAGGTACTCCTGTCTATTGGTACCAAGATGAACCGAGCAATATGGGAGCTTGGCAATTCGTGAAAATGCGATGGGGCGATGAGATTGCCAAGGCCTATCCTTTGACGCTGATTTCTAGACCCGAGTCGGCCAGCCCAGCTACCGGTTCCCTAAGGTCGCATAAACTCGAAGAACGGGATCTGCTCACACAGGCCTTTGCCGGACTCTAGAACTCGTACCCAACTCCAAGGATACGGATATGCCATCCAACTCCGATCATCGTCCGGTCGATGTTCAATTCGACTGCCTGCCACTTAGGAGCGTCACGCGTCTTGATCCACCTCTGGATGCCTCTCCAGCGCTGGTGACCAAATGGAATAGGATAAAAAGTGCGATCCAGGTTCACGGAACACATAACAACTATTTTCTGCACAACGCGCATTGCAGATTCTACGTAACCAACAACCCAAACGCAGGGATGATCGCCTTTAAATTCGAGGGCGTCCTCTTTACCGATCCCTCAGATTCCAAAGCGATTCGATGCGTTTTAACCGTTGAACTCGACCAGGAAAATGTTCCTTGGCTCGAACAACATGTGGTAAAATGGTTCGAGGAGTCCGTCTCCAACGCAGTGATCGAGGAATTTAATCGGTTCATTCAAGCCGGGGACTCCGAAAAGACCAAGCAGCGTCTCGAACAACTCGACAAAACGCTAGCCGAATCGGGTGGATATCTCGGAATGGGACTTTAAAAAAATGAGTCAAGCTGTCGCTCGGGATCCGATCCAGGACTTTGTTCAGAGCGCAGCGGTTCATATCCGTAAAACTGAACTGTTTTATGGATGGATGATCTTGCTGAGCGTTCTGCTGTTTTCCGTCTTCCTGTTCGTCTTGATCGACCATTGGCTATGGGAATTCAACAAGCCTGTGCGACTACTACTTTGGCTTGTTCTGGCTCTTTGGAGTCTCTGGTGGTTTTTCAAGCGAGTGCTCCCACCGATGCGCTACAAAATCCATCCGGAGTACGCAGCCCGGCAATTCGAATTGCAAGACCCAAGATCCAAAGACAGCCTCATCAGTTGGATCCAACTCAATCAAACTGCAAGCAACGCACCCAAAAGCGTTCTCAACTTTGTCGGCAAATATGCCTTCGGATTTCTTCGAAACTCCGATGCTTCTCAAGTCGCTGACTCGGCAAACCTAATCAGGCTCAGTGCAGCCTTCTTCGGTTGCTTGCTCTGCACGATGATCTATTTTCTAGCGAGCCCCAAAAGCGGACTTACCAGCACTGCTCGCATGCTCATGCCTTGGTCGAACATCGCACCCGCGACCCGTGTTCAATTTGCCTCAGTCACACCCGGTGCCACCACCATCATGCAAGGAAGTTTCATTCCCATCGATGTGACTCTCCGAGGATTGCACAAAAACGAAAAAGTCTTTTTAAAATACGATCTATCGGATGGACAGGTCCGTGGACAAACGATCCTCATGAATGAAGAAATTCAAGGGATCAATTATAAAATCGATTTTGGGAAGGACTCAGGCGGACTCCATCAACCCCTGACCTATTGGATCCATGCAGGCGATGCCGTCGCAGGACCTTTCGATGTTCGTATTCAAATCGTACCCCTGGTTGCTATCGATCACATCGATTTAGACTTCCCCGCCTACACCAAACTCAAACCACGCACTATCCCACAACAAGGTCACTTCGAGGCACCTGAAGGTACAGTCGCCAAAATCCATGCAGTGGCAAACCAAGAAATGCAAACCGCAAGGATCGAATTCGATCCAGTCCTGCAAAACAAGATGTTCATCAGCGCAAGAGATTTCCTCGACATGCGGGTCGATAAAACCCAGCTTGAGGCAACCTGGACGGCAACCATCGATAGAAAAAACTCGATAGAAAAGAGGATCACAAACTACAGGATTCACGCTGTCAACAGCCTAAAAGAATCGAACCATGATCCTATTGTTTATCAAGTCAAAATCATTCCAGACTTACCCCCAGAAATCGAATTTACAGCGAATTCAAATCTAGCCGTTGAAATCCCAATCGATCAAGCAATCTCTCTTGAGCTCAACGCACGCGATCCAGATTACGGCCTGAATTCAGTCGAAATCCAAGGAACAGTCGAAAATAAACTTAGCCCCCAAGAACCTAAAGTCATCTTCAAAGAGACGTTGTTCGAAGTCGCAAGCGATGAGGAAAGTCCAAGAAACAGAAATTCCCAATATGTCTTCGTTCCACGCGACCACCAACTAAAAGTCGGTGACCAAATCGACCTTGTCGGTATCGCCAAGGACAATTTTCACAACCCAGCAAACCGCAAACTCGATCCGCAATTAGCGTTCTCGCAACCGTTGCGTATCCGAATCATCGAACCAGAAGCAAAAGGCGAAAATTCGCAGGATCCAAAAGATCCTGCTACAACTGATGATCCCAAGATTGCACAGACACAAAACCCCAGTCCAAAGCAAAAAGTGGATTGGGATAAGTTCCGAGATAAACCTAAGAACGATCCTTCGAAATCAAATCCCACCAATAAGAACCAAGATCCTTCAGAGAAAAATCAATCCGAACCCAGCCAATCTCGGACGCCAATGAGCGGCCAAGGTGGTTCCGATTCCGGAGACCAAAAATCAGGTTCCAATCAAGAGGATACAAAGGGGCAAAGCAACCCCTCGAATGCTTCGCCAAGCGGCCAAGAGAAACAAAATAACTCAGAGGCTAACGGTAATTCGGTTTCGTCGAATAACACATCCGATGCCTCCAGAATGGAATCAAAGCAAGGTCGAAATCAGTCCGGTAACTCATCTGCAAACCAAGATCGTGGCGCCTTTGAGAAGATCCAACAATTCCTTAAAGAAAAGCAACCGGAAAGCCCTCCTGAGCGACCTGATGGCAGCTCTCAAATGAACGAGCAAGCAGGCAGTCAACAAGAAGACAGTCAACAAGAAGACAGTCATCAAGCAGGTAGCGACAAGTCAGGTAGCGACAAAGCAGGCAGTCAACAAGCAGGTAGCGACAAGTCAGGTAGCGACAAGTCAGGTAGCGACAAGTCAGGTAGCGACAAGTCAGGTAGCGACAAGTCAGGTAGCGACAAGTCAGGTAGCGACAAGGCAGGTAGCGACAAGGCAGGCAGTGACAAGGCAGGCAGTGACAAGGCAGGTA
>JBEIGI010000084.1:0-18436 GCA_040381975.1 Pirellula sp.
AGAGCGATGGATTTTTTGGTTGCTCCATGCCCACGAGTACGACTTCGAGTCGCTTCAGCGGCTTTTTCCGCAAACTCCATTTGTTCAAGCCACTGACACTATCGACCGAATAGCGAAGATAACTAAGGACAAAGACATGTACGATGCTCGCGAAAAACTGCTAAGAGACAAACGATGGATTATTCAATCCTCGATTAAGCAAGGTTTAGAACAAGGTCTAGAACAGGGCTTAGAACAGGGCTTAGAACAGGGCCGTAAGGAAGGCGTTGGTTTAGGCAAGATACTTGGTGAGATAAAGTCGTTGCAAAAACTCTTGGGCTTGGAACAGTCCAGCGACGAGGAACTCATCGCCAAGGACCCTGCAGAGCTCAAGGCTCTAGCATTCAACTTGGAAAATCAGATCCTAAAGAACTTGCGCGGATGAGAATTAGTAAGCCCATTCCTTGAGTCGACGGTGAACCAAGTCTATGGGCAAAAACTCCTGTTCGAGTCTTCCTTGTTTTTGAATCAACAACCGCTGGTACAACCTCGCCTCTGTAGGATCAAGCCCTTCAGGAATTTTTGAATCGGCTTGGACGGGTTCTGCTACAGCCGAGCCTATGTGAGCTTCAAACGTTTCTAAATCCATCAATAGCGATTCCAAGTGGCCTACGGTCCGCTTAGCCTTGGCCAAAAACTGCATTCCCCAGGTATCGATATCCCCCCAATATCCAACTTGCTTGTCTCGCAACCAGCTTGCTTGTGTCCAATTCAAGTCAAAACCACACCCAAGCACAGCTATGGTGCCTACAAGATGACACAACTGATGCTGCGAAGTTTCGTTTTCAACGATTAACACTCTTTCGCCCGGCAATCCTTGCCTTGCAAGATCCGTTGACTTGATTCGAATCTTCTCAAACGGTAATAGTCCTCCATCCAAATCGACTACTAACAACCAATGCTCGGCCTCTTGGGGAGCTCCTAAAAAGGTCTCCAGTCCTAGCTCGCTGGCTTGGTTTTCATACCGAGCATCCAAGAGAGCGACGACCAACTTGGTGTTCCGTTCGAAGAATTTTGTATCGATCCCCTCCATCGATAAAGTCCTAAGCGGTCGCCCCTGGGCACACCCAGGTTCAAGGGCCATCGCAAGCCTCGTAGCCAGAAGAACCTCCTGTACAGTTTTGCCACGCCAGAGCGATCGTTTGCGAACGAGCAACGAACGGAATAATTCATGGGATCCCTGAACCAGTTCAGCCAAATCGCGGAATTCGGCGCGAGTGTTAACATCAGCAATCGCATCGATCCACTGGCTGGGTTTGCTCAATTGCCAAACGACCGGCACGCTCACGGCTTGGCTTGCATGTCGATAAACAATATCTTCCCAAATGACCTGGCCTACGGACACTTTTCTCCAAGCCTCGATATGACGCTTGACCGCATCGAGTTGATTTTTAATCTTTTGAGAGCTTGGCTTACCGATCGAAAGACTGATCGGCCATGCCGTAGCGTCGCCCGAAAGTCGGGCTTCGCGGCACGAAGCGTTCTCCCAGTGCCTGCGTAGCTTTGATCGAAGTTCAGCCGGCGATTTCATACCCTCTTTCTACTGACTCTTGGCGATTTCCTCAAGCTTCTCCCAAGAAATCGAGGCGAGGCTGGCTTCCTTGCCTGGTCTTTGCACACAGACTACCTTGCGAGTGTGTTTCTTGAGCAAGCCAATCTCTTTGTTGGGTGTAACGAAGATGGGGTGCAAACTGAAGATCCGTAGGGCTTCGATGATGCGGCTTGCCGCCGAAGGTGAACTCTTTGAAAACGCCTCGTCCAAAACGACCGTTCCATAAAGGGGTTTGGTGGCCGCAGGCGGGCAAAGGGCGTAACTGAGTGATGCAGTCAGGATATGACTGGCCATGAGTTCCTTCTCTCCGCCAGATCCGCTTTGGGATCCAGTTCTAGGCGGAGATCGGTCTCCGGTCTTACGGTCGACTTCGACAACAAAGAACTGCAACCGGAACCGAGGATCAAGCAGCGCCTTGGATCCCTGCAATCGGCGGTTCTCGCCAGCTTCTCGTAAAATCGTGACCATCTCTTGCAGGGCTTTGAAATGACTCTCACCGCCATCGTCCTTTAATGCTGAATGCCTGACTTTCTGCATGGCGATATTGAGCGATCGCAAGCGTTCGTCCTTCATCCGCTGGGGCAAGAGTTGCAAATAGCGCCCAGATCGGAAATCGACTTTCACGAGCGTGTGATTCAATTCCGCGATCCGTTCTTCGATCGCATCGACTTCTTCGTCGATGCTCGCCAATAGCTGCGTGACTCCTTGATCGCTCGAACGGTTCAGGTATTCCAAAAATCGCGTGCGTTTCTCGGGCAAAGCCTCCTCGGTAAGAACCCTAAGTCGTTCCAAATAGACCGGTACCTCATCGATTGTCGAGCCGACTTCGACTAGCGCCCCGGTATCGACACGCTTAGCGATCTCCATCTTGCGTACCAAATGCTGTTCGATGTCCGCATCCCTTGCAAATTGCTCTTCGAGTTGCGATTCAATCTCTTTAGCCAAGCGTCTTTCGTACTCGATAATTCGCTGGGCTTGAACTTCAGCATCGATTTTTAAATGCTTTGAGGCCAACGCCTCTTCGGTCTCCTGGAGTCCAGTGCCCGCCCTCTTGCGAGCCTCCTCGCAGTATTGCATCGCCGAGTCCCGTTTGTCGCTGTAAACAGCGATCTCGGCTCTTTGGTCTGTGATGGCCTGACGAAGCGATTCAAGCTTGTTGTTCTCTTTTTCGTAGTTGATCTTGGCTTGACTAGCATCGGATTTCGGATCGAGCAAGCCTTCGAGCCGTTTGACTGATCGCTCCATCTCCGCAAGGGCTTTGGGCAAATCGATCGTAGAGAAGTCCAATCCAAGCAACGCCTCGATGATACGCAAGGTTTCTTCGATTTGCTTTAGTTTTTGCTGGGACTTGAGCACGGTCTTTTTGGCCTCTTCGGCCAGTTTTGTAGCTTCGATGCTCTGTTTGACTAGCGAATCGAGCTGATCCTTATTGTCAAATCCAGTCATCCAATCCTGATCAAGTCGACGCTGATCCTGTTTCTCGAATTTACCATGTTTGCCTGAAATCATTCCCTCGACGGTCAATCCATGCTCGACGGTCTTTAATGCTTCGGCAGATCGTACGCAGTGCAAATCCCGCGACGCAAGTAGCAGCATCGCGGCATCCTTTAACGCATGGGACTTGAGATTGAGCTTCTTGACATAGCCATCCTCAAAGAGACTAATCTTTTGCGATCGAGTTTCAGCACTTTGCAGACGAACGTGCAATCGGTTATCCCGACCGTTGACCCATCGGAGAGCATCCTTGATCAGTTCCTCTGGCACTAAGATCCGCAGTCGCTCCGATCCAATCGCTCGTTCAATCGCACCCCTCCAAGACGACTCGGTCGGTTTGACTTCGATGAGTTCGGCTAAGAAAGGAAGATCGGAGTCGCGAAGGGATAGTTGCAAGGCCAACTCGGAGCGGAAATCTTGGAAGTGCGGAGGGATGTTCGACCCAGGACGCTGCTTGACCTTGGTGATCGCCTCGTTTAGTTCCTTGACCTGCAGCTCGTGGCCTTTGAGCAGTGACATGGCATTTAAGGTTGTAGACTCCTGCGTGTCATACTGGGAATTGAGAGTCGTTTGCTGTTTTTTCAAAGCGGTTTGGTTGGCATGCAAGGTTGCCTCATCGAGAGTGTCGCTTAACTCGAAACGGGCCACCATCTGTCGATACAGCTCGGCTTGTTTTTTGCGTTCGTCAACGAGTTTGCGTTGAGCGGCGATGGTGTTTTCAAGTTCGCCGATGATGTTGCCACCGAGCTCCAAATAGCGTTCTCGCAGAACATCGACACTGGCTCGGGCACTGACGGCTTTCTGATCCAGTTCGGATAACGCCTTTTGGCTTTGCGCAATCATCGCACTGAGCCGCTCGGACTCCTGCGCCCATTTCTGCTCAGCGATTCGGGCAAACCATATCGGTAAAACCCTTTTTAGGATTTGTAACTTTTGAGTCTTACGCTGCGATTTCAATAAGCGTTCGTGCTCTTCTTGAACCGGCAAGAGCGACTCCTGTTGACGCTGTGCCAACTGCAACTCTGAATGAATCTCGGAAAGATTGTCAAACTCGGCTGCCACTTCCAAGGCCCGGTCGAATGCTGAACGGTCGTCGAGCACCAATTCGCGAAAAATCTCATCGATGCTATTGAGTTGCTTTAAACCTGCTGCACGATTCAGTAGCGTGAAGGCATTCTCACTGACATCAAAGAACTTACGAATCCGCTCCAAATACGATCGCTTGCTCTCGAAGAATCGCAAGTTGGCCGTCTCTCGACCCATCTTCAGCAAGTCGCGGATCCCATCGTCGTGAAGCATCCGTAGCCATGCGTCAAAGTTTTGCTCTGGAGCCATTGAAAAGACCCAGCGTCGCTTTAAATCGTCGGCGGCATTGCCAGTACCCTCTGTCCAAAAAATGCCCGCAAGCTTGACCTGCTGCTTGCCGGCGATATAGGTCGCGCAAATGCCGCTAATCGTCTTGCCAGGCCGAGCTACCTCTTGTCTCCCGTCGGCACCATCTCCACCGAGCACACCTCGGACGTATTCGATGAGCGTGCGATCGCTTTCATGCCCGCCAGTCGAGGCCAGGTTGTACCGTGGCTGCGCAACCAAAAGCGTCATGAGTGCATCGACCAAAGTCGTCTTGCCACTTCCGGTCGGGCCAATGATGGCTGTACCACGCGAATCGAAATCAGCCCGGTGCATCCCGCGAAATGGTCCCCAGTTGTAGACCTCCAATCGACTCAAGACAAACGATGCCTCCCCTTGAGCAACAGGCATCGACTCAAACTCTTCTTGATCGATCCCATCCGGTTCCTGATTCTGGGGCTTGGTCTTCTGTGGCATTACTCATCCCCCTGGGAGTCTGCGGTTACTTTTTTCTCCTTGAGCACCGCCAGGAGTGCTGAAAGGGTGTCTGGATTGGCTAAGTGAGCGATCAACGGCCGAATGAGTATCTCTTGCTTGGCATCCACTTCCGAAACAATCCCATGGGTTTTGAGTTGATCGAGCAATTGCAACAACCGATTCTCATTCTTCGCATCGCTTCCCGAGTCACCGAAGTAGGTCATGAATGTTGGTAGCAATTCGTCGATCGTTATCTTCGCTGCGGACTGTCCAACTCCATACTCCTGCTCGTGCATCGCAAATGCCTGTCGCAGGATTGCGACCAGCAAAGATTGCTCGAGTGTCAATCGTTGCTTTCGTACCAATGGGTGATTCCAACTGTCTTCTTCGCTATGATCCGCTACCTCAACCTTGGCGATCACCAAGAATGCAACCCCTCGATGGGAATCGACACGCACCGCCAAATCCAGAGGTTCGAGCGTACGATTGATGGCATCAAGCTGCACGCTGAGGCTTCTAAAAAGATCTTGACGCTGGGATTCTTCGATGAAGCCTTGTTTGAGCAACTCCTGCACCGCGATCTTGAGCTCTCGCGGAGTGGCAGTAGCCATACCTGTTGAACCTGATTCGGTTTCTAATTTGGATCCAAGCTGAGATTCAACCTGCTCAACGGGACGCTGATCTTCTTGGGAATCTTCGACAAACTGGTCAAAGATATTGCTCATTCCATACTCTCCACTTTCAAGTCTTGCACATCCTGCCCAGCCACCTCCACCCAAGGCACATGAAACCGAGTTATCCCCTCCTCGGAATCCAACAAATCGAGGGACTCGGAACCTTCACCGAGCTCGATACCCGCTTGCCTTGCCATGGCCAACCAAAACGCAAGGGTTTCAAGATCATGGGTCGGTACGATGGCCTTGGCCAACTGGCCGATCGTGAGTTTTGCATCCGATTGTTGTAGCTCTCGAAGTGTTTTTCGAAACAGTTCTTCACGGTCTAATGCGCGGTAAGCCCGCCAAAACTCATCACCCATTTCCGCAGGATTGGCCTGGAACTCGTCGAGCTCAAGCTCGCTTGGTTCTTTGCCCTCGATCTGCTTGGGAAGCAATCGCTCGATCAAAGGTAGATTGCCTGCCGAAATGGCAATGGGTGGAAGGGGACTTTCGGTGCGGCGAAGTTTCGTATTTTGCCAATCGAGTTCGAGCGATGTCTGAAAGATATCTTGAAGCAGAGCACCGACGCGAAGTTGTTCGTTGGCTAAACCGGACTTTAAAAAACCTCTCACATCCCTCTCGCTGTGCGATCTGGCTTGGATCACACGCTCGGACTCGTAAACCAAACGAGACACGAGCTGTTTGAGTTCAGCACGCTGCTTACGCGAAAGGGCCTTTTCAGAGTTGATATTCTCCAAAATTGAGCGGATGCGAGACTTCATCTCCTGAAGCTCGGAGGATTTTACGAGCTGAGCATAAAAACTTTCGAAGACTTGGCCCTCGACGGTTTGCACCAATTGCTCGTGTCCGTTGAGAAGTTCATCGACGATTTGGCCTCGGTTTTGGTTCTCCGAAATAATCCGCTGGCGCAACTGACGATCGGCCTCTCGGTAGGAATCTTCGACGCGACGAAAGTCGGCCTGGAGACTCATGGCCAGTTGATAAACTTCCCGAATCCCCTCTTCGGCCTTCTTGCCATCGAGCACATCGAACACCCCAGCTTGAACGGCTTTGAGTTCTTGAGCAAGCAGTTCAATACGGGCCTGAATCGCACGTTCGCGATCGCTTTGACTGCGACTGAGTTGGACTTCGAGCAACTCGATGGCGCGCTGAACAGTCGCAAGCCTCGAGGCCGTCGAGGTCATCGTTTGGTCTTCGAGTGAGTCTAAAAATAGCAGTGCCCGTTGGAACGCGTCGGTCGCAAGGATCTTTCCTTCGCGTTCGACGATCAGCCCTCGCTTGATCCATTGACGTATCTCACGGCGTGCGGCCAGTGGATGATCGTCCCCGAGATCAAACTCCGAGTCGTTGGCATAATCGGCAAAGACAGCCGCAAGACGTTCGACTGCTTCTTCAAAAACCACGCCGCTTGGACTCGATTCGATCAAACTCTTGAGACTCGCAAGGATCAGTGGGCCTTTGGGGGAAGCCAACAATGACCAAGCTGGATGATTGCGGCGCAGCGAGATGTACTTCGATACGTTTTCTCTCGCCATGAGGCTAGCTATTCGGTGGGTAAGTGGTATTTGCTCGATTCGAGTCGATCGCAGATACCTTCAGATTTATCCCGACAGGCAACGGTTTCAACCGATTAGGCTCGGCAAACGCGTTTTTTCGGGCAGTTTCCTTGAAAAACAGGTGCTTTGCAGGGGATTTCACAAGGACTGCCTTGGCTAGCCTCAGTCCCAGTTTTGGCTTCGCCCCCGCTTTTTTTCTCCTTCGATCTTTTTGTCGGCCAGCCGTCGGCGCCGAGCTCCAGCGCTGGGTTTGGTCTCTTTACGCACCACCACGGGCTTGAGCGCCTCGAGAACCAAGCCTCTGAGGAGATCTCGGCAAGCTTGCAGATTCCGCGACTGTTCCCGATGGACTTGGCAATGGATTTTCAACAGCCCCTCGTCGGTGATCCGCGACGCAGCCAAAGCGCGCAAGCGGGTAAGGGTCGTCGGGTAGAGCGATTGGGTTTGGTTTAGATCCCAAATCAGCGTCGCCTTCGTGTTGACTTTATTGACATTCTGCCCCCCAGGCCCGCCACTTCGGGAATAAACCGCTTGCAGTTCGCTTGAGGGAATCGTTAAATAGTGGGTGATGCTTAGGTCTTCCATGGTGCTTCTATAAGGTAATGGTTCATGCGAGTATTTGCGACAAGTCTTGTCCGATTTTTTCATCGCAAACCATCGAAAGCCGTTCTCAGAGTCGTTTGGTTCTTCTTGATAGTTTATTGGGTCAGCTTGCCGATCGGCCTAGCGCAAGACCCAGCGTTATCGCCTGGATTGTCCCTCTGGACTCGGTCCAAAGGACAAGACTGGCCTCGGATGCTCGGGGTTCACTACGATTCGAAAAGTGAAGAAACCGGAATCTTGACCAAGTGGCCCCAAGACGGTCTTCGCGTTGTGTGGACTCAAAAAACCGGTACTGGATACGGCAACGGGGTCGCAGCCCTTGGGAGGTGGTTTCAATTCGATCGTTTCGGAGATTCCGAGAGACTCAGTTGCTACGAAGCTCAAACAGGCAAGTTTTTATGGAAGTGGGAAGCAAGCGTCGTGTACCAGGACGCCTATGGCTACAACGATGGCCCCCGCTGCAGTCCAATCGTCGACGAGCTTTCGGTCTACGTCCATGGAGTCGCTGGCCGTCTAGCGTGCATCGATGTCCAGACCGGCAAAGAGAATTGGCAAAAGAACACTAGCACGGAGTACGGTGTGGTTCCAAACTTTTTTGGAGTTGGAGCAAGCCCTCTGATTTACAAAGACCTGCTGATCGTCATGGTCGGTGGAAGTCCCAAGCGAGGTCTCTTTGGAGGCACACCGACGATCAACGACATGCCCAGCGCTAAACCCAACGGTACAGGAATGATCGCCTTTGACAAAAGGACTGGCAAAGAGGTTTATCGTGTTGGCAATTATCTTGCCAGTTACTCGGCCCCGATCATCGCCAAACTTCATGGCGAGGATTATTGTGTGAGCCTGATGCGCGAAGGCTTACTGATCTTCCGAGCTAAAGACGGCTCGGGCGAGAAGTTCTTTCCCTTCCGCGCCGAAATGCTCGAGAGCGTCAACGCCGCAAGCCCAGTGGTTTTTGACAACAAGATTTTTATTTCGGAGGCTTATGCAGTCGGAAGTGCTCTTCTGGAGTTTACCGGTTCGGAGTTAAAGCTCCTTTGGCAAGATACCGATAGTCGTCAAACTCAGATGATGCGAACCCACTGGAATACCCCACTTTTGCATGAAAATCGGCTCTATGCAAGCAGTGGTCGAAATCCTCCAGACACCGATATTCGCTGCATCGAACTTCAGGGCAATCAACAGCCCAAGCTGGTTTGGTCGAAACGAAATCGCGACCGAGGAACGGGATTGCTAGTCGATTCGCATTGGCTTTGGCTCGGTGAGTTTGGCAAACTGCATTTGATCAAGCTCGGAGCAGAGGAACACGAAGTACTTGCCGAGATGGATTTGCAACTGAAAACACCAGTCGACTCGAAAGAACCTTTGGTTAATCCACCTAGTTGGGCACCGCCGGTGCTTTCTCATGGATTACTCTATGTGCGCGGTTCCGATCGCGTCATCTGCTTAGAACTCATCCCTGAATCAAACTGAAACGAATTGAAAATGGCACACTGGCAACTGAGTCTTACACGTCGCAGGGTTCTGCAAACAGGGCTCATTACCGCCGCTGCAGCGAGTTTGAACTCTGTGGGACTGGCCCAATCTAAATCGTCCAATCGAGCCGACTTCGAGGAACTCTCCCAGCCGATTGCCGATGAGGACTTAATCTCCTACGTCCATCGCATTGCTGGCAAATGGGATGTCGAGCTGTATCGAAAGGTGTTGGGCTCCGCCAACGAATACAAAGAAGGAGATGAGATTATCGGTGTTGCGGCAAGGTCTCCTATCGAGCGAAAAATCGCAAGGAGCTTGTTGGAAAAAACCACCTTAGGCCAGATCGATTCGCATCCACCTTTCAACGACCGGATGCTCGAACTGATCCAACCTAAAGAGAAACAACGGATTGAAGTCTCAGAAAAGACCGAACGTTTCGACGATTGGACTTTCGGTAAGCTCAAAGAGTTTTTGCTTGAGAGCAGCGAAGCTCAAATCCAACCGTTGCTTCCGTCGCTATCGAGCGATGTGATCGCTTGCATCGTCAAACTCATGAGCAACCAAGAGTTGATCGAAGTTGGGCGCAAGGTGTTTAACCCATTGCCTGGCTCGAAGCTTGGGGCTCAAGGTTACATGGGTGCTCGTATCCAACCGAATTCGCCGACCGATCATCCCGATGACATCCGTTGGCAGGTCTTTAACGCCTTTGCTTATGCTGTCGGTGATGTTCTTGTAGGAACGAATCCTGTTTCGAGCGAACCTGAGTCCGTAGCGAGCGTCGAGGCGACCCTGAAAGATATCTTGGATTCTTTCGGAATCAGTTCTTCGATTCCGCATTCTGTCCTTGCCCATATCGACATCCAGGCCCAACTTGAAGCTACGCAACCAGGATTGACGGCTCTGTGGTTTCAAAGTATCGCCGGCTCCGATGCTGCCAACGGAACCTTTGACGTAACGGTCGATAAAATGATGCGCCATGCTCAGGCCAAGAGCGGCAAATTTGGACTTTATTTTGAGACTGGCCAAGGTGCCGATTTTACGAACGGTCATGGCTTCGGTACTGATATGCTGATCCACGAGTCTCGCAAGTATGGGTTGGCAAGGAGCCTGAGCAAGACTTTGATGAAGGCTCGTCAGATTCGAGGCGAGGGCTCCGACGCTTGGGTTCACCTCAACGATGTCGCGGGGTTTATCGGTCCGGAAGTCTTCCGAAACCGCGAGCAACTTGTGCGTTGCTGTCTCGAAGATATCGTCATGGGCAAACTCCATGGGCTGATGATCGGGCTAGATGTGTGTACGACATTGCACATGGATGTATCGCTGGATGATTTAGGATGGTGCATCGATCAGATCATGCCTGCCAATCCCGGTTACTTGATGGCGCTGCCCACGCGGATCGACCCAATGCTTGGGTATCTGACAACCGGATACCACGACCATGTCCACATTCGCCAAAAGTTTGGATATCGCGTCAACGATGCGATGTGGGAATTTTTCAAGGAACTCGGGGTGATCGACCAAAACGGGCAACCTACTGAGCACTTAGGAGATCCCAGTTGGGTCTATCTGGCTTATTGCCGTCGCAAGTCCGATCCTAGATCGGACCAAGAGATCCTCATTGAGGCCAAAGATCGAATCTCGCAGGTTCGAGAGCGAGGAGTCTTCATTTCCGAAGGACACGGTCAGAGCATTTCGGTGCTTGCTGAGGATCTCGACGAGCACATCCATCGTATTTACGACGATGCCAAGAAATGCATCTGGGCTCACTTGCCCGAGGGTTTTGAAGCATCCATACCTGGAGGACTTGGAATAAAAACGCTATCGAAAGATCGTAACGATTACATCCTCCATCCGGTCTCCGGAGAGAGTCTCCATAAGGAATCGATCGAGCGACTTGAGAAACTCAAAGCCCAGCATGGCCAGAAGTACGATACGCTCCTCGTGCTCTCTGATGGCCTCAATGCCCTTGCCAATACCACTGGAGATCAGGCCAGGGAGCTGATCGAGCAACTGCGAATCGAGTTGGCATCCGATGGGCGACACCTTGCACCGGAATTGTTTGTTATCCGCTCGGGTCGCGTTCGCGCCGGATACAGACTCGGTGAGACGATGTTCCAAGGCCGCGAAGGTCCGTTGCAGATAGTGCATGTCGTCGGAGAGAGACCTGGTAGCGGCCATCGTACCCTATCGATTTACATCACCAGTGCCGATGGCGGGATTTGGAGCCAAGCGTCCAAGGTTGACCACAACATCACCAAGGTGGTCTCGGGCATCGCCCATACAGCCTTGGTACCCAAAGCCGGAGCCCAAACCGCTGCGAGAATTCTGCGCAGTTTGGGCTAAAAACATTACTACACTTGAAAATAGGAAAGCTTATCACTAAGCAACTTTCTCAAGTGTGTTGATGCTCACATGAGGCCAACGGATCAGTCCTGGCTGACCATCGTTTCGTGGGAAAAAGTCGAGCATTACGGTTTGAGAATACTGGAGTCGGAGTTTTGGATTTCCGCTGGGATCAAGATCCTCCAGTTCCTGAATCCAAAACGTCGAGCGCATCGTTGTAGCGTTGGCCTGCTTGACAATGAATGGGATGTTGACAATCCCTCCGGTCGGAATATCCGTGTCAACGTCGAGAATAGTGGTGCGCTTGATTCCCACGCCATTATTGGCTTCTCGAAGAAGATCGTTAGGTGTCGCAGGGTCAAATAGTCCTCTAAATTTATTCTGGGCATGGAATGCTTTATAAGGCCCGAGATAGGGGTTATTGTCGATATCCTGATTTACGCCTATCGGTAAACCCGAGATGTTTGGGATCGTAGGTGGCCCGTCGATGACCGTACTTCGCCCCATAGCCAACACTGAATCGCCATGAGGTATCGTCGCGAGTCGGGCAATGTCTAAACCGTTTTCGACTTCGTTGAGCATGTGTAACCACAAACCTGGTTCGTGGTGAATCGGAAGATCTTTTGCACCCGCAAGACCGCTTTTTGGAGCATCATCTGCCACAAGTTGCTTAATCGATTGTTCGTAATCAAGGGTCACGACAAACTGATCGGTTTCAACGGTTTGGCAATTGATCCTACCGATTCCTCTATTGGGAACTCCCTTGTCGATCAACGTAAATTTGAGTTCCTCGTTGTATTGGTTCATCAAAAGTCGGTAATTAAACGGGAATGGGGAGTCTGCCGGCGTCGCGAAGGGTAACGCTATCATGTTCCATCCGCGACCAGGCAGATTCGGTTCGTTTCTCCAGACACCAGGAAGTAAAGACAAAGGGCCCAGTGAATTGTCACCTGTCGTTGCTGAGGTGAATTTACGTCCTTCAGCTCCAATCTGATCAATAGTTCGAGTCTTATCGTACTGCATAGTTAGCTCCAAAAATGCCCATGACTCCAAGCGTCAAGTTAGGCGAGGTTGATAGAAAAAGTTCGACGCTATCTTATAAAACGTAACAGCTGAACCAATCATGTCAGAAAAACTTCGTTTTTTATAAAAAAAATGTTTTGTCTCTAATTTTCATATGAATGCAACCGCTTGAGGAACTATTTCTTGATCTGCAGAAGCCCCTGGTGACCGGCCTGCCATTAAAATGGACATTTAGCCTAGGAGCCTGATCGGCTCGTTGGGCAACTAAAATCCCTCTCGCGTAAGGAACCTCTCGCATGACACCGTGGATCGCAGAACTACTCGGCACAGCTTTGCTTGTCCTGTTTGGAAACGGCGTTGTCGCCAATGTGCTATTGCCGCAAACCAAGGGAAACAATTCAGGCTGGATCGTTATCGCTGCAGGCTGGGGCTTAGCCGTATACATCGGAGCGTTCTGCAGCGATAAATACTCTGGAGCTCACTTAAATCCCGCCGTATCGATCGCGATGCTTGTCGTTGGGAAACTCAGCCTCGTTCAGACCATCGGTTACATCGTCGCCCAATGCATCGGAGCCTTCATCGGAGCAAGTTTGGTCTATTTGTTCTATCGCGAGCACTTCAAGGTCGCTCATGATCGCGATGCTAAACTGGCTTGCTTTTGCACAGGAGCCAACATCCCAAACCACCGCCAGTCGTTCTTCTGCGAACTGGTCGGAACTTACGTACTGATTCTGCCCATCCTGCTGATGATCCCTCCGACATTGGATCTCAGTACACTTGGTGCAACGTCTAGCTTGGCCTCTGAAGCCAAAATCGGGATGGGAAGTTTAGGACTCTTGCCGGTGGCTTTACTGGTTTTTGGCATCGGACTGAGTCTCGGAGGAACCACCGGCTATGCGATTAACCCGGCTCGCGACTTGATACCGAGACTAGTACACGAAATTCTACCTGTACCTGGAAAAGGAAAGAGTCATTGGGATTATGCGTGGGTTCCGGTGGCAGGCCCGATAGCTGGTGCCGTCCTTGCAGCCCTGACCTATAAACTCCTCGTCGCCCCGTGAACCTCTTGGCCCGAAAGTGTCTCTAGTCCTGTTATGAACGCACGACAATTAGAAAAACTCGGTGTCCCAATCGATTGTGTCCCTGTGGCAATCACGACGATCCAGAACGTGATTCGTGAAAAGGGTTTCCGTGGAAAAAACGTCAAAGAAACCATCTCTTTAATGGTAGAGAACCCACAAGCCTTCTTAACCGATGAGACCTGGGGGGCTTTCGCCCAAGGACTGCTAGACTACCAAAGCCAGATGGAACAAGTCCCCTCTGAGCCGCTCTCGTATCCTACCTGGGGCCAAGACATCGATGAGGCTGCTCACCATCAAATGCGGACGGCTTGCCAACTCCCTATCGCTCGCGCCGGAGCCTTGATGCCCGATGCCCACATGGGATACGGTCTACCGATTGGTGGCGTACTAGCCGTTGAGAACGCAGTTATCCCCTATGCAGTCGGCGTCGATATCGCCTGCCGGATGAAGTTATCGATCTTGGACATCGAGCCCAGGGAGTTGACCAAGAACCCTACACGTTTCGAAAATGCCCTGCAGCGGGGTACTCGATTCGGCATGGGTTCAGTTCATGAGACTCCCCAAGATCACCCCGTGATGGATCAAGACTGGAATGTCACTCGGACGACTCGCGAGAAGAAGGACAATGCTCGAAAGCAACTTGGAACTAGCGGCTCGGGGAACCACTTTGTCGAGTTCGGCACCCTCAAATTGACCCAAACGGATCCGAATATAGGTTTGGAACCCGGTCTCTACACGGCGTTGCTAAGTCATTCTGGTAGCCGTGGCACCGGTGCAAGTGTTTGTTCTGTTTACAGCAACATCGCTCGAAGTCAGTTACCAAAAAGTTTGTCGACTCAGTTCGGGTATCTAGGGTGGTTAACACTCGATAGCGAAGCTGGCCAAGAATACTGGAACGCAATGAACCTCATGGGAGACTACGCCGCAGCCAACCACGACGTGATCCATCGATTGGTGTCGAAGTTCCTAGGTGGACGAGTCATCGCTGGGGTCGAAAACCACCATAACTTCGCTTGGAAGGAAGTCCACAATGGTAAAGAGATGATCGTACACCGCAAAGGTGCAACTCCGGCAGGTAAAGGGGTCTTGGGGGTGATTCCAGGCTCGATGGCAACCCCTGGATTTGTCGTTCGAGGCAAAGGGAACGCCGAGAGTTTGGAATCGGCATCGCATGGAGCAGGACGTCGCATGAGCCGAACCGCAGCCCGTCAGAAGTACACTTGGAACTCAGTGAGAAACACACTCAGCGATCGAGGTGTCCGCGTGATATCGGCTGGGGCCGATGAAGCCCCAGGGGCCTACAAAGATATCCACTCGGTCATGGCCGCACAAACTGACCTGGTCGAGGTCATCGGCCAGTTTGACCCATTGATTGTAAAAATGTGCGAAGACGGAAGCCCAGCAGAGGACTAGCGACGGATAACTACATCGGCTGAGTAGCTTTGGCATCGCCCGTTGGGCCGAGCACGATGCGAAAGTGTCCAGTGGGTAGTTTCTCGATCGGCTGCGTTGTCGACGCCTTGGATTCCGGCCCGATAGGCTTGGATTCAAACCCAACAGTCACCGCCTTGCGCTGCTCGGGTTTGAGCTCCATGTAGATGCCATCCTTTTTGTTGAAGTCGTCTTGGGACTCGAAGTACATCTGAGTGACCAGTTCGGGTCGTTTCGGAGCGACGATTCGGTAGTGGATGTGGGGTGTTCGGCCTGGATACTTTCCGGGCTGGATGGTTCGGAACGAAAAAGCCCCATCGGCGGCAGTCAAGATACGAGCCCAGTATTGGAAATTGGGATCCATGGGGCGATCGTTCTTGTCCTGCGGATGGTTGTAACGACCGGCGGCACAAGCCTGCCATACCTCGACGATGACCTGATCGAGTGGTTTATCGTCCATGTCGACGACCGTTCCGCGCACGATGATTTGGTCTCCTTGAGCGACCGGGCTCTGAGGGTCGAGCCGGGTCAGGTCTGCATCGTAATATTTCTGTTTAGCAATTTCAGGAATCGGATAGAAAGGGCCTTTGGTGGCCGAGGCGGTGGGTGGTTCCCAGGCCAAGCCTTGCTTTACAAGTTGGGCACCCAATCCGCTGGCGATGGCTGCTTGGGTAAGAAAACGCCTTCGATTGCTTTGGGAGGACATCGTTTGAACCTTGCGGGGTTTAGTACTCAATTGAACAGAAACCGATCGCTCCGATTGTATCAACTGTAATAGTAAATGTGAAAATCCTTTGGCTGGAATTTGAGGAACTCTTGCCCATATTGTAGTTCGCGCCAAATATTTCCGATTGGATAGAAAATTAAAAGTTTCGCGATCGATCGTATTGGGCATGAAAGACGTCTTCTATGTCGAGTATCTTGGATTATCGGCCTTCGGCAAACACCGGTAGCAGGCCGTCGGTCTTTCCCATGCTAATGATTAACGGCAAAAAGTCCGTGAGCAATCCCGAACGTATTTCCTGGTCTCCTCCCTATGCTTGGTCAACGATTATCCCGTCGGTGCGACGCCAAGAGTCGATCGAAGGTGCGATCATTGGCTGCGCTCTTGGCGAGAGCATCGCAGGCTTGAGTCGCTCCAAGCGTGCCCGTTTTGCGGCGAATCCCGCAGCCTTTGAACCGAGCAAGTTAGTGCCATCACACGGAACCGAGGGGATGCTCGTGACGGTCCAATCGTTGCTCCTTTCGCAAGCGATGTCAGAGATCTTTGTGATGCAACTAAAGAATCGGCTGGGGTGGTATCAAATCACTCAACCGATCGCTTACGTAAAGAAGCTTGTTGGATCGCTGATGGGATCCAACACATTCAGCGCAACTTTGGGGGATGACCCATTGGCCAGGGCTGTGGTGTTGAGTGTTCTGATGCAAGGCCACCATGATGGGGCTTTGAGTTGGGTACAAGATTCGACGCAAATGAGTTTCAACAACCGTTGGGTAACGCAGGCGAGTTTTTTAGTGGCAACTGCGGCTCAGGTCGCTCAGTTGCAACGCACACGGTATGAGGCCAAGGTGTGCGGACTGCTAGAGGATCTTAAACTGGCAACAGGATCCAAGGAGATTGAGCAACGCCTGGATTCTCTGATCCAAGCCAAGGAGCAAGGTTTTTCGGTTCTACAGGCAAGTCACCTTCTGGGCGGGAATGCTCGTTGGCAAGATCACTTGGTCGACAATGCGTTGCTGGCGATCTACACCTATGTTAGGTATCCAACTAGGATCGAAGACGGATTGGGAGAACTTTCGCATCTTCGTGGTAGCTTACGTGGGGTGATGTCCCTTTATGGTGCACTCTCGACAATCCACACTTCCGTGTCATCCGTGCCGGCTAAGTGGCAAGAGCGGCTATCGTTGTATCCTTATTCGAGTGCATGGATCCAGCAGTGTGTGGATCGATGTGGGGATTGGCCCCACGGCCCCGAGGATATCCAAGCGACCCGATGCTTACCCTCCCATCAGCTTGGCCAGCTAATCCGCAATATCCGCCGGGGTTGCCTCTAGTTGATCGACGAGCCGAGTCTGCAACAGGTGGCCTCAAGATGAAACTGCTGATAATCACCAATCCGGCCGCAGGCAAACGACTGCAACACGGCCTTCGGCTACCCAGTTGGCTCACCTCTCAATCCCAGTGCTACGAACATCGCCCTACAGAGTACCCAGGGCATGCCGAAAAGCTCGCTTTGGATGCCTGCCGAAAAGGCTTCGATACGATTGTCGCTGCCGGTGGCGATGGAACCATCCACGAAGTCTTAAACGGGATCATGGCCAGCGGCCTTCAATCGGTTCGCATGGGAGTCCTCCCAGTTGGCACGGCCAACGATTACGCTTATTCGCTCGCCCGTCGTCCCCCCAACACCGAACCGTTTTCGCAATATGTCGATATCGGTGCAATGCAATGTTTGGGGCACCGCAGGTACTTTGCCAATGTCGCAGGTGTCGGGTTTCCGGGCCGGGCTGCACAACTGGCGCGGAGCATGAAAAGATTGCCTGCAAGACTGCGTTACACTTTAGCGATTCTTCGCTGCATGGGTGCTTCCTACCGTACCGATCCAATCGCACTCGATGACAAGCCACCTACCTCCTACCTGATGATCAGTGCTGCGATCGGCATGCGAGAAGGAAGTTACCCTCTGACTCCGAATGCCAAACTCGACGACGGACTCTTCGACTTACTCTTGGTCGGTGCTCTTCATCGTCGCGATATCCTACGTTATTTCCCAAGGATGATCCGTGGAGATATTCCGACCAAAGACCCACGAATCCTGACCGACCGCAAATCGAAAGTCGTATTGCAAAGCGCCAAGCCAATCCCCTTTCATCTCGATGGCGAAGACCCCTGGACTCACCACCCGATAGCTCAGCAGACAACCGAGTTTCGCTTGGAATTAGAAGTCATCCCTAAGGCGATCGCTGTGCAACTGCTATGAAGGCAACTCAGTAGAACGCGTCGATTGCTGCTACGACACACATGATGGCTCCGACGATCAACTTGCCGGATGTCCCTAACAATCGACCCAGCATCGCGCCAGTTCCAACATGCATCCCCTCTTGGGCCGTCTTGCCTTTCCAAAGTTCACCCAACCAAGCTCCAACGAAAGCACCACCGGCCCCTCCAGCCAAAGCTCCAACGACTGGTCCAATAATCGGAATAGGAATTGTGAATAGGGCCCCAACGATGCTCCCGACCATCGTGCCGACGACGGCTAAAGCCATCGCGCGGCGACTCGCACCACGCTTGCCCGCCATCGCCGCCCCGGCAACAAACTCGATGATCTCCCC
>JBEIGI010000085.1:0-18348 GCA_040381975.1 Pirellula sp.
AAGATGGGAGGGCAAAAAGATGGGAGGGCAAAAAGATGGGAGGGCAAAAAGATGGGAGGGCAAAAAGATGGGAGGGCAAAAAGATGGGAGGGCAAAAAGATGGGAGGGCAAAAAGATGGAGATGCGGAAAAGAAAAAGGGTGGAGCTGATCAGCGTTTCTGGGAGGCTTGTTCTCGGACTTGCTCGGGCGTTAGCTCCCCACGGTAGATTCTCACATCGGCGATCCTGCCACGATAGTAATCTTGGGCCCCAAATCCTATCTCCCACTCACGTTGGCTACTCAAGTCGTATTGCTCAGGATCGAATTCCGTCGACTTGCCGACAAGTGTTCCATCGATGTAGAGTTTCAGGACCTTATCGCTGCGGACGGCGGCGATATGATGCCAACCGCTATCGAGGGGGTGATCGTGGGTCACGTTCTTACCGGCCTCAATCGAAAGGACACGGCCTGAGGGTAGTGTTCCGACAAACAATCTTCCTTGGAATATTGCCATAGACCAAGCTCGACGGTATTTCACATCAGGGGTGTGGTCAACACGACCAAATCGAGTCCAGTTCTCGTCGCCGTCGTAACGATAAATCTCAGCCAGCGGAAGTGTCCCTCCGTACATCTTGCCGTTGTAGACCACCAGCGGCATGGCTTCGAGTTCCCCTCCGAGTTTCCCGGTGTCTTGCCATTTGTCATCCCCAAGATAACGAAACACGTGGGCTTTAGGCCACTCGCTGACGTACAACTCGCCTCGGTGGACTCCGAACCCATAAGTCTGGGTGGCTTCGGGGATCTGCCCGACACTAATCCAGTCTTGGCCATCGTAGCGAAACACGGAGCCTTCGTCGTAACAAGTCGCATAGATCGCATCATTGAAAACCGTAAGGGCTTCGGTTCGCTTGCCATCAGGCGTGTTGCAAGCCGTCCATTGTTCTCCTCCCTCATAGCGAAAAAAGCCAGCGGGTCGGTAAAGCGAACTGGCATAGAGTTTTCCTCGGAAGACGACCAGTGCCGAGATAGCCTCGGTCTGGGGTGATACATTTCCACAGGGTTCCCACACATCCCCAGGTCCGAGTCGATAAACATTCCCCCCGAAATTCGGATTCTCCGACTCCGATAAGCTTGAGCCTGCGAGTCGGTACTTCGAGGAAGCTACATAGAGTGATCCGTTGTAAACCGCCATAGCCGAGATCGCATTGGCTCGATCAGGACTTCCTAGATCCGTCCACTTGTCGTTTCCTTCGAAGCGGAAAACACGACCTTTTTGCTCTGCACCTCTATGGCAAGTCGAAGCATAAAGGCGACCGGCATGAACACATAGCGAAAATACGTATACGGCATCACCGAGTTGGCCATGGTCAGAAAAATCTCTTTCGCTACGAGCTTGATCGATCCCGAAGTGGACTTGGCGAACATTCGGTTGACTGTTGGTGACTCCTCCATGGTTGTAGATTCCAAGGTGGAAACCACGACGCTCTTTGGGATCGTAGCAACTGATCAGATCGCCGAGGGTATCGCCCGAGTTGTCGTCAATTTGTGTCCATAGGGAGATTGAAAACGGTTCCTTACCAAGCTGGATATTCCTTCCCTCGCTAGGTCTGAGGACTGTCGATCGACCATCAAAAACGGCGCCTTGGCCACCACTACCCAAGGGTACATGAGTGATAAGTTGCTGCCCGTTTGCTCCGAGACCTATGAGGATCAGTATCGATATGGTCAAAAAGAACGATCGACTGAGTCTCGTCAACTTGATAGCAGGCGGAGGCTTCATAAGAATTTTATTCGTAAATGAGCTTGTTTATCACTTTGGTGCCAACCAACCGAGCGAGACTAAAAATGCGTCGGTTTGGTCAAGCGTTTCTTGTTTGAACCGATCATTATTGAAGAAGCCGTGTTTTTGTCCATCGTAGGCTTTTAGTTCACATCGGTTACCTAGTTGGGTCATGATCTTGCTGAAGGCGACTGCCGAATCGAAGGGAACCGTTGTGTCTTGTTTGCCATGGAAGATTATCGTCGGTGGGGCTTCTCTAACGACGTGATGTGCAGGAGATATATTGATCGGTTGGGTTCCAAGTCGGTCTTCGGGAACGCGAGTACCAAATCCGCTGGCATCGAATCCATCGATCGGAGCTAACACCAAGGCTGGGTTAAATAGAACCAAGGCATTTGGGGTCGCTCTAATGTTTTTATCTTCGCTGGATTCGTCAAATCGATCGATCAGGGCCGAGCAAGTTGCGATATGTCCACCGGCAGATCCACCTGCTGCTGCGATTTTACTAGGATCAATGCCAAGCTCTTCTGCATGCTCGCGTATCCAACGCACAGCGGACCTTGCATCTGCTACGCATGCTGTGGGTTTGACACCGTGCCTGCTAGCCACTCGATAGTCGGCAGTGATAGCTACCATGCCTCGCTTTGATAGTTCACGACACTGGAATTCGAACTGCTGGGGGGTGCCGTTTTGCCATCCCCCTCCAAAAAAGAAAACGATCGCTGGTGCATTCGTCGGGCTATCGGGGCTGAAAATGTAGAGATCAAGTTTCGTATCCCCGATCGACTTGTAAGTCCGTTGCTCGCAACCGCTCATCACTGGCGGGTAGTTCTTCTTGTTTGCGACCTGTCGGGCTTGCTGCGTTGCTTCTTGAGCAAGCCCGGCACTTGATAACCAAACAAGAGTCCAAATAAAAATCAGTCTGCTTGAACGGTACATTTTTCACCAATCGTAGGACGTTTGTAGTTCACCACCGTTGCGAGAACAAAGTGCCTCAAGGACCTTGGGTTCGATGCTAAAAGGTAAAAATCGAACGCCACCATCTCCATACAGGCAGTTGACTCCCGAACCGTGGAAGCTTGAAAAACCACCCATGACCAAGCTGCCATTATCGGGATTCGAAGTGGTCGTGGATGTCGCAAGTTTGTAACCTCTGCTGGGCAGAGATTCGAAAACTCCGTTTCTCAACGTCGCACGGGTTCCGGACATCCACCCCAGATCCCCATCGAGGGAGATCTTTTCACTCACAAAAATCGTGTTCGATGAACCATCGCCAATCTCGCTAAACTTGATTCGGCTACCTAAGAAGAACACACCATTGTTATCCTTGTCCAAAGGGACTTCGGTTGAAGAGTAACTCGCTGCGTAGGTCGAAATTGCGATGTCTTGGCTGTCCGCATCGTAGCGGCCATTGATTGGGTAGGAGGAACAAAGCAACGAGGCGATTTGTGATTTTCTCGGTGGCTCATTGGCAGGATCGTATACTCCTTTGGATTGATCGATCGTCTTATAGAGATAGGACTGTTCGAGATAGGGTAGCAATTTGACAGTCCAGCTCATATGGTTCCCGACCGGTTCGTTGCGGATCGGACCGCTGTCGTTGACCGTTCCGCTTGGAAGGTGCTCGGCCGCAAACTCGAAATTGTGCATTGCCAATCCGATCTGCGCTATATTGTTCGAGCAGGACATTCGCCGCGCGGCTTCTCTGGCAGCTTGCACGGCAGGTAATAAAAGCCCTACGAGAATTCCGATGATCGCGATGACCACCAGCAATTCGACTAGAGTGAACGCTCGTTTGGATCTGGGAATCGATTTGGACATGGCAAAGTCTCCTGAAAAGGGGTATTGGTTTTTTGGTTGCTCGGTTGAAATCTAAATCTAAGGCTTTTCGCTAAGTACGATCTGTCGTGTACGCTGGATCCTCGTAGGCTGGTAGCTTCGCCCATCAAGTGCTGCTTGGACGCTCGCGATGGTCTGATTCTCCTTGCGTTGTATCTCGATTTGCACCTTCATCCTCACTCCGGTGATCGGATCGGGTTTGTCGATCCAGACTTCCCCGGAGTAATTAGGATCCTGTGCCAACCGACTCGCTGCTCGATCGCAACCTGCTTCGCAAAGCAATCGAATTTGAATTGCATCACGCTCGGTCTTGACCGTCTGGCGATGCCTTAACATCGAGCGGATGTTGGTTGCAGCCAGACTGGTGAAAATAACGACGGCAACGAGTGCGACGATTAAAATTGCACCTTTTGGCTTACGCCGGTAGGATCGTTTCACGGTAGATCCTCCAGAATGAGATAGGGTTTGCCGGATGTTTTTCCGAAAACTCTTAGTCTTGTCGAAACCACCTCCCCGGCAGGATTGATTGCTCGAACGATCAGGTAGGGGGACTCAAAGGAGGCTTGGAAACCATCCCCTAGAACAAACGTTTCCGGATCTGCAGGGATGTTTTTTTGCGGATCCTTGCTCTTCGCTCGTCTGAGCACCCGATCCCCCTTGGATTCATAGAGGATTTCTTTATCCATCGCTTGCAAAACAACACGATCTTCGGATTGAAATTCGGCCGTCTGAGACTTGGAGAAATCCTCTCTCCAGGTGTTTGCAAGTTGACCTAACTGACGCTGTAAATTGGTCTGACGTTGCATCGATTGCGACCAATGCATCGAGCGTTCGATCAGTGTTATCCCCAGCAGCATGATCATGGAACCAGCAGCCAGTGAGCTACAGAGTTCAATGAGCATCGATCCATGACGATTAGCCTTGTTAGCTTGTCTACGTGTCATTTCGATACCTCCGTGGTCGATACCCAGCCGACGAGTTCAACTTGGGTCGGTGTACCAGGTCGATCCCAGCCGATCCGAACGACGACTTGCGTTCCGCTTGCATCCTCCATTTTTTGGACATCCAACTTTCCACCCGGAAGTGCTTGGAGGATGTCCGCGGGCAATGTTGCTTGTGCGATACGCTCATCGAGGCCGTTTAAGCCTCCTGTAGTCAGCATGTCGACTTGATTGGCTGCTTCGTGAAGCGCCAACTGATAATGCTTCGTGTCCTTAGCGACCCCTAAGAGTCGATAGTTGAGGCCAACGAGGCTCGTTACCAATGCTCCAAGAAGGAACGCCGAGACAACGATTTCAAGATGCATCAACCCACGATGTGGCTTGGGCCTACCCATGTCAATTCCTCCAGGATGTGTCTTTGGCGAGTTCGATGACGATGGAATATAAGACATCAATGACCGCAGCACTGATGCCAAGGACGGCAATTCCGAAAGCGAATGTGATCAGCGGATGGATGATCGATTGGAACCACTGCCAGCGGTAACGCTGCTTGGAATCGATACTCTTGGCAAGACTCCTGAGTATCCAAGCTTGATCCTCGTTGGATTGTCCTTCGAGGGCTTTCGTTTGCGCTTCGCTCAATAGTCCTACCGATTTAAGTGACAACCAAGCATCGGAACCTTGTTCGATCTCGTTTCTTGCGACGAGCAGTTTTTCACGAATCTTTGAGTCTGTATGGTATTTGGCCAGTGTCGAAAAAGCCCCGGCCATCGGTCGACCGTGCTCGACGACATTGGCAAGGATCCCTAGCAAGGACGCATGCTTTTGCTCCCGACTCGATACAGGAATTCTCAGAATCCTCACGAGCCATGACCGTATGGTTTGCGACCAGCTCAAGAGGATCCCGAGACACAGTAGCACCAGTCCGATTCGGATCGGAGCGGCGATATATCTACTGTACAGCAAGAGGTTTTGCTGCCCTTTGATCCCAAACTCTTCGAGCATTTTTAGAAACGTCGGGATGATGAAGTAGGAGATTGCAGTCAAAATGCTCACGATCATGAGCGAAACGGCAAACCAATAAACTAGGTAACTTCGCCACTGTTGTGGTTCTTGATCGATCAATTCCGAAGCATTCTCGATCCTGAGTTGCTCGAGCGTTGGATGGATGATCCCGCTTTGCTGACCGAGCCTTAAGGCTAATACGCTATCTTCCGGAAGCGTCCCTGGAGTCTGTTCAATCGCATCCAACCAGTCTTCTCCTTGGTCGATCAATCCCGAAACCCTAAGGAGTTTCAATTGATAGCTTCCAGGGTACTCGCGAGAGAGAGCTCGAATCATCGGAGCAAGTGGAATCGATTCCCGGAGGCTTGCATGAAGCAATGCAAGAAATGTCGCTTGCTGCTCAGCGACTTGACTGCCTGGTATCCAAGTGTTGCTTAGCCAGGGGGTCATGTTGTACTTGGCGGAATGCGTCATGTTTTTCCTTTTATCCGCTTAACGAAGAGATCAAGCTGAGCAGTGGGCTAAACAAGGCAACGACGATGAGAAACACTAGGAAGCCAACGAAGACGAGCAGAATAGGACTAAGCCAACTTAGATAGAAACCTGGGCGTCCCGAGTAACGTATGGCATAACTTTGCGCAAGCTCTCGTAGGATGGGAGCTCCTGGTTCACCCTGTCGATCCAGCTCCAAGGCTTGGATCGATGAAGCTGAGAAACTGTTGGCTCCGGGCAGGACAGGCCAAGGTTTCTCAGGGTAGATCTTATGGGCGGAGGCTAATTGCTGGGATTGGTCATTGAGCCAAGGTCTTTGGCTGGCAAGACCAGCAACCAAAATCGCACGACCCACGGGGGTGCCGATGCGCAAAAGCTCCGAAAGAGTGCCAGTCCATCGGGCCATCGAACCTAAACTCTGCTTTGTTCCTCGCCGCAGGGCCAGGATCAGGTCGTTGCCTTCCCAACGATCGAGCATGTAGAAAAACAACTTGACCATGCCGACAAGCAATCCAATTCCCATGAGCACTGTGGCAATCAAGCCTATCGGATAATTGGAAATGAAATCCGACACTTTGAGTACGAGGATTGTCAGCGGTGGCAATCGCAGTTCAAACTCCATGAACATTTGCTTGAAGGTTGGGATCACGGAAACGGCCAAAAAATACAACACGAGCATGGCCGCCAGCGCGACCGAAAGTGGGTAGTAGAACCTGCGCAAGAAATCGATCAGTCCAGTTGGGCGTGCCAATAAGAGACGATACCAAGGTTCAAGATGCGATAGATCGCCTGGAGAGTCTGCAGCCCTGAGCACTATCGGTAGCATTGCCGCGAGCCTAGGATCGTTTAGCCACTGATTCGATTCGACCGGATCCTTCAATGATTTGAGCAATAGCTTCGTTTGCTTGGATGGAACTTTACTGTCCTGCGAAGATCGCCACACGAGCCATTCTTGAAGGGTTTGGCTATGAGCGACCGCTGCATCAATGCGGGCCAGATAATCTTCGCTCGCGTCAGATGGAGTACTCATGGGCGAGGCTCTCCGAGTTGGGTAAGTATCTCGATGACTGGAATGAATACCGTAAGCCCCAGGATTGCGGTCATAGCGCCACCGAGAATCAAATAGGCCAAGAAGAAACCACGCGAGTAGTAACTGGGCAACAAACGATGCTTGGCGACCTTGTAAAACCAGAACCTCCACAAAAGTGGCGCAACAAGCAGCAGGATCGCCAGCGCCGATGCGATCGGCCTGAAGTTCTCGTAGAGCCATTGCAGCCAACGATAACCGACCCCAATTCGCAAACCGGAATTATCGTAGAACAACTGCAACTTTGGATAGAGAATCCATACTGATTGCATTAGGATCACCGAAGCGATCAAACTCAGAAGCCACAACCAAAATGCATACTGAGCCGACTTGCCAATCTGATGATTTCCCGAAATGCCCGATTGAACCCATGGGTCAAGCACGCTTAGCGAGGTGTCCATAGACCGACTTTTAAGCCAAGCCGCTAGGGCCGAAAGGTACGAACTGTTGGTCTTTGCATCGCCACTGAGAGCCGCCCAAGGTGATTGCCCCAAATTGACATTCAAGGCAACCTGCTTGTTTATTTCTTCGAGCCATGGAACAACCGAAACCGGAGCCCCGGGAAAACGTATCGGAACACCGGCTTGAACAAGCTTGGTCAACTGCGAATTGAACGTCAAGAGATCTGACAGCTCAAGTCGCTCGAGTTCTTCGGGTGGCTGGTAAGTGTTGGCTGCCATGTCCTGAGCTAAGCGATTGGAAATCGAAAATCAATCGTAGGGAAACTTATGCTCCCTGCCTTGCCAAGAACGATGCGCGGGGGGGCTGGATTTGTTTAAGGATAGGAAAAAGAAAAAGAAGAGAGGGCAAAAATGGGGAGGCAAAAAAATTGGAAGGCAAAAAAATTGGAGGGGAAGGCGGTGATGTGGCTAGCCTTCCCAGGAGTGACCGTCCCAAGTCACGACGCGATCGAGCCAATCGACCAGTGCGTCGCTGAAAAGATCGAGCAGCAAGTGGCCTTTGGTGGCCGAGGCTGCACTGGGAACTCCGATGTGGCCTGGGATGGTGCGATCCTTGGTTTTCCAAGCTCGAGATCCTGGCCGAAATGGGTTCCCCGGTTCGACGGTCGGCAGCGTTGAGTAGGGGCCGACAAGCTCAGGCTTAAGCGCCAGCACCATCGATGTTTCCCATTCGCATGCATGCCCCATCTCTCTTTGCACGATGCTCGGATCTTTGGTCCAAGGTTCCACACCCAAGCCCCAGTAAGTGGTCATGAGTAAGAGCAAATCGTCTCGATGGGAGTACTTTTGTCGGACTTCAAAGGTCGCTTGTTTGGCGGGTGTATCATTACCACCATGCCCATTGATAAAGACGATGCGCCGGAAACCTTGTTCAATTGCGTTATCCATCAAGCTACAAAGCAGATCGAGGTAGACTCTGGGAGCAGCCGATAGTGTTCCATTAAAATCCAAGTGATGGTGGGAGTTTCCTAACCACATCACAGGAGCAAATACAACCCGGTCGTGCATGCGGGCCGAAACGCGATCGATGAGGGCTTGGGTCAGTAGCGTGTCGGTCCAAACGGGAAGGTGCTGGCCGTGCTGCTCGATGGCTGCCAAAGGAAATACGATCGGGGTATCCGGAGTCAGCGCTGCAATCTCCGGAGCTTGCATTTGATGAAAAAGCACGATGAGTAAATCCTTTCAGCAGATAACTTGCGGGCTATTCGACGAATTCTTTGGGCAAGGCAGCTTGGTTGCTCTCGGACCAAGCCCGGGTGGTCATATCGAGTTTTTTCTTACTAGGCGTATTCGGATCTTCCAAGAGCAACCAAACCACTTTTTGGTCCTTTTCGGTGGCTTTTTGTACTGTTGTTACCGGGTTAGCTCGGCGGCACAGCGCAGTTAGGATCTCTCGTACAGAAGTATCCTTGTACTCGAAGTTGCGAACTTGCTGGTTGCGTGTAATCCCGTCTTTTTGAAAAGCGGTTCCGTTGATTGCCATAGGCAAGGCTTCGACGCCTCCGGTGTGGCTCTCTTTGAGTTCGTTGGCGATGGCTTGCAAGACGACTTCGAGCGACTCTTGTTCGATTCGAAGGCTGATCTTGGCATCGAGCATTTCGTCGATCGATTTCGTGGAAGAAGTTGTAGGTTTGGGTGTTGCGGCGACTTTGGCCGTTCCGGCGGCAGTGCCACCTTGGAGAGCCATCCAGGAACCGATCGCAAGATTCGTCGCCGCTTCTTTGGGCAAGTAGACATTGAAGACGACTTGGCCGTCCTCAGCACCCGATCTGGCGTATTTATTGATGCTGCGAAGCATTTGAGGGAATCGGTTGGCGATCGCACGCCAGTAGGGTGCTGCAGGCTGTGCGGTTAGTTGCGATTCGACATTCTCAGCCAGTGAGTCGAGTTTCCGTTTGAGCTCGATTGAGTCTCTTGGGGCGCTCTGTATGTCATTGCCAAACATTCGGTATTCGACATAGAGTTGAGGTTCGAAATGCGTGCGTACCATGATCGCTTGGACTCGATCATCGATCACCTCACGCATCAAGCCGATGACTTTCTCGGAATGTTGGCCAAACATCTGTTTGCCGTCGACAAAAACAAAACTCGGTGCGGCCAGAAAGGTAGCATCAGCCCGGGAGTCGGAGTTTTGCAAGAGTGCATCCAATTGCCGTCGCAGTGGCCCTGATTTCCCTTGGCTTTCGAGCAAAGGTTTGAGCAGTTCGAATGGCCCTATCGCGATGCGTTTGACTTGTTCGTTCCCTTTGGTCGTAAAATCATCGGTGACCAGCGCGATCGATTGGCCCTGATGCTCTTTGGTCCAGTAACGGTATTTCTTGTTGTCCGATTGAATATCTTGAGCCGACCATTGTCCGATATCCGGAATCAGAGCCTCGAGCGATTTGGGTTCCTTCCAGGCCAAGCGATACGTTTTTCGATAATTGCCGGTCGACTCTCCGGGATACCAAGCAACGCTGAACGAGGCGAGATTTTCAGCTTTGAAATTTGGAAAATCTGATAAATCGGGGCCTTGGGGGTAGACACTCTTCCACCACTCGACGAGTTCTTTGCTGGCCGCATTGGATTGGGTCCAGCAATCCGGCGAGAGCATCAAGAGAGCTTCGAGGCCCGGTGGCAGCATCTCGGTAGAATAGGGGGCTCCGATCGATGGTGGAATCCACGGAACACCCGTGTCTTCTGTCTTGACGTTGTAGTATTCAAGCATCGGGTCGATGTTGCTTGAGCCTGATTTGCTCGTGCTTGTTGTCTTAGGTTGTGTGGTCTCGACCGGTTGCGTGTTGGCTGTGTTCTCGGATTTTGGCTGAATCGTTACGATTCCTTTGCTGTTGCCTTTGAGCACTAGCAACAGGACCGACAGCAGGAGTAGCGAGCATCCGACGATCAAGGGCATGAACCAAGCCGGCCGCTTGGGCTTCTTTCTTGGGCCGAAAGGTTTCGCCGCAGACTTTTTCTTTTTGGGTTTCTTGTCGGCCTTTGCAGGAGTGACCTTTGCGGGAGTGGCTAGTGCGGGAGTGGCTGGTGCGGGAGTGGCTAGTGCGGGAGTGGCTGGTGCGGGAGTGGCTGGTGCGGGAGTGGTTGGTGCGGGAGTGGTTGGTGCGGGAGTGGTTGGTGCGGAAGTGGTTGGTGCGGGAGTGGCTGGTGTGGAAGTGGCTGGTGTGGGAGTGGCTGGTGTGGGAGTGGCTGGTGTGGAAGTGGCTGGTGCGGGAGTGGTTGGTGTGGGAGTGGTTGGTGCGGGAGTGGTTGGTGCGGGAGTGGTTGGCTTGGTAACGACGGGCTTCGCTTGATTTGTTTTGGTTTTTTTAGCGTCCGTGGGAGTTGGTTTTGCGGTCGTGCTTTCCGTTCTCGATGGTTTGGTCTCTGCAGGTTTGGTCTCAACCGGTTTGCTTGCAGATGGTTTATCCACAGGCTTACTTACAACTGGCTTATCTACAGCAAGCTTGTCAACCGTAAGCTTCTTTTCTTGAGTCTTTGTTTCTTGAGTCTTAGGCTCAGGGGCTTTCGACTCGAGAACTTTTGACTCAGGGGGCTTGCTTACTGCAGGTTGGCTCAGAATTGGTTCCGTAACGAGAGTTTCTTTGGGATCGTCAGCCAGTACGAGTTGATCGAGAGCCCTTAGGAGTGGATCGATTCCGGAGAAGCGAACAGCTGGGTCTTTGGCTAGCAGGTGGAGCAAGCATTTCTTATGGACTTCAGGCAATTGACTCGGTATCACTACGGGGACTTGAGCATGAAGTTTAGCCCAGACCTCGGTAGGAGCATTGGGTCCTGGATCGAAGGGCCAGTTGCCCGTGAGGCTTCGAAACCAGAGGCAGCCTAGTGCATAGAGATCGGATTGAGTGTTGGGCAGGGCTCCAGGCACCAGCAGTTCTGGAGCAGCAAGTGCGATTCGTTCGTCGAGTCCTCCGAGGACGCTGAGCGTTGGGCAGTGGTAGGGGGATCTTGGTGGAAACAGAGGATCTCGCAGGAGCAGGAAGCCTCGCATTTCATTCCAGAGAATTGAGTGGGTAGAGAGTTGACCGTGGACGAGTCGATGGTGATGAAGAAACTTTAGGCCCATCGATACATCTCGGAGCAATCGAAAAGATTGTTTACTTGACAATGGGCCTTGTTGGAGCATTTCGCTCAGGGTGAGACCTTGCAAGGATTCGCAGACGGCATAGAGGTGCTTGAGGGTTGCTCCGGCAATTAGCCATCGATCCAGGTGTGGCGATTGGACTTGGCAATGTTGTTGCGCCCATCCGAGGCTTGGAGGCCAATCTTGGATTTGAGGATCGAGGAGTTTCTCATCGGGGATAGCGACCATCCAAACGGCCTTGGGTGGGAAGGCGGACCAGCGAGCGCTCGCGGCATCTTCTCCTTCGTACCAAAATTCGCCGCGTTGGGTTTCGAGGGAGCGGTTGACTCGGAGTTTTCCGAGTTGCAATGGGTGTCCAAGGCCTCGATACAGGACGTTGGCTTGGTAGGGGCTTAGTTTGTCCTGTCGAACTAGTTCTTTGATGACTGCGGCAGGGTCGGCGGTTCCAGTGGCTCCGAGCGATTCGGAAATGGACTTGGCCCACTGTCGGCACTCTTCAGGGGTTGCGATTCCTGCGGCATGGATGCGATCCCAAATTTGAGCTGTCGTCAGTTGCATCCGTTGTTGGATCCCTTGCCAAATACCGCTTAAACCAATACCTTAACGAGCACGTTTTCGGGGGATCGAGTCGAACCACCCACCCATACTATAATGAATTCCAACGTTGTCGTGAAACCGAGTGCCGAAGAAGTTGCATCTGCGGCTTGTTTTTGGCTGATCGATGCGATCCGTGAGTCCATCGCGCAATCGGGCCGATGCGTAGTTGCCCTTTCAGGTGGTTCGACCCCTAAAAAGCTCTATGAACTCATCGCCCGCGAGCACTTGGAGGCTTTGGATTGGTCCAAGGTGCATTTGCTCTGGGGGGATGAGCGAAATGTGCCGCACGATCATTGCGAGAGCAACTATCGGATGGTCAAGACGGCTTGGATCGATCCGGCAAGCTCCACTGGACAACTTACTCATACCCCGAATTCATATCCTGTACCAATTGAGGTGCACGACCCCGAGAAGGTCGCTTATCAGTACGGTCAGACGATCCGATCGGTTTTGGGCCAAAGCCCATCGATCGATGTTGTTCTTTTGGGGTTAGGCGATGATGCCCATACGGCGTCGTTGTTTCCCGAGACTCAAGCCTTAGAGAGTGCCGATGGTTTCGTAGCCAACTATGTTCCCAAGTTCGAGTCGTTTCGCCTTACGATGACTGCGTCGCTGATCAATCGAGCCAAGCGAGTCGCGTTCTTAGTGTGCGGTGAATCCAAAGCTCCGGCTTTGGATGTGGTATGGCATGGTCCGAGGGATCCAAAGCTTTATCCAGCGCAGCTAATCAATCCCATGGACGGGGAGTTATGGTGGTTTCTCGATGCCCCTGCCCTGCCCTCGCGTGACCGAGTCCATTTAGCTTAGGGCCCTAGCGGTCGGCATTGCGGATCGCTTGGCTTTTCCAATCAAAGCCGATTGCCTCGCACCAGCGTTTTTGAAGTTGTAAGCATAGGGGGCCTGGGTTTGTGTCAGCGATATTTCTGCGCTGAATCGAGGATGCATGCCAGATGCAACCGGTGTTGCCCACCAATAGAACTTCGGCCGCATCGTAGAGTTCTTCAAAGAGCACGTCTCGAAACAGGATTGATTTGCCCGCATCTTGGAGCATCTTCTCAATTCGATCCAAGGAAGTCCCAGCGACGATGTCTTCGCGGCGTGGGGAAACAACGTTGCCTTCTCGATCCACGATGAGCACATTCGCTAAGCTCGTATCGGCTACCATACCGCGAGTCGTACAGAGTAGGGCTAAGCCTCCCTGGAATCTCTTGGCAGCGTCTTGATCTGCCAAGTAGTAGTTCAGGCGGCTTCGGGTTTTGATATTCGATGGCCAGCATTCACCGGCACCCGAAGCATACTGAACACGAACCAAGGTCGTTCCGTTTTGGTACCAATTTGCGAGTTTCTCCCAGGGTATCGGGAGCCAATGAGCGTAGGCATGGAGTTGTTTTCCGGAGAAGAAGTCCCCGGGAGTTGCAACGATACAAAGGCTTGCGTCGGTTTCCTCTTGGAGTATTCCAGCACTCTTTGCAGTGAGTTCTTCGATGGCAGCATCGAGTTGGTGCAAGAATGATCGACCTTCGATCCCCAGAGCAGCCAGTCCGCGTTTCAGTCGAGTTTTATGGGGCTCTAGATCGAAGATTCTCTTTCCGAAGGATCGGACTCTTTCGACCAAGATGGCACCATGCATGGCACCAAGATCGGTCGCGGGCATCGAGAGTCCCGAGAATCTCACCATCTCGAAACCCTTGGCGGTGGGGTTCCACTGCAAAGCATAGCTGTTTAGGAACCGTTCATTCAATGGGCTGTGCATCGGCTTCTTGCCCTAGGAGATGATCCAAAACGAGTCCGAAGTAGGGACATTGTCCATAGTAGCTTTTCTCGCTGTGGGTGGTTCCCACTGCTGAACCGCAATCGAATTGCCTAATCTTGCTCGAATTCACCAAAGGCATAGTTGCACGGGGATTCGAGACACTTTCCAGACCCGGAAGTCCGATGAAGCCTGCAAAGCCTGCAGCAACGGGACGACTCAGGCGATCGATAAAACGGAACCTTCGCAGGATGGGATCCTTGGAATTGTACAAGTTTACCAGTCCTGACACGGTTTCCAAGCTTCGGGAGTGCCTCCCTTGGGTGGCCAACCAGTCGCGATCCAGAGCCGGTGCAACCAAGGCGACGCGGTATCGACTTTCTAGAATCTCTCTTGGTAAGTTCGATTGGTATCGGAAACCAGGTATGGTGCCACCTGCTACCAAGTGCAATCCGCCGGTGACCGCACGAGATCCGAATGAAAAACCAAGAAGACTCACATCTGCATGGCTTGAGAGGCGTTCTAGCAACCAGGCCACAAGCAAAGCTTGGGATTCCGCCGATTCAGCGTTTTCGTAGACGTCTCTTAGCGGATGTGGTTCTCGAGTGCTGGGCCATGAAAGCATGATTAATCGATAAGGTTTGCTAGAATGCTCACGCAGGTAATTGTTGAGGATGAGCACTCGATCAAGCGCATTGTTTCTCTCCATGAAGTTGCCATGGACGTAGAGGATCACAAGTTTTCCGTCGTCGATCAGTGCGTTTTGAAGATCCTCGGTTTGCCAACCTAACTGAGTATGACGCTGAGCTCTGAGGCCTGGGGCGATGGGATCAATGCAGTTGAATTTCTCTGGCAGATGTCTTGAAGATAGCTCCCAAACATCCGACATCTGAGGATCGAATTGGAGATTCGAGTTCGAAGCAGGTCCAGTGCATTGGCAATCATCTGCGATGAGACTTGGCTCTTCCTGAACCTCGTAATTGCTGCCGGATGCAATTGACGGAGTGGAAATGTAGCGGAAAGGTTGCTGGGGTGTTTGGTGAACAAGTCGCGTGGGGTTCGTCGATGGGGTACTGGCAGTGTTCCAAGCGACAAGCGACGAAAGGATGAGCAATCCAAAGTGGAGCGAAATCCAAATCCTCTCGATTCTGGAGTCCTTGCTCGAATTGCTATTCTCAACAGCAGTAGAGATCAACGTTTGGGCGACCGCTGTATTCAACTGCGCATTCATGAAACGTACTAACTTGGGGCTCGGGACAGCGTGTTGCATGGAAATAGATCGTTCTTTGGATCCGGTGTTGCGAAACTCTAACACTCGTTTGGATTAGGAGCGTTAGAAAAACTTTCGAGATTGTCGGAAATTTTTCCATGTCGATTTGCACACATGGAATATTGGCGTAGAGTTGCTCGTCGAAAAAACTTTCGATCGCAACTTTTGCGATTTCCTCAAGGAGTAAGAACATGAAGCGAACAACATTGGCTCTCGCCGCGCTCGCATTGGCATTCAGTGGGTGCAACACATGCGGAACTTGGCGTCCTAACCTGCTTGGAAAATTCAAGAGCTGTCTGCATGGAGCCTCCAATATCGGCGCTCCGTGCGATGCGGGCTGTGAAGCCGGAGCACCTGCGGCTGATGGTTGTCAGGGTTGTTCCGAAAGTGCCAACTACGGCGGATACGGTGAGACCGTGATCGGTTCGTACGAGACCCCAATGAGCACTGGAATTCCGAGTTCCTCCGACGGAATCTCGATCGGATCGCCGGTTCCATCAGGCTCGGCGATTCTCCCAGGGACGACTTTGCCCTCGACGAGCCCGAGCACCCTACGCAGCGAGACGATTCGGCCAAAACCTGCCAATTAGGGACAGGGGGTTGATTCCCGATCCATAATGCGGTTAGCTTCATCTAGCTGCATTTTTGAAAAGAGATCACCGTGAATCAACCAACTCCAAGTCAGTACCAAACTGGACAATCGCAAGCGACGGTCGACAAGTCGACGGATCGAGTGCGTAGGATGTTTGCCGAAATCGCTCCCCGGTACGATTTTCTAAATCACTTTTTATCTTTGAATATCGACCGGTACTGGCGGAGTCGGACTTTGGCGGTTTTGAACCCAAAGCCAGGCGAGCCGTTCTTAGATGTATGCACCGGCACAGGCGATTTGGCATTGGCCGCAGCCAAAAAGCTTCGTGAGCAAACCGAGGTCGTCGGTAGCGATTTCTGCGGTGAGATGCTTCATTTTGCTCGGCAAAAGCAGCAAAAAATGAAGCTTGATCGGCATCGATTGGCCTTTCTTGAAGCCGACACGACCAGCCTGCCCTTCCAGGACAACTGGTTTCAAACGGTCAGCGTGGCTTTTGGTTTAAGAAACGTCGTCGACACTCTCGGCGGTCTCAAAGAAATGGTCCGAGTATGTCGGCCCGGCGGAACTGTGGCCGTTTTGGAATTCTCCCAACCGACCCTTCCGATCCTCAAACAACTCTACGGGTTTTATTTTCGAAGAGTTTTGCCGGGCATCGGCAACAAGGTAGCTAAAAACTCTAAGGAGGCTTATGCCTACCTGCCGGCGAGTGTTTCACAGTTTCCTAGTGGAGAAGCGATGGCTGATTTGATGCGTCAAGTTGGCCTCGGGCAGGTTCGGTATATCCCAATGACTTTCGGGGTCGCAACCCTTTATCTCGGACAAAAATAGGCTGGCTTTTCGATGACCCCAACCAAAACGCTCCCTATCGTCTTTGCCATCACCGGGGCAAGTGGTGCGGCGTATGCTGCTCGATTGTTGCAACAATTGGTGCTTGCCGGAGAACAAATCCATTTACTGGTAAGCCCATCAGGTGCGGCCGTCGCTGCTCAGGAGATCGGTGTCGAGCTTGGGCCAACTCGGGATAACGTGCGTGCCTTGCTCGAATACTGCTGGCCTAGCTCGATAGCCCATGCTTGGAAAAAATTCACCGAGGCTCAGGTCGAACTAGGTTGTAGCCAAGTTGTGCATCACGACTATCGCAATTACTTCACGCCGATCGCAAGTGGTAGTTTCATGACCAAAGCCATGATTATCTGTCCTTGTTCTGGGGCAACTCTATCGGGCGTGGTGCATGCATCGGGCAACAACTTGATTCAAAGGGCCGCCGATGTTCATCTCAAGGAGCATCGCAAATTGCTGCTAGTCCCGCGGGAGATGCCACTATCGGTTTTTCAGCTTGAAAACATGACGCGAGCCGCACAGGCTGGAGCGGTTGTCATGCCAGCGATGCCCGGTTGGTATCATGGAGTCGAAACACCTGTGGATTTGATCGATTTTGTCGTCGCAAGGGTCCTGGACCATTTGCAGATACCTCATGGGCTTATCAAGCGTTGGGAGGGGCCGGATCTCCAATCTCATCAGGCACATGCTCGAAGTGGTGATCAGTAGGATGTGGGAAAAGTTCAAAAGGTTTTTAGAGCTGATTCGATTCAGCCACACGATCTTTGCTCTTCCGTTTGCGATGCTTGCTTCGTTTTGGGCTTGGATGTTGCCTTCGCCTGTTGAGGGCATCGAGTTGAATTTTCGTTGGAAGCATGCCTTGGGGGTGCTCTTGTGCATGGTCTTTGCCAGAAGTTTCGCGATGGCTGTCAATCGGTTGCTCGATCAGAAGTGGGATGGAGAAAATCCCAGAACGGCTAATCGGCATTTACCTGCTAGGTTGCTTCGAGCGGGCGAGGTCAGTGGGTTTACGGCGGTTTGCGGCCTTTTGTTTATCGGGACAACCTTGTTGTTTTTGCCGAACCGATTGCCACTGCTTTTGAGCGTGCCAGTACTTTTGTTTTTGGCAGGCTACAGTCTGGGCAAGCGTTTTACATGGCTGGTTCATCTTTGGTTGGGATTCGCGTTGATGCTCGCACCGATTTGTGCTTGGATCGCTCTGCGAGGCCAGATCGTCGAGCAGTACCCTTGGGATTTGCTTCCGGCGGTGATGCTAGGTCTAGTCGTTCTTTTTTGGGTTTCAGGGTTCGACATTCTTTATGCTTGTCAGGATGCCGACTTTGACCGCGGTGCAGGGCTTTACAGTATCCCAGCTCGTTTTGGGGTTGGTGGGGCTCTGAATATTGCAAAAACCCTTCATTTTTTGATGTGGATCATCGCAATGGGCATGACGTTCTTGGTTCCTGCGTTGTCCTTAGGGGCAATTTTTCGGTTAGCATTGGTGGGGGTTGGAGCCTTGCTGATTTACGAGCACTCGGTGGTTTCTGAGCGGTCGCTGGATCGGATGCAATTGGCATTTTTTCAGCTCAACTCCATAATCAGCGTCGTGATTCTCGGGGCAGGGGCCCTCGACACGTGGCTTGGATAACTCAGACAT
>JBEIGI010000086.1:0-18242 GCA_040381975.1 Pirellula sp.
TCTATAGCCTGCAAGAAGCCCATGTTCGGTTCGATCAGTCCATAGGAACCTACTAACTGGAGAGCCGTATGCGGGAAAACCGCCCGTACGGTTCGGAGGGAGGGGAGTCCGGCTCAACCGGACTTCCCTACCCCTATCCTTTCGTCGCCAAAGGCGATCTTCAACGTCCTAGGGTGTCGCCCTAGGACGTTGGGATGCGTGACGATTTTTCATGGGCGTTGCCCACGGCAATTTACTTGACGTAAACTCGAAGGCGTTTCGTGGTGAAACTTGCAGCCGAGCTGCTGAAGGTCCAGTCGCGGGTGTCGCCTGGGCTGTTGCCTATGCCAATGTCGGCTCGTGCGCCAGCTTTCCATTGGTTGATCGCAAAGACCGTTTGCTTGGCGGCCCCATGATGGACTTGCATCGAACCATACCCGTCTTCGGGTGGGACTGGTTGATCTCCAAAGTCATACACTGATTCTGACGCACCGGCAACAGAGGCTGCATTTTTGGCTCCATAGTTATCGGGCCAAAACTCGATATTCCCCGTATCGATCGCTTGTCCTACCGACAATCCAGAAACATTGCTGTAAATGTCCATGCTCTCAACGGGCACTTGAAAACGAGCCTTCGATGCCACTGTCGGTATACCTATCTTCGTTGGATCCTTCGTAAAAGCCTTCATCGAGACAAAGACCTTCTGCTCCTGTCCAGACGCATTGCCGAGTTCAAGTAGATATCCGATGCGCTCAAACGAGCCGACCGAAGCGCTATGATCGACATCGTAGCGAATGTCACCTGCGAGTTTGTTCAGATCCAAATCGTAAACCAAACGATACTCTTTAGCTCCAGGAATCGAATCCAAAAACTCAGGTTCCTTCCCAGCGCGAAACGCACCGACAGGCAATCCTGTCATGCCACAGAGATTCGGCTCGGCTAGCAAATTCCAAGCGAATCGTACTGCAGTGGGTTCCTGTACCTTGTCGCTCGAAAGCAAGACCGAGTCACCTTGGATCGTAGCCGATGCAGATTGATAGCCATTGGAGCCAACTCCTGTGACTTCAAACAAAATAGGAGATTTACCGTCACGGGTCTTCATACCACCGGCGGTGTTTTTAAAGGTCAGCTTCAATTGCTTACCCATCGGCTCGATGCTCTGGATCTCAGGGCTACGGGCCGGCAGATCCTTCATGCCATAGTCATTGGCAAGTGCCAGCAATGCAAGTCGGCGCCCAACCTCTTGCTTGTTGGGTGGGTGGATATCATCGATCGTTGTGATGTCGTTGATCACGACCATCCCGGTTTTTGGAACCACGGATTGAATGGCTGCTTGTGCCTCCCAGAACTTTGCCAACGTCGTTGGGTCTTGATCGCCGTACCTAAAAGGAGCGATCTGGACGTAGTAGAAGGGGAAGTCACCTTGGCCCCAGAGTTTTCGCCAACCTTGGATCAAGGCTTTTTTCTTTTCCAGGTACATCATGCCTTCGTCATGGTTCGATTCCCCTTGGTACCAAATTGCACCTCGGATGGGGAACCCGACGATCGCGTGGATCATGCCGTTGTATAGCATCGATGGTTCTTGATGGCTCGCAAAGGGGACCAGTTCGCTCGGGTAGTTGGGGCTTGGTCCCAAGGCCACCTTGCGATCTGTTTGAGACTTGGCTTTTGCCAACCAAGCTTCGAGGCTTTGAATATGTTCTTCGAGTCTTTTGGAGTACTCAGGAGTTCCGGGGGTGCGACCGATGACCGATTGATAGATGCCTTGAAGTTTCTCGACCCCTTGGAAGCCTACTGGGGGGACCCAAGGTTCGACGCGTGTGCCGCCCCATGAGGAGTTGATTAATCCGACGGGGATATCAAGCTTTGCCGAGATCTCCCTGGCCATGTAATATCCAACGGCCGTAAAGCCAGCGGCTGTTTCAGGCGAGCAAACTTGCCAACTCGATTGAAAGTTTTCCAGTGGAACCACCGAAGGAACCAAAGGGACTTTGATGTGTCGAATCAAAGGATGGTTCGCTGCAGCGATTTCCTCTTGAGGGTTCATGCTGGCTGCGACCGACCACTCCATGTTGGATTGCCCCGAGCATACCCATACCTCTCCGACAAGCACATCTTTGATTTCGATCTTGTTCTTGCCTTGGATCGAAAGACTCGCAGGGGTATTGTTTGCGGGCATGGCAGGAAGTTCCAGATGCCACTTGCCGGTTGCATCTGCGGTGGTTTTTGCACTGGCGCTGCCGAATCGGACTTCGACGGTTTCTTGGGGATCGGCCCATCCCCAGAATTTCAGGGGTTGATCCCGTTGCAAGACCATGTGGTCAGCAAAGACCGCTGGAACTTTTACGTCGGCTCTCGCCGCATGGATACTTATCGAGAGGATCGCGAGTAGTCCGACCCAAGCCTTAGCAGACATTTTTCACCTCAAATATTTATAAAGGGAGCCCAGACCGCGCGATTAAATTGTGTCGAGATATCACTCGAACAAAACCCGAACGGCAATGTCGAGACGTTAGCTGCAAGTCATTGCACCACCGGCGTGAATCCCAATGGCTCTGAATCAGTATAAAGCGGAAGAGCCTTCGCACTCCGGTGAATGATGGAATGTCTGCGATTTTGCATCTTTTCACCGGACGGCTCGCGCCGTACCGCTTTTAATTCAACGCCATTAGGCCTGAAGTCGAGTAGTGGCTCCCGAAGGCTCACCCACAATAATTCCTGAAGAACCCCTTTTTGAATTTGGCTGTTTTTTTACCTTTGGGAACGTGTACGATACAGCAAATACGATTTACCTAGTATAGGGACCGAGCTTCATCGGTTTGCGTAGCGAGTATCTCATGCAAGAAAAAAGACACCCAAAGAAACGTCACTTCGCGATCGAGCAACTCGAATCGCGATGGACGATGACTGCCGAAGGCCAGAGCTTTAATCTGGATCGCACGTTGGATACCTCGGATCTTTTTGGTGCAATCACCGGAACGATCGCTTGGGGAGACGGTTCGGGTTCCTCGGCGACGATTCAAAATCCACCTGTCGCAGGGCCGATCAAAATAAGGTTCGATTACAGCCTCGATAACTCGGGTTTCTTCTTCGAAGCTTCGAGGCGGAATCTGCTTCAAACGGCCGCTGACCTAGTAGCATCGAAATTCAGTGACTCGCTTGCGGCGATCCAACCACTAGCAGGCGACTCGTGGGATGCAACCTTTCGTCATCCAGTGACAGGTCTTCAGACTTCGAAGACAAACCTAACCATCGCAGCCAACGAAATACTGGTTTTCGTCGGCGGTCGCTCTTTGGGTGGATCTGAGGGTGGATCGGCCAATCGAGGTGGCTTTACGGCTCGTACGACTCGCACCGCATTTGCCGATGCGGTGAAAGCACGAGGACAAGCTGGTGCTTTGGCCAGTCCTCCCACGGATGTCGGGCCTTGGGGCGGATCGATCGCCTTTGATACTGCTAGGAATTGGTATTTCGGTAACAGTCCCAGTGGACTTCAAAGCAACCAACTCGATTTCGTTTCGGTAGCGGCTCACGAACTCATGCACATTATGGGCTGGGGTACAACGACCGTTTGGAACAACAAGATCGTTAACAGTAGTTTTGCCGGGGCCAATGCCATCAACGTGTTTGGTGGCCCAGTGCCGCTTGCCGATGCCGAACACTTCGCAAATAGCGCAACGATCGATGGCAGGCGCCCATCCATGGTTCAAGTCTTTAACACTGGCGAAAGGCTCCTGCCTAGCCGTCTTGATCTGGCTGCCTTGCAGGATATCGGTTGGCAATTGATCCCCCAAAACGTCCGAGTTACGGGCAATCATACTTTTGGTGACAATGCGGATGTGAATGTCCGCGTGACACTCGGCGGCTCGTTGCTCGGAACCAAAAGCAGCACAACTCCGCTATCGATAACCAATGCTCCACCGGTGCTTTCGCCTATAGCGAACAAGACCGCACAAGCCGGCGTGCTACTGAATTTCTCTGGCTTGGGGCAATTCACAGACAGTGGATACGGCATGCCTCTTGCCACCCCTCCGAAATCCGAAACATTCACCTACCGCATCCAATGGGGCGATAATTCGCCAGATAGTACAGGGCCTGCAACGATTTTGAGCCTAGGTAGCCCAGGCCAAGCGACCACGGGTTTCTTTGACGCTTCGCATACCTATGCAAGTCCGGGAACCTATACGGCCACAGCACGCGTGTCGGATGATGACGGTGGTTTTGCCGAGCGAACTTTCCAGGTTGTCGTAAGTCCAGCAGGACGGATTACTTTGACTTTGGACAGAACATCCATTGCTGAAAACGCTGGGGCTGGTGCCGCGCTCATGACGGTCACTCGCAGCGGAACGAGCCTTGCCAATCCCCTGATCGTGAATCTCACAAGTAGCGACCCGACCGAAGCCACCGTACCAACGGCTGTGACTATTCCTGCCAATGAAACTTCAACAACGGTTTCGGTTTCGGCTGTGGATGATGCACTCTTTGACGGAACGCAACGTATGACTTTCAATCCCCTCGTAGCGAATCTGGAATTGGTCGGCGTGTCTGTGGATGTGACGGACTTTCAACCGTTGGTCTTAACAGCGACGCTAACGGAACTAGACGAAGGTGTTGCGGGAAATTCCGCGACACAAGCGACCATAAGCATACGATCGCCCGCTCCTGTCGGCGGCGTCTCGGTTAGCTTGGCCGCAAGCCAAGCAGGCATTCTGGTATTCCCCAGCACAGTGATGATCCCATCCGGATCGCTTCAAGCAACTTTTGAAGTATCGGTGCTAAACAATGAGCGGCCTTCGAATCCTCGATCGATTGTGCTTACAGGTAGCGGCAACGGAGCGATCGCTGGAGCCTTTATCTTTTTAGTTCGCGACAATGATCCAGCTCGCTGGACAAATCCAAGCCTTGTGTTTGATGTCGATAATTCCGGAGGACTCAATCCCCTGGATGTTCTGACATTGATCGATGAGATCAATCGACGCGGCACTCGCATCCTGGATCCGATAATCGATGCTGGATTATTGTTTGTCGATCCGAATCGGGATGGAGCGTTGGATCCATTGGACGTCCTTTTCGTGATCGACCAGATCAATCGACGTTGATGTTCTTTAGGTATTGATCGAGCCACCGGACGGTTTCATATTGAACGTGCATGACCGATTGCCTTGCGCGGTAGCCGTGACCTTCGAACGGTAGCATCACCAACTTAGCAACCCCGCCGTTTCCTTGAATGGCTTGGAACATTCTGAGCGATTGCATGGCGAAGGTACCCGGATTGCTATCCATTTCACCATGAATCAAAAGCAACGGTGTTTTGATTTTGTCGGCATGCATCAGCGGGGAGATTTCGGTGTACACCGATTTGGCTTCCCAAAGCGGACGCCTTTCGCTCTGGAACCCAAAGGGTGTCAGCGTCCGATTATAAGCACCACTGCGAGCGATCCCTGCCCGAAAGCGATTGCTGTGGGCTAAGACGTTTGCCGTCATGAAAGCACCGTAACTGTGTCCACCGATAGCGACTCGATCTGGATCGGCGATCCCCATGGAAACCACATGGTCGATCGCCGAGTGCGCTGCGTCGACAATCTGCGCGATGAAGGTGTCGTTCATCGTCTCGGGATCACCGATGACCGGCATCGAGGCATCGTCGAGGATCGCATAGCCTTCAAGTAGGAGAGCTAAATGGGTGCTACCTGCCACGCGAAGAAACGAGTTTGGGTTCCCGGAGACCTGACCGGCAGTATCTGGATCATTGAATTCCATCGGGTAGGCCCATAGAACCAACGGCAATCGATTCTCGGGACGATGGTTTGCTGGAAGATACAGTGTTGCCGAGAGTGGTACTCCATCGGAGCGTTTGTATCGGACAATTTGCTTAGTGATTCCTCTTAGTTCCGGATTCAGATCGACGAAATGCGTTAAAGCTTCGATGGAATCTGAATGCGGATTGCGCAGGAAATAATTGGGCGGTTCTTTTGGGCTCTCTCGACGCGTCAGCAGAGTGATTTCTGAATCGCGGCTCCATACGGCAACGACATTTTCCGAGTGATTTTTCGAGCATCTCCAGATGCGATTGGTTTCAAGACTTACAAGATTCTTTAGATCCAAGAATGGTCGATTTCCTTCTGGGCCTGCTCCAATACCGGCCAGTATGACATTGTCCTTGATCTGCTTTGCGATCGAAAAACCTGCTAAATCCGGTTCGAGCATGATGCGACCCGGATCCCCGTAACGATCTTTGATACTTCGATCAAAAAAGACATGCGACTGAGTGTGTGGATTTGATCCACTAGAATCGCTCATGCGATGGACCGTCGAGGTGGTCCAGCGTCGGTCTCGGTCGTACTCGGTAGTCATCCAAAGATTCGCATCGCGAAAAAAAGTACTACCCGAGTAACGACCCGACAGCCTCAGCAATGGCCGAGCCTTGAGAGCAAACGGAGCGTCTTGGTAGAACAACTGCTCCCGATGCGGAACCTTACGATTTGGATCACCCCCATCCAGAGCTTCCGTCCAAAGGAGTCTTGCAGGATGACCAGGCCACCACTGCACTGATCTTGGTCCAACCCGAACTCCCTCGATCGGGATGTTGTCCGAAAGGGGTACGTCGGCAATCTGAAATAGAAACGAGCCATCTGAGCGCCGAACCTCGATCGATTTAGGGAAGAACTCCCAAGGTAACGCGAGTGAAAAAGGTTTTTTTAGTCGAACCGTCAGGAGGTGTCCGCCATCTGGAGATACCGATACGTGGGTAAAAAGGTCGGGATCTCCAAGATACTCCGGTGGGCAACCAGGTTTGACGATCGTGATCCTCGATGTTGCGTGGTATTCAAAGAGTGCTTCGTCATCGGCATTCTTGAGGAGATCTTGATAAGTTCTTGCGGGGGACTTGCGCCCATCGGCGAACTGAATATTCGGCTCTGTGGGTACCGACGATGCTTTTGGGGGTTCACTTCGCTCGCTGGGAACAGTGCCACAGAGGATACCCAAGCCGTCGGGCATCCAATCGATCCCCATGAGAACCGTGTGGAGTCGATCAGTCAGAAGGACCGGGCGATAAGGATCATCGCATCGAACATACCACAGCTCGGTCGATGATCCTGTGTTGCGAGAGAAGACAAATGCATCGCTTCGATGTGACCAAGAAACAAAGCCGATGCGATTGGGTTTCTTAGACTCTGGGTTTGGCAGCGAGATGGAGGTGAAGTTCTTGCCAGAACGATCACGGAGCGTCAGGCCGCTGTAAAAGTCGATTTGAAATCCCGAGTTGGAATTTGGATCGATCCGCATTCCGGCCAGCGCGAGCATCGGACGTGCTAGTTCTGAGATTTCTGGAAGCGGGTCTCGCGAAGCCAAAATCGCCCAGTTGGCATCTGGGCTCCAGAGAACCGATGGGTCTGGGATGGTTTCCAAAACCCTCGCAATCGAATCAGGGGGTAGTCGGTAGGGCACGCATTAAACCTGGTTGGGTTCAGGGTGAATCCAAGGGGCACGATAAGGTCGCCGCAGCATCGCGGTGGCTTGGTCATCCCCTACGACAACATGCTTGCCGGGATCAAACGTAAGGGTACGACCGAGCTTCATCGATAGATTAGCAAGGATGCAAGAAGCGGTCGAAATGTGTCCTTGTTCGATGTCCGCGACGGGCTTGCCTCTCTGCGCAATGGCCTTGAGGAAGTCGAGCATGTGCACACGGATCGCCGGAGCAACATGCCTTTCGAGATCCTTCTCGGTTTTGTCTTCTGGGTATTCTTCGAGTTCCATTTTTACGTCTCGATGGATCGGTTTTGCGTCGGAGCCACGCGGAATGAAATCGAAGCTATTGACGCTTAGTTTTAAAGTTCCTTTCTCGCCATAGAGGGTTGCTCCCCATGGATAAGCAGGATCGGGAGGATCGCCCCAACTGCGATGGGTCCACTGGACATTGAGTTCAGGGAATTCAAAGACCGCTGTTTGTGTGTCGGTGATGTTGGCTCTCGATGCTTTGTCGACATAGATCCCACCTTGGCTCGATACTCTCGTGGGCCATCCGAGTCCCAGCATCCATCGAACTGTATCGAGCATGTGGATACACATATCGCCAAGTATCCCGTTGCCGTATTCGTTAAAAGCGCGCCAAGATCGTGGATGCACGAGTTTGTTGTAGGGCAACATTGGGGCAGGACCGGTCCACATCTCGTAATCGAGATTAGCAGGTGGAGCGGAATCAGGTGGGTTTTCGCGAGCTCGCATGTGGTAATAGCAGTAGATCTCCGCATGGGAGATCTTGCCCAACATCCCTGGGTCGACGATTTGTTGTTTGGCTTCCATCAAGTGAGGGGTGCTGCGTCGTTGCGTGCCGACTTGTACCACGCGGTTGTATTTCCTTGCGGCCGCAAGCATCGCTTGGCCTTCTATCACATCGACGCTGATGGGCTTTTGGACGTAGACATCGGCTCCATTTTTGACCGCTTCGATCATCGGCAGCGCGTGCCAGTGATCTGGGGTAGCGATCAGCACTATATCGAGATCTTTTTCGGCCAAGAGCTTTCGATAGTCAGAGTAGGTACGAGGGCGGTTGCCGGATTTTTGTCGCTGTTTGACCATATCCGCCGCATCGCTGAGCATCGTGCTATCGACATCGCAAAGCGACACAACCTCAACCGGAGCGACTTGGATCAACCGGAATAGATCCGCTTTGCCGTACCATCCTGTTCCGATAAGCCCGACGCGCTTAACAGGAGAATCCTGAAGGGCAGCTATTGTCTCGCGGTAGGGAACAAGCAGGCTGCTGGTGGCTGCAAGACCTGCGGAGAGAATTTGTCTTCGTGCGATCGGAGAATTCATCGGGAAAGAAACCTTGCTCGTTCGAGGTCAGCTTGTTGGATCAACGACCCAGAGTATAACCGATACTTGTCCGGGATTGCATCGCTTGCTTCAAAAATGGGATCAGCTCGAGAAACCAAAAACCGATGGATAAGACTTGGGATGCGATTGTTGTTGGAGGAGGCGCGGCTGGGTTATGGGCTAGCGGGACAGCGGCTCAGAGGGGTAAGAAAGTTCTCGTTTTAGAGAAGAACAACAAAGCCGGTGTGAAAATCCTCATGTCCGGTGGCACTCGCTGCAATATCACTCACCATTGCGATAGTCGAAAAATCGCAGAAGCCTTTGGCAAACAAGGCCGAGTCTTACTTTCGGTTCTCAAGCGACTCTCTCCAGAGGATGTCGTTCGGGAGTTTGAGAGTGAAGGTGTGGCCACCAAGGTAGAGCAGACCGGCAAGGTTTTTCCGGTGAGCGATCGTGCCATCGATGTCCGCGATGCGGTGGTACGAAGGTTGGCTCGATACGGTGCAGAACTGCTTTGCGGATGTGCTGTCGAGTCCGTCCGGCCAGCAGTCGGGGGCCAAGGATTCACCGTCAGAGCGAGGATTCAGGATCAATCTGTTGAGTTGGCCAGCAAAACCGTGCTGATCACCACCGGCGGACTTAGCTACAGTGGGTGCGGTACGACCGGCGACGGATACGCTTGGGTGAAGGATATGGGGCACACGATCACACCCCTCAAGCCAGCTTTAACGCCACTGACTTCGCCCGATGCGAAAGTGCACGAACTCAGTGGTCTGACCCTTGAAGATGTCATGGTTCGTGCCGATGTTTACCAAGGGGGCCAGGACAAGGCGATGAAGCTTGAGGGAAGAGAATCGCGGGGCGGATTGTTGTGGACTCACAAGGGCTTTAGTGGCCCGACTTGCATGAATGTTTCGCGATGCTTCTCGGATCGCATCGCGGGGGATCGATTGGAATTGGTGATCGATTTGCTTCCAGACTTGAGTCTGCAAGGACTCGAAGAATGGATCGCCCAAGAAACACGCCAGAGCAATCGAGCTATTTCGACAGTGCTTTCAAGTCGCGTTCCCAAACGACTAGCCGTATCGATCCTGGAGAGCATCGGAGCGTCCTATGATCCGCATCTTGCAGAGTTGCCCAAGTCGATACGCGTCAAGATGATCGAAAATCTCAAGCACCATCGGGTAGCGATCTCAGGGACGCTTGGGTATCCCAAGGCCGAGGTCACCGCAGGTGGGGTCGATTTAGGTGAAGTGAATTTTCAGGACATGCAGAGCCGATTGCAACCGGGGTTGTTTTTGGCAGGGGAGATCCTTGATTTGGATGGTCCCATCGGAGGCTACAACTTCCAAGCTGCCTGGAGCACCGGCCACACGGCCGGCTTGCACCTGGGCTAAATTCGAGTAGGCCAGGGGTCTGCTAGTTTTTTCGTACTCGAAAAGAAGCATTGGGACTCAGACGATACCCAACAATTACCTGAAGAACCTCTGAGCCACAATATTTCCACCCAAACCGTATTTTCTAAGCAACCGAATTGGCAACGCTTGAAGCATACTTCAAAAGGCTGGTAAAACCGCTACAACATAGGGACGTAAATCGACTGTTTTGAACCTGTGGAAGCGAAAATCGACGTTATGAAGATTGTATGCAAACGTGAAAAGTTCTTGAGCGGTTTTCTGATCGTGGCAGGATTGGTTCCGACGCGGAGCCCGAAGGATGTATTGAGCCATATCAAGCTTGAGGCAATCGATGGCAAGGTTGTGCTGATGGCAACCGACCAGGAAGCTGGGATTCGACTTGAAATCGAAGAAGTCGAGATCGTCACGCCAGGCAAGGCCCTTTTGAATGTTCAGCGAATTGGAAATATCCTTCGCGAGGCCAGCGATGAACTGCTGACGTTCGAAACCAGTTCCAATGCACTCGACATTCACGGTGTGAATTCCGAGTTTCATCTGCAACTGATGAATCCCGATGAGTATCCATCGGTTGGTAAATTCATCGAAGACACGTACTTCGAAATGCCTGCGATTGCGTTTCGTGAGATGGTACGACGAACCATTTTTGCGACCGATACCGAAAGCACACGGTATCAACTCGGTGGGGTTCTCTTCGAGATGGAAGGTGAGGATATCACGACCGTTGCGACCGATGGGCGTCGATTGGCTTGCATGAGAGGCAAGGGAAATTCCGTCAACGGATTCAAGAACGTAGGGGCTTCGACGATCGTTCCCACAAAAACCCTTCAGACCATCGAGCGTTCGATTGCCGATAGCGATTCGAGTGTCAAGATTGCTGCTAGAACAAGCGACATTTTGCTCAAAACAGACCGATGTACGCTGTTTTCGCGGTTGGTCGAAGGCCGTTATCCAAATTGGAAATCGGTGATACCCTCGCAAGAAGGACGAACGCGGATTTCGGGGTTGGTCGGACCTTTTTTTGCATCGGTTCGCCAAGCATCGATCGTGGCTGATCCCGAAAGTCGTGGGATCGAATTCCAATTCGGCAATGGGACCATGATTGTCGGAGCCAAGACAGCCGATGTCGGGCAGTCTCGGATCGAGATCCCTATCGATTTCCACGAGGCACCGTTGGCATTGACCATGGACTACCGATTTGTATTGGATTTTTTCAAGGTTTTACCACCCGAAAGCACATTTACGTTGCACGTAAAATCCAATACCGAACCAGCTTTGTACACCACCGAGGATGGCTATACCTATGTGGTCATGCCAATGTCCAGGCACTAGCGGTCCTTACCTGAAGATCATTTCACTCTGTTTTGCATGTCTTGTTTCGATTGCTCATGGCCAAGAGACGATCGATTCAGGTTCTGTTATCGATGGCAACAAGTCGATTTCGATCCAAGTCGACGGGGATCCATTGACGATCACCACCACGTCTAGACTGGCAGGCGCCGTGCATTCGATTCGGTGGAAGGGTAAAGAGTTCATCGATAGTGCGGATCATGGAAGGCAATTGCAGTCGGCATGTAGTTTTGATGCACTGTCGGACGAACCGTTTTGGGCCGAGCGATACAATCCGACCGAAGCCGGTTCGCGGCGCGATGGGGCAGGGGATCGCAGCACCAGTCGATTGCTTGGTATCGAGGTTGCCGATAAGGTTTTGCGCACTTCGACGCAGATGGCTTATTGGCTAAATCCTGGTGAGCGATCCGAGGGGCGATTGGCTCTCAATGAGACTTCATGCTCCGAACATATACTCCACAAACGCATCGAGTTAGGAGCTTACAGCGATCCGCATATGATTCGGGTGGACAACACCTTCGAGTGGCCGCAGAGTGAAAACCATCGCTTTGCGCAGTTCGAGGTTCTGACCGGATATATGCCGAGCGAATTTTCTGATTTTTGGAAGGTATCCTCTCAGGATGGCCGGCTCCTAAGGCTTGATGATGGGCCAGGCGAACAGCCCGACCCTGTGATCCTTGCTACGGCGGATGGCGAGTTTGCTATGGGGGCTATCGCTATGGGGCATTCGGATTGGATCGAGTCCAAGCCTGGGTATGGGAGATTTCGTTTTGAGTCTGAGCGTGTTGTGAAGTGGAATGTTGTGTTCAGGCATCGAGAGTTGCCAAGGCTCAGCAATCGTAAGGCGAGTTTTCGGGTGTTGGTGATCGTTGGCAATCGTGATTTAGTGGCTCGTCTGATTTGGCAAGCGATCACTCTTGGCGATTCCCTGAAATAACGCCTCATGTTGCACGGTTGTCCTCAACCGTGCGTAGCCGACCGCAGGGCGGCGTTCCCTCGATCCACCCACCCTAAACCTCCCCAACACACGTCTTTTGCATTAATAATCCTGATTCAGTTTGCTTTTTTACAGGATTTCTTCTACGAATTTCCGATTTCAAGACAGCTAAAGCTTTACCGCGCAAGGGTCTAGAGCTACAATTGTGCTGTTTATTCCCCGAGGAATCGCGGGTTTACTAATTTTGTGTTGTTTTTTTGTTTTTCGTATGAGGGTTTTACTATGAGCAGGATGAATCGCCGAAAGGGTTTCACACTTGTGGAGCTCCTGGTCGTTATCGCGATCATTGGCATCCTCGTTGGACTTTTGTTGCCAGCCGTACAAGCGGCACGTGAGGCAGCGCGTCGGATGCAGTGTGGCAACAACCTCAAGCAGTTGGGATTGGCCGCACAAAACTTTGAGTCGGCTTTGAAGCGTTTTCCTCCGGGATATATCGGAAGTCGTAACTTCAACACACCGATGGACGCTCAAAACCGTAGCTACGTCGGCCACTTGGTTCATATGTTTCCGTACATGGAAGCTAACCAGCTTTACATGATGTGGGAAAACAAGAGAAACATGGATGTTGATGCTCAAAATGCATCTGCATACTCAACAGCCGAGCGTCCTCGCTACATTCGCTGGGTTGATGGAACGTATCCGCAACAGTCCCTGTGGGATCAGCATCAGTACCGCGTTTCGAACTTGCTCTGCCCAAGTGACGATGCGTACTCGAACACCTACGCGATCGGTACAGAACTGATCAACACGTCCACGGGTTGCACCATGTACGGTTGGCTCGAACCAACCCAAGTTGGTCGAACCAACTACCTTGGTTGTGCGGGTCAATTGGGTACTGCTCCAGCCACCGTTACTCTTTATGAGAACGTTCAGCCTTGGGCGAACAACACAAGCCGAAACGCTCTCCGCGGTTTGTTCTTCAACAACTCGAAGATCAAGCAAGGGAACATCACTGACGGAACCTCCAACACCATCGCTTTCGGTGAAGTTACAGGTTTGTTCAATGACGCCCTTCGCGGTACCGGTCGTCAATGGTCGCTTTCTTGGAACGCTGGACCTCAGTTCTCCGAATGGCACCGATCTGTTTACAACTTGCAAAACTCCAAGGTTTGGCACAAGTTTTCGAGCTTCCACAGTGGATCGATTCAGTTCGGATTGGCCGACGGCTCGGTTCGAGCGATTCCAAACACTGTTGACGCAACTGTCTTCATCATGCAATCGGGCATTGGTGATGGTAACGTTACTAACTGGGATGAGTAATAATGAAGTTTAAGTTTTTCGCAATGTTGGTCGTCGCAACATCATTTTTTGTTGGTTGCGGTGACAGCGGTAACAAAGTAACTGCTCCTGAAAAGTTTCTGCCTCCTACCAAGCCAGCAGGTGTTGGAACAGGTGGTGGTGACGACAGCAGTGGCGGTACGGCTTCTGCCGAAGTCAAGTAATCCGAACGGATCGTATTAGAAGTTCCGTTTCGAAAAACACAAAAGCCTCCTTGCTAAGTGCAGGGAGGCTTTTTCATTTGGACTTCATTTCAATGAAGGGTTTATTGTGGGTAACACTTGAAGAACAGCACTGAACTTCAAGCCCAAGGGTGCTAAATTAAAAGCGGAACGGCGCGAGCCGTCCGGTGAAAACCATACGAAACCGCGAACATTTCATCACGCACCCGAAGCCATGCGCATTTCCGCTTACTCTAATTCAATGCTGCTCGGCAAAAGCCAGTCGTGGGCTGATCGCCTTCCAATAACTCCGGTTTAACCACTTAGATTCTCCAAGATAACAACGAAGGCTGATACGTTGTGGTAGATGCTGACGCGATTCAGAAAATAGAAGGCTCCAAGGAGTTGGTTTATTTCGGGCAGGCTGACGCGATGGGTCTCAAGCAATTGAAAGAGGCTTGGGATTCTCGTGAGTTGTTGATAAGCTTTTTCCAGCGAGATTTGCTGATCCGTTACCGTCAGGTTTTGATAGGAGTGCTTTGGGTTCTGATCCAACCGCTCTTGGGTACCTTGATCTTCTTGCTCTTTTTTTACTTTATGGGCATCCAGCGAAATCCCAAAGGGGATTCGACTGGCCTTTGGCGTGAAGCATCGGTGATTCTATTGGGGTTGCTACTTTGGCAATTAGTTAACAATTCACTTCGCGATGCTACGGGTTCGCTTGTCAATTACCGGCATGTTGTCACGAAAATTTACTTTCCGAGGGTGCTTTTACCTCTTTCGAGCCTTTTGTGCGCACTTTTCGATCTGGCCGTCGGAGGAGTCATTCTACTCCCACTTGTCGTTTGGTTGGGGCAGTCCATCCACTGGGCAACAAGTTGGGCCGCACTCCTTGCAATCGTATGGTTGTCCTTGTTTTGTTTCGGTGCGATTCTTTGGCTCAGTTCCCTCAATGTGCAGTATCGGGATGTCGGTTATGTACTTCCTTTCGCTATGCAGATCGGTATGTTTCTATCACCAGTTGTCTACGGATTCGATAAAATTGAAAGTTCGCTAAGTAAATTTTGGCAGGTAGTCTACTGCGCCAATCCAGTCGCCAGTTGTATTGGGCTTGCCCGTTGGGGGGTTTTAGGTTCTCCGATGCCGCCTCTTGCAGGATTAATTCTATCTGCAGTCTTAACGGTCGTTTTGGTTATCTCGGGCTTGGTTTGGTTTCAGCGCTCGAACCAGTGGATGGCTGACAGGATTTGATGTCCATGCACATCGACGAACAAACACCGATTGCGATCAGCGTCGAAGACGTTTCCAAGAAGTTTCGCTTGGGCACCTTTGGAGAGCACCATCGGCTCACCGAAGCGATCTCTTCGGGACTCAAGTCACTATTGCTTGGAGGTTTTAAAGCTCTGGCTGGCGATCCCAGGGAGTTTTGGGCGCTCAAGAACGTCAGTTTCCAAGTTCGCAAAGGAGAGGTCGTAGGCATCATCGGGCACAATGGGGCCGGCAAGAGTACTCTTCTAAAAATCCTATCTCGAATTGTAACGCCAACAAAAGGGCGGATCGGTGTACGAGGCCGAATTGGAAGTCTGCTTGAGATCGGCACTGGTTTTCACCCGGAACTTACAGGTCGAGAAAACATCTTCCTCAATGGTGCGATTCTAGGGATGAAACGATCGGAGATCCGAAGTCGTTTTGATCAGATCGTTGAATTTGCCGAAGTCGGTCAATTCTTAGATACGCCCGTGAAGCGGTATTCAAATGGAATGGTCGTGCGACTGGGTTTCTCCGTTGCTGCCCACATGGAGCCTGACGTGTTGATCATCGACGAAGTCCTCAGTGTGGGAGATCAGTCTTTCCAAGATCGTTGCATGGGTAAGGCAACCGAGCTTGGTAATCAAGGCAGATCGATCCTCGTGGTCTCGCATAACCTAGCGGCCATCTCAAACATTTGCAGCCGCGCATTGCTCTTGGATCACGGATCGGTTGTGATTGATGGGCAACCCAAGCAAGTGATCGAGCATTACCTTAAGGGCATGCGAGTCGACACCGGCAACGTTGTTTGGGAGCAGGCTTCTGCTCCGGCTAGCTCAGACATTCGCTTGATTTCGATCGGGGTTCGGAACGCGAATTCAATCACGAGCAACAACCAAGTTGACATCGATCAACCGATTGCAATCGAGATTCAATACCAAGTGCTTCGCGAAGGTGCAATCAATACCGTTCAGCTCCATTTGAAGGATGAGAACGGAGTCTTTGTTCTATCGTCGGCCAACGCACCCTCAATGAATTTGGCTGTCGATAGCACCTATGGAACGCCTCTTTCTACTGGCGTGTTCCGAGCCGAGTGCGTCTTGCCCGCGAATTTTCTAAATGATTCCCGATACGTGCTGAGTTTGTTCTTAGGGCCTGAAATTGGTAAGCCGACGATTCAGTGCGAAAATGTCTTGGCCTTTCGTGTGCTGGACACCGGAGCGATGCGTAAAGAGTACTTGGGCTCCTGGTACGGCCCAGCCATCCGACCGCGACTCGCATGGTCGACCTCCAGCAAGCCTGATTAGTTCCTTGGCATCGCCCCGTCAAACTCCACGCAGTTTTCCTAGTTAGAAAATCAAGGGGAATCGTTGAGTTTCCTACAACCGCTTATCGATGCTACCCCGTGACGACAGGTTTATATCCTAGGATCGGCAAGAAACCGGATTGTTTGCTAGCTAAGGCGTTTTCTTGCGGTTGAGGGAGCCCTGGAGCTCAAACGAGGTATCTCATTCGGGTAAGCGATGAATTCAGAGCGATCGAAATTACGATGCCTTGCATGCGCGCTATTCTCGCTCGTGATTGGGTGCCTGATTTGCCATCGAGGAATGGCGCAGAGTCGTTTCGAGGAACTGGCTGATCAAGCGTTCTGGAATAGCAAGCAAGCGCAAGCGATTGCTGATGCGAGGGTGGTTTGGTCGATTCCCAAGAAAGGGTCGTTGATCACACGGTCCCCGAGCCCACAGCAAATGAGCTTTCTGCTGTGCATCTCTAAGGAATGGGAGAACCAAGCCCGCTTTGAATCGGCAGTCAATGCCCTGCGATTGCACTATGGCATAGCAGCCTGTCGGATGGGATTAGAGATCAACTCTCAAGCGATCAGTTACGCGATCCAACAGGCAAGCTTGCAGGAGGAACTCATTGAGCTTGGTGGCCAAGTCGATGACATCACAGCGATCAAGCGTACGAAGATCGATCTTGAAGATCAACGTTTGCAACTTGATGCTAAACTGCAGAAGCAAAGAGAACAACTCGCCTTGCTCGTGGGCAACCAGATCGCCTGCAAGTACGATCCGGAGCTTACTTGTGCCCCTACCGGTGAGCTTAACGACCGATGCGATTATGAAGACTGGGCAATTGATCAGCGGCGAGAATTGCAGGTGTTGCGATATGTGCGGCAACATGCCGAGTGGATCAACGAGGAATCGCTTGATGTGCTAGGCGGACTCGGGGGCGTTCCACAGAGTTTGCGATCCCTCTTGGGTTCGGCGAAGCCCTCAGGATTGCTGCATCGCAGGTTGCCTGCGGAGGAAATTGCCAAGCGTCGAGCGGTCTTGGATCGGTGGATTGCTGACCGCTCCGAGCAGATACGAGTCGAGGCATCGAACGCTTATACGGACAAATGCGCGGTATTGGAACGATGGAAATTGGCGATCGCAAAATCGGATGCTTTAAGCGAGTGGGTCGAGAAGCTCAGTGCGCTTGGGGATCTCAAGGGGAACATGCCTCAGCAGGTCCAGGCCCATTTGGAGTTGTATGCGTCCAAGGGGCAAGAGGTGCAGCGATGGCTCGATTGGCACTTAGCCGATTGCGATCTTCAAGAAGCCAGCGGTCGGATCGGCTACTGGAACCTTGAGTCAAATTTAAAGTAGTAGGCACATTCCATGTGCCGTCGAGCGTATTGAATCAGGTTTGTTCTGAGTCTCCGCAGATGGCAACGAGGAGTGTGATTGATAAATTGGCCAACGGCCAAAGTCACCATAGCCAAGGGGCATCGCCCCTGGAGGGCTTCGATTGAGCCCCAAACGAAGGATCCTAGGGGGCTTATTTAAATTCCTCGCCGTTGGCTGCGGGTTAAACGAAATTCTTTAAAGTAGTAGGCACATTCCATGTGCCGTCGAGCGTATTGAATCAGGTTTGTTCTGAGTCTCCGCAGATGGCAACGAGGAGTGTGATTGATAAATTGGCCAACGGCCAAAGTCACCATAGCCA
>JBEIGI010000087.1:0-16782 GCA_040381975.1 Pirellula sp.
CGTTTGTGGGTTTGAGAAAACCACAGGAGTCGGTCGGGCTTCTTGGGGTGGAGCGGTAGCCACTAGAACTTTGAATTTCAGCAAGTAGATACCGTAGGCCAGGGCTGCAACACTCAGGAGAACAGCCAGGGATCCAAGGAATGTTTTCATGCAGTTTTTGGGATCCAGAGGATAGGGTCGGAGAGCTTAGTCGAATGATCCAAAGGTTACTCGGTATTGCCGGAATTGCCAAAGGTTGTCTTGCCAACAGCGCGGCCAAGCATCTAAGCAAGAACGCGGGACTTTGAAATTATTGGAGATCTCGTTAGGTGACAGCAAACCCCTTTGGCTACGATTTAGTGGGCCGGGGTAATCCGCAGTGGGTTATTCGGATATTGGTGCAATAAAATTTCATTGTACTCGATCAAACCTGTTGTCTATAATACGAATGTCGTGGATTTTTCCGCGGATTCTCCTCAAACATCCCACCAACACCCCGAATCCGATTTCGTTTCCCTAGCGACCTGTGTGGGTCGCTTTGCGCTTCGGACGATCGATCGCAGGAATTGCGTCAACGGATTCCAATCCAAAAATGACCGACGAAGACATTGGCCGATCACGACCGGTCCGAAACAGCAACGAAGTCCTATCGATTGCCGAAGAGATCCTGCGCGAACGCTCTGGGATCAAGAATGCGGGAGCAGAGCCTCGGGCGGTTTTGGATTTTGCGACCCTGCAAAGGATGGCACAGGAGGAGCTTGGCCAAGTTGCCAAGATTGAAGGAATCCTCAATTGGGAACAGCTTCCTCGTCAGGAATTGATCTTTCAAGTGCTCCGCGCACGCATGCAGTCCTCTGGGATCATGATGGGCGAGGGCACCTTGGAGATCCTTGCCGATGGTTTCGGTTTTTTAAGGTCTGCTAGCCATCACTATGTCGCTTGTCCTGATGATATTTACGTATCACCTTCCCAGATTCGTCGATTTGGGTTGACAACCGGCATGACTGTCTCGGGACAAATAAGACCTCCTAAGGAGAACGAGCGTTACTTTGCGTTGCTCAGAGTCGAGGCCATCAATCATCGAAACCCCAACGAGGTTCGTTCGCGCAAATCCTTCGATTTGCTAACGCCGTTGCATCCCAAGCAGCGGATCATCATGGAGACTCAGGCATCAGAATTGGCGACACGGGTTGTCGATCTGGTAACTCCATTAGGCTTTGGCCAACGAGGTTTAATCGTCTCTCCACCGAGGGCTGGTAAGACCATTCTTATGCAAAAGATGGCTCGGGCAGTGTTGGCAAACTATCCCAACGCGTATGTGATGATGTTGCTCATCGACGAGCGACCAGAAGAAGTCACCGATATGCAGCGAGAGGTACGTGGACCGAAGTGCGAAGTCATCAGTAGCACCTTCGATGAACCAGCATCGAGGCACATTCAAGTCAGCCAAATGGTGCTTGAGAAAGCCAAACGGATGGTTGAAGATGGCATCGACGTGGTCGTGTTTCTCGACTCGATTACTCGCCTAGCTAGGGCTTGGAACGGTGAGTGCATACAGTCTGGAAAGACGCTAACCGGTGGACTTGATGCCAATGCGATGCAAAAGCCCAAATCGTTTTTTGGAGCAGCTAGGAAAGTTGAGGAAGGTGGTTCGCTGACGATCATTGCGACAGCATTGGTAGGAACCGGGAGTCGCATGGATGAGGTGATCTTCGAGGAGTTCAAAGGTACAGGCAACATGGAGATCGTGTTGGATCGAGCTCTTGTCGATCGTCGTATTTGGCCAGCGATCGATATCTATCAAAGCGGCACACGACGCGAAGAAGCTTTATTAGATCCGGCAGAGCATCAAAAGATCGTCATCATGCGCAAGGCCCTAGCGGGGCTTAGTTCAACCGACGCGATGGAGCAATTGGTGCACAGGCTTCAAAAGACTCGCAACAACGCGGAGTTCTTACTCGGTCTTAAGGCTTGAGCAACCGAGTTAAAGAGTCCATTGTGGTGCAGCGCATAGAGAGTTTGAGCAGTCCTCAGTTACGCAGGCTCAAACGTCTACATAGAGTGGAGACTGGTCAAAGCGAGTTTTTGATCGAGGGGACGCATTTGCTTTCCGAGGCTCTGGCAACTGGTTGGCCACTTAGCAGTGTCTATTACACAGAGAAGTGGGAAGCACAGAATCGAGAGTTGTCCGCTAGCTTATCAAACAAAAAAGTAGAAAGCTACTCGGTCGAGTTATCTTGGCTCAAGCAAGCAGTAACGACTCAGAATCCCGACGGTGTGGTAGCGATAGGAAGGTTAGGGATTGAGGGTCAGTCGGGCGGAGTGGAGGGGATGTCTGGAGATCCCAAAGATTGGAGTTTGGTTTTAGCGACCGAAGGGGTTCAAGATCCGGGAAATGCAGGGACGCTGCTTCGGTCTGTGGTCGGTTTGGGGGGGAGTCGAATGTATTTGAGTCCCGATTCGGTCAGTCCGGTGCATCCGAAGTTTCTTCGCAGCACGGCGGGTCAGTGGTTTCGTTGTCCGCCGGTTGTAGTGGATATCGAAGCCTTGGTGGGGCATGCCAGGAGGATGGGTTCAAAGGTTGTGGTGGCTGACATGGATGGTCAACCGTTATGGGATTTAGATTTTAGGCAACCGACGGTGTTTGTGCTTGGAGCCGAGGGGCGAGGCGTGAGTTCCAGGACTCGGCAGATGGCAGACAGTATTTGTTCGATACCGATGGTAGCTGGGGTGGAGTCTTTAAATGTTGGGATTGTTGGGACGATCCTTTTGTATGAAGCTCGCCGCCAGCGTCTGGGCTTGTAGCGAATTACAACGTAAAAACTCAGCGACAAAATACCTAATACATAGGGACAGACCCTACGCAAACCACTGAGTTTTGCTAGCGATCCGGTCGTCTTCAACACAGGGTCTGTCCCCAATCATCGGGGACAGACCACTCGTATGAACATTGCGGGGACAGACCCTGCGCATGCACAATTTTTTTGCTAGCGATTCTCTCGCTTGGCCACCGCGCTGTACTCGATCGCAAAATCGAAAAATTTCTTCGACCAAATCCAACACTTATTTTCACTTTTGTGCACAATCAAAAACGTCGGTCTCTAGGCATGACTCGCCTATCGTTGCGGATGGACACCGCGGATCGCTTTACCGTGTTTGTTTGTAAGTCAGGAGGGCTATTGCCATGTCACGTAAAACCAGAGGTAGTTTGATTAAACCCAACGAAGTCACGATCGCTCATACCGTCGCCAAAACAGCCAGAAATCTGTTTCTGCTCGGTGAGGATCTTGTCTCCAAAACCCATAACTCCCATCGAAAGGACTGGATCCTCGATATCCTGGAATTCCAAAGCTCTCTTATGGCGATCGACCTAATAAGTTTTTCCCTGATGAGCAACCATATCCACCAGATCCTGCGTTCCAGGCCCGATGCGGTCGAGCAGTGGACGGATCTGGAAGTCGCTCGTCGCTGGATGACCCTTTGTCCCAAGTCGAAGAAATGTCTCGCGGAAGGCGATAAGTTTGTGCGTGTGCCGATTACCCCGAAGGAAACGCAAATCGAAGCCCTGGCGAAGAATGAGAAAAGGATCGCTGTGCTCCGAGAGCAACTCAGCAGCATCAGTTGGTGGATGCGACTGCTTTGTCAGAAGATCGCACAGAGAGCCAATATCGAAGATGGTGGTTCGATGGGACACTTCTGGAAAGGCCGTTTTCATGCGACCGTCATCGAAGACACCGATCATCTGCTTGGATGTAGCTTTTATGTCGACCTCAATGCGATCAAGGCCGGCCTTTCCCTTGGCATCGACGACTACAGCTACACTTCGGCCAAAGTCAGATTGGATATGCTCCGATCCAAGATGCAAGAGCTTGAGAAGCAGGAACAGGAGTGCCCACCGGTAGAGCCAATCCCAACAGTCGAAGCTCTAGGGGACGGTTCGATCCCCCAAGCCCTTGAATCCACGGAGAAGTCCCCAATCGAAAAGAAAAGCGAAAAGCCTCCGGTTTGGATTCCAAAGATCTCCAAAGGAGCGTTCCTTAGCGTGGTGAAGATCAGCAAGCTATCGAATGATCCTGAGTTGCACTCGGGTGGTTTCCGGTGCAGTGATAAAGGGTTTCTGGATTACACCGACAAGGAGTATTTGGATGCACTTGAGTGGTGCATCAGGAACAAGATCCTCGAGCGTGAGATCAAAACGTTGCCAGAGGATATACCGGTGTGTATTAAGCAACATCGATTTGGTGCCGAAGTGGTGATCAAGCAGGCCAAGGAGTTTGGCCAGATGTATCGCTATCGGACGGGGTGTGAGCCGAAGGAAGATCAGCAGCAAGCATGCTCTGCTGACGGCTCATCGCAAAGCAAGTAAGATTCGGGTACAAAACCGACACCATCTGCAACGAGCCCCGAGGGGGTTGTGGGGATCGGTCTGCGCCGAGAGGGCAAAAATTTGGTGCTGATTGGTAAAAATTGCTTTGCGAACCCCCCTCTCTGGTGGAATCATGCTCGATTCCGCTTCTGATCCCCAAAATAAAATGCTGGCATTTGTCCCGTCATCAACACAGGGACTGTCCCTCCTTCGTCAATTTGAAAAACAAGGGTCTGTCCCCTGTTATGAATGTCCCGACTGAAAAACTCTGCGATGAGGACAAGCGACTTATCGATGCGATGAGAAAGTGATCATTGTTCGGCTAGTCTTTTTGGTTCGGGCAGCGAAAGCGACCGATTGCAAATCCTCGCAAGGCCACGTGTTTGGTCTTGCGGCCGGCAGTTCTTTCTCGCCAGAGCCGAAACGAAGATGGCTTGAGCTCCCGTCGCATCAAGGCGATGACCTCACCGGGTGTTAAACTGAATTGAGCCTCAATGGCATCGAAACTTGTTCGGTCTTCCCAAGCCATTTGCACAATCCGATCCCGTTGTGCTTGGGAAAGATTTTTCTCACTGCGGGATTTCATTTCGCGACCAAATCATTGAATTCAAAAGCGGTACGGCGTTAGCCGTCCGGTAAGTTTCAGAAAGCCAATGATAAGCTCATCGAAACACGTGCGATCCAAATCACGTACAAAGAGTGCTCAGGGAGCAAAACCGTAAGTTCCTCCAAAGAGATAACTAAAAACTGATCGTTCAAGACTCTTACTCTTCAGCTTTTCAGATCGCTACCTTCTCGCCCATCGGCCAGTGTTTTACAGCAGAGGATTCCGCAGTGTGTTTCGGATTCTGTATCTTTCCGATGAACAATCATCCTCCCTTCAACACAGGGGATCTGAGTGTCGGCTTCAAGCTGATCTCAGGCGATGGTTTTGGTGGTTCCATCCTGAAGGCGATCAGCCTGACGCCGGTAGCGGGATTCGAAGGTTATTTCGATGTGGATTTCGCCTCGGTCATTCTGACAGTCGACAGCTATTTCGGATCAACCCGGGTCAGACTTCAGCTTCCGCGTCACCTCGACCGATATCAATACGATGCCAGAACCCTGCTCACTGGCGATCTACGGACTGACGCTAGCCGGTCTTACCACGAAACGTCGGCGTGGCGGCTCAAACGCCGTTTTGGCTCAGCCTGAGATTTATCGCTTTGTGGCCAAAGCTAGTGCAGGTAATCTTAAGCATCACGAAGGTCATGGCATTCGTAGCTCCCGAGTCTTTCTTGAGATGCGACCGATTCTCTACGAAAGCTTCGGGGGCTTTAGCGTAGCCAATTCTACTTGCACAACCGCAATATTCGGTAAATCCTTCGGCAAACGTCGCTATTCGGGGCAAATCTGACAGACGTGGCGATCTGGGTCTTAGCCTAAATTTCCCGAGAAAAGCTTCTTGCCACGCCCTCTCTTTCCTTCTATTCTTACACTTGATGAACTTATTTTACTTCCTGACTAGTTCGAGGATTGTTCCGATGAAAGTTGTTCGACATGGATTCACGCTTGTAGAGTTGCTGGTGGTTATCGCAATCATCGGTGTCTTGGTTGGCTTGCTACTTCCTGCCGTACAAGCCGCACGCGAAGCAGCCAGAAGAATGCAGTGTCAAAACTTCATTCGCCAAATGGGTTTGGCATCACACAATTTCGAAAGCGCGATGAAGTATTTTCCGCCGCGAAGACATTCCAAGATACTGCCCAATCCCACAACCCAAGTCCCTACGACTTACTACTCAGACGCATCTCCCCAGGTGTTCTTGCTAACCTATGTTGAACAAAGCAACCTCAACAGCTTGTGGGACTTGAACTACAATGTCAACAGCGATGCCCCACTGAACGCGAGCATTCCGGCCAGAACTGGAGCCAATGCACTAGCTCGCATCACTCAGGTTCCTATGTATTTGTGCCCGTCGGATCCGTCAACCACGACTCAACCGGTCGGCGGTGGCGAAGCGGGTAGATCGAATTACATGATTTCGACAGGTGCAAACGCAGATTTCCGCGGTGGCCAACCTGGGGACGGAATCTTCTGCATGCCTAATCCGCCTGCCGGTCAGCTTCTCAAAGGCCCCAAGCACTCTTCTATTACGGACGGAACCAGCAACACAGCCATGTTTGGTGAAATCAAGCGAGGTAACTTCCATAACAGCCAAACTGGTATGTTCGATCACACAACGAGCATGTTCGATGGAGTGGCCTATACGACGCCTGCTCAGTTGTCCGACGGGAGAAATCTGCGTCTGTGCAATCCAGGGCCAAACGGAACAACCTATTTCCGATACGGAGGTTTGCAGTACTATCGCGGCTCAATTAGCCCCACCATCGCGTATTCACACACTTTACCACCGAACTGGAATCGCCAAACACAAAATGTCGCCCAACAACGATACGGGTGTGGTAACACAAGTTTTGCTCAAGGCCACCTGCCAGCGGCCAGTTACCATTCAGGCGGAGTAAGTGTTTGCATGGCGGACGGTTCTACTCGCCTCTTTTCGGATAACATTGATTTCGCCACCTGGCAAGCTCTTGGCAGTCGTGCTGGTGGTGAAGTCATTACTGAGGTGGAGTAATCGATGAAACCGATTTCCTTCCTTGTTCTTTCGTTCATCGGGATGTGCGCTACTTCCGGCTGTGGTTCGTCCAAGCAAGCCGTAACGCAAATTCCTACTGAAGCATCCCCTGCATTAACCGAAACACACGCGATGATCGTTCAAGCGTCCTACGGCGACGCGCCGCTAAACAGCTTGAACGATATCGATAATTACGCCGGACAGTTTGATACCGCGATCAAAGCGATCAAGTCGGGTGAAATTAAGGTAATTTGGGGTAAGCAGATCTTGGATAATATCGAGTCACCTCAAGTGATCGCCTATGAGTCCAAGGCCCAAACGGGCGATGGCTATGCGATCAAACAAGACGGAAAAGTGCATAAGATTACTTCGGCAGATATACCGAAGTAGCCGAGCACTCTGTCTAACAAGATCGACAAACTTGCCTTTGCGCTCGGAGATCTTGATCGCTTCTTTGAGAAACCAAGATCAATTGCCAGACGGCAAAGCCACTTTCAATAATGGCTTCCGATTAACTGCTTCCCCATCCCACCCCCCCTAAGTTTCCTATGCATCGGACACCTGAGTTAGCCAATGGCCTATTGGCAATGATCGTTTCGATCGTCGTAACTTCGCTCTCATCGGGTCAATCGCCTACCGAAAAAAGTCTCGACTTCAATCGTGATATTAAGCCGATTCTTTCGAACCGCTGCTTTCGTTGCCATGGCCCTGATGAGAATGAACGCAAAGGTGGTGGCAGTTCTGGTTTAAGGCTCGATACGCCTGAGGGAATCGCCGAGGATCTAGGTGGTCACTTTGCAGTGATCCCCGGCAAACCCGAACAAAGCGAATTGATCGTGCGGATCAAGTCGCAAGACGCATCGACTCTCATGCCTCCTCCGGAGACCGGTCCGAAGCTCAACGAAGCCGAGATCGCTTTGCTCGAACGCTGGATTCGAGAAAACGCTACCTACGCAATCCACTGGTCGTATCGTTTACCACAAAAGCCTGCACTACCCGAGTTGACTTCCGAGCAAGAAAAGAGTTGGGCGAAAGTCCCCTTGGATCACTTTGTCCTCGAAAGGCTCCGCAGCGAGGGACTCGCCCCGCAGCCCCAAGCCGATCGCTATGCTCTGATCCGAAGAGTTGCGCTGGATGTCACCGGTTTGCCACCTAGCCAAGAGGAAATCAAGCAGTTCGTCGAAGACAACTCGGGCGATGCCTATGACAAAATGGTCGATCGATTTTTGTCAAAGGCGTCCTATGGCGAACACTGGGCGCGGATGTGGCTCGATATGGCTCGCTATGCCGACTCCTCTGGTTATGCGGACGATCCCGCACGAACCATTTGGGCTTATCGCGATTATGTAATTGGGGCTTTCAATCGCAACCTGCCGTTCGATCAGTTCACGATCGAGCAACTCGCCGGCGATATGCTGCCCAATGCGTCTGCCGAGCAACTCATCGCTACTGCCTTCCATCGCAACACACTGACCAACAACGAAGGTGGAACAAACGATGAAGAGTTTCGCAACGTGGCTGTCGTGGATCGTGTCAACACCACCTACGCCGTTTGGATGGGCACAACGATGGCTTGCGCCCAATGCCATACCCACAAGTACGATCCTATCAGCCAGCAAGAGTACTTTGAGACGTATGCCATTTTTAACAATACCGAAGATGCTGACCGCGGAGATGAATCTCCGTTGTATGAGTTCTGGACCGACGAGCAAGTCAAACGTCGTAGTGCGTTGACCGAACAAGTTGCTGCCGATGTCAAGATTCTCGATACGATGACGCCGGAATTAGAAGCATCGCTAAAAAACTGGGAGGAAAGCTTACCGAGCCAGCCAGGATGGTCGATTCCCAAGGTAGCCTCTGCGACCAGTGACGCTGGCGTTACGATGACAATCGATCCGGCCAGCGATGTGATTCGCAGCGCTTCGGGTGCAGGAAAAGATAACTTTCATGTCGAATTGGACTTGGCCAACATCCGATCCGCCGGCGTCTCGCAAATTGCAGCCGTCAGTCTAGAAACCTTGGCCGACGATCGCTTGCCCAACAAAGGCCCAGGTTGGAACAACGGAAACTTTGTTCTTACCGAATTGCGAGCCACCTTGCTACCTCCCGCAGGGGCAACTCTTGGTGGTCGTTATGTAAGGGTCGAACTGCCTGGCTCCAATAGGATCCTGTCGTTGGCCGAAGTTGAGGTCTTCGCCAATGGGGAAAATATTGCCAAGAAAGGCACAGCGACACAAAGTAGCGTCGCCTTCGAAGGAATTCCATCACGTGCTATCGATGGAAATACCAATGGGAACTACTTCGAAGCCAATTCAGTAACGCACTCGGATGCAAACGCCACCGATCCTTGGTGGGAAGTCGATCTTGGATCAACCCAAGCGATCCAGAAGATTGCTGTTTGGAATCGAACCGATGGCGGAGCCGGGATTTCTCAGCGACTCAAAGGGGCACTGGTGAAAGTGCTGGGCGAAGACAAGAAGGTTCTTTGGGAAAAAACGATCGAAGACACTTCCATGCCCGATGTGGCTTGGAGTGTCGATGGTTCACGGACAATCACCTTCGCAGCTGCCTTTGCTGATTTTCAGCAAGATGACTTCGTGGCCGCAAATCTAGTCAGCAAGAAGATTGATCCCAACAAAGGATGGGCCGTGGCTGGTTCCTATGGACGCGATAACCGCCTGACGATGGTCGCAACCGAGCCGATCGATATTCCCGAAGGTAGTCGACTGCGAGTATCGCTGATCCAGCAATCGCAGCACGTGAATCACATCATCGGTCGCTTTCGCTTATCCCTCACAGGTGACGATGCCATCCTCAAGTGGGGCAAGATCCCTGGAGACATTCAATCGATCCTGCGAACTACCCGAGGGGAAAGAACCCAAGCGCAAAGTGCTGCTCTGGCGACCTATTACCGCTCGACAGCACCCGAACTTGCCGACGTCCGCAAGCGATTGCAAACGACTAGAGCAGAACTAGCCTCCCTGAAACCAACCACCACCGTACCGATTCTCAGAGAGTTAGCACCCGATCGACGACGTGTCACCAAGTTGCAATATCGCGGCAACTATCAGGATGTCGGACCGGAGGTTAAGCCAGGAATACCAGGAGTGTTCAAGACGGGCGATCAACAGGTCAATAATCGTTTCGAGTTGGCCAAGTGGATCGTATCGAAGGACAATCCGCTCACCGCTCGGGTGACGGTCAATCGATACTGGGAACAGCTCTTTGGAACGGGACTCGTCGCAACTGCCGAAGAATTCGGTTCCCAAGGTGACTTGCCAAGCCATCCGGAACTGCTCGATTGGTTAGCCATAGAGTTTGTCGAGAGCGGATGGAACATGAAGCAACTACTGAGAACCTTGCTCATGAGTGCAACCTATCGCCAATCGTCCAAGGTATCGACTCAACTAGTACAATCCGATCCAGAGAACCGACTTCTGGCTCGAGGTCCACGATTCCGCCTTCCTGCCGAGACGATTCGAGATCAAGCCTTAGCGGTAGCCGGACTATTGAGTTCGAAAATGAACGGGCCGCCGGTCAAGCCGCCTCAACCATCGATGGGACTCTCGGCTGCCTTCGGATCCAGTACCGATTGGGCGACTAGCGCCGGTGATGATCGATACCGACGTGGCTTGTACACCACTTGGCGTCGTTCTAATCCGTATCCTTCGATGAGCGCTTTTGATGCTCCGAATCGAGACGTTTGCACGCTTCGACGTGTCCGAACCAATACACCGCTCCAAGCGCTAGTGACGCTCAACGATCCGGTGTATATCGAAGCGGCCCAAGCTCTTGGAAGAAACATGTTTAAGGCCTCGGACTCCAATGCGGCGCGCGTGGAGTTCGGATTGACGGCTGCTTTATGTCGCCCGGTTCAATCCGACGAGATTGAAGTCCTAGAGAAGTTGTATGAAAAGGCGGTTTCGATATTCAAATCGGAGCCTGAGGCAGCTAAGAAAATGGCGACCGAACCTTTGGGAGCACTACCCGAAGGCATGGATATGGCCCAGATGGCAGCTTGGACTGTCGTCGCCAACGCGATCCTCAATTTGGATGAGTTCCTCATGAGACGATAAACACGCCAGATAGTTCACATAATTTGAAAAATAGTTCTTCGGGAGTTTTGGTGGTTAAAAGGGAGCTTCACAAGCGAATAAAAGCGGAACGGCGCGAGCCGTCCGGTGATAAAACATTGCCAAACCGCAGACATTCCATCACTCACCGGAGTGCTTGCACACTTCCGCTTACCATTGATTGAACCCACAACAATTCCCGAAGCCCCTAAAAAACATAGTCAAATCAAATTCGAAAAAGATTGGTAAAAAACATGACAGCGAATTGGAATGATCCACGAATCGAGCGTATGGCGTGGCAAACGCGACGTCACTTCTTGAGAGATTCCGTAGGGGGCATCGGAGCCGCCGCGCTGGCCTCGATGCTTGGACAGGAAGCGTCTGCCGATTCGGACGAAGTCACCTCGGGAGTGATCAATCCACTGGCACCCCGCAAGCCTCACTTTGCGGCAAAGGCCAAGCGAGTGATCTATATCCACTTGACCGGTTCACCACCCCATTTGGATATGTACGACTATAAGCCGGAGTTGGTAAAGCGATCGGGAGAGGATTGTCCGGATTCGTTTCTCAAAGGCCGCACGTTCGCATTCACCATGGGAGTGCCTAAGCTTCTGGGGACACCCCGCAAATTTGCGCAGTACGGTTCCGGTGGAACTTGGATGAGCGATGCGATACCGAACTTCCATGGAATTGCCGACGAGATGTGCGTCATTAAATCGATGTTCACCGAGCAGTTCAATCATGCCCCAGCTGAACTATTGCTCTACACAGGATCCCCAAGATCGGGCCGTCCGTCGATGGGTTCGTGGATCACTTACGGATTGGGATCCGAAAATGAAAATCTACCAGGGTTTGTGGTGCTCATCTCCAGTGGTGTGCAGCCCAATGGTGGCAAGAATTCATTTGGTAGTGGTTTCTTACCCAGCGTCTATCAGGGCGTTCAATGCCGATCGCAAGGCGATCCGGTGCTTTATGTTACCGATCCACCCGGTATGGATCGACAGATGCGTCGTTTAACACTCGATGCGATTGGCGAATTGAATCAAAAGCAAGCCAGCCAAATGGGGCATCCCGAAACGGCGACGCGAATTGCACAATATGAACTAGCGTTTCGTATGCAGATGTCGGTACCCGAAGTCATGGATATTACCAAGGAGCCGGCTGAGGTTCTCGAAGCTTACGGAGCCAAGCCAGGTGCATCTAGTTTGGCGAACAATTGTCTTTTAGCAAGACGTCTAGTTGAGCAGGGAGTTCGGTATGTACAGTTGTTTGATTGGGGCTGGGACTTCCACGGTACCGGACCAGGCGAGGACATTCGAGACGGCTTGACCAACAAGTGCAGTACGATGGACAAGCCGATATCGGCGTTGATTAAAGACTTGCGGCAGAGGGGTTTGTTGGATGAGACATTGATTGTATGCGGAGGGGAGTTTGGGCGAACGCCGTTTCGAGAGGGTCGGACTGCAGGCGGCAGCACGCTTGGGCGCGATCATTACCCTGATTGCAATTGCATGTTTTTAGCAGGTGGGGGTATTCGTGGGGGCATGTCGTATGGCGAGACCGATGAGCTTGGTTTCCAGATTGTCAAAGACAAGGTACATGTGCATGATTTGCAAGCGACGATATTGCATCAATTAGGCTTTGACCATACACGATTGACGTATCGATTTCAGGGTCGAGATTATCGTTTGACCGACGTGCATGGCGAGGTAGTCCAAGCCCTCCTTCAAAGTTGAGCGATTGTCCTCAATCGCTTGTTTGTTTGGCTGTTGTAGGGTGTGGTGAAGCGGTCCAAGCTCAATTCATTTTGGGCTCTTCTGCCAACCACTGATGCTTCGAACATAAAACGGCCCAACCCGCCGGACCGCGAAACCCACCAGGGCGCTTGGGTACGCGCTCAACCGCTGATAAAGCCACCGAACCACTGATGAACACTGACTAGACGCTGATGGAAAACTTGTTGAACGATTGTCCTCAATCGTTCGGCTGCTTGGCTGCTCCCTGTAGCCTGACGCCTGCTGTCAGCATCGGGCAGCCGATTAGCCCTCGGCGAATATTCGTCTGGGGCATATTTAAATAAACCACCTCCGATTTTGGACATGGTTTGATTCTGCCGAGCGCCTCGTTCGGTTCTGTGCCGTGTACAATCACTGCCCGACGCTTGCGCCAGATCGGCTAACATCTTGGCTGATCCCATTGTAAAGCGATTGTCCTCAATCGCTTGGCTGCTTGGCTGTTCCCTGAAGCCTGAAGCCTGACGCCTGCAAAAGCTCCCTTATTCTAAAAAAGCCAAAAAATCCCAGGATTTCTTTTTGGCGAACCAAGTTGTGACCAGAGGTGTCACACCCGGGAGCTACCAATAAGGGACATCCCATGATTAGGAGGTTTGTGTAGTGATCGTCGAACATCAACGCGAGTCCCTGCTAGGCTCGATCCTCGAAGGTGCGTCCTTAGAGCCTCGAGACTACCAACGAAGGATCGTTTTAAAAACGTGGTTGGAATACTCGAAAGGGGCTAAATCCGTCTTGGTCCACAGTCCCACAGGTAGCGGAAAAACAATCATGGGGCTCCTTGCCGCACGCGGCTTCCAAGACGCCTTTGGTATGCGTATCGGATGGGTCGCGATGCGACGCAATCTGCTGGCTCAAGCCCAGCTTGAAAACCAGCGACGGAACCTCGGAGTCCGTCTGGTCCCAATCTCGATGTTCGATCGCGATCCACCCACCGACTTGGATCTCTTGGTGGTCGACGAAGCCCAACACGATTGTTGCACTTCGATGATGTCGATCCATGGGTTGATCAAACCCAAGTTCATTCTTGGACTTTCTGCAACCCCTTTCCGCACCGATAAACTCAAGCTCTGCTTCGACAAAGTTATTCGCGATGCTGGCATTCACCAGTTGATCCAAGACGGTTATCTCTCGGAGTACCACCACTACACCATCCCAAGTTTTCGTCCCGAGAATGTTGCGCAAACGTACCTTCAGGATCGGGATCGATGGGGCAAGAGCATCATGTACTTTCACAATTTGACAGACTGCCAGCGTGCCTATGAGATCTTGAAATCATCCGGCGTGCGAGTGGATTTGGTCACCGGTAGCACCCATCGCGAATCGCAACTCGACGCATTCGCGACCGGGAAACTGGACGTTCTAGTCAATGCCCAAGTCCTTGTCGAAGGACTCGACGAACCGACCCTCAAGACCGTGTTCGTGCGTCCTAGTGGATGCTCAACGACCATCCAAATGGCCGGACGCGTTTTTCGAAAACTCGAGTCGATCCCAATCAAGCAAGTGGTTCAATGCCAGAACACACGTTGGCCGATGACTCGCACGGCGACGGCAAGTGCTCAGTTCACGAAAGTCGACGACCAGTGGCGAACTTTACGAGCCAACGAAGGGATCGTCTCAATCAGTCAGAAGACCGTCCAAGCCCTAGCGTCCATCGAAGTCAGCTTGCCTGAATTCCTGAGCAAAACCAAACCCAGGCGAAAGAAGGCCCGCGCCCCGCTCCCAGGTGTGGAAGAGTTCTAAGTGCAATCAAAGAATCAAAAAAGAGTCGGATTGTCAGTTCGTTTTCATCCTAGAACAAGGACTATACGCATGATGATGAATTCCAAGTTTGAGTACGGAACCTGCCAGATCAAAGACATCCAAGTGGACGTCAATTCGGCTGGACCGAGAGAAAAACACCCTCGGCGAGTGAGCTTGCAAGGTAGACCATTGACGGCCACCAAGAGATTCTGGCAATCCCTTCATCGGCGATTCGGTTTCACAGAGAATTTCTTCAATTGGTTTTCTCCCGTGGAGGTCTTCGAGCGGATATCGAGTGTCGCCAGCAACGACCAGATCCGTTGGTGCATCGAGCAACAGGAGAGTGGGTGCGAGAAGATCTTAGGGGTCAGTAATCCCAGCGCGGCGATTGTGACTCATAAAGAAATCAACGGTCTTCTGGAACAATACGGTAGCGAGCAGATCACTTACAACGAAGGGGTGATCACCAGCAGGCACGGGCTCAAGAGCTCCGGCGATTTCAGGATTGCAGGTGATGGATTTGAGAACCGATATCACTTGGAGACACCCATCGATGGGTTCGGGCGACCTTCGATTTATCTTTCGCTCATGAGGCTCTTGTGCAGCAATGGAGCGATTGGGTATTCGCCGACGTTCCGGAGCGAGCTGAGTTTAGGGAAGGGGAAAGACCGAGGAGAGTTCGCCATCGAACGCGCCTTGATTGGGTTCAACAACGAGGAGGGCTTTGCCGCCCTTAGACAACGATTTGAATCGGCTGCCAAAAGCTGGGCATCGGTCAATGAAGCCCAGATGTTTCATCGAGTGCTCGTAAAAGCCCACCATCAAGCCGACTTGTTGCCCAAGATAGGAACTGATGGAGCCTCTTTACTGGACGGAAAGACTGACATTTTGGGGGCCTACCGTAGGACGGTAGGCGATTTTTCCGAGATCTACGGTTTAGCAAACCCCGATGCTCTGAGTCAAAAGCGACAGCGGACATTGCCGGCCAAATGCAGGGTGTATGAGCTCTTGAATTTCGCTTCTGAGGTTGCCACGCATCATGCCAAACCGACCGGGCAAAGAGCAATTCAAGCCTTCATAGGTGAGATTGTCTCCCGTGAATATGACTTGGAGGGAACCTGTGACAAGTTCGGGGATTGGAAAGATTTCATGATAGGTGATCGATCCACGACCCAAACGTTGGCTTCGATGCACCGAAGGTAGCCATTTAATGTCGTGGCGGTGGTTGTGGGGGGCCCACCTTCGCTGTAACTTGTAAGAGTTTTAAATCAGGCAAGTAAAAATTGTGTGCGAAATGGCTGCCATCCTCAGAGTGGATCGGTGAGTTCGAGTTAATAACATTTATTTTTGAGGTTTCAAATGAGAAACGATTTAACGGATGTGACGTTGGTGGTGGATCGCAGTGGTTCGATGGAGCAAATTCGTTCCGATGCTCAAGGTGGTATTAACGCATTCGTTGCTGACCAAGCCAAATTGCCGGGTGAGTGTCGTATTACACTTGTGCAATTCGACGACAAGTACGAGGTTGTTCATAGCGGTATTCTCGCGTCGCAGTGGCCTGAATACCATTTATCACCTCGCGGATCGACTGCGTTGCTTGATGCCGTCGGTCGAGCCATCATCGAGACGGGGAATCGGATTTCGGCCATGCCCGAATCCCAGAGGCCTGGCCTCGTTATCTGCGTGATCAGCACCGATGGGTTGGAGAACGCGAGTCAGGAATTTACGCGTGAGAAGGTACGTGAGATGATTTCCCATCAGCAGACCGTTTATAACTGGCATTTTACCTTCTTGGCAGCAAATCAAGACGCGTTTACCCAGGCAATAGACCTTGGTTTAAGCGACGAAGAGGCTATCGTCATCGGCAGAGGAAAAGTGCGATCGGCTGGTAACGCTCTATCCAGCAAGGTGGGACGAATGCGATGTATGTCAGCAGAGTCCAAGGAGGTAGTCAACCGATGGTCTGCGGACGAGCGCAAGGAGATTGAATAGCCTAAAACCTGCTCCCATCGTTGAACGATTGTCCTCAATCGTTCGGCTGTTTGTAGGGTGCGGTGCAGCGGTCCAAACTTAAATCATTGCGGACTCGTATGCCAACGACTGATGCTTCGATCATAACACGGCCCAACCGACCGGACCGCGAAACCCACCAGGGCGTTTGGGTACGCGCTCAACCGCTGATAAAACCACAGAACCGCTGATGAACACTGACTAGA
>JBEIGI010000088.1:0-16161 GCA_040381975.1 Pirellula sp.
AGTCACGACTGATCGTGAAATTGATTGGTCAGCAGAATTGTTTTTTGACTGCGATGTGCACGAGAATGATGAGGTGCTTGATCTAGGTTTGATTCCATTCAAAAAACCCATCAAGACCGAATTGCCCCAAAGCGATTTGGAAAATCCGTCGATTGCGCCGGGGGGACAAACGATTGATCGAATCAGCGCAAAGGGATTCGATCGTCGATTTCATCAATTGTTTGATGCGAGCGGTAAAGAGATGATCGTGGGTGCTCCAATCGAAAAAGATAATGGCTTTGGGGGAGGATCGGAAGGGGCACAAGGTGCGATCGATGATAAAAACAGCAAGGTTTACCTCATCGGAAGGAGGGACGGCAAACCTAAGACTCTCTACGTTTATTCGATCAAGGGTGAATTGATAAGAGAATTGGAATTGCTGAAAGAACGCGGGAGGAGAGGTGATCTAGTTGATCCCTTTTGGCGAATCGCCGTCAATAAGGACAACGGCAATCTATGGTTATTATCTGTAAATTATCTGGGTAAATCGAAGATACAGATCCTGGATAACGATTTGGATGCCATATCGAGATTCCCTTCGGATGTTTTCAACATGAGTTACTCCGAGGCAGACAAAGCGATGTGGACGGTCTCCCCAACAGCGATAGCCAAATGCAATCCCGATACCGGTGAGCAGTTGGCTAGTTATACAATCCCCTTCAAAAAGATATGGACGCTCACCGACATCTTCCCGCTACCTCAAGGGGGGGCGCTGTGTTTTGAACACCCACATTCAGATGCCCACGACTCGTCCAATCGTCTTTATCTGGTCGACCGCGATTGTCAGAAAGTGGTTTGCACGGATCTTGGCTCAAAAAGCCTTCTATACTCAGTGGCGGTTCAAGAGGACATCATTTGGCTCAAAGGCCGTTTCTATAATTCTTCGCTCACAAAAGAGTCTAACGAGCCCAGAGGAGTCGTGGTCTTGGGGTTTGATATGCAGCTTAATTACTTGCCGGAAAAGAAGCTTGCGGTGGAAGACTTTCCAAAGCCCCGAGACTCAAGCCGCGTAGGGGTCTTTCCTCGATAGGTTGGTCAGCTTAAATGACTCTTCTGGAATCATTGTAGGTGCTACGATTGGGGCCACCACCCGGCTTCACGCTGGTGGGACCATGACTTGCGGCTACAAAATGCCTACCCAAGCCCCCGCCGCTCTTCCCGCCCTCCTGCAGGCCCGAATACAGAAGGTCCGCTTTGGGTCTTGACAATCATCCATGTTGCTTGGAATACTTAACCGGAGTTAGGGGAGGTCGTTTGTTTCATTGTTTGCTGATCGCTGGGGTGGATTTTGCCTTCATCATTATTTGATATCGAAGCATTCGATCGAGCAACCGACGGCATCTTTGAGCTTTTTACCCCGCAACAGGCTCAAGCAATACTGCTTTACAGGGGGGATCCCGCGATTCGTGATCGGATCGAAAAACTTGCAGAGCGAAATACCGAAGGAAACCTGACCGACGCTGAGAAAGCGGAATATGAAGGCTATGTGCGAGCCAACAAGTTCATTTCTACGCTTCAAGCGAAAGCAAGGAAAAGACTTTCTAACGGCTAACTCTCAATGGATCTTCAATTGCGAAGGCGAGTTCGTGAGCGTGCCGACGATCGATGCGAATATTGCGGGCTTCATCAATCGCAGTCCCCTCTCGCCGCACTACACATCGAACATATTATCCCAAAGAAACATGGCGCGACTGCAATCTCCACAAGGGGTCAAATATCGCAGGATTCGATCCACAAACAAGCTTGATTTCTCAGCTGTACCATCCTCGCAAACTCAAATGGGAGGATCATTTTGAGTGGCAGGGCATAACCATACTTGGCAAGACAGCCATCGGACGCGCAACCGTTGATGTGTTGTGTCTAAACAGCGAAGAGCAACTTCACTTGCGACTTGAAATTCTCGGCTAGCGTACCTTTTCAATCACAAGTCAAATACTCGTGCCAAAGTCCATCGCTAATGACAAGTCCGGCTCGGGTCAGTCGCACGCGTTGGCCCACCTGCTCGATCCAACCCTGTGCAATATGCTTCTCCAATGCCCTTTGGATCGCATCGCAAGTACCTCTTGAGAACCCCGCTTGGATCTGATCCCAAACCACCCCCTTGCGCTGCCGCATCCCAAAAACAAAACGCTCTCGATGCTGCTGATCGTCTGTCAACTGGTCTTGCTCATCAATCGGTGATGACTCCTCTTGGATCCTGCGCAAGTACTGTAGTGTCCCGCGATGATTTACACTCCGAGTATTGCCTAAATAACTTGCAGCACTTGGCCCAAACCCCCACCATCGATCCGAATTCCAATAAGCCTGGTTGTGCTGACACTCCTGTCCCTCGATCGCAAAGTTCGAGATCTCATAGTGCTCAATCCCAACTGCACCTAGTGTGTCGATCGCTAGATTGTACATGTCGAGCTCAAGCTGCTCGTCGACCTTAGCAATTTGCTGCCGCTGGAGTTGGCCATAGAACCGAGCACCTTTCTCGAAAGTCAATCCATAGGTCGACACATGTCCGATCCCACTGCCGATGCATCCCTTCAAATCCGCTTGCCATTCATCGAGCGTCTCACCGGGTGCTGCAAAGATCAAATCGAGCGAGACGCGATCCATGCACGTGAGGGCAAGCTCGATCGCCTTCGAAAGCTCCTCTGGAGAATGATCTCTTTCGAGCATCTTGAGCTTGCGAGGTTGAAACGATTGCCCACCGATACTGATGCGGTTGATCCCAACGCTGCGCCAAAGCTCCAGATTCGATTGGGTGATATCGCGAGGGTTTGCTTCGATCGTCCACTCCCGAGGCCCTTGGATCGGTAACCAAGTACGGATGCTGCCGAGCAATCGCTCCATAAGCCAAGGGCTTAAGATCGATGGCGTGCCCCCCCCTAGAAAAATCGTCTCAACCGACTGCGGGGTCTCAAGCCAAGAGAGTTCGGTTCCAATCGCATCGACGAAACGCTCGTGGAGATCTTCACGGCCCGCAAGCAGCGTAAAGTTGCAATAGCCGCAGCGATGGTAACAAAACGGAATATGCAAATACGCCGCGATCGGACAAGGACCAGCCTTGGACAATTGCAACGCAAGATGCGGATCAAATTTCGACAACATCGGTGAGGTAATCTTGAGATCTACTTGGGAAGATTACCCGTAAGGATCGCTAAATACTGCATGAACACCATGAAGATGACGGTGATGATCATCGCAGCGATCATAAACCAAATCAGAAAACCAGCAGCCACTGCCAATTGCTTGAGCGCAATTTGAGCCTTCTCACGATACTGGATCGCCAGTCGTTCGAGCGATTCGCTATCGGCACCACTGAGCTCCCCGACTTCGAGGGTCTGAATGAACTCGTCTGGCAAGCGCTTCGGCACCGAAAAACTCTCCGAGAGCGATTTGCCTTGTTGGATGCCTGACTCGATTTCGGGCAACCCTGAAATGTAGTAATAGTTCCCGGTGCTCAAGACCGCGTCACGCACACTCCGCTTGGCCTCAACCCCCGCACCGAGCATCATCGAAAGGGTCATCGACAATCGACTCATCGCCGTGGTCGTAAAGACTGGACCAATCACGGGAACGTTGCGAACCAAGGGAACCAAGGTCTGATGGCAGTTGTACCAGTTCTTCCAAATGCCAATACAGATGGTTCCCAGTACCAATCCGATCACCGAAAGGATACCCAGGAAAATCAAGACTCCATTGACACCCCGCAGTCCGACGCCTGTGATATCAAACGGTTTTTCTTTTGGATCACCTGCTTGGAAAAAACCATTGATGAAAATCATGCCGCAGATGATCCCGATCGCTAAGAGCAATTGAATCACCGGTGCGGTGATCTGAGAGATAAAGTCCTGTCGCGTTCGCTTGAGGTCTTGGTAATAGTCGGACATGTAGCCGAGTACTCGATCGACTTGACCAGACTCCTCACCAGCCGAGATCATCTTGATCAATAGCGGGGGAAAGAATCCTTTTTGCAACTGCATCGCTTCTGAAAAGGTATACCCGAGCCTGATCTTGTCCGCCGTATCTTTCGCAGCATCGCGATAACGCGTGGCACCCGCTTTGGACTCCGCATCCAAAAGTCTTAAAGGATCGACGCCGGCTCGAAGTCCGGTCGAGAGTCGATTGCAAAAATGATAGAGTTGGCCGAGCGATGCTCCACCAAACATGCGCTGAAAAAGAGTAGGTGTAGCCAACGAATCCTCTTGGCTCCCAGGTGGCGTTTTACGAGGAGTTTTGTCGGAACTAGACATAAGCTTTTGCCATCCAGGAAACTTAGGAAGACTTTTCCGGGTTTTTTTCAAGCTACTGCGGCAGGGTTGCCGAGTGTGAAGAAGACCCGATTGTAGCGATTCTACCAAAGGAATGGATGATGCAAGTGCGACATAATGCTGGCAAATCAACACCAAATGCACCCACCAAGCCGGCCGATAAGCATCTTCACACTTGGCTTTCCGTGGCTGTACTAACAAGCCTGAGCCTCGCCGGGTGCGCCTCGCAATCTGGAAATAAAGCTTCGGCATTCTCCATGGCCAGGATGTCCAGTGCCGGCCAAGGTGTCAAGAACCAGATTTCATCCGTAGGAGCGGCAGTCTCTTCGGCTTATTCCAAGACCAAAACAGCCATTGCGGCACCCTTCACGCCGGTTTCCGCATCTTCCATGGAAAACAGCGAAGTTGAATCGGCAGCAAATCCTTTGAGCATTACACCAGAGTTTCTCGTCGCCCAAGGCAATTTATTTGAATCCCAAGGAAACTTTGCAAAGGCACTCGATAGTTATTCAAGAGCTCTGGAAGCCGAACCCAAGAATTCCGTCGCACTGATGAGCACAGCGCGGTTATACGACCGTCAGCAAGACACAGCCAAGGCAATCGAGTTTTATCAAAGGACAATCCAGGTAGCACCAACCAATGCCGATGCCTGCTTGGAACTCAGTAAAGTTTATGCCAAGTCCGGCGATATAGCCTCGGCACAGCAACATCTGCGCAAAGCAGTCGAATTGCAACCGACCAATAAATCCTATCGACATGCACTCGCTGGGGCGATGCTCGATGCAGGGGATGCCAACGGATCGATGGCCGAATTGGCCCAATGCGAAACGCCTGCCATGGCGCAATACCAGATGGCTTACCTACTATTCCAACGCAAAAACATCCCAGCCACCCAGCAGCATCTGACCGAGGCTCTGAAAATCGATCCGAATCTCAAGCCAGCCCGGGATTTATTGACCAGTATCGGAGGGACAGCAAACATCGATCAGCTCGTCGATCGCGGTCGGCAGGTAAGTCAGCAGGCAAGCGGCATTTATCGCCAAGTAGGCGCAGTGACCGAGAGCATCTCCAATGCTATGAATTCCGCCCCCGGCACAATACCTCAAAGCAACCCAGTTGTCCCTCCGTCAAACGGCAATCTGCTGGATATCCCCGTCGTTCCCTATCCGAACACTCTCGCACCTAGTCAAGAACCTGTCCGAGTTCGAATGAGCCAATAAACCTCTGTGTTTCTTTGCCTGAACTCTTCTGGTCGATTTGTGCTATTGGATTTGATAGAATCCCAAGCATGAATCAATCATCAATGAATCCCAGTTATCGGCCCATCTGCAATCAAATGACTCAAAGCCGCTCGCGGTACAGGTCGCTGATGTGCTGGCTGTGTACCTGCATCGTTTCGCTCGTGACAATCTGCTCGAGTCCATCTTGGGCGATTGCCCAAGGTTCGGTAAGCCCAGCAGATGTCCAGCAAGCGATCGACGATCTGCTGCAATACTTCCGACGCACACAAAATCGACAGGCTAAAGATGGCCCCGTAGGTGCGTGGCAAGGTCACCAGGATTATAAAACAGGCCTAACGAGTCTAGTCGTCTTGGCTCTTTTGAGTGCGGGTCGCAAACCCAGCGATACTGAGGTGGCCCGCGCGATGGATTACATCCGTAGCGAGCCTCCGATGCAAGTCTATGAAGCCAGCTTGCAAATCATGGCAATGTGCCTTGCCGAGCCAGGCAGAGACCGCGCGCTGATCGAACGCAACTTGGCTTGGCTTATCCAAGCCCAACAAGCCGATGGAGGGTGGGCTTATCGTCAAGACCGTGGAGCTTCTGACGAATCGAATACCCAATTTGCAGTGTTGGCTCTTTGGGAGGCAAGCCGTATAGGAATCGAAATCCCTCAACCGGTGATCCAGAAAGGACGTACGTATTGGCTCAATAAGATGAGTCAAGCAGGAACCTGGGGATACCGAGGCGATCCGAAACCTCTTGGAAGCATGACCTGCGCAGGGATCGCGTCGATGCTGATTCTCGAAGACACTTCGGCAACGCAAGATGCCCGAGCCCAAGGCGATCAGATTCAGTGTTGTACCCAAGGAGCAGCCGAGGCCTATGACCTTGAGAAATCCCTCAGGTGGCTTGCCGATAATTTCTCAGTCACCCAGAATCCTGGTTCGGGTGCTTGGTATATGTACTACATGTACGGTCTTGAACGTGTCGGTCGTCTCTCTGGTCAAAGATTCATCGGTGACCACGATTGGTACCGCGAGGGATGCGATGCAATCGTCGGCCCCAAGAATTCAAGACTCATGGGAGTCACCCAAGGCTCTGCCGGGATTGAGTCCACGGCTGCACGCGCGATGGCTTTGCTGTTTTTAAGCAAAGGCAAGCGACAAGTCGTCATTGGCCAATTACAGCATTCGGCTGATCCAAAAGATCGAGATTGGAATCGCCACCGAAAGAGTATTCAGCACCTTACTGGCCACATCGAACTTGCTTGGAAACGTGATCTAGCTTGGCAAACGATCAAACTCCAACGGGCAACTTTGCCTGATTTGCTCGAAACACCTGTCTTGTTCATCACCGGTAGCCAGGAATTTGTTCTCTCGGCCCAGCAGCGCAGGATGATCAAAGACTATATCGACCAAGGTGGGTTCATCTTTGCAGAGGCCTGTGCACAAGATGGTTGCGATGGTCAAGCCTTCGATGTTTCTTTCCGTCGTGAGATGGAGATGATCTTCGACAAGCCTTTTCAAAAACTCCCTCCAAACCATCCGGTCTGGAGTGCCGAAGCAAGACTTGATCCTTCGGCTTTGCCCGAAGGCTTTTGGCTTTATGGAATCGAAGCCTGCTGCAAAACCAGCATTATCTACAGTCCAATAAGTCTGACATGCCGCTGGGAACTCTCGAAACCCTATGGGGCCAAACCTCAATATCCGAAGGCCGTCAGTTCTCAACTCGATAACGCTGTGAAGGTTGGCCTCAACGTCGTGGCCTATGCCACCGGAAGAGAACTCAAGGACAAGCTCGAAGCGGTTCAGATCGTACAAAGCGATATGAATCGCCAAGTCCTCGAACGAGGAACGCTGACATTGCCCAAGATCATGCACAGCGGTGGCGGCGATGAAACGCCGAAAGCGCTAAGCAACCTTGTGGAAGTCTTTCGTCGCGAGACGAAAGCCCTCGTGGATCCAAAGACTCCTAAACTTTCTGCGACAAGTCCGGAACTCGAAAAGTATCCCCTGGTGTACATCCATGGAAGAACCAAATTCGCATTCTCCGAAGCCGAGCAGCAGGGCATGAGGAACCACTTCATCAACGGTGGCATGGTACTGGCAGATTCAATCTGCGGCTCTGAGGAATTCACCAAATCGATGCGAGAGGAGTTTGGTAGGTTGTTTCCGGATGCAAAGTGGCAACTGCTTCCGGTCGACCACCCGCTACTGCTCAAGGATGGCCCAGGTGGCTACGACCTGCGAAACGTTAGCTTGGTCGATCCGGGCCGAGGCGATGTCGATTTGGCCAAAGCCAAACGAGAAGGCCCTGCGGAGATCGAAGCTCTGGAATGGAACGATCGGATCATCGTCCTATTCTCACCAAACGATTTAAGCTGCGCGATGGAGAGCAAGCACTCTTTACAATGCAGAGGCTATGTTCGCGAAGATGCTTTCCGTATAGGAATCAACTTCTTGTTGTATTCCCAGTTGCACTAAAACGAATCTAGATCCGCAAGGCTCATGCGAATGCTCTCGATCATTCTTTCCGAACCGAGACGCTCGTAGAGTGCTAGGGCTTCTTGCCAATACCCCTTGGCTTGTTCCCGATTTCCGCGAGCCAGTTCGATTTCAGCAAGTTCATCAAGCACGGCCGGAATCCCATCGCCATGATTCATCTTGCGGGCTCGATCGAGAACAATCAGTTGCCGCTCGAAGGCCTCATCGAGCCTGCCCATCATGCGATGGACATACCCGAGTTGTGAGGAGATTGCAATCATGTCATCGCCATAGCCCTCGCGGGACATGAGGGACTCGAGTTGGAGGAGCTTCTTTTCTGCAGCTTCGTAGTTCAGTCGTCCAATATCGATTTCAGCCAAGATCAGTTTATCAAAGGCGATACCGATAAGATTTTCATTTTTCTGCTCGATCTTGATGCTCTTGCGAATGTACTGTTCGGCTTGATCCCATTGCTCCATTTGAATATGGAGTCTTGCGAGGTTCCCAAGAGTCACGCTTTGGCCTTCGAGATAGCGAATATTTCGATTGATATGAAGCGACTCTGTGTGGTACTCCTTGGCTTCCTCAAAGCGACCTTGGATCTGGCAGACCACACCGAGTCCATCAAGGGCAGAGGCATGCAGCGCGGGGTTGTCATACTTTTTGGCCAAATGGGCAATTTTTTCCCACTGCGCCGTCGAATCATCGAGTCGTCCCAACATGCGGTAAGATTCCGCTAAGGAAGTACGAATCTCTAAAGAAAAATCCAAATACCGCTGACGTTTTGGGTGGTTCCGGATCTCCTGAAACGCTTCTTCCAAAACCTCGACAGCTTGCTGAAACATCCCCATCTCGATGAGAATCTCACCGATCAAATGCTTGATGATCCAAAGTCGATCAAATTCACCAATCGCACGGAATGGTTCCAACGCTTTACGGTAAGCATCCACGGCTTTCTCAAGTTCGCGTTGGGCTTGGTAGGTCGCAGCCAAACCCATGTAGCCAACACCACACCACTCATCTCCAAAATTCTTTGATACCAATTGCTCGTACCACTCAAGAGCCTCATCCAAGTCCCCGGAGGTTTTTGCAAAGTCCCCCGAGAGTTCGATAGCCATGGGTGAATCTGGGGCGATGGCAAGTAGTTTATCGAGGATCTTTTTTCCACGAACCAGATCCCCATCGGCCAGTACAAAAGTCCCCTCTTGATAGAGGCGGTCTGCTTTTTTTTTCATCAATGCTTTTCCAAAGGTTGCTCGCCGAATCGATGCCACTGAAGACAATATCGAATTCTGGTTGCTCCGCATTCTAACCGGAAATTGCTACTGTGGAGCAAACATGCGTGCGATTTCGCTTCGTTTGACTCCACCTTTCCAGTGCCGTAAACCGTTTTCGATCGTCCAAGCCTCTCGGGCGATCACGACTTGGGCAATCTCCAAGTAATCGGGATGATCCTTAAGTAAATCACGAATTTCAGAGAGCAAACTCGATGCATCGGCCCACGAGATCCCCTTAAGACTTACGATCGCAACAGGCCTTCTAAGCCCATTTCCGATCACAACGCATCCACCGATCGAATCGAGCCGCTCGATGGACTCTTCAAGCATCCTCGGTGCGAATTTGTAACCAGAAGTTAACACCTGCATGTCATCGGCGCGACCAAAGATTTGGATCGAACCCAAGGGCAATTGCCCCATCGAAACGCAATCGCCCGTATCGAGCCAACCGGATTGTATCCGCTGCCCGCTAGCCTGTTCGTCACGCCAGTAGCCTCGCATCACCCCGGGGCCTTTTACCCACAAACGGTCATCGCGATCTATCCGCAACTGAACTCCTTGTACTGGTGGTCCTACGCCATCGAGAATAGCTGGTACTTCACAACCAGATTCTTGTCTTGCGGCTCGATTCGAACAAACCACTGGAGAAGCTTCGGTCAACCCATAACCTTGGAAGATCGAGAGGGACTCGCTCTTGAAGCGTTCTCGAATCGAGTCCGTTATCGCTGCACCTCCACTAGCAAGCTGCCTTAGACGACCACCAAGCGATCGGACTTTGGATTGCTTGATCACAAACTCGTAAAACGACGGGACTGCATTGATCAGCGTCGGGCGAAGTATCGGAGCAAGCTCAATGAGAGATTGGCTATCAGGAGCGCAGGCCATGACTCCACCCGAAAGGTACCAAGCGGTCAGTTCGCAAGTCCGAGCATACGCGTGAGCAAAAGGCAAAAGATTGAGCCTTAGGTCCTGAGGGTTTTGCGGCATCGCATCGAGTTTAGCCTGAGCGTTTGAGAGCAGATTGCCATGACTGAGCATCACACCTTTGGGATTTGCGGATGTCCCCGAGGTCCAAAGAACGTTAGCCAGTTGCCCGTTGCGATCCATTTCTTGCCAATGGGTCTGCTGAGCGATGCTTGGCAAATTCGTCGACTGATCGAGCGCTCGAGCGATCGACATACTCGGTGAGAAAACCGCTTTAGGATCGAGCGATGCGATGGCCGATTGTTTTTGGTTCGTATTCCATCGCGGATCGATCGGAGAATGCACCGCACCGATTGCGGCACAAGCAAGATCTAGGATCGCCCAGCAATGGGAGTTGGGCTCCAGATTGACGACTCTGTCAGACTCTTTGACCCCGTTACTAAGCAACCAAAGAGCGAGTCGATCGACGTGACTTTGAAATTCGCTCCATCGAATCGATTGCATCGAGCGATCTTGGGTAACGATCCAAGCGTCGCTATCTTCATGCCGATTTGCAGTCTGGCAAAAAGCCTCATAGAGCGATCGATGCATCTTGGTGTAGATTCGGTCGCACTAGGTGCGTACGCAGTCGATGAAGTATTCGAGTTTGCCGTCGTTGGAGTCCTCGACCAATCCGTGGATATCGGTATCAAAGCCAGGAAATTTTTCGTTGAACATTCGAGCAAATCGCAGGTATTCGACGATCGACTTGTTGAATCGTTCGCCTGGAATCAACAGTGGGATACCAGGGGGATAGGGGGTTAGCAACACCGCAGTGGCTCTTCCTTCGAGCTGATCGATCGGTACTCGATCGACTTCATCGTGGGCCATCATCGCAAAGGCGTCCGAAGGCTTCATCGCTGGCTGCATTGGGGACAAATACATCTCGGTCGTCACGCGAGCGACATCATGGGCTTTGTAGGTATCGTGAATCTTTTGGCAGAGATTCTTCAAACCGACACGTTCGTACTGAGGGTATTGCTGGACGAACTCCGGAAGGATCTTCCACATCGGCTGATTCTTGTCATAGTCGTCTTTGAATTGCTGTAGAGCGCTAACGAGCGTGTTCCAACGACCTTTGGTAATTCCGATCGTGAACATGATAAAGAACGAGTACAGACCGGTTTTCTCGACGATGACACCGTGCTCGGATAGATACCGTGTGACGATCGAGGCCGGGATACCGGTGTCGGCAAAACGCCCAGAGACGTCCAAGCCAGGAGTGATGACCGTAGCCTTGATCGGATCGAGCATGTTAAAGCCGTCGGCGAGTTTTCCGAAACCGTGCCAGTCCTCGTCCCCTCGCAGGATCCAGTCTTCGCGTTCTCCGATCCCCTCTTCGGCCAAAACATCTGGCCCCCAGACTTTGAACCACCAGTCGGCACCCCATTCGTCGTCGACCTTTCGCATGGCCCGTCGAAAATCGATCGCTTCCATGATCGACTCTTCGACCAACGCAGTGCCCCCTGGGGGCTCCATCATGGCAGCGGCGACGTCGCACGAGGCGATGATCGCATACTGGGGAGAAGTCGATGAATGCATCAGGTAAGCTTCATTGAACGTATGTCGATCGAGTTTCTTATTGACAGGTTCACGCACAAGAATCTGAGACGCTTGGGATATACCAGCGAGGAGTTTGTGGGTCGAATGCGTCGCAAAAATCATCGATTCCTGTGGTTGAGATCGGTTAGGGCCGATCGCATGCATGTCTTTGTAGAAATGATGAAAGGCAGCATGCGGCAACCAGGCTTCGTCGAAATGCAAAGTGCCGATCTGACCATCGAGCATGCTACGAAGTTGTTCAACGTTGTAGATGATTCCGTCGTAAGTACTCTGAGTGATCGTCAAGATCCGAGGCTTGCGATCTGGATGCTTGGCTTGTGCTTCTTTGGCAAACGGATTTGCATCGATCTTGCGTTGGATGCTTTCAATCGAAAATTCCTCTTTTGGAATTGGGCCTATGATGCCCAGGTTGTTACGGGTCGGGGTCAAGAAGACCGGAACGGCGCCGGTCATGATGATCGAGTGCAAGATCGATTTGTGGCAATTCCGGTCGACGACGACTATGTCTTCATTGGCGACCGTCGAATGCCACACGATCTTGTTGGATGTCGATGTACCATTGGTCACAAAGAAGCAGTGGTCGCCTCCAAAGATGCGCGCGGCATTGCGTTCGGATGCTGCTACCGGTCCAGTGTGGTCGAGCAATTGACCGAGTTCCTCGACCGAGTTGCACACGTCGGCTCGAAGCATGTTCTCACCGAAGAACTGATGAAACATCTGACCGACAGGACTCTTTAGAAATGCGACCCCGCCGGAGTGTCCCGGGCAATGCCAAGAATAAGAACCGTCTTGAGCATAGTGAATCATCGCGCGGAAAAACGGGGGTGCCAGTCCTTCGACGTAAGCCTTCGCTTCCCTGAGGATGTGGCGTGCGACAAACTCGGGAGTGTCCTCGAACATGTGGATAAAACCGTGGAGCTCTCGTAGGATGTCGTTGGGAATGTGTCTTGAGGTACGGGTTTCGCCGTAAAGAAAGATCGGGATGTCCGCGTTCTTGAAACGAATCTCAGAAATGAACTGCCGCAGGTTGGCCAAGGCCGAATGCATCGAGGCTTCGGAAGCAAACTCGTCGTCATCGATCGACAGGATAAAGGCTGAGGCACGGCTTTGCTGCTGAGCGAATTGAGAAAGGTCACCATAGTTGGTGACCCCTGCGACTTCGATCCCTTCACGCTCAATGGCTTCGGCTAAAGCTCGAATCCCTAATCCCGAAGCGTTACCGGAGCGAAAATCCTCATCGATGATGACTACAGGGAATTTGAATTTCATTGTTGCTCAGATCGGACGAATGAGGACAAGGGGGTTAAAGTCAGGATCTTTGATTTGCAGCCCGGGGGCTACTGCGCCTCGATTGGGATTGCTCTAGCACGAGGGCCTGATCCTTGTGTAGAAGGGTATCGTTGGAGAGGAAAATCGAAAAGCTCCATTTCGCCTAGCCTGGGAGCGAAAAATCGGGACAATTCCCGCAAATCGTCTCAGACGCTTCGTGTCCAAGTTCCTAGTTTTAGTTTTTTGAAGAAATCATCATGGAAACGACTCTCGTACTGCTCAAGCCAGACTGTGTGCAACGCCGGTTGATCGGTGAAATTATCGGGAGATTTGAAAGAAAAGGACTTAATATCGTCGGGATGAAAATGCTTCGGGTAACTCCAGAGCTATCCCGGCAGCATTATGCCGAGCATGTTTCAAAGCCGTTTTATCCGAATTTGGAAGATTTCATCACTTCGGCTCCGATCGTGGCGATGGCCATCGAAGGGCTCGAAGCAATTCGAGTAGTCCGCGATATGCTCGGGGCGACCAATGGATTGAAGGCGGCTCCTGGAACGATTCGGGGCGACTACAGTTCGTCTCGCCAAATGAACCTCGTGCATGCTTCGGACTCCCCAGAGTCGGCTGCTCGCGAACTGGCGTTGTATTTCCCTGGCGAGCAGATCTGCCGCTACAGCCCAACCCTCGTCGGTAGCTTCCGCGCTTCGGACGAAGGCTGATTTCGTATTCACCAAGCGCCCAACCCCATCGGTCCGACTCTATGCGACGTCAAGACATTCGTAACATCGTAATCATCGCTCACGTCGATCACGGTAAAACCACCATGGTCGATTGTTTGCTCAAACAAAGTGGCCAGTTCCGAGACTCGCAGCTCCAAGGGGAGCGAATCCTCGATAGCAACGACCTGGAACGCGAACGAGGTATTACGATCCTCTCGAAGAACATCGCCCTTGAGTACAAGGGGATCAAGATCAATCTGATCGATACCCCCGGCCACGCCGATTTCGGCGGTGAGGTTGAGCGTGTCGTGCGGATGGCCGACGGTGCGTTGGTTCTAATCGATGCAGCCGAAGGCACCATGCCTCAAACGAGGTTTGTGCTCTCAAAGGCCCTTGAATGCGGAGTCAAACCCATCGTCGTTGTCAACAAAATCGACCGGCCAGATGCTCGATGCGACGAAGTAGTCGAAGAAGCGCTCATGCTTCTAGTCGATCTTGGAGGTGAACATTACATGGATCACTTCGATGTGATCTATGCTTCGGGACGTTCAGGTTATGCGACTCACGATTGGCGAGTCCCAGGCGAGAGCATGGTACCGCTATTGGATTTGATGATCGACAAAATACCAGGGCCCGATGTTGAGCCCGACGCACCATTACAACTCTTGGTGACCAACTTGGACTGGTCCGATTATGTTGGGCGTATCGCGATCGGACGGATCCAGTCAGGAACCATGAAGAAAGGTCAGCTAGTAGATATCGCAAAGGACGGCTCAGTTGTGGCCTCCCAAGTGGCCAACTTGCAACTGTTCGACAAGCTCGGACGTGTTGACACCGAAAACGCTACTGCTGGCGATATCGTCGCGGTTATAGGCTTGGAAAACATTGAAATTGGCGACACCATTTGCAATCGGGGGCAAGTCGTACCGCTTCCGAGATTGCAGGTAGATGAACCGACGCTGGAGATGGTCTTTGGCATCAACTCGTCACCTTTGGCAGGCCGAGATGGTAAGTACGTGACCACTAGGCAGCTTAGGGCCCGGCTAGAAAAAGAACTTGAGAGGAACGTCGCCTTGAGAGTCACGCCTATCGAAGGCTCAGATGCATTTGCTGTCCGTGGACGAGGTGTATTGCACTTGTCGGTTTTGATTGAGACGATGCGTCGCGAAGGCTACGAGATGAGCGTCTCGAAACCACGTGTTGTACTCAAGCGGATCGATGGCCAATTGCAAGAGCCTTTTGAAGTACTTAATGTTGAGGTTCCCACCGATCGCGTAGGGCCGATCATGGAGATGGTTGGAAACCGGCGAGGGATCCTCGAAACGATGACCCCTCGAGGCGAGTACACACTGCTTCAGTTTTCGATCCCTGCTCGGGGGCTTATTGGAGTCCGAACTCGGATGCTCAATGCCACCCAAGGTACAGCGATCATCCACCACCGATTTGCAGGTTACCAACCGATTGGACCAGATATGGCAAGACGAGCCAATGGGGTCTTGATATCGATGGTTCCGGGCAAGGCAGTGGCCTATTCGCTATTTGCGCTCCAAGAGCGATCGGAACTTTTCGTCTCTCCAGGGGACGATGTGTATGAAGGAATGATTGTGGGCGAGAATGCGCGTGACAACGATTTGGTAGTCAATCCGACCAAAGAAAAGAAGCTCACGAACATTCGGTCTGCGGGCAACGATGAGAACATCATTCTCCGACCGCCCCGACAATTGTTCCTCGAGGCGGCTTTGGAGTATGTCGAAGACGACGAGCTTGTCGAGGTGACCCCCAACTCGATCCGCTTGCGTAAGGTTTTCTTGCGAGAAAGCGACCGACGTCGCAATCCCAAGAGCAGTTCGGAGCTCGTCGAGAGCTAGCCTTAGACTAAGCTTCGACGTTGACTGAATGTTTTCTTATTGAAACAGACTTAAGATCACTTCAGATCAATAGTAGAGCCGTAGAAGTCGAAGGCACAGCAGGAATGCTAGCATCTGTGCATCGCTCCGCCTAAGGTGCCAGGCACCCGTGCTGGCCACTGACGTTTGCTAGCGTTCGCATCGCGACTCAACGCGTGTCTGTCCCCGGTTGCTGCACGGCAGGAATGCTAGCATCTCAGTATCGCTCCCCTCAGGTGCCAGGCACCCGTGCTGGCCACTGACGTTTGCTAGCAATCGCATCGCGACTCAACGCGTGTCTGTCCCCGGTTGACTCAACGCGTGTCTGTCCCCGGTTGCTGCACGGCAGGAATGCTAGCATCTCAGTATAGCTCCCCTCAGGTGCCAGGCACCCGTGCTGGCTACTGACGTTTGCTAGCATTCGCATCGCGACTCAACGCGTGTCTGTCCCCGGTTGATGCTAAGCAGGAATGCTAG
>JBEIGI010000089.1:0-15760 GCA_040381975.1 Pirellula sp.
GAAATCATGACGCTTTATAAAAACCGTTTGGCCCCCCTCGCCCTCAGGGCTTTGGCTGGGGGAGAGGGGGCGGGGGGTGAGGGGGAAGACCGCGCGTGAGGCTGTTTTGGGTTTTAGGCCGGAGGGCGGCACTTCTTTGCCGGCATGCGTTAGCCACCGGATTTGGCGTGGAACCAATCCATTTGAGTATATTGCGATACGAGTTTGCGCCCTCCTTTCGGCCCCAAACGCAGCATCCTGGCGGGCCTATTTAAGTTCCTCGCCGTTGGCTGCGGGTTAAACGAAGTGTCGCCCTTGGCGAACTCAAGTGGCACGAAGTCATATGTCGCAAGCTTATGATCGGGTGATCTTTGTTGAAAATGGCAAAGAGATAGGAGAGCTCCAAGTGGGTAAGGGGCAGTGGGTCAAGCCGGGGCCTAAGAAGGAATAGCAAGAGACCTTGTTGAACTTTCCCTAAGGCGATGGGAACAGAGCAGGGCAGGGGGGGTAATTTTTATGAGCCATCAAGAGACTGCTTGCCACGCTCGATCTGGCCTAGATACAAGTAAGTCTGCTTGCGGGTCGCCGACGAACTTCTCGGTTTTCGGATCGATTACAAGTTTGCGACCGAGGATCCATGAGATTGCTGCGGCATGGCAAGCGATGTGCGATCGACGCATCACGTCTTGATTAGCGACCGGCTTGGTTCGCGTGCGGATGCAATCAAAGAAGTTTCTCGCGTGAGCTGTAACGTCCAATCCTGCGACTCTTTTGGAAGCCTCTGGAATTTCTTTTTGAAGCGACTCTGGGGTTGCAACGATTTCACCGGAGTCGCCGGTTTCAACCGAGCCTTCGGTTCCCACAAAGCGAACCGGACAAGTTCCGAGTCTGGTGATGTAATGCGGAGACCGATCACCAAAGGGTTGAGCTAAAAAGTCGATGATCAGTTTCACGCCATTGGCATAGGTGCAAACGATCTTGTCGGCCTGTGGCTCGTACTCAATGGGCATCGTATCGTCGGCTTGATTGGCCCACTGACAAAGATCGACGGTATGAGCCCCCCAATCGAGCAGACGAGCACCGGAGTCAAAGTCCCATTGGCCTCGCCATTTGCCCTCGCAGTAGGCTTTATTGTAAGGTCGCCAAGGTGCGGGGCCGAGCCATAGGTTCCAATCCACAATCGACTTATCGGGTAGTGGCTCAGGAGCAAGCCAATTGCTTTCGAGCACTGGTATGTAGACCGACGCGTGCATCGTTTGAAGTTTTCCGAGTTTGCCTTGATGCACCCACTCGAGGGCTTGGACAAAATTCGGAACGCTTCGTCGCTGCGTGCCGGCTTGGAAGACCCTTTTGGTTTGATGGATCGTGTCGGCGAGTTTTTGGCAAGCTTCGATGGTGATCCCGCAAGGTTTCTCGCTGTAGACATCTTTACCGGCTTGGGCGGCCATGATCGACGCGGCCGCGTGCCAACGATCCCCTGTGGCGATCAAGACAGCGTCGATGTCTTTGCGATCGAGCAACTGGCGAAAGTCCGAGTACAGTTTGCAATCCTGGTTTCCATAGAAACCATCGATGAGTTGTTTGCCCGTATCGCGACGGGATGCTTGAACATCGGCGATCGCCACGCATCGCACGTCAGAAAATGGGAGCATGGCTTTGGCATCGTAGGTGCAACGAGGACCGATGCCGATGATCCCGAGTTGAATTCGATCATTGGGGCTTTGAGGTGCATTTGAGGCTGCTAGCGAAACCCTTGAAAGGATGGGCGACAGGAAGCTTGCTGCCGAGCCAGCCATTGCGGATTTCAGGACGAATCTGCGAGCAAGTGGATTTTGTTGGTTCATCGTTGTGATTTTGTTCAGGTGAAAAACAGGGTAGGGGGGAGCTTGCTATCGCCAGCTAGACGCCTTGGATTGTCCATCTAATGAGAAATAGGATCATGATAATGTAGGGGATATTGATGAGGGCCGCTTGACAAGCCCGACGGGTGTAAACAGAGCGGAGGGGTTCATCGGACGCGAAAATTTTGAAAAGTAGCAGATAGAAAACATAGATTTGCAGGGGAACAAACAGGATGCCCAAAACAGCCCCTCGCAGGGCACGGACCGCATTTTCCTCTCGGGCAGAAAGCGGTATGTCGGTTAGCGATTCAGACTCCGGGGCTTGGGGCTCCTCGTCTGGGTCTGTTTTCCAAGCTTCGCCGATCAGGTCTGCAGAACTGGTCGATGATTGATCGAGCAGTTCCAAAGCTCTGCTTTCGTCTGTTTTTGTGACCAGGAGTTCGACACCGCCGATGGCATCGGACATAAGCCAAAACATTCCGATGGCCGACTGATTGCTCAAAGCGCAGCGGATACCATGGGCTTCGAGGGCAAGTTTCGCGACAGCGGCTTGTTCGGGGTTTGTGAATCGAGCAACGCAAACGATGCTTGTCTGATCGACTCGCTGCGCCGAGCGATCATTTAGCCGGGAATCCTCGGTGGGAGGTTCGTATGGATTCATATTCGAGGTGGAAAAAACGACGGATCGGATAGATTTAAAACCCGCCAACAACGTCCGATAATGTTTATTATGTTCGGTTTTGGGTTGGGTTTTCCCTGGATTTTTGCGGTTTTCGTGGTTTTTGGCGATGGGTGCGCATTTTGCCCAATTGCAACTTGTCAGGCGCTTGCAGTTCCGGACCTGCAACCCAAACAGTTTACCCAACCCGAACCGCAAGCACGCGTGGGAGAACCCCGTTTTTCAGATTTTTCGTTATCATCGTCCCTGTCCCCCAGAGCCAAATGCCAACCAAAACTCCAAGTTTCATCGTTTCGCCCACCAAGTGCAAAAACAACCAAAAGCAACGCCTAAAAACTTCTGGTTTGCATGCATCGTTGCGCTGTTTATTTGCATTTTCGCTGGTTTCATCGTTCGCCAGCTTGCCATCGCTTGGCAGCAGGAGCTTTTAGCCGAAATCTCCAACGGACTGCTTTTCCTGCCCATGAGCGTCACAACCCTGTGGATCGCTTGGAACCTTTCGCAGCCACCAAAAAACCGATGGATCGGACCGATCTTCGTTGCGTTGCTTCTATCGGTGGCCTGCACATGCCGCTTCTTCATCGCCACATCCTCATCGATCCATGGCCCGGCCAGCGCAGGGTTTGTATCCCCGAAAGTCTTTTGGTTTGCAATGCAAGTGGCCCACTGGATTTGCTTTCTTATCGTCGGTACGACGATTGCGAAATTCATCCAGTGGTCTAGCGGCGTGGGGATCTGGCCGATCCATGCCCCAAGCAGAAAACCTGCAGCGCTTTCGATCGCCAAACTAGGACTGGCTGTAACCCTCATCGCAATGGCGACGCTTGCTTACCAACGCTGGTTCCAAAGCTGGTCCTCGGGGATCCTCGGCCGGGGAGACTCGCCTGCTTGGTATGAGTTTTTCCCGTACGGCTCTCAGCCCTGGGTCGCCGGACTCGTCGGAGGCATGCTCGTTCCAATCCACTGGCTGGCCATTACCGCGATCATGAATCAGAAATACTCGAGCCGGTTGGCCAAGCTCGCTCTTGGTTCAATCTTGCTAGCAGCTTGGTTGCTCGCTGCAGCCGCACTCCAAGCAGCTTGCTCGAAGCTCTACTTCAGGAACCCCATCATGATTTTGCCCAGCCTCGATCCCTGGACCCAATACTCGATCGGTCAACCCTACGTACCGTTGGCAATCTATACGGCAATTGATCCGCCATTTACTTTTTATATGTTCAAAGCGCTGTTGCAGATTGGACTCGTCCTGCTTGCCATTCAATGGATCGCCAGCCTGGACTATCGCATCGGGTTCGATAGTGATCGGTCGGCTCCAAGAGCCGACTAACCAACACTAACTAACAAATGCATGCCCGAATTGCTGAAGCGAGCCATCTTCGAGCTGCTCCAAATACGAACCCATCCTGCGAAATTTCTCGTAGCGGCTATCGATCAGTTGCTCGTCGGGCAGCTTGCACAAACTATCGAGCGTCTTGGACAAATACGCTTTTACTCGTGAAGCCATTTGATGATGGTCTCGATGGGCTCCTCCCAAGGGTTCCTCGATCACGTCATCGACCACACCAAGCTTAGGCAAATGAGCCGAAGTAAACCGAAGTACATCGGCAGCCTTGGGCGCATGCTGGTGGCTCTTCCACAAGATCCCTGCGCAACCTTCAGGGCTGATCACCGAGTAGTACGAATATTGGAGCATTGCTACACGATCGCCCAATCCGATACCCAGGGCACCACCCGAGCCACCTTCGCCGATGACAACGCAAACGATCGGTGTCTTGAGCTGGCTCATCAGGAACATGCTCTCGGCGATAACTTGGGCTTGGCCACGCTCTTCGGCACCGATGCCAGGGTAAGCCCCTGGGGTATCGATGAATGCGATGATCGGCAGCTTGTATTTCTCGGCCAATTTCATCTTGGACATCGCTTTGCGGTATCCCTCTGGATGCGCACAGCCGAAGTGACAAGCTGCCCGTTCCTTGAAGGTTCTTCCTTTTTGGTGACCGACGACCATCACCTTGCGGCGTCCGAGCTTGGCAAAGCCTGTGAGCATCGCGCGGTCATCTCCAAAGAACTTATCGCCGTGGAGTTCGATGAACTCATCGAAGGCTAAATTGAGATAGTCTTTGGTATACGGACGATCTTTGTGACGGGAGACTTGGACAACTTCCCAAGGGGAAAGCTTGGAATAGATCTCCCGGGTCGTTTCCGTCCAGCGGCGACGAAGTTGCCTAGCCTCTTCTTGCTCGGCTTCGCTCGGCTGGGTCAGTGCTTCGAGTTCACGTAAGCGAGCTTCGATGTCGAGTATCGGTTGCTCGAATTCAAATCCCTTGGGTGCAGTGCTCATAATTCCTTTTCGTTGTTTGATTCACACCAAATGAGTCGCTGCGGTTAGCTAGCCGGCTCGATCCTGCCACCACCTTGATAGTCATCGAAGGGGTTTGTTGTGGGGATTCTCGGTGGTTTTTTGAAGATAGGCGTTGTTCGCACCATCTTGATCACATCCCACATGTCTTGCGGACGGTCCTCAGGTTTCTTGGCGAGCATTTTTCGCACGATGTTGTTGAATTCGGGCGAAACGTTGTCGTTGTTAACCAGTAGAGACGGGATCGGCGCCGAAACGTGTTTGTTGAGAAGATCGTTCGGCGTGTTTGCTGTGAAAGGAGGTTTACCACCGATGAGTTCGTAGATCATGCAACCCATCGAGTAGATGTCGCTCCGAGGATCCAGGCTTCCGCCCTTGATCTGCTCGGGGGACATATACGACCGAGTGCCTTCGACTTTGTTCTTACCTCCGAAGAGTTTACCAATTCCGGTTCGGATTTTCTTGGCGATCGTAAAGTCGATGAGTTTGACTTCCCAGTTGCGACTCAGCAGGAGATTGTCCGGTTTGATATCGCAATGAACGTAACCTTTCGAGTGCAGATAGTAGAGTGACTCGCAGGATTGGTCGACGATGGGCGCAAGTTGATAGGCGATTGCCTCGGGGCCTTTGCGAATCGCCATTTTCAGGTTTAGTTCGCTAAAGAGCTCCATGACGATAAAAGGCGTTTCGGCATTGGTCCGATACTCGATGAGCTTGATGATGTTCTTGTGGTTGAGCTCTTTGGCTACCTCGAACTCATGCTTCAAAAAACCGATTTCCTCTTTGTTGCCCCGTTGCTCGGGTCGCAAGACTTTCAACGCATAACGCTTGTTGTCCTGTTCGAGGATTGCTTCCCAAACTTGGCAAGTACTCCCTAAGCGAATCAGGCGAGCTAGGCGGTAGGGCCCGAGGAAGTCACGTACTTTGACCATAATCGACTCGTTGTGAAAACTATCAACCAGGAATTCGGCCCGGGGAATCCATTGCCCCCCTGCCCTGCCCTTGGACTTCGACCGCCCAAGCGTTTTTCAAACAGCCAAATCCGTTTGTTTTATTGTGCGGATTAGCCCTCAGAGCCATCCAGCCTTGCCGATTCGTCAGTATACGCAAAATCCTTATAATCCGAAAGGATTGACCTTTTGGACGACTAGCCTACATTCTTGGCAAGTTCGCCGGAGGTGCACAAACCTCGGCTTTTTTTAGGTTTACAAGACGAATCGACCCTTTGGGTTCTCAAGTTAGGAGTTTGCATATGGCTCGGTCTGGAGTGATAACGTTCAAGGGAGCCCCGATGTCGCTGTTGGGCGAAGAGCTCAAAGTCGGGAGCAGTTTGCCAGAGTTTACCCTTCACTACTTCGAAGGTGGTCTTAAAACGATCACTCGCAACGACGTGCTCGGCAAACCGACGATTTTCTCGATGGTTCCGTCGCTAGATACGGGAGTCTGTGCGATCCAGACCCGTAAGTTTAACAGCGAGCTAGCGGCCCTCGAGGGCAAGATCAACGCGGTGACGGTCAGTCGCGATCTGCCATTTGCGATGAATCGTTTCTGCGGTGCCGAGTCGATCAAGAGCATGCGAGTCGGAAGCGATTATCAATCGGGCGATTTCGGAACCAAGTTCGGAATGACGATCGATGAACTGAAGCTTCTAACGCGAGGAGTAGTCGTTGCCGACGCAGCGGGCAAGGTCGTCTATGCGCAGATCGTTCCTGAAGTAACCAGCGAACCAGACTATGACGCCGCTTTGGCAGCCCTTAAAGGTTTGCTCTAGAACGATCTTGATCCATCGATCGAATCACTGATGAGCCTAAGGGCAGGAGTCACCCCCCTGCCCTTTTTTATTTTTTGCTTATGTCCATTGAGGTCAATCTATGTTCAAAGCGAAGTCAGCCATGTTGCTTGCTACCGTTGCGACGACTCTGATCGCTGTAACGTGCGCACTTGCTCAAGACCATTGGCAAGATCCTGCGGTCGGCTCGGTAAGACTGACACAAAGCGGACCGATTGCCCAAGGGCTTGAGGTCAATCGTAAGGTACTCGATGCGATTGGAGTCGACCGCGCACTATTGGCTTTTCGGATCCAAGCTGGATTGCCGACCCAAGATGCAAAGCCATTGGGTGGTTGGGCTAGTCCAGAACCTCACGGTCCCTTTCCGGGATTCTTCGAATCCCACTTTCTGTCGGCCATCTCGGTGCAGTCGGCTCATGACCCGGAACTTGTTGCCTGGGTACATCATATGGTGGCCGGTCTGGCCGAGTGCCAACGGGCTATGGGCGGCAAGTACTTGTTTGCCTCTCCTGAAGACGAGTTCAAGGCTGATCGGCTCGATGGGGTCGTCTGGTACAGGATGCATAAACTGCTCGAAGGACGGTGGGCCGGATGATTGGTATGTGAAGTGGTTCCCTAATGGGCTTTCGCCGCAGTGGATCATTGTCGATTTGGAGAGGATCGAATCGGTATCGAAGGTGCAGTGGGTAGCGGCCAGGGAGGATCTTGATGCCAAGATCGCTTATCGCTACAAGATTGAAAGTTCGCTAGACAAATCCAATTGGGAGTCGCTTGCTGAGGCTTCGGAGAATCGGGAGTTTCGAGAGGTTTATGATCATCCGATCCCGGCGCGTCGAGCACGGTATATTCGGCTCACGACGCTACCGCACCCGGAGTTGAAGGATCATCAGGCACGTCCTAAGATTGCGGAGATTATGGTCTTTGGAGAGGAGTGAAATATTTAAAACGAGCAGAGCAAATCGATTCATGGTAGGTGTTCAAGATCATTTCGATCACGAGGTCGGTCAGAAGCACGCTTGATTTTTTTTAGCCAATCAAGGCTAACGTATGGCTTTCCGTCCGTTAGTTCTGCCGATCGCAAGCATTCATCGAGAGAATCCTCAGGTAGACCTGGAACAAAGTCAAAGATGTCTACGTAGCCAAAAGAGGTTCCAATCATCAAAAGTGATTGGCTGCGGATGTAAGCAAGAGATACCGGATAGATGAATTCCAGCCGTGTGCTAGGGTCAATTTCATCTCCGATATAAAACGCTTGAAACTCTTCGAGAACCTTGAGGAGTTCACGTTCAGAGGCGTCGCTTCTCTCAAAAATGATATCAAGATCTTCTGTCGCTCGAACATATCCGTAAAAGTTAACGGCATGTCCACCAATGATTGCAAATCGGATCCCTCGCTCGCGAAGTCTCTCGATGAATGCCAACCAATCCTGTTCTTTCATGAATCAAATCAATTCCCACGGAGCTTTGCCAAGAGGAGTTGGACTTGGGATTGACGTCGGCGGAAGCGATTTCGGCGGTGGAATTCAGCGAGAGCCTCCGGATTGGATTCCAACTCTTTCATTGCCGCCGCTTGGAGAGCAGCGAATTTCTGCATCCGCTCCTGCGGGGTGAGCGCATGGTTGCGGCGGAGACGCTTCTTTTCGTTGGCAAGGTTGATGGCGTTTATTTCTTCAGGTGTGAGCATCGGAGTCTAATTTTTTGCTGGTAAGATCTGCAGTAGCGGTCTCGGTCCAAGGTTTATTGCTAATTACGGTATGATTATGACCAGTTTGTCGCTCTCAAGTCAAGAAAAGCGAGTAAACCCATGAATCGATGGGAAATTCCCAAGCAAATCGAAGACGCAGTTCTACAACTTGCCAAGCCGCCTGACGGCGGTGTCTATGTGACGTCATTGACGGTGTTGACAAGTTTGACTGTGTTGACAGCGGACAGGATTGACCGGATTGACGTTGTTGACAGCAAGGGCCGATGATCCGCTCGCCAATGATTTCACCCAACCAATGAGGTCACCCCCCCCCGTCCGCCGTTGGCGGACCGAGCAGTTCCCAGGTGCCAGCCCCCCCGAACCAAATCGCCATCGAGTGTCTCTTTGATGTACCAAGCACAATGATGCTTCGGATTTTTCTCCTCCTCAAGGATTCCCCTTTGGATCACCAATTGCCCCAAGACTCTGACACTCCAGCCTTTCGACGTATCAAAAACCCCGAGACTCTCGTCGCCAACCTCCGCGAAGGCGACGGCATCGACCCTCGTTTGGAACATCGAAAAAGCCAGCAAGCTCGCCGCAAAAATAAACCTAACCACGCTGCACTGCGACTGGCAAGCCAAATCGCCAGATGCATCCGTGGAAGTCTGGGCCTTGGACTGCTAGTGAACTTCGATGTCGTCGGTGTCGAACCAGCCAAAGGCAATCACTTCCTGGTGACAATCGGGCCTGTCGCTGATGATTTTGACTACGACGAAGTGGTTATTTTCGATGCTGTCAACGATCTTCGTGGGCAACTGCGTTCGGAAATCGCCGGCTCGATCCACCGCAAACAAGTCCCCAGCCTGACATTCCGAGTTCTCCCCTGCCCCGCCCACCGAATCGATGAAAGTCAGGCCGATTAACCAAAAACCTCCTCGTGAAATCAAAGACGAAAAAATATACGCCTGGACGTGCGATCGGCTTTCAGATGCCGTGTCTCGACAAGCCCAACGTTTGGCGCGGCTCGATGATGCATTCCGAGTCGCCATCATGCCTGATGTGCAACTTGGTCAGCGTGTACCCAATGGCTGCGTACTTGCCTCAACCCACCGAGTCTATCCCGACGCGATCGGCAGAGACATCGGCTGTGGGATCTCGGCCATCTGTTTCGATATCCAGCCAGATACGATTAGCCAGTCGATCCTCGTTTCGATTCTCAGCGATCTTGAACGCTTGGTACCTAGCCTGATGCAACCGAGATCCATGGCTGCTAAGGCATTTCCGCAAGCTTGTTATGCCGAGCAACTGAGCAACTCGACTCTTGCAAAGCACGCCGCCCGCGAGGGGTTGTTGCAACTCGGAACTCTCGGGCGAGGCAACCACTTTATCGAACTCGAGTTCGACCAAGCCGGCAATCTATGGGGCTTGGTTCACTCGGGATCTCGTGGCATGGGCCAAGCGATCACCGATTGGCATGTGAAAAACAGCCAACGCGATGAGATTGACTATTTAGAGCTAGCAACGGACAACGGGCAAGCTTATTTTTCGGACATGCAGTGGGCAATGCGTTACGCGAGCGAGAATCGTCTGCGGATGCTCAATCGGCTCGCTGACTCGCTCGAGGCTCTTCTCAACGCGAGTCCAATTGAATCGAGCTATATCGACTCGCCACATAATTTCGCAAGGGTCGAACATCATCTTGACCACGAACTCATCGTGCATCGCAAGAGCGCCAACTCGGCACGCAAGGGAGAAGTTTCGATTATCCCCGGTTCGATGGTAAGCGGAAGTCGAATCGTCGTGGGTAAAGGGAATCCTCTGTCGCTGTGCAGTTCATCGCATGGTGCAGGCCGAACCATGAGTCGCTCAGAGGCTTTCGAGAAAGTACAAATCAGAGACTTCAAGTCGCTCATGGGCTCGATCGTTTATCCCAAAGAGCATGCTAGTCGGTTGCTGGACGAATCGCCGGTAGCCTACCGAAACCTTAGCCAAGTCATGCAAGCCCAACACGATTTGGTTTCGACCCGAGATACGCTTCGGACGATTCTTTGCTACAAGACTTTCTGAGCGGAAGTAGGATATACTCTTAGCTACAATAATTCCTGAAGCCCCCGAAAAACCCATACATCAAGCATGACGAATAAGCCCATAGTCCTTATCGCGATAATTTATTTATCGAGCTTTTCCCTCACAAATGTCTTGGCTCAAGATCTGAAAAATCAAAGCCTGCGTTCTACCATCACCGGTGTCCAACCGATGACGGGGATCGTTCTATGGAGCACCAACGAGTCTGTATCCACTTCACCGATCCAGCTAGAGTATGCGTATCTGAAATATAGCCAAGTTGTCGGCGATGATGGCCAATACAATTGGACGGTAGTCGAGCAACTTCTCTCCGAAATCGCAGGCAGAAAACATCAAGCGATTCTCAGGTGGCATGACACTTATGTCGGTCAACCAACAGGCGTTCCAACCTTGATCAAGCAACGTCGTGACTATGCTGAGACCAATGCGAAAAGCGAAGGTAAGCCGACGGGCTTCCCGGACTGGAGCAATGAAACTTGGAAGGCTTTCGTTCTGGATTTCTTCAGCAAATTCGCACAGGAATACGACCGCGATCCTCGAATTGCCTTCGTCCAAGTCGGATTTGGTCTGTGGGCCGAGTATCACATTTATGACGGACCGATGATCCTTGGCAAAACATTCCCTGATATCGCATTTCAGACCGCGTTCGCCAAACATCTTGGCAAGCAGTTCTCGCTAACTCCTTGGATGATTTCCGTGGACGCGGCAGGCGATCATGCTCCGTTCCAAAACGCAGAACTCAGAAAACAACTTCCATTCGGGCTTTTTGATGATTCGTTCAATCACAAAAGGCATGAGCAAGAGAACGCCCCTAACTGGCAGACCCTCGGACTTGATCGTTGGAAAATCGCCCCTACAGGTGGCGAGTTCAGTTTCTTTAGCAAGAAAGATCAAAGAGAAGCACTCGCGAGCAACGGTCCTTATGGGATCCCCTTTGCACAACAAGCCGCCAAGTACCACATCTCGTTTATGATCGGGGATGATCAACCCAGGTATCGATCTGCCGAAGTGATTCGCGAGGCGGGGATGCAATGCGGATACCGTTTCAAAGTCACTCGTTTTGCAACCGGTCGAAACCACAGCGAACTTCGAATCGAAAACATCGGTATCGCTCCGATCTACTACGACGCTTATCCTGCAGTCGATGGGGTCCGCTCCGAGAACTCCCTCAAAGGACTCTTACCTGGAGAGACCAAGGATTTTTCTATTCCTCAAGTTTCCACCGACCCGGCGGTTTCGATCGAATGCGACCGGTTAGTTGCCGGCCAGAGGATTCAATTCCAAGCTGATTTGCGTTAGTGATCGGCATCGCCGCAGTTCAAGCAGCCAATTATAAAGGATCCTATTGGTCTTCATTTTGCCCTTGGGACATCTTCAAGCCTAGGAGGGCTGGCACACCTTATGCTGGTGGTGTGAACCACCGGTAAGGAACGATCTGCAAGCCTGAGCAGAAAGCTCAACTCAAGTCAAAAACGTGGGACCGAGGGCTTGGCTGCATCGTTTCGTTCGTCCACAATAGTACCATCAGAATTCGGATTCTCAATCAGGTGCCATAATGCCAGCAACATCCGACGACGCAAAGGCGATCTACAACGCTGACTTGAAAGAATCGCTGGAACGCGATTTTCGTGGGCAGTACGTTGCGATCGTAAGTGAGACTCGCCATCACTACGTAAAATCTACTTTTTTGGAAGCCGCTTTAGCGGCTCGTGAAGCAGAACCAAACTATGTTCCTTTTGTTATCAAGATTGGCTATGAAGCGGCATTCCATATCGGGGCTGCGTCAACGTGAAAGCGTGGATTGATGAGGAATCTCGAGCCATGGTTGAAGTCCAAGTCGCGAAGCATGCTAAGAACCCACGACAGTGCATTCACGCCTGGATTGATACTGCTTTCGATGGCTATCTTGTGATGCCGAAGTCAGAAATCGAAAGACTGGAACTAAGCGTCCTTGCCGACACGGATGCAATTCTAGCCGATGGATCAACCGCTCGTCTGCGGTGCTACTATTGCGTTGTCGACTGGATGGGACAGACAGTTCCAGTGCAGGTCGTGGCGAATGCTGCCAATACACCTTTGATCGGCACAGCATTACTAAAAATGACCGACCTGCGGATCAACTTTCGCGAGGGATTCTGCTCGATCTCGTGAGGAGGAACGACAGCGATCACCGGGCCGCCGGAGTACGTTCTCCGTTGGCAAACCGCGCGAGCGTCGGCTCCGTGTGCATTGCATTGGTACGCCCGTCATGGGCATTGGTTTGTGGGGGTTAAGTCCCCTGTGCGAGAAAGGAATCTCGTAGGAGATAAGCCAGAAAAGGATTCATGCTAGCTCCGTCGGTGGTGTGAACCACCGGTAAGTAGCCCCCAATAAACCGCCAAGCCCAAAGGGCTGACACAGCAATGGAGGCGCATGGTTGATGGGAGTGTGTTTCGATCCATGGTGTGCCGGACCTTTGGAGCTGAATGCAGTTTGTGTGGTCGCGACAGGAGTTCAACCACCGATCAATCCCGAAGAACTCAACTACCTTTTATTGCGAAAATTTGCATACTCTTCGACGTCGACCTTGCCGTCTTTGTTGAAGTCTACATCGGAAAAGGAGTGGCGATCCTCAATCCATTCGTCCCAGGTTAAGAAGCCGCTTTTGTCTTTGTCTAACCTAGCCATCTGACGTTTCGAAAACGCCATCATGCTTCCTTCGACTTGCGGTAATTTGGGATTGGATTGCGAATTTTCGCTAGATTTATGTTGCCCAAGCCCCAGTGCGATCTTCTCAATCACCATGCGAAGTTGCTGATTCTCACCTCGCAATTCCTCAAGCCCCCGCTGCAAACCGTTGAGCCGATCCTCCAGTCCCCTGCCCTCTTGCCCTCTTGCTTCAGGGCTTTGACGCTGGGGCTGATCTCGGCGGGGCTGATCCTTGAGCCCTTGCATTTGCTCGGCCATCTTCTCTTTCGCATTTCGTAAGTCTTGCTCGATACCCTCAGCCTGTCTCATCAAGTCCAAGGCCATATCATGCATTTCGGCATGCTTGAGATGTTCCGAAGCGATTCGCAGGTGCCGTACTTTCTGCATCGCTCTTTCAAATTTTTCCATTTGCTCTGGGCTCGGCCCGCGACCTTCAGCTCTTCCCTCGCCACCCATGCGCCGGAGTATGTTCATGAGTTCTTCTTGCTCACGCATCAGTCCTGCGGCTTTGTCTTTGTGTCCTTCTTCCATCAAGCGACTGGCTTGCTTCCTGATTTCTTCGATCCGCATTTTCATTTCTTCTGGGCTTGGCCCTCGGCCTTCAGCTCTTCCCTCGCCTCCCATGCGCCGGAGTTTGTTCATGAGTTCTTCTTGCTCACGCATCAGCCCTGCTGCTTTGTCTTTGTGCCCTTCTTCCATCAAGCGACCGGCTTGCTTCCTGATTTCTTCAATCCGCATTTTCATTTCTTCGGGGCTCGGACCGCGGCCTTCAGCTCTTCCCTCGCCACCCATGCGCCGGAGTTTGCCCATGAGTTCTTCTTGCTCACGCATCAGTACTGCTGCTTTGTCTTTTCGTCCCTCTTCGAGCATCTGAGCGGCTTGCTTCTTGATCTCTTGAATTCGAAGCTTGATTTCCTCTCGCTCATCGCCATAAGTCGAACAGGTAAAGACAAGTCCGGTACACAAAGCAACAGCGGCAAGACGTAAGCCAGCAAAGGAATGCATGAGGAAAGTCTCCAAGAGTGAGAGGGGGCGACCAAGACATCCGTTGATGTTAATCTACCCGGCAGGCTTGTCTATAACTCAAAAGGGTAACGGAGGAAGAACGGGGGTGCCGCCGGGGATACCTTGGTTTGGTAGAATGGGTTGGTTTGGTAGAGGTTGCCTTGGTGCTGGCGACGGAACTGTGGGAAGGATGTCGTTTCCGTACCAAGTATTTGTGCTACCGGAGGGTGGGTTTCCTTGGGGAAAGTTCTGCGGTGTTGCCTGAGGTGCCGGTTGTGTCCTGGGGCTTGTTCCTAAAAATCTTTCGAGGATTCCACCGCCTTGTGTCGTTTGCCCGTTTCCGCTCTGGCCAGGGTTCGCTTCGAGCCCAATGCCTCGCATCAGATCGTTTCCAAGGCTCGTGCCGTTGGCACCTTGGAGATCCAGCGGCACGGGGAATCCTTCCAGCGCACGGCCTTGTTCAAGCTGCCGTTCGACATTGGCGATATACGGGCCGATGACTTCTTTGACCTCAGGTGGCATGATCGAGCCAGCGTGCGCAAGAGCTTGGGCGATGTACTGCCCACTTTTGGATCTTGCAATGACTGTTTTCTGATTAGGCCCTAGTAGCGTCATGGCGAACATTGTGACGATGCAACAAAGGACAGCACCTTTGAGGAGTCCTAAACCCGCTCCGAGTTGACGGTCGAATTCCTTGAGTCGGATCTTATCGATCGACGAGCTGATCATGCGAAAGACGAGCCATATCGCAAGGCTTGTTCCAAAGTACAACAGGAGCATGGCCAGGAATACATTCCAAGGTGGCTGCGCGTTGATATGTTTTGCCACATCGTGCCTGAAATGATTGGCAACGAAGTAACTCACAACGATCGATGCAAGTGAAGCGACTTGCCATGCAAAGCCTTTGATCGCACCGAAGATCGCGGCCGAGGCCAAGATGATCAGCATGATGATGTCGTAAGTCTGCATGGCGTAAGGACCGTTGCTAGGAACCATTGGAGGGACGACTCGATTAATACCAGCAATATTTGTATCAGTTTGCCACAGGTCAACAAAAGATCATTTTTTGACAGCATTTAAGCTTAGTTGCCCGTTCGACGGTCGCTTGCAGAGCCCCAAAACCAGAACTGTCTTGTCAGGCCCAAGCCAAAATGCTAATAGCATTAGAGCGAATGTACCTATTGTAACGAGGGTGGTGTCGGCCAGTGTCCCCTTCCCTACCCTGCGGATACCCCAAAGTCTGCATTGTGGAAAGCAAGCAGCAGAGCAGAGCGAGTTATGGCGGATTTCAAAACTCATATCATGGTCAGCACCTTAGCAGGTGCATTGCTGGGGGCCGGTGGCTATCAGTCCGGGATGCCGTGGGAGAGTTGTCTGATTGCCGGTGGGCTTTGCAGTGTCAGTGGGATGCTTCCGGATTTGGACAGTGATTCGGGGATCCCATTGCGAGAGGCGGTCGCATTTGCAGCGGCCTTTGTCCCGATGCTTATGCTCGATCGGCTCGAGCGGGTGGGCTTGTCGCATGAGATGATGCTGGTGGTCACCGGAGTGATTTACTTTTTCTTGAGGTTCGGCATTGCCGAATTGTTTCGTCGATACACGGTGCATCGTGGGATGTGGCATAGTCTGCCGGCAGCCTTCATCGCTGC
>JBEIGI010000090.1:0-15680 GCA_040381975.1 Pirellula sp.
GACAATCAACATCGTTGAGCCCGCCGGAATGTCGGCGAACGCTTTTTCCAGCGTCTTTATGGTGAGCGGTTTCTCGCAGGCAAACCTCTCTTCCCAATCCGTTCTTGGTTTAGTTTTCATGGTTTGGTTTTCTGCCTAACGCCGACCATCACCGAGTGGCCGCCAAAAAAATCACCATGTCAAGCCCCGTCGACCGGCCACTTTGGCGCATGGTTTTGTTCTGGCTGTTCGTCGTGCTCGTGCTCGATCGATTATGGGATTGTACCATGTCGGATCGGTCGATGCGCAGGTTCGATGCGAGTTTGCAATGCGATGGACGAAGGAGGATCGTAAGGCTGCTATGCCATCGAGCCGATCGATTACGAGCACGAGCACAGTTTCACTGAGCACGAGCACGATGTGTTACTCCATGCCAGAACATATCGTATGCGGAATTTACCATAACCCCGCAAAACCACAGTTTACCATAAACCAAACAAGGCCGCAGCAATTCGTGGACGATAAATCCCTTGGAAGAATGATCTTAGCCCATCAGGCGCCGCTTGGAGCTGGGCAGGATATCTTGAATTTGTGGTTTCTGGGTTATATGGTACGCTGCTCAAAGGTGCCAAGCACCCTACGTTCTCGCTGTGGCCAAGGCAATCGCAAGTGGTGTCGGGATGACGAAAGCTTGGTTAGCTTCGCAGGTGGAACCGCCGCCGCACTCGTGTGCGTTGAACCAATGCGGCCGGACCCGCATGCTAGGTGGTGTCGGGAGGGTGCCCGGAAACGGGCATCCTTACCCGATTTAGGGCCCTTTACGGTCTCCGTGAGTAATGGCGTTTCAACCACTGGCTTAGACCATCTAACCCTGGGAACAACACCCTCTCGGAGATGTTCGCTTGGTCTAATTTATCGCGAACTTCCCATTTGAGGTCTGCGGGAATGATAATACGCACCCACGCATCGGTTTCTCTAAGCTCGTGTAACCAATCATCTATTACTAGCTTTGGACTGGACGCGATGGAGAAGTACGCGAATTGATTCATGATTCTCCCGTCAATCGATGGCGGTTCAAAAAAGATCACGTAGTTTGCGAGATCCGATTGCATGTTATCTAATGCATCCAGATCCTTAACCACCTTGTCCAACATGTCGACGGTAAATATGGCTGCACCTTCGCTGGATAATGCCTGCTTCAGCCCCTTTGGCAAGTGCCCGTGAATTTTAGAGTAGTCAACCTTCCAAACGCACCCGTCAATGTGAAATTCATTAATATTGTGCGTTGCGAAGTGCAATGCAACGAGCGGCGAGTATGTCCAGTCTAAAAGGCGAGTTGGAAGTCCATGGTGTTGTGCGACGGACAACCAATGCCATACGGAGTCATGTTCAACCACATTTTGATGCGCATACTTTTGAAAATTGCGCAACAAGTGTCGCTCGAGTTTCTGATACTCTCCGCCGATGCGCATCAGGCTCGATTGAAGTTTGTGACTTGCGTTTGAATTGCCACGAAAGGCGTGTCGAGACCGGTGGCGACGAATATTTCCGTCCCATGAACCATCAAATAGTAGTTCGTGAAGGTGTGTCCAAGATGTTGCAGTCACCTCTCTGGGCGCGCTAGCTGTGGTTGACGGCGAGGTTCCAGCGGTTTTTCTTTTCTTTGCCACACTTTTCTTCGCCATACCTCAATTCCTCAACAGTTTCTATTTTGCCCTAACTTGTTTTTATACGGATCAGCCTAAACGCTATAGACCGCACCAGCGCAGCCTATCACGCAAGCTAGACTCGATGCGAAGTTGAATGATATCAGTCACCCGCAAGCCGATCAAGAATTTTGTGGAGTGATAGGCTGTTTCCGCCAAATCACCGAGAAACCTAGGGGCAACCCGTTCGCTGGGCTGCAATCGGCCTTATCACAGGTGCCGCTTGGCGTTTGCTAAGACCCGATTGGGCTCGGGTGTTGGAGACATCGTGTCGCTGGTCTTGGTGCCGCAACGGTGATTAGGCTGACTGACTCGGATTCCGAAGCTGGGGGCTCAGGAAAAACTTGGATACCGAAGCTTTTGCCACCGAAAGGATGCTCACGCCTGGCAGTCACTGCGTCGAACTCATGCTTTCTCGCAGATGGCCTCCGCTCAGTTTCCGAATGTTGGTACCAAATCGTCCCAGCGCCGACCCGCATTTAGCCTGGAAATTCGCAATAGCCCAAGATTGGTCTGGCGACAATTCGAAAGAAATTCCTCCAATTACTCCCAGAGTTTTGGATCCCCCAGGCCAATAACGGCGGTATGATGTTCAACCGATAAAGGCTTTGATAAACTGCTATACCAATGAGTTTCCGAAAACACTAGGGGAACGTCTCCTATGCCCAATCTTACCGAATACCTAATCCCAACGTATCGCAACCCAGCGAATGGATACCGACTGTTCAAACGAGGTGGTCTGACGCCGACTTGGGCGCAACATGGATAAGAAATCGCTCAGCGAACGCGACATCTGCACCAAGTTTATTACGCCTAGCATCGTGGCCGCCGGATGGGATGTCGACACCCAAATCCGCGAAGAAGTTGGATTCACCGATGGTCGTATCTATGTTCGTGGAAAAATCCACACTCGAGGATATCAAAAGCGTGCCGACTATATCCTCTACTACAAACCGAATATCCCCATAGCCATCATCGAAGCCAAGGACAATAACTACAGCGTCGACGCTGGCATGCAACAGGCACTTGGCTACGCAAAACCGCTCGATGTACCCTTCGTATTCAGCAGCAATGGCGACGGATTCCTCTTCCACGACAAGACCATAACCTCAGGTGCAATCGAGAAGAATCTACCACTGTCCGCCTTCCCCTCTCCCGAAGAACTCTGGCAAAAGTACAAAGCACACAAAGGTCTGTCCGACAAGATCGATCCCATCGTTGCGCAAGACTATTTCTCCGACGGATCGGACCGGAAGCCTCGCTACTACCAACAGATCGCGATCAACCGCACAGTCGAGGCAATTGCCAAACACGAAGGCAACGACCGCCACCTACTCGTCATGGCGACAGGCACTGGCAAAACGTACACCGCATTCCAAATCATCTATCGCCTCTGGAAAAGCGGCCTGAAAAAGCGGATTTTATTTCTCGCCGATCGAACCTCCCTCATCGACCAGACAGTCCGGGGCGACTTCCGGCACTTCAAAGATGCGATGACCGTCATCAAGCACAAACAGATAGACACTGCCTACAACGTCTACCTCGCCCTTTATCAAGGCCTCTCCGATAGCAACGACACCGATGCTTACAAGCAGTTCAGCCCGGAGTTCTTTGATCTGGTCGTCGTGGATGAGTGTCATCGTGGAAGTGCCCGCGAGAACAGTAAATGGCGTGAGATCCTTGAATACTTCAAAAGCGCGACGCACCTGGGTATGACGGCCACGCCCAAGGAAACCAAAGAGATTTCCAGCAGCGAGTATTTTGGGGACCCGCTCTATACCTACTCGCTCAAGCAAGGCATCGATGACGGCTTCCTGGCTCCCTACAAGGTCATCAAAGTAACGCTCGACATCGATGCCGAAGGCTGGCGTCCACCAAACGGCTTCAAAGATAAAGAAGGTAATCTTGTCGAGGATCGTATCTACAACCGGACCGACTTCGACAAAAACATCATCGTCGAAGAACGCCGTCAGCTTGTAGCCCGAAAGATCACCGAGTTTCTCAAAGGCAGCGACCGCTTTTCCAAAACCATTGTCTTCTGCGTAGATATTGAGCACGCTGAGGCAATGCGCCGGGAACTGGCCAATGCAAACGCCGATCTGGTTTCCGCCAACAGCAAATACGTGATGCAGATCACCGGAGACAACAAGGAGGGCAAGGATCAACTCGATGCGTTTATCAGCCCTTCGGAGACGTATCCCGTGATCGCTACGACATCCAAGCTGATGACCACCGGCGTCGATGCGCAGACCTGCAAACTCATCGTGCTCGATTCAAACATCGGCTCCATGACCGAATTCAAGCAGATCATTGGGCGAGGCACTCGCATCAATGAAGACTTCGGGAAACACTATTTCACCATCATGGATTTCCGAAACGTCACAGCACTCTTTGCAGACAAAGACTTCGATGGCGATCCGGTACGCGTGAAAGAAACCACTGAGACCGAGGATATTTCCGATACCGACAATGAAATCGACGACACTCCTGTCACCGACGACATCACTGGTGATGTGATCGACTTTCCCGAGCCGCAGAAGCCTGATGTGTCCATCGCCAAAGAAGGCCCCGGTGTATATCGCCCTCATCGTAAGGTCACTGTCAATGGTATCGAAGTCACGGTTATCAAAGAGAGAGTTCAATACCTGGGCGACGATGGTAAAATCATCACCGAGAGTCTGCGCGACTACACCCGTAAGAACGTGCTCAGTGCCTACAGTTCGCTCGATGCGTTTCTCAATTCCTGGAAACAGGCCGATAAGAAGCGAGCCATCGTTGAAGAACTCGAGCAACGAGGAGTCATATTCGCCGCATTGAAAGAGGAGATAGGATCCGCCTTCGATCCCTTCGACCTCATTTGCCATGTCGCCTTTGAACAAAAACCACTCACACGCAAGGAACGAGCCGAACAAGTGAAGAAACGTGACTACTTCACGAAGTATGGCGATCTTGCCCGTAAGGTCATTGCCGCTTTGCTCGACAAATATGCAGACGACGGGATGCTCGACTTGGAAAACCCGGAAATCATACGACTCGATCCTCTCAGCAAACTTGGCTCTCCGATGGAGATCATCCGCGCCTTTGGTGGTAAGCCTGCCTATGATGCCGCGATACAGTCCCTGACCGAAGAGCTTTATAGAATAGCTGCTTAAACGATATGCCCAACATTTCATCGATCATTAAGAACGTCCGCAACATCATGCGGCAAGATCGCGGCGTCTCCGGCGATGCCCAGCGGCTTGAGCAACTCGGCTGGATGCTTTTCCTGAAAATTCTTGATGAGAAAGACCAGGAACTGGAACTCATTCGCGACCGCTACAAATCGGTCATCCCCGAGAAGTTTCAGTGGCGGAATTGGGCTACCGATCCCGAGGGTATCACCGGCGACGAACTGATCCACTTCATCGACCATCCCACGGAAGGCCTGTTCGCTAATTTGCGCCAGCTTAAAGCTCCGCATGCCTCCCAGCGTGCCATGCTAGTTCGCGAGGTCTTTGATGGTTCAAATAACTACATGAAGTCCGGCTATGAGATGCGAAAAGTCATCAACCAGCTTAACGGCTTCGACTTCAATAACTCCGAAGACCGGCACATCTTCGGCACCGTCTATGAATCGATTTTGCTTGAATTGCGGGACGCCGGAAACAAGGGCGAGTATTACACGCCCCGAGCCATCACGCAGCTCATGACGCAAATGACCAATCCGCGTCTTGGCGAACGTGTTCTCGACCCGGCAGCCGGAACGGGAGGATTCCTCAGTGCAGCGATTGACTACATTCGGGAAAAAGAAGTTCACACTCTCGATGACGAAACTCTGCTGCAAAAATCTATGACTGGTTGGGAACTGAAACCGGTCTCCTACGTCCTGGGCCTTACTAACCTCATCCTCCACGGCATCGATGTTCCGGACTGGCATTACCGCGACAGCCTCAAAACGGAGTACAACAGCATTGGCCCCAAGCAGCAAGTGGATGTCATCCTAGCCAATCCGCCTTTTGGAGCCACTATTGCCGACGGCGTGGAGACAAACTTCCCCGCCACTTTCAGGTGCAAGGAATCCGCTGACCTCTTCATCGTCTTGTTTATTCAATTGCTTAAGCCTGGAGGTCGCTGCGCCATCGTATTGCCCGACGGCTGCATCACGGGGGATGGATACAAGGAGCGCATCCGAGAGAAGTTGCTTTCAGACTGTAATCTCCACACGATCGTCCGCCTTCCGCAGTCTACCTTCCACCCCGCAACGGTCTCCACCAACTTGCTGTTCTTCGAGAAAGGGACACCCACGAAGGAGATTTGGTATTACGAACATCGGCTGCCTGAGGGTCAGAAGAGTTACTCCAAAACCAAGGGTATCCAATTCAGTGAGTTCGCACCGATGATCAAGTGGTGGAACAAACGCAAGAAGAGTGATGTCGCGTGGAAGGTAAAGGTCGAGGATTTGAAGAGAGGATTTGATTTAGATGTGAAAAATCCGAATCGAGCCGAAGATGAGGAAGCACTCAGCACCAGCGAACTGCTTACATGCCTGAAAGACTCGCTTTTGCGTTCGCAAGAACTCGTCAATAAACTCGCTCGGGAAATCTCATAATGGCAGATAAGCGACGAGTCAAAGACATACTGTTGCGGCTAAAGACCCCGGTCGAGATTAAAGACACAGAGTTTTATAAGCGGCTCACTATTCGCATCAACCACCAGGGAGTTTCGTTGCGAGATACTGAAATTGGCGCAAAGATTGGCACCAAAAGTCAGTTTCGCGTTCGCGCAGGTGATTTCATTCTTTCCAAGATCGATGCGAGGCAAGGAGCGTTTGGAATCGTTCCGCCTGAAGCCGATGGTGGTATCATCACTGGCAACTTTTGGACGTTTCGTGTTGACAATCAGATTGTGGACACGGAATGGTTCCTTCAATTCACCAATAGCAATGAGTTTTTGGATTTGTGCAAGCGGTCAAGCACAGGCAACACACACAGAAAGTATCTAAACGAAAATGTCTTTCTAAATCACGAACTAACTATTCCTTCGCTTAAGGAACAAAGAAAGGCGGTTGCTGCCTGCAAGGTCGGAAACAAAAGTGTTGAAGAGGTTCAGTACGAAATCACCCATCAGCAATCTCTCCTCGCCAAGCTCAAGCAAGCGATCCTGCAGGAGGCTATTCAGGGCAAGTTGACTGCCGCCTGGCGAGAGGCTAACCCGGACGTGGAACCCGCGAGCCAGCTCCTCCGCCGCATTCAAGCCGAAAAAGCCAGCCTCATCGCCACTAAGAAGCTCCGCCCCGAAAAGCCGCTGCCCAAAATCACCCCCGCCGAAATCCCCTTCGAGATTCCGAAGGGCTGGGAGTGGTGCCGGTTGGGTATTGTGATTGTAAATACGGATTCAGGCTGGAGTCCCGCGTGCCTTAAGAACAAGGCCCCTTTAGGGAAGTGGGGCGTATTGAAGACAACTGCGGTGCAAGTTCGAGAGTATATCGAACATGAAAACAAAGAGCTACCGCCAACATTGAAGCCTAGGCCTGAAGCGGAAGCGAAGCCCGGCGACATTCTGATGACTCGAGCCGGTCCTGCAAACCGCGTTGGAATTTGTTGTTTAGTCCGCATTACCCGTCCGATGCTTATGATTTCAGATAAAATAGTCCGCTTTCGCCCGTTACTCATGAATCCAGAATACATTGAGCTTTTTACAGCAACCCCACAGTTTCAGATACTCATCGAAGCCAGCAAACAAGGTATGGCGCAGAGTCAAGTAAACATTTCCCGTGAGAACCTAACCGCCACGCTGCTCCCTCTCCCACCCCTGGCCGAGCAAGCTGCGATTGTGGAGCGGGTGGAGTCGTTGATGACGACCTGCCGTGCGTTGGAAGCGGAGATTGAACAGTCCCGCACACACGCCGCCAACCTACTCCAAGCCGTCCTCAAAGAAGCCTTTGCCCCCGCTTCCATGGCTTAGCCCGCCGACCCAAAGAGCGATAATAATAAACCGTATTGAAAAGTCGGAGACTACCCTAGCAAGTAACCATCCACGACCCTGTCGCCCTAGAGAATTGCGACTACGCCTTCTATACGTTCCTGGATCCAAATTTTGAATCGTACGCCGTGCAAAATATCCTTTACTTGCAAACGAGCGGAGTCTAGGTCGGAAGGCTCGTCACCAAACCGTCGGTTTTGATCGAAATTTTCGACCGAGTTTTCCGATTGTTTTTTCATCCATGGGGTATCCCAAACCGCCAGGGAAAGTCACGAGGACGCCCACCTTGCCGTAAAAGCCATTTACGTCTACGTAGAGACAATGAATTTGCTGAAAACTACACTGCTCCACCGGGCCCGGGAACACCTTTTTTGGGGGCCTGGGAGAATCTTGGGCTGTCGCTAAATTGCGAAGCGAAATGGTATTTTTGTACGTCCCAGAGACCTCTCGAGCCACTAAACTGAACTTGTCTGGAATACACTTGTCTTTGTACTTAGAACATTTAGGCACTAAACGATCCGGAGTACTATATCCCAATGACCAGCACACCCACCGTTTTCGACGTGTCTAAATACATTCTGGAGAAGAAGGGAGCGATGACCCACATGAAGCTCCAAAAACTCGTTTACTATTGTCAGGCTTGGTCTCTCGTTTGGGATGAGAAGCAACTCTTCGATGAGAAGATCGAAGCTTGGATAAACGGACCGGTTGTACCAGTCTTGTTCCAGAAGCTGAAAGGGTACTTTGAAGTTCACGCTGGGTCAGTCTCTGGAAACTCCAGCAACCTAAATGAAGTGCAAAAGGAAACCGTCGATAGCGTGCTCGACTTTTACGGGGAGTATTCATCTCAGTACTTGAGCGACCTAACGCATATGGAGGCACCATGGAAGGAAGCTCGAGCCGGTATTGCCGAGCACCTACGCGGCAATAAAGAAATCACCGCATCAATGATGGCCAACTACTACGGCGGACTGGATGTGTCCTAGCTATGGTGAAAAGGCCAGTACGCAAAGAGAACCCATCGGTAAAGAAACTGCCAAACGAGCGAAACCATCTTTCTGACGCTAACAGTCAGGGGCCTGCCTGGAAGTTTTCTCTGTTCGATCCAGAGGGGCCGTTTGGTGACGGACACGATAAGCTTGATAGATCGACCGTTGTCGACGAAATTCTCCCAAAACTCAAGAGCTTCGAGTCCATGACTTGGACTCAAATCATGCAAAGTGGCAGTCATCCGATCAGTTGCGATAGGCTTTGTAAAGAAGCGAAAGATCGTTTGGAGGCTAGGTCTCTGGACGACAACGACGAGGTCTTCAGCCTAAGACTAAGTGGAAGGAATCGAATCTTTGGCATCCGACAAAACTACTGTCTACAAATTCTCTGGTGGGATCCGGATCACAAAGTATGCCCATCGCAGTTGAAGCACACATAAGGACGACACTGAGTTTTACAAGCAGTTTGTGCGGAACGAATCATTCCGTAGGTTTGTCACGGATCGAGTTCAGGAACTGACGCAGGACTAGACCAGTCCCACCGAGCCGTCCCCTCCGGCACCCCAGATCTCTACTGAGAACTCCCATGATCTCCGTTTCCAAAGATGGGCTTGATTAACACAGCGGTAGCGATCGATCGCGGTGGGAAACAAACCAAAATACACCGCTTGGCGTAGATTTTCTACGCCAAGCGGTGTGTTTTTATGGAGAGAGGTGAATAATGATCGTTGAATTGAGAATCAAGAATTTTAAGTCCTTTCGTGAGGAAGTTGTCGTGAGCTTTGTGGCCAGCACAACATCCAAACTTTCCGGCAATCTACTACGTCAAAGGAACGGAGAGAGGGTTGTAAAGTCGATGGGCCTTTACGGCCCAAACGCATCTGGAAAAACCTCCATTCTAGACGCAATGTATGCGTTGAAGACCTTCGTTCTTTTCAGTAGCCAAGAGCAAAAGCCAACCTCGAAAATTCCATTTTTCGAACCTTTTGCGTTAGAAAAGACGGCGGCAAACTCTCCGTCGACGATTGGGGTAACGTTCGACTTGGACGGCGATCGCTTCTTCTTGGAAGTTTCAGCAACGCCAACTCGCGTTCACAAGGAGCTTTTGACGGTGCAACGCCTTACCAAACAACCAAGTAGAAAGAGTACCAAGACAACTTTGATTGATCGCACCTGGGCGCAGGAGGACCAAGCCTATGAGACGGTTCTGCATAAGGATCTGGGGCCAGATCTCACTCGTGCTGCAGCTATCGAACAGACCACACAAAATCGTCTTTTGTTGGGAAAGCTTGCTTCGATGAATAGCGGCTTGGCCGGCAATCTGATCAAGTGGTTTGATGACGACTTAGATTTCTATGACATGCATCGTAATCCCGGCGCTGAATCAGTAATGCTGACAGAGACGGCGAAACTATTGAGGGGTGACGATCAGTTTTCGGCCTTGATTAAGCAATTCATGAAAGACGCTGATATTGGCATTCAGGATCTTCAAATTGTAGACGAAAAAACACTAAAGGCAGAGGTCTCGGGACTGGATAACAAAGTTGAGTTCAAGGAAAGTATTGAACCAGGAATCTCATTTAGGCATTCGTCACAAGATGGCTCTGAAGTCTTTTTCCCACGGCACAAAGAGTCTTCTGGTACACTCAGATTCGTAGCATTGCTGGTCGCGATACTCAAACCCAGTGGGCGAAGGCGATTCGTTTGCATTGACGAACTAAGCGCTAGTATGCACCCAGAATTGGTTCGTCGATTAATTCGAATCGTACATAGCAGCGTTTTCAACCAACTAGGGAATCAAGTGATGTTCACCACGCACGACACACATTTGATTGAACCCACTGTGCTCTTAAGGCGTGATCAAGTCACTCTTTGTAATAAAGATCGATTTGGGCGTTCTTCATTGAAGAGACTGGATGTCTACCAGGATTCAGCAAGATCAGACGCGAATCTTCAGAAGCAATACCTACAGGGACGATTTGGCGGCACACCTCAGTTTGGCGTTACGCTCGAGGACGTACCCGTCGACGATAAGCCGCTAGAGGTGTGCTCTTGAGTCGTTCCAACCCGAAGCGGCGCATTCTCATAGTTGGAGAGGGACGCGAGACAGAATAAAACTACTTTGTCGGATTTCGAAAATCATTTGAAAGCGAGCTTGACGCTGCATCAGTGTCGATTACCGTTCGACGCGGCTGAGGTTTTGGCTAGGCAAAATCATATCGAGATAGTGTATTCCTCACCGGCCCTTGAATACTGGCTTCTCTGCCATTTCGAAAAAATTCCCAAAGGCTATTTCAACGATTGTTCAGCGGTTATTGCCGAGCTCAACAAGCATTGGAAAAGTGTTTGCAAGTCCGAGTACGATAAAGCTGATATAGGTGTATTTGATCGCTTGTCGTCAAGGCTGCATACGGCGCGAGCACAGGCCCTGGATGTCGATTTAGCGAACATCAGGAACGGCAATGTGGCCGCAAAATCAAATCCTTCGAGCCAAGTTTACGAGCTGATAGCGAGTCTGATAGGGGTTCAATCCAATGAACGATGCCCCATTGGCGGTAATTGGAAACCGCTTGGGGGAACCCGTGTTTCTGCCTTTTCAAAAGGTGACGTACTGCCGCAAATAGACAGCGAGATTGTTGTTTGGCTACTCTAAGCTTGAAGCGCTCTGGTTTTTTTCGCCCCTCGTGCGAGTCTCGTTTTCGAATTTTTCTCGACTTCCCTTCGTCCACTTGCCTAGTTTGCCCAGGCAATGGGTTCACTTCCAAGATCGACTTTCGCGCGGCCGAACTCTTTATACTCGACCGAGTCGATCCAAGCCGGCATCCAACGGCTACGGATGAATGCTATAACCGTCCCAACGGACAAATAGAAAACCGCCCCTAGAGCGATTAGCATCCAGGGGCGGTTTTTGGATTAGAGCAAGTTGACGACCTTGTCGGTCAATCCCTTGTCCGAAAGCGATAAAAAGAGAACCGCTGATGGGCACTCATGAACGCTAATAAGCAGCCAGATCGAACCCAAGGCTCCCAGCGCCCCTGCCATTAGCGTTGATCAGTGTCCATAAGCGGTTGAAAAAAAGGACCGCTGATGGGCACTCATGAACGCTGATAAACAGCCAGATCCCAACCCAAGGCTCCCAGCAACCCTGCCATTAGCGGTAGCGGTTATCAGGAAGACTCTCTTTGTCGTTTGCGTTAGGATCCGGGGCCGCGGGGCCAATCACCCGTGGGCCGTCTACCTTTGGGTTTTCTTTATTAGAGTTTGGGGTCTGTGCCGGTGGAATCAGCTTGTCCTGCGACCCTTGTGGGATGACTGGACCACCGTAACCAGCGCCAGGCGTCGAAAGGGGTTGCGCAGGGACCAATCCGGCACGATACAAGCGTTGATAATCGACAGGTTGAGTATTAGGCCCCTGAGCACCGGCTTTGCTATGCATCCCGAGCGACTCAAGCTTCGATAGCAATGTCTCTACCTCTTCATGCACTAGCTCCGTTGAGGCAACGGCCAAAACCGATCCTACCGATTCCAATCGACTTTGACCTCCTTGGGTGTGCCACTGATCCGGTTGCACCGTCGATTCAATCAACTGCAATACCTTGCCCATATCCTGACTGTTGCTGATCACATGCGCCAAATCATAAACACGGATTGTTCGTTGGAATTGATCCTCGCGTGGATTGACGATTTGCAAGCTGTCCTGGTGAATCACGTAATCCAATTGCATGGGCCTTAGCACCCTCCTTAGAACATCTCGCACTTTGCCCTTGGCCTCAAGCATCACCACAGGCGCATCCATTCCAGCTTGGTTTGCCGTGTAGGGGATCCAATGCTGACCGAGAATGATCTCCAGCGCTTGAAGAAGCTCTGTACTCGAAATGCTGACCTCGATTTCTTTGTCCAATGTTTCGCGAAGCGTCTCCTCGGCCTTCATAGCCTGCTTACCCCGGGACAACCAACCTGGCTCGTCCCCCTTGGGCTTGCCCCACCAAATCACGGCGCTATCGGCGCTAACCATTCCTCCGATACTACCCTCGATACGGCCTCCGCCCATACCTGGGCCCTGTACTGCATAGCCATCCGGTCCTACGACTGGCATGTAGCGTTGTAGAAAGGGACCTTGCGTAGCTGGAGTGAATGGTTGAGAAGGCATAGTGCGTTGACTAAATCTTTGACGCTCTGCTTGCGACCAAGCAATTCCGGCAAAGACTCCTAGTCCGCAAACCCCAACGACTCCGAGCAATCCACCTACCCGGAACGCCCACTTTCGATAAGACATAATGAACCTCTCTATCTTCAAGTAATTTATCTTCGAACTCGATCCTTCCAAGCCACCAAAAACGCGATCAACCGCTCATGCTCGGGCTCGGTACCCTTGACCATCAAGACCGATCCACTGAGCGTCATTTCGGGCCCTTTCGGGTCGCTTGATCCAAATAGATTTCTTAGTGCCTCGACCAATTCCGAAGCCTGCTGATCATTCTGTGTGACATGCGATAAGCAATACGAACGGACAACAGGCCGCGCTTCGACCGACTCACGGCTTGCAATCTCAACGCGATCTGCATGGACAATGTAACCCAACTCCTGGCCTGTAAGGATTCGCGTGAGCAAACCACTGCGGGAACATCGTCCCGATAGGAATATTCGCTGAACTGATTCGTTCGAATTCGATTCTAACTCATAAGGAATCTCCCCTAGGACCTGAGCTATCGCATCGCTTAGGGGAACATCATGCAAGTCGACGTCCAAAGGCTCACTGAGCCGTTGCAAGAGCTCTTCCTCAGGTGGTGCTGGGAGTGGATCGACTTGTTTCCAAATCCCAGGGGGGTTGATCGGTTGACCGACCAATGGAGGTGTCGATGTTTGGCTTCGTGAAAATATCGCGGGTTTACCCTGATAGAGGTAGATACTGGCCAGTGATCCAAGGACGCCAAAGATGCAAAGTGCCAAACCTAGCACAAGCCTGACAGGTCGCTTGCGTTTGACTTGCGCGCGATCTGAGTGCATCAGTTTTGACGGTAGTTGGACATTGAGTGGTTGCTGCACATGTGCTAAGCATTGTTCGAAAAGCCCAGAAACTTCGGCGGCCGTGGAGTATCGATCCGACGGACTTTTGGCCATCATTTTTTCGATGATCGCCGAGAGCCACTGGGGTATCTCTGGATTGAGCTCCCGTATCGGTTTGGGCTGGGACTCTTCGACGAGCTTGAGTACCTTCCAAGGTGACTGGGCTCGAAAAGGCGCACGGCCTGTACACATGGCGTACAAGACGCTGCCGGCACTAAACACGTCGCTTTGCTCGGTGAGTTTCTCGCCACGAGATTGTTCAGGGGACATGTAGGGAGGTGTTCCAGGCATCATACCCGATGCCGTAACGCCGGCATCATCGATGGTTTGAGCCAGTCCAAAGTCGGTCAAAAGAGCTCGATCGATCCCTTCTTCAAGAAGCACATTGGCTGGTTTCACATCGCGATGGATGAGTCCTTGGGCATGGGCTGCGGCCAGCCCAGCCGTCAACTGCTTGCCGATGCGTAGGATCTGCTTGAGCTCCAAAGCTCCCTGGCGATCGATCTTTGCTTGCAGTGATTGGCCTGGAATAAATCGCATGACTAGAAACGGAATCTCACGCTCAGTCTGGACATCGTAGATTGGAACGACATCTTCGTGCACGACGGCCGCAGCAGCTCGAGCCTCTTTAGCAAAACGCTGTCTTGCCGAACCCTGAAATGCGAGCGTTGGTGAAAGCACTTTGATCGCTACGACGCGATGCAACTGGGTATCGAACCCTCGGTAGACGATCCCCATCCCGCCGGCACCGAGCATACTTTCGATGTCATAGCGTCCGATGCGCCCGAGCATCTCTGGATGGCTCGATGGTGAGAGCAATCGCTTGGCTAGCGACTGGCCCCAATCGTCGGTCCGCTGGCTAGCGAATGTTTCACTCGAAGAGAGGATCTCTCGAGCCTCCTTCCAATCGCTGGGGGCACCCGACATGTCTTCCAAGGACTTGCGACACACATCGCAATGCTCGATATGCGATAGTGCAAGATCGGAATCGTATTGACCGAGTTGCCCATCAAGCAATCCTATAAGTTGCTCACGGCTACAACAATTTTCCATGGATAGAGGCTTCATTCCTCACTCTCCCACTGCTTGACCAATTTCCGAATTCGATCCAAGACACGGCATCGACTCAAGTAGACCATTCCTTCGCGAACATTTAGCTGCCTAGCGACATCGGCGACAGGTCGATTTTCAATGGTCGATAACCAGAAAGCATCCCAAGTCGCTTTGGCAACCGACTCACGCACCTGCTTGGCCGCGCGAGCAAACAACTCCCAGCGGTATTCGAGATCCCAACAGGACGCGATGCTTGATTTGGCCTGAGCTATCGATTCCCATTGTCGGTCGGGACAATCCTCGGGCCTGGTTGCTTTTCGTGTCAGTAGATCCAAGGTTTTGTTCTTAGCGATTCGCGAAAGCCAACCTCGAAAAGAACCTCGGTTGGGATTCTCAAGCCACTGATCGATCGATTGCGAGACCGCCAGAAGAACTTCTTGGACCACATTTTCTACGTCGGCAGTTTGCAATCCCATTCGCAAGGCAGTCTTTCGTATCACTGGCGTGTACAAATCGGTGAAATCCTGCCACGCGGTCGTATCTTGGTGGTCGCGAAGTTTGACCAGCAAGCTAGCTCGTGTATCCGATGGAGATTCGCTCATGGATAAACTGGAAAGGGGACTCAATGGCACTTGGATGCAAAGGTGTCGGAAAAAGCTTTGTTCTAAATGTAAGACGCAGCGAAATCTAGGATCTTTCACGCGCAGAAAAGATTTTCCCAGGAATCTGTCAATCACCGCTAATGAAATAATCGCTTGAAAAAGAACCGCTGATGGACACTCATGAACGCTAATAAGCAGCCAGATCGAACCCCAGGCTCCCAGCGCCCCTGCCATCAGCGTTTATCAGTGTGCATGAGTGGTTGAAAAAAGGGACCGCTGATGGGCACTCATGAACGCTGATAAACAGCCAGATCTCAACCCCA
>JBEIGI010000091.1:0-15271 GCA_040381975.1 Pirellula sp.
ACTGCCGGCATATTCGCAAGAGCATTCCAACCGGGGGCTTGGGCAAGTGGCGAAATATTGGCCTGGATCAGGTTTGGTTCGAAGGCTGACGAACTCTTCTTGAGGATCTCCAGAGGATAGCTTGGTCGGATCGCGTCGAGGACGTCCTGTAGCTGACCTTCGAATTCCAAGTGTCCGATGATTTCAAATAGGGGAGTCGCGTTTGATGAATCGGTAGAGTCTTGAAGTTCACGGATTTCGAATCGGATGGAATGAACTCGTCGGTCTTGATCGAATACGACATCGCTCAACTGCTTCTGTAGCAAGAGAGCCGTTTGTTGCAACAGACTTTTTATGTGACTCTGATCTATGAATGATTCACTGGACATGGCGTGCCCTTATCGATTCATGCTTGATGGTCCCCGCAAGAGCGATGCTTGATCTTCGAGGGTCGATTTGAACCGTCTTGCCAACTTGGTCTGGAGGGCATGAAACCCAGACCCCTTCGTTGGTCTCGAAGACTCGGAATTTGAGTTTCGTTTGAAAGAGCTCCGGATCGAGTTCAAACGAGCTTTCGCGAACCATGTCTGGAATGAGATTAAGGAAGGAGTTTTGGTAAGCAGGATCGAGGTATTGCTGCGCGATTTGTGTATAGCTCCAGTTTCTCTTCGGAGACTTTGGAAGTGCGACCATGGCCGCAAAGAGTTGGTCACGCTGGGGTCCGGTCGACGACTCAAAAGCGTCCTTGAGGGTACTAACGAGTTGCGATGTCGAGTTCTTCGAGTCCATGGCATAGACGGCGTTTAGGAACAATCGCAGCCAGAAGTCCGCTGCTCGCTCATCGGTCTTGCGGGATTGGATATCGATGACTCTGCCGGTTCGAAAACCATGGAGTGTGTTTGGCCCCGAGAAGATCGCCGCTTTGCGCCATGTCGAGGATTTGCTAAAGACATCCTCTAGGATCGAGAGTTGGTTTCCTTTGCTGGAGGTTTGAAGGCGAAAGACATCGTCTTTGGGAAAGAGCCAAAGGACGATTCGCCGGGTTTGCGCAAGTTCATGAGCATCGATCACAAGCAGGGAGTGTTTCGAGGACCGCTGGTCCATCGACAAGCTTAGTTTGGCGGCGATTTCCGAGGCATGGATCGATGCTTGCTGATCATTGCCGTAGCAGATTTCCAGGAAGTGATCGCGGATCTGGTTTCGAAAGGGCTCCGACTCTGGGTCGTCCGAGCGCAGGTGAACCATCGATTGCGATTCGACTTTCGATGCGGGAATGAGTTCTTCGAAGAGCTTAAGCAGCTCGGGGGAGGTTTCGATGGCTCCCCCTAGAGCCTCTGGAAAGTGGCTCCGGGTTCTTCTTGGTGAGATTTGGTAAGCGTAGAGTCGGTGCATGATCGTCAGAAGCTGGCAGATAACAAGTAGTTCTCGGTTGTGCTAGCATATTACGAAAGGTTCGTGACACGTTAGGTCACGGACATGTTGAAAAAACCCGACTGCGTAGATTTTGCGGGGTATACTGGGTCTTTGAGAGTTCTATGGTTTTGGGTGGAGTGTTTGATCGATGAACCGCTGCTCGCATTCCCATGCTAATGCCTTTGGGTCCTTCGGCGCGCTTGAGCCTGAGGGGCTGGTGTGTGCCAGCCGCAGAAATCTGCTCAAAGCGAGTCTTAGCGGTATCGCCGGGTTGTCCCTTCCGAGATTGATCCAGGCTCGAGAGCCGATCGCCCAAGGTGGCCTGGGTGCTCCCAAGGGCAAGAGCGTCATTTTGTTGTGGATGACCGGTGGTCCGAGTCAGATTGATACTTGGGATCCCAAGCCGGATCGCCCGATCCAGAATCGAGGCCCCTTTGGAGTCACTTCAACGGCCTTGCCGGGGGTGTTCATCTGCGAACATTTGCCCAAACAAGCGGCGATGCTCGATCGTTTTACACTGATTCGATCGGTCGATGCCAAGTTCAGCAATCACGAGCCGAATATGGTTCTGCAGACTGGGAATCTCGACGCCGAGCCCAGGACCAACCCAGAGGCACCGCGATTCCCATCGATCGGATCGATCGTTGCCAAACATCATGGGTCGAACCGTCCTGGATTACCGCCCTACGTCGGATTCTATCGTTCTCGAAGCCATATCGCGTTTGGAGGATATTTAGGTCAGCAATACGACCCGTTTCCGGGCAATCTTGCGGCGAAACTTCCGGTTTATGATTTGGTCGGAGGCGATACGGGCAAAAAAACCGAAGGAGAGATGTTTCAACTGGCTAGGGGGCTGAGTTTCGAAAGGATTCAGAATCGACGCCAGCTATTAAAGGATCTCGACCAGATGCGGCGAGATATCGATCAGACCGAGACGATGAGTGCGATGGACTCGCATCATCAGCAAGCTTATGAATTGCTCTTGGGCAAAGAGACACGCGATGCTTTTGATTTGGCCAAGGAGACGGACAAAACCATGGAGCGTTACGGATCGCATCTGTGGTGCCAGCAGGCGCTTTTGGCAAGGCGTTTGGTAGAAGCAGGTTCTGCATTCGTGACGCTCGATCTGAGTTACCATACCGCCAGTGGCACATGGGACAACCACGGCGATAATATCCCGCCTTATGGAGGCATCTCCAAAGGCCTCAAACCGCTTCTACCTTTATTTGATCATTTGCTCACCACACTCGTAAGCGACCTGGAAGAACGGGGCAAACTCGATGATGTCTTGATCATCGCGATGGGCGAGTTTGGTAGAACCCCGATGATGGGGACTCAGGAAAGCACCGATGGACGTGACCATTGGCCAAACCTCATGTCGTTGGCGTTGGCGGGTGGAGGGCTCAAGCATGGGCAAGTCATCGGTTCAAGTGACAAAGAGGGAGCGTACGTGCGCGAGCGAGCCGTCAAACCGGGAGACATCGCTGCGACGATCTATCGTTTCTTTGGAGTACCCTTGGAAACTCAGTACACCGATGCCAGCGGCAGACCACGAAACATCGTCGACCAAGGCGAGCCTATCGGCGAACTGGGAATATAGACTAACCCTTCAATCAAAAATTGGTTCTTCTGGAATTATTGTGGCTAGGAGGATACGCCTCTGGCTTTTTTCGTACTCGTACTCAATGAAATGGTACTCGTACTCGAAAAGAACCGTTGGGATTTAGGGGCTTCGAGTAGGGGTACGAGTACCGCAAAGATTCCGAAAGAAATCTTTTTGAAACACGGAGTCACGGAGAGCACAGAGCCTCGAAGAGACATTACCCGAAAAATTTTACTTATTGACCGGGATCGCAAGCATATCTTCGTGGTGATCGATATCCAGCAGGTGCTCGTCGACGAGCTTGAGCATGATCTCGACGGTTTCAGGGAGCTTAACGGCAAGATTGTATCTCTCGGAGATATCCTGTTCGATATTGTACAACTCCGGTTTGGCCAACTCGACTTCTTTGCCGTAGTTGACCGCTTCACGCATCTTAAGGTGTAGCTTCCAAGATCCTTTTCGGACCGCATGCAATTGGGCGTTGGTCCAATAGAACATAGTGTCTCGCGGACTTTCTTGTCCATCGAATAACACGCCCGATAGATCATAGCTGTCGAGCTTGCGATTCTCTGGAAGTTCCCCATTGGCGATCGAAGTGAAGGTTGCCATGAAGTCTAGAGTAGAGCCAAGGTCCTGCTTGGTTCCTGGTTGAATCCTGCCTGGCCACCAAAAAATCGTCGGCACGCGCATGCCACCTTCGAAGGTTGTTCCCTTGCCGGCACGCAGTGGTCCGGCTGAACCTCCGTGGGTTTCAAAGGACAACCAAGGTCCATTGTCCGAGGAAAAGACGACCAGTGTTTTGCTCTCCAGTTTGAGTTCGCGAAGCGTATCGAGAATGTAACCGACGCTTGCATCGAGTTCCTCGACGACATCACCATACAAACCGCGAGGTGAGCTACCTCGAAAACGCTCCGACGCAAAAAGAGGGATATGGGGCATCGAATGGGCCAGATACAAAAAGAAGGGGCCGCCTGCATTGTCTTCGATGAAACGAATGGCTTCCTCAGTGTAACGTTTGGTGAGCGTGTTTTGATCGGCTGGCCTTTCGATCACCTCGGTATTACGCATCAGCGGGACGTTGTAGTGTTCGATCTGCGGATAGTACGAGGCATCCTTTCGAACCTCCGCCATGTAACCAGGTCCTGCGAGCTTGTCCATGTCGTTCGAATAAGGGATCCCGAAATAGCTGTCGAAGCCTTGTGCGGTTGGCAGATACTGTGGCTGATGCCCTAAGTGCCATTTACCTACAATCCCAGTGGCATAACCGGCTTCCTTAAGCATCTCAGCAAGGGTTATTTCTTCAGGAGGAAGACCACCACCAGAATCGGGAAAGAGCACCACACGCTTAGCGCTAGTCATGCCGTTACGGATCGGATAGCGTCCGGTCATCAGCGCAGCTCGGCTCGGAGTGCATACCGGAGCAGCGACATAGAACTGAGTCCACTTTTGCCCCTCGCTCGCCATTCGATCGATATTGGGTGTTCGAATGATCGGGTTGCCGAAACAACCCAAGTCACCCCATCCTAAATCATCGCAGAATATCACGATGATATTGGGTTTGGTTTCTTTTCCAGCCACCTCTGCAGAACATGACGCAACGCTTCCATAGCCCAACAGTAGGAAATTTATCGACCAAAAAAAGGAATTCAGTCTCATTGCAAGGCACTCCAGGGTGAACGGATCGTGATCCAAGCGACCAGTCTATCACAACGCGAAACGCGATTCGTACTCGACGCTCCTGAAATCCAATCCTTCTTTTCAAGCGAGAGTACCATTCCATTGAATACCAGGACGAGTACGATTAGATCCAATCAGCCCCCGCTCCAGTAAGCAAGGTTACCTTCGATGAAGTTGTTCAATCGCTATAAGAATCTTTCTGTCCTATGGATGGCGATCGGCTCGCTCAGTTTATCGAGCACAGGATCGCTGGCCGAGGATTGGCCCCAGTGGAGAGGCCCCAGCCGCGATGGCACATGGCAGGAAACCGACATCATCGACAAGCTTCCAGAGGGCCAATTGCCCCATGTCTGGTCGACGCAGATTGGCCCGGGTTACTCGGGGCCTACGGTAGCACAAGGACGCGTGTATGTGATGGACAGGCAACCCAAGGATCGCGAAGCGAGCGAGAGAATCCATTGTCTGGATTCTCAAAGCGGTAAGTCTCTGTGGACCTTCGAGTATCCTGCTGAGTATCGAATCAGTTACACCGCAGGTCCTCGGGCTAGTGTCACGATCGATCAGGGCAAAGCCTACTGCGTGGGGGCCATGGGACATTTCCACTGCTTGGATGCCATAAGCGGTGAGGTTATCTGGAAGAGGGATTTGCAAAAGGACTACGATATCCAGATGCCGATCTGGGGAATCGCAGCGTCCCCATTGATCTACGGGGATCTAGTGATCCAGCAAGTCTGTGGCGCAAGGGATGCGTGCATGGTCGCGTTCGACAAACTCACGGGCAAAGAGATCTGGCGAGCGTTAAAAGATCGTGGGGCCTATTCGTCCCCGATTCTCATTCGCCAAGCCGACCAAGACGTGCTGGTGTGCTGGACTGGAGACAGCCTATCGGGGCTTGATCCAAAAACTGGAAGCGTCTTGTGGGGGCATCCATTTCCACCTTCTCGCATGCCGATCGGGGTTGGAGATCCGGTGCTATCAGGGGAGCAGTTATTCGTTTCGTCGTTTTATGATGGATCGCTGATGGTTCGCGTTCCAAAAGACAAAGTCACCTCTGAGGTGATCTGGCGAGGGGTGGGTCCCGACGAGCAGCACACCAAGAGTCTGCATGCGATGATCGGTACGAGTATCGTGAAAGACAACTTGGTCTTTGGCACCGACAGCTATGGAGAATTTCGATGTTTGGATGGGCTTACCGGTGAGCGGATATGGGAAGACACCACGGCAGTACCTCGCGCTCGCTGGGCGACGATTCACATGGTACGGCAGGCCGATCGGGTATGGATGTTCAACGAGCGAGGCGAGTTGCTCATCACTAAATTATCGAAGGAGGGTTTGGAGGTGCTATCGCGAAGCAAGCTTATTGAGCCGACGCGTGACCAACTAGGCCAGCGAGGAGGCGTGTGCTGGTCCCACCCTGCTTATGCCGAAAAGAGCATCTTTGCCCGCAACGATCGCCAAATCGTCCGAGTCTCACTCGATAAAAAACAGTAGGGTTGAGCTTTCGAAGCTCGTCGAGCGAGATTGATAATTTTGACGGATTTTCGGGTTCATACCCCAAATCCGTTCTTCATACAACTTCTATAGGTATCGCGCCATGTATATCACGGTTACCTACCTATTGGAGTTCGAATCATGTCGAAAGAAATGGAATCCTGGATTGAGGGAAACTTTCAACGCGTCGAGCATTCGATGCCCGGCAGCTCGATCGGCGTCGAATACATCCCCAAGAAAAAGCGTGTAACGCCTTGGCCAAACCGTCGTGAATTCTCGTTACAACGTGTCCTTGTTACGGCGAGTGTGTCGAGCATTTTGATCGCTCTTGTGGCGTTCTCTGTCGGCTGATTTTTGGAATGCCAAAAGCCTCCCGGGTCGAATCTACTCGGGAGGCTTCGGACCAACGCTAACCAATAATCTGGCCACTCTCTTGCCAGCCCAAGTGCTGACTATTACCACCGGGGATTCCTGTTCGATGGAAATCCCCGATGATCGCTTCGCCCAAGGGCGAATGCCCATTGCCCTTGACCATGACCACCCCCCCTAATGCCTACCGAAGCATCGCTAAGGATCTTACGCTCGGTAAGTGCGGATTGCTCGACTTGATTCTCCAACACCGACTTGAGCCGAATTGCAACCACAAGTTGCCTTCAGGCCTGGAAGGCCGACACACCATGGATTGAAACAGCCTTCATCACCTTGCGTCCCTATTGTTGTTTCAGCCCTTCGGGCTTATGAATCAACATGCATCGATAAAGTCCAAAATGCTATGAACTAAAATACCTTAGGTTTTACCCTCAAGAATTCCTGAAGAACCCTTTTTCTTACCTTAGCAGAGGAGTGTTCTATGCAATCGAGCGACGTGACGTCGATCGCCGTCGGCAAGAGGAAATCGAACGCCTCGGCCGACTTGCTTCGGCCGACTACAACCTATCTCGCTCACCAGGAACCATCCAGCGAAGAGAGAAAATCCCTTGGGATGCTCATCGCGCAGGGAGTCTTTACCATTTGAACACCATAGACCTGGGTTGGCCTCATGTGGCCTTCGGGCTCCACGCCTCAAATCACTCAAGCATCTGTTTCAAGTCCACAAGGGAGTAAAAAAACGGTCGATTTTGTTGGAATCAGGGGGTTTGCTTGGTAAACTTCCCGTCCTAAAGAACTTCTTGGGATTTTTTCCCGCCGATGCTCGCTAACGCCCCAAATCCCCATTCTGGGTGACTTAAGCCATAAGAGCACCGGTCGATGGCTACCGGTCTGCACCGAATTCACCCCAGTTTAAGAGAGAAAGCAATGAGCGACAAAGAACGTCAGCAACCAGGGAAAAACCGACGAAAACGAGGTGTTCTTCGCGAACTTATTGAAAATACGAGTCCGGAGGATCTTAGATCCTTCCTCTGTGCACTCGGGGCAATGGGAGAGGCTTCTGAAGATCTCATCGAGTTAGAAACAGCCGAGTTGGTCGAATCTCTCATTTTCGAACCAAGTAAAGATCGCACCCAGTTTGGAATTCTCGAATTCCAAAAGCAAACAGCGGATCACTCCCTCGGTTGGTCGATGCGTTGGCTTGATCAAGGAACAGAGCGAACGGTTTCAGGAATCGCCGAGAGTGACGGGGACGACCTAGTCCTCTTGGGTTTACCATCGAATATCCGAGCCCTCGAACTCATCAGCGGTCAAGGACTCTTCGAGGATCGCTTCAAGCTCGATTGCATGGTCGATCTCGACTCAAGGAATGAACCTACGATTCGCCTTGCCGACTCGTTTCCTTGGTTACCGGTTGATTCGTATGAAAACACGCTTGCTGCCGCGGCTGCCGACGATGAGGATGAATCGGAAAGCCTCTGGCGGGATGAACTCCAGCTTGCAGCTTCCTCCCCATCTAGCGAACAGGGATTAAAACCTCAAGAGATCGATGAATGCACGGTGCACTTTGAGGCAGGTCAATTATCGATCATCCTTGAAACAACTCGAGAGAATCTCAGCGATGAACAATTCGCATGGCTCGAATGGTCTACCGGTACGCAACAAGGGAGACACCAGGCGCAACTAATCCTTGAGGAGACGCAAACAAGGGTTGGTCGGCAAATCTTCCGATTCAAAATCGTCCTCACCCGAGATCCATCGGGTATAGCTCTTCCCAACAGCATCGAAGACTTGCTTGCCGCAGGAAACGTCAACCAGGTCAGCTTGCACCTTAGAACCTCACGAGACATCATCAAGGACCCAAAGTCCTCAACATCCAACAGTTCGAATCGCATCTACATCGGTTTTTACTCTGAAGGCGAAGAAGGCGAAGATGGCGAAGTGCCGGTTCTGCGGTTTCGTAATGGAGCTAGAATTCTGGACGCGTCAACTCAGATGGCCACACCTAATCAAAACTACTTGTTGCGGTTCGAAAAGATTGAACAGGCGACTGGAGATCAAATCGATCAGTTAGCAACCAAACATCAAGATAACGAAGACCTTCAGAAACTGATCCGTTGGGCTTATCAGATTAACGATCGAGAAGTCGCAAATCAAATAGGACATGCGGCATCTAGTTTTTTCGAGGAAACTGGAAGCAACAGAAACCGAAAAGAAGCTCTTAAGAAGCCGAATGTCCCCCGGGTTGACTCGCACTGGGTTGTTTCCTTTCTCAAGGATACGGTCTTTTTTCCATCGATCATCCATTTTCACGATGCGATGGCCCATGACAAGACTAGGGAGAAGTTTACTGAGAAAAATGGTTCAGGCATTCCCTCGGACATCCAGATCGTCGCGTGTGCTGGTAACACTCTTGTGAGTTTTTTACCAAAATTTTTTGAGCGATTCGAAAATCATCATCCCGAGCAACGCTCGAAAGCTTGCCGTGAACTGCTCCTATTCATACTAGAAAGCGTGCATTTGTACTGGCACATTAAGGAAGATGAACTCCCAAGGTACTGCAATACGGTTCTTACCAACAAGCTCAATCAAGATCGTCGTAAAGATACTGCAGGAGGTGATCGCTATGTATCCCACCTACGAGCCATAGGGAATCTGATGAAAATCGGTAACGCCTATTACAGCGACAAATTCTCCCGTATTCCCATGGATCGCGGTAGCATTGCCAAGCTAGCAAGGGATTCGATGTTCAGCACCGACCAGGTCGAGTCTTTTCTTCTGGTTATCCTCAACGCTGCCGATCAATTATTCGAAGACCAGCAACAAAGCAGCAATAAAAATACCGTCTATTTATGGGAAGAGTTTTTCTTGGCAGGTCTTGGGCTGCTTCTAACAAAGTTAACCCGAGGTACAACCGAGAAGGAGTATCTGTCTGCAGCGATTCGCCGACTATTTTTTTTGCCAACGTTCAATTCAATCCACTCTCCCAATCCCGAGGAGGGAAAGGGACTGGAGGCCAATCTCAAAGATTCCTCCAAATCCGACACGTCTTACAGTGAAAGGGGGACTTTAGATGGGTTTGTTTCCTCCCTCCAAGAGGCAAATCCAGGTCCGCAAACAAATGCGAAACTCTACGCATGGCTTCATCAACTTGAGGAACTACCTGATCTTTGCACCAACGAAATTATCAAGGAAGTTCGACAGAAACTTTCGACAAACACACGTCTCTCTCGAAAGACTGTCGCCTTGGAAATTAACACGCGATTCGGGCTAGAAGTCAAAGGAGATAAACTTGAAGCCTGGGAAGGCCAAGTGGAAAGAAAATGGGTTCTTTGGAAAGTTTTGATGCGTCTACAGGAAAACCCTGATCCAACAAATCCATTGCTGACAACAGAACAGTCTGAAAGACTCAGTGAAAGAATCTATGAAAACAAGAGAACCTCATTAGATAAAAAGGAATTAGAGAAAGATGACCTGATCAATTGCATCGCTGCCGTGCTGGCACTTCATCATGAGAAGGTAATCGGACAGGATCACGTGGACTTTCTTGAACAGTGGCTTTTCCGAAAAGATACGGACGAATCTTTGTTGGAAATGGATTTAATGCAAGGTGTCCTTGGTGGGCCTTCGACCGACACTCCGGCCTCACAATTGAAAAGCGTCAAGAACTATCTGTCGAGCCTTGTCCTTGCCAAGCTTCTGACCTCGACCATCACCGGTGCTGAGGTTCCTTTGACGAACAGACAAGCAAACAAAAATGGCACGGAAGGAGACAAAGAGTTTACTGTTGCGGTGGATTTGCTCATGGATAATCCCTTCAAGATCCTCGAGCCCATGGACTTACGCCCTGTACACCACACCATTGCCAAAGCTCTCTGGGGAATCACCTATATCATCCCAGAGGAATTCAAAGCCTTTCACCGCGATCGACTCTTAGGAAAACTAGTGGTGAAGCATCGAGCAGATACCCTTCAGACAGGCAAAAATTAAGACCTATGTCCGCCCCAGATCCTCAGCGCTTGAATCAACTTCTCGACTCGGCAGTCAATGCCTGGACTAGTCCATCGAGTTTGGCGAATCTTCTAGGTTCTTGGCGTGGAAATCGCGGCCTAATGGAGTTCGTAAAAAATAATGAGACGGGCCAACCTAACTGCATCGTCTTGGTTGAATATGCCCGCTGGGCTCGATCCGCATCGGGCACCTCCGATGCCCTCGATCGCGTTAAAACTGCTTGTGATCAAATCCTTCAAAAGAAACCCGGAGACAACCTAGGACTCTTGGTTCATGCCATCACCCATGCAGTCCTGGCGGTGCTGTACTACGATTCAAAAAACACTCCAAAATTCGCTGAGGATCTCGGCAAATCGGCGCTGCTTTACGATCACGCTTGGAAATTATCCGACATCTGTTTGTTTCATGCACCTGCATCGAAATCAACAGCGAGCGGACCCGATTTATCTTTGCCAGATCTGGGTACTCGTTTGATGGACTTTGCTCAGAGATGCGGCGCTTTCGGAACGCAAGGGGTGACAAGCCCGACTTGGCAAACTCTTCTAGCCCTCGTTGGCCACTTGGTCGGCGAAAAACAAACCAAACCGATCCATCGCAATCAACCCAAAGCGCTTTTCATCTCGCAAGATCACGTCGGACACGTCATCCCCTTTACGATCGATAAAGTGGATCTATCGGTCGCAGTCGATTTACCGTGCTATCTGGATCCCTTAAGTTTTGGAGTCACAAGACTGGATCCAAGCCTTCGCCTAAGCATTTGGTTGGCGGCGCGGTGTGCAAAGCAAGCCAGTGGTCGTCAAGCGACCCATAGCCTAAGAATCGCATGCGACCTCTCCGATAAACTAACCTCTAAACTTACCGGATCCTCAGCCGGGGGTCTCGTCGCTGCATCCATGGTCGCCGCGATGAACCAACAGCAAATCGATCCCCAAAAATCGACTACCTGCAGGCTTTGGTTTCGTAATCCAACACGTGCTCTGCTCGATGAAACCAATCCGATCGAGCCTGAGGATTTGGAACTAGTACCCATCCTAGGCACTGTCAATAAACTCAACGAAGCCTGGCAGGTCGCCCATGGTCTGAACGAATTTTTCCTGGTCGATAAAAACTACAAGGAATGGAATACGTCCCACCCCGATTCGGTGAATCCAAAAGTCACACAGATCTCTCGATTTGTACAGTTGATCCATGGACTTATGGGTTCTCATGCGTTGGACGAAGAGATCCAGCGCCATGCTCGAAAGATCTACGATGCTTGGGACAAGGCGATCGCCTGGAAGGAGGGAGATCCCGAAATACCGGAGGCAAAACTCGCCGATCTTGGCTTTCGATTCTACATCGCTCCAGAGCTTCGCATCGAAGGCCCCTTGGTAGAGAAATCCGAGGCAAAAGAAGGAGGGAAAATCGTCCTAGAGAGAGATGAAACTCCAATTCCCAATGATGGCAATGAGGATGCAAGTTTGCTCAATCTCCTCGATCTCACTTTTCGGGGCACTACCTGGAGCGATGCGCCCGATTGGCTCCATGGTCATGGTAATATCGTTATCTACGACAATGCAGGTGCTGGAAAGACCGTCTGCAGTCATCGCGTTTGCCGAGTACTATGCAATCCTGAGAACTGGGAACGCCTCTTTATCAATCGCACCCCACCGTTGGTTGTTCGCATCGAAGGCCGCTGGCCCAAGGAATTTGGAACCGAGGGTCGACTCCTCTCTCTGCGTGAAACGATCGCAAGATTGTTCCAAACTCAGGCCGACAGGATCGGCCCAGAGCAATCGCTCTTGGTCGATCGAATCGTCGATCACGCGTTGAGGACCCGACGTGTTTGCCTGATCATTGATGGATTAGATCAAATGCCACCGGAGGATTGTGAGAACTTGGTCAACATCTACGATCAGGATCACGATTCAGCCAACTGCCATTGGATTGTATTTAGTCGCGTTCACAAGATCGATGAGGTTCGCGCAGGCAATCGGATATTTGATGATAAGCGTTGGCGACGAGTTCGAATCAATCTGTTTAGTCCAGGCCAACAAGATCAGTACTTTGAAATCCCTGATAAGCAGGGACGTGTGATCGGCGATCGATGGATCCAAACCCTAGCGGATCGCGAGGATATGGGGGAATTGCTCGGCCTGCCGATGGTCCTTTGGATGATTCGCCTACTTATCGAAGAATCCGACCCGTTACCTGTGTTTTCGACTTTAAGTCAGTTGTATTTGATAACGACGCGAAAACTTTTGGCCAGAGCAATCGCAAAAAACAGTTCGGAAGTCGAGAAGAAACTCTCTGAGCTAAGAACTCCAACCCCTTTCTTTCGCAACCCAGCCGAGAAGCTCGAAGCGCTCGAACATGTGCTTTCCTTAATCGCATTCCAAATGATGCTATTGGAGAATTACAACGGCTCTCTGCAGGATAAAGATCAAGTTAAACGACTGATCGAGCTTTCGGAGTATCGATACACAAAGGAGTTACGCGACCGGTACGAACGGGCGAACGAATTCGATCGACGGAAAATCCTCGGGGAGTGTGATTCGGTAGAACATCGTTGGAATTGGGCAGTGGAAGTCCTCAAGACCATCGAATTGAGCCACCGAAGCGTTGTCGAGGGTTACTCGGATGCTCAAATCGCTTTTCGTAGTCGCAAGATGCTCGAATGCCATGCGGCAAGATATTTAACACGCTACGCCAGCTTGTGGGATATCTACGCGACAGATAATGCTGACGACATGCCTGAGGTGTCCCAAGACGATCTCGATCAAGACCTTTCGACGCTCTGCGCTTGGAATTACACCACCCATCCGCAATGGCATGATCTTTGGCGTTTAGCGATCGATATGCCTCAGGAACCTATTACCAGCTCCGATCCAGATGGGGTCATCCAAGGTGCGGTGCTCGATCCCGTAGTGACGTGCCGAACCTTATCGGCCCTTTTTCGCCAACCCAAGTCGTATGTGGCCCGAGACATTCGGCCAACAAAGCTCATCTACATGGCATGGCATCTTTTCGAGTACGACGATTCGCTTTTGCAAAGACGATTATTTTACATCGACGGGGAGCTTAAGCGAGGAGCCGAACTTTCACAGGACTTGCGGAAACAACTTGGACAGAGATTGCTATTGGGTCAAACGACGCAATCTGCAAAAGCGAATAAACAACGGTTGGCTGTTCTCGAAGAGTTTCGAGACGCGAAGAGTCGGCAGATGCAAAAGGAATTCGAGGATCGGTTTGATACGATTCTGGTCGATGGCCAGCGGATTGCAATTCCATGGGATGAAAACGACAGGAAGGCTAAGCTTGCCAAATGGCAGGAAGCTAGCAGTTGGGAGAAAAGCCGGACACTCTTGCAGTGCCCGCCAAAAACATGGATTCAAGCCTATCAACAAGCCCAAGAGCGTGGGAATGACTCCTTGAAAGATCCTTGCGTTAATTCCTCGATCCAAGGGGCTGAATCTCATCGATTCAAACCTTTTCGAATGGCATCGACAAGCGTGACGCGCGAAATGTACCGGCAGTTCGACCCGGCCTTCGAGAAAACCAGTAGTGCCGACTTTTTTAATGGAATCATTAAAAACGAAATCGATGCAAAAGCGTCTGATTTTGAGGAATATCCTAATGATGGTGACTTTCCGATGACCTGCACAAACTATTGGGATAGCTGGGTGTTTTGTAAGTGGTTGGGTAGTGGGTTCTTTTTGCCCCATGATCAAGCTTGGGAGTTTGCTTGCCGCGCTGGCACAACGAGTTTGTATCACTTTGGTGATCAGTTGGATGGTCGCCTTGCAAACTGCAATGGAAATTATCCGTACGGTATAGATGCTGAAGGTCACGAGATAAAAAATCTAGCGAAAGGGCCTTATTTGGCCCGAAGCACACCGGTTGGCTCGGCTCAATATCCGTGCAATTCATTTGGGATGTTCGATGTTCATGGAAACACATGGGATTGGTGTGAACAAAGCCATGACAACGATAAAGCTGGGGAGTCGTCTCGATTAATAGTAGGGGGCTCCTGGAACGACACTGCTGAGGACTGTTGTTCTCATTCCCGTAGCCGCTACGGATCCAGCCGACGATACGACCTTATAGGATTTCGTATTTGTTGTTTTTAATTTCCTAATCAACTTCGTATACGACGGCGAATCGGTGCGATATTTCATCCGTGATTACCATCAGGAATAGGTATACCAAGCCAGGGCCAAGAGGATAAAAAGCCTCGTTTTCTTAGTTGCCGCGACTTTTTAGCACATAAGAGAGTTACTCGGATTTCAGTATTTCGAATACGAGCGGGAATCAAATGTTAGCGACATCACGCACTGGTATGGAAATTCGGATTTACCTAAATCCGAATCACGCTTAGCAATCGGGATTTGTATCCTTATTTGTGCAGTTCAAAGCAATTGATACTCGAGATGATCTAGGCTTTTGAATTTTCAGATTTCGTTGATCCAAAAGCGGATAATAGGCGAAGGATGCAGTCGATCCATGAAACATTGCGATTTTAGGGCCCTACTGTTTCAACACAGCGTCTCAAGCAAGATAAAAGCAACGCATTTAGACCTTCTTTTTAGCATTATTCAAAATCCCTTTGCGAGTGACATCTCGCGGCTCCGATGAGGAAACGCGACAAGACCAAGCGGTTTGCTTGGTCTTGTTGTGATCATTAACTTGTTTAACTTAGCTTATTGCCCGAGCGATCGTTGGGCTCCAATCACCTCACCCTTGTAGACA
>JBEIGI010000092.1:0-15119 GCA_040381975.1 Pirellula sp.
GGTCTTGCCAAGCGCATAGAGCAAGTCGGCAGCCCATGGGTGATTCAAGGTCGCTTGGGGAAGTAGATCCGAGAATGCTTGGAGCGATTGCGTGATCTGATCGGAGGTGGAATAAGTACACTCGTCGATCTCGCGCAATGCGTGTTGCAAAGCCGATTCGTGAGGCATCGATCTGCGGATTGCCGACCTGCGAGGGGGTTGGTCGCCTGCTGACCCAGAAAGTTGATCGAGCTTGCGTGACAGCAGGGTCAGCCCATTTCGAATCTCATCTCTTGCACTATGAACACTATTTTTACGAAGCAACGAATCGCAAGACTGCAACTTGGTCAGCAACTCCGGACGCAGTTCTTGCCAAGCAGCATCGGCGGCCCTTTCGATCCGCGATCTTGACTCCTTGCCTTCGGAGAAGCGGCTCGGAACCCACTGATCTCTTAGGAATTGAAACAACCCCGGATCGCTCGAATCGAGTAGAAAATCTCTTGGGAAGCTAGCTACAAGCCTGCGTTGTTGCTCATTGCGTTGCCTAGCTGTTTTTTTGTTCTTATTGCCATCATCTTGCTCATCGCCGATCATCTCGATGTCATCTGACTCTGGATCCAAAACGGAATTCGATTCAGAAACCAATTCAGAGCGTAAAGCCGAACGTTCGGAGGGACTTACGTCCGGAAGTCCGCGCGGGATTTTGGCTCCAAATCGCCAAGGTTGGCTATTAGGTGATTGGAAGGGCGAGGCCGGGTCGGCAGCATCAAAGGCGTCCGAGGATCCCGAATCCAATACGATCCCTTCTTGGGGGAGTCGGTTCCACTGCCCTTGGCTGGCACTATTGAGCGGTTTGGGTGGCATCAGCCGCAGCGGTTGAGTCGGTGAGACGATTGACTGAGCGGATGCATTAGAGCCGATGATCCCTAGCAGCAGAATCGATCCGATGGTGCGAACCAACGACTTCGAAATAGGTTCGAGCAGTTGGCTTAGCGATCTTTTCTCAATTGACACCGGCGCAGTTGCATCCATAACCGAAGTCATCGGAGGATGCACGCGGACCGATTGAGCCAGGATAGGACAGGCGTACCAAGCAGCACCGATCCAAGCGATTCTCTAGGCATGAAACGAACAGTCCCCGCAGTTTAACAACCCTAGGGCTGTCAAACTGTAGGGACTTTGACGTTCGTATCGATTCAATAGGAACCAGTCCTAGCCGATTACTTTTCGTCCGAAATCTGAGGATAGACCGCACCGGCTAGGAAAGCACCGATGATGGGTGCTGCCCAGAACAACCAAACTTGGCTAATCGCCGTCGTACTCCCTCCAAACAAAGCGGTAATCAGAGCCGGTCCAGTACTTCGGGCAGGGTTGACCGAAAGGTTCGTTACGGGGATTCCGATCAAGTGGATGAGAGTCAATCCGAGTCCGATGGCGATCGGAGCAAAGCCTGCAGGGGCTCGTTTGTCGGTCGCCCCGAGGATGATCATCAGGAAGAAGAACGTTAGGACGACCTCGGCGAGGAATGCCGAAACAATATTGTACCCTCCCGGCGAATGTTCGCCAAAACCGTTGCACGCAAATCCGCCTATGTCAAATCCTGTTTTGCCGCTTGCAATAAAATACAAAACAAGGGCACCAATGAAACCTCCAGCGACCTGGGAAATCACGTAAGGAACCAAATCAGAGCTTGGGAATCGCTTGGCGATCATCAAACCGATACTCACAGCAGGGTTCAGGTGGCAACCTGAGATGTGTCCGATCGCATAAGCCATCGTAAGTACCGTTAACCCGAAAGCAAACGAGACACCCACAAGTCCGATCCCAAGGTTGATGAAGGTCGCCCCCTCCGCGTGTGCCATCTTGTTGGCAACTACTGCTGCCAAGACGGCACTACCACACCCGCCAAAGACCAACCAAAAAGTGCCAAGAAACTCAGCGGCACAACGCTTACCAATGTTCATCATTCGCTCCTTAAAACGAGAAATCCAACACAACGTGGGATCCGGCCGCAAAGTGCGCGCTGCTCCTTGCGCAAAGAATCCTTATCGGGTCTAAAACCCAGTACCCCGTATATTACAGATTCCAGGGGATTCTGCCACACACCCTCTGAGTACCGATTGGATAAACACCGCGACACTTGGGTCGAAAGTAGGTAGGAATCCTCTGCAAATTTCCCCTCTGGATTCTCTCGACGGCGAACTTTCCCGGGATTTGCGCGTCTAACTCGGAGACTAGCAAGGTTGCTGGTTCTTGTCAAAAATTTTTGATACGGAAAGCGTAAGACCAGGATGATTCAGGACTTTTGGCACTACTTATCGAACCTGCTGCAAAACAACCAAATATTCAGTGGTGGTTTGGTGCTGATGGTCGGCGGTGCGCTCTTGGCCTACTTTCGCCAAGTCCCGGCACAAATCTACCAGTTCGTCCGTCGGCGTGTGATCACGGAGATCGACATCCTGGATCGTGATCCGGCTTTCCAATGGATTGAAAAATGGTTGGCCCAGCATACCTACGCCAAAAATCGTGCTCGCTCGTTGACGGTCAAAACCGAGTCGATCGATTACGACGAACGCCGTGACAATCCAAACATGGATCCACGCCCACGGATTCTCTTTACACCCGCTCCGGGCGTGCACTGGCTGTTCTTTAGGAATCGACTGATCTGTTTGCATCGAGAACGCCCAAAGCCCAACGAAGGATCCGGACAGACGGTTAATGTCCGTGAATGCTTCAACATCACCATCTTCTCCCGAGATCGCAAGCTAGCTCAGCAACTCCTCGAAGAAGCTCGCGATGTGGCCATCCCCAAATCCGAATTGCGGCTGACGGTACACCGCGCAGGCCAAGGGTATTGGATGGAGCAAATGAAACGGCTTCCTCGGCCAGTCGATTCAGTCATCCTTGCTAACGGCCTGATGGATGATTTGCTCGAAGATGCTCAGGAATTTTTGTCCCGTCGAGAGTGGTATGTCCAACGCGGGATCCCTTACCGACGCGGCTATCTCTTGCATGGCCCCCCAGGTACTGGCAAGAGCTCAGCGGTTGTAGCTCTAGCCTCCGCACTCCAAATGGATATCGCTGTATTGAGCCTCGGTGATTCGAGCCTCGATGACAACAGCATCTCAGAACTCTTTAGCTCGATCCCCGTCAACAGCATTGTCCTGATGGAGGATATCGACTGCGCGTTTTTGGAACGCAAAGAAGGAGAGGATAAACGGAGCAAAGTCACTTTCAGTGGTCTGCTCAATGCGATCGATGGCGTGGCGGCCGGCGAAGGCCGACTTCTGTTTGCAACTACCAACCATATCGCTCGGCTCGACCCAGCACTTATTCGTCCAGGTCGAATCGATCGCAAACTTTACATCGGCCCAGCCAATCGCGAACAAGCTCAACGACTCTTCCTGCGTTTCTTCCCAGAAGCCTCCGAGGAATCGACTCAAGCTTTCGCGCAGAAGATCCCTCTTGGTAAAGTCACGATGTCAGCGCTACAAACTCACCTGCTGATGTATGCCGACGACATGCACGGTGCGATCGAACAACTCGACGACATGATTGAGGCATTTACCGATCGCGTTTTATCCGAGAGCGCAGTCTGATCGGTCTGATCAGACTGATCGGATTTTTACGCTTTGGCGGTGCGCAGTGAGTCCCTCTTTGTCAGCCAATTGGCTGACATGAGGCTCGATGGATCGCAAACCCTCTCGGGTAAATTCGACTTCGCTGTAGGATCTCAGGAAGTGATTTGCGGACAATCCTGAGGCCCATCTTGCTGTTCCCCCCGTTGGCAAAACGTGCGATGGACCAGCCGCGTAATCCCCCAAAGCCACCGGAGAGTAATGGCCCTTGAAAATCGCACCCGCATTGCGAATGCGACTCGAATACCGATCCGGATCGTCGACCGAAATCTGCAAATGCTCCGGGGCCAAGCGATCGCAGATCCTAATGACTTCTTGCTCTGACTCGCACAGGATGCTTGCCCCGAACTCGACCAACGAAGCCCTAGCCAAATCAGCACGCTCAAGCTTTGTCAGTTGCAATTGAATCTGCTGATCGATCTGGTCAAGCATCTTCGCATCTGCCGATAGAACGATACTCGAGCCTGGCGAATGTTCGGCTTGTGCGATTAGATCCGAAGCCGCATAGGGAGGCTTCGTACTCGAATCGGCGATGACCACCACTTCGCTAGGACCCGCGATCGAATCGATCGCGACGGTTCCATACACCAAACGCTTTGCAAGTGCCACAAACAGATTCCCCGGACCAACGATCATGTCGACGGCTGGAATCTCCGGGATGCCATAAGCCAAGCTTGCAATTCCCTGTGCGCCACCTACTGCATAGATCTCCTGAATTCCCAGTTCATAGCAGGTAGCTAAAACTTCGTGGTTGTAAGCACCGAAAGCGGTCGGTGGAGCCATGACCGCGATTTGATTCACTCCGGCGATCTGAGCCGGAACGGCCGTCATCAATACTGTCGACGGATAAGCGGCGGCACCACCCGGGACGCAAATTCCGATCCGCTCAAGCGGCCTGTATCTTTGCTTGAGGACCTGCCCTGAGCCATCGGTGACTTCGACATCCCTGTGCAAAATCGCTTGCTGAAACCTTGCAATGTTGCTTCGAATCGCACGGACAGCTTGCAAAAACTCGGGACTTACAGAGCGGTGCGCTTCGAGCATTCGATCGGCGGGCACCCTAAGCTGACTCGCCTGTATTTGCGGGTCATCCAGTGCCCGAGCATACTTTAGTACCGCCTGGGTTCCCTCCTTCCTTACCTCGCTACAGATTCTCTCGACAACTTGCTGCGGACTGAGCGCTTCACCAAAAAGCGAAAGCGTTAGTTGTGCAGATCGGGGAGAAACGACAGTCCCATCTGGGCTCAGCTTCTTTCGCAACTCTTCGAGTCGCTTTTGGAAATCACTCGCCGATGTATCGAGTCGTGTGAGCATCCATCCACTCTTTGGGGTCTGAGGAATTCTAGGACTGCAAGCCTTGTAGTTGCTCTTCCGTGAAGTTCACGTTGGTTGCTACCGACTGTACATCGTCATGGTCTTCAAGTTTTTCAAGCAACTTCATCACCGACACAGCGGTGTCGGAGTCGACTTCGACGGTCATCTTCGGGATCCGCGTAACTTGCTTGGACTCCAAGGCAATTTGTGCTCCCTCCAACGCGTCGACAAGCTCGGTGTACACATCGGTCGGGCAGGTCACGTCGTAACCCGACTCGCTCTCTGTGACATCCTCAGCACCGTTTTCGAGTGCCAGCTCCATGAGCTTTTCAAGATCCACCGCGGATTTCGCAACGGTGATTAAACCTTTACGGTCGAAGTTGTAAGCGACACATCCGGTAGAACCTAGGTTGCCACCATGGTTGTCGAATAACTTACGAATCTCTGGGGCTGTGCGGTTGCGATTGTCGGTCATGATGTCGCATAGAATCGCAACACCTCCGGGACCATAGCCCTCGTAGAGCACTTCTTCAACATCGCCCCCTTCGAGCTCTCCGGTTCCCTTCTTGATTGCCCGGTCGATGTTATCCTTCGGCAACGAGACTGCTTTAGCATCGAGGATCGCCGTTCGCAGACGGATGTTGCTCGATGGGTCGCCTCCCCCTATTTTTGCAGCAACAATGATCGCTTTGGAGAGCTTGCTCCAGAGCTTACTGCGCTTGCTGTCGACGAGCGCTTTTCGGTGCTTGATGTTTGCCCACTGCGAGTGTCCTGCCATGGATGTTGCTCCCTGGTGATTTCGATAGACGGTGTTTGAGTTTCAGTGAATGAGCTGGTGTGACTCTAACGCGGTTTTTTTTTCGTCAGGTTCGTTCCTACCGATGAGTGATTTGCTTTGGCAGGAGACTTATTGGACTTTCCTGAATCCTTGGGTTCCTTTTTGATTGGCTTGCTCTTGTCGACTTTGGACTTCCCCGAATTTGGCTTTTCAAGCTTGCCTTTCTCGGGCTTACTCTTTTCGGACTTACCCCTCTCGGCTTTGCTAGGTTGGACTTTACCCTCAGTCGGCTTACCCTTGGTCTGCTTCGCTTTGTCTTGGCTCCCTTTGTCTAACTTGCCCTTTTCCGGCTTCCCTTTGTCCGTCTTGCTCTTTTCGGAGATGTTTTTTGAGGGTTTACTTGCGTCGATTTTGGGCTTTGCGTTCTTGTCTGTCTTCGACGCGTCCGCTTTGCTCGAATGCGGCTTTGCTTCTACTTTCGTGTCCACTGACTTTGGAGTCGCCTTGTTCGGCGACTTGGTATCCTTGGAAACGGTTTCCTTGGTCGCAGGTGCCTTGGACGCAGGTGGTTTGGCAACGGACCTCTTAGCTGCAGGAGTTTCCGGTTGCTCTGGCGAGGCCTTCGATGCACTGGCAAGCGGCTCTGATTTCTTGACCTCTGGCACTTGGGTGCCTGCAGGTTTTGCAGGTGCTGGTTTTGCCGACGAAGCCTTCGAGCCTTTTGACTTCGAGTCGCTTGCTTGCTCCTCCGGCTTGGGCTTGGTTTTGTAAGTTGCTCCCATTTCTTTGAGGACAGCCAAGGGTGTAGCACTACGCGGATGATGGTACAGATCGCATGCAAACTGGTGCATCAGTGCAGCGAACTCAACCCCCTTGTTCTTCGGGATAGCTCGCTCGATCCCTGGAAGCGATTTCTTTTGCAACTCAGCAAGTGTAAGAATATCGCACTGCCACATCGCATCGCAAATCAAGTTGCTTGCGGGTATCGAGTGACCGCCCAAAGAATGCTGCGAAACATAGGAAACAACAAACGGCGACATTCCTTTCCAGGCTTCCAACTCCGCAGTCGCCTTGCCCAAGTTTGCCTTCTTCATGTCATCGATATCGTACTGATAGCGTGTTTCGAAGATCGATTGCAAGCACTGCTTGATCCGCGAAGCCGCTTGCAAGGGAAACGGCAAGGGCTTGAGCGCTTCGGCCAGTTCAGCCACTGTCGTCACTCTTACTTCGTTCCAATCGAAATAGGTCTGCTGCAACTTGGCAAACCCCTCATCGGCCTGATCGATGCGAGCATCTTCTAGGCAGCATGCGTACAACAAATGCTCAAGCACCGATCGCTCTGGAGGATCAGCAAGTGGCTTGTAATGCTTCCTCAGGGACTTTAATAAGTTTTCGTATTTGACCGTTCGGTTTCCGGAACTCATCGATCGTTCCTATTCCTTTCCATCACGCTTGATACCGCTTGAATCTTTGCCTGTTTGCAATCTGAATGCTCTGCCTATTTTTCGTCTTCAAACTCGCCGTCGGGACCAAGCTCATCAAGGATTTCTTCGATCGACGCATCGTCGAGAGTCTCTTGGCCTGCTTTTCCGTCTCGCTCTTTTGCAATCTGCTCGAGAATCTGCTGTACCGCCACAGACTTTTTGACCCCGTCATCGATCACAAAAGACAACCGAGGGATGTAGCGGGTCTCGATACGATCGGCGATCTTCGATTGGAGAAAGCCGACAGAGTTTTGAAGACCTTTAAGAACCGTTCGCTGTTGGGCTTCGCTCCCCATAACACTCACGATGACCTTGGCCTCTCGCATGTCGGGAGTCACTTCGACCCCGACAACGGTAACGTTCTGGACGCGAGGGTCTCGCAATTCTGTAAGGATCGCCATCGAGACGACTCCGCGAATCGCCTCGGCAGCTTTTAGCAACCTTCTTGAACTCATGATTTCGAGTTATCCAGCGTTCTTGCTACTTGCTCGATACGGTAGGCCTCAAGAACATCATCGACCTTCACGTCATTGAATCCAGCGAGCTTGATGCCGCACTCCATACCGCGATTGACTTCCTTAACATCATCCTTGACGCGACGAAGCGTCTCGAGTTGGTAGTCACCGATCTTGCGACCTTCCCGGTGGACACGGATACGGCATCCACGCTCGATAGTGCCCTGAGCGACAAAGCAACCGGCAATCGTACCGACGCGAGAGACACTAAAGACGGCTTTGACAAACGCTCGTCCAAGTTCGACGACTTTCTCTTCGGGCTTGAGTCGACCTTCGACCAAAGCTCGGATGTCTTGGGCCAAGTTATAGATGATTTCATAACGTCGAATTTCGACATTCTTGGCATCGGCGATCGATCGAGCGGCTTCGTCAGGAATGACGTTAAATCCAACGATCACACCTTGCGATGCACTGGCCAATGTGACGTCGGCTACGGTGATGCCACCGACTGCCTTTTGCAAGATTCGAATGTCGACTTCGGGGTGATCGAGTTTGCTGAGTTCTTTCTCGATGGCTTCGAGCGATCCACGAGCATCGGCCCGAATGATCAAGTTCAACACAACCTTCTCTTCCTTGACCCCTAACTTGCCCGTCTGAAGCAACTCTTGGAAGGCTTCAAAGGAAACCTTGGGTGAGGATCCCGAGAGGGATGCTGCCCTGGCTTCTTGCTCGCGAGTTGCTGCCAACTGGCGAGCTTGGGCTATGTCATCGATGACATAGAACTTTTCACCCGCTTCGGGCGCTCGATCCAAACCGGTGATGTTTACCGGCATCGATGGACCTGCTTCCGTCGCTTGCTTGTTTCGCTTGAGCGTATCGTAAATCGCTTTGACTCGACCAAAGGTCGTACCGCAAAGAACGATATCGCCGACTCGCAAGGTTCCGGTTTGAACCATCACCTTGGCGATCACACCTCGATCGGCCGATTGTTCGCTTTCCAAACAAACGCCCATGGCTGCCCGCTTCGGATTGGCCTTGTAGTCATGCAATTCGGCTACCGTCAAAACCGTTTCGAGCAGTGTGTCCATCCCTTCGCCAGTGATCGCACTGGTAGGAACCACTTCGACATCACCACCCCAAGCACTTGGGGTCAGTCCATGCTCGGTCATTTGAGTCATCACGCGATTGATGTCCGCTCCGGGCAAATCGCATTTGTTGGCAGCCACGACGATCGGCACTCCTGCGGCCTTGGCGTGCGAAATAGCTTCCTCGGTCTGGGGCATGATGCCGTCGTCTGCAGCGACAACCAAGATCGCAATGTCGGTGACATTCGCACCCCGAGCACGCATCTCGGTGAAGGCCTCGTGACCAGGAGTATCGACAAACGAAACAGCCCGCCCATCCTTCTTAACTTGATAAGCTCGAATATGCTGGGTGATACCACCTGCTTCGCCGGTAACGATTTTCGTTCCGATCAAGAAGTCCAAAAGCGATGTCTTGCCGTGGTCGACGTGCCCAAGGAACGTGACAATCGGTGGACGAGTGATAAGATCTTCTGGGTTGTCGACGAAATCGTCGAGTTTGGCGATGATGCTGGTTTCTAGAGTCTCAGCCTGCTTGAATTCCAGGTCGACCCCAAGATCGACAGCGAGCAATTCGGCTTGTTCCTGAGACAATGTTGCGTTGATATTGGTCATCGAGCCCATCATCATGAGGGATCGAAGCACTCTGGCTGCAGGCACACCGGCGGCTTCGGAAAAGCTCCGGACTGTACAAGGCATAGCCAGAGCCACTTTCTCTTTTCGGCTTGTATCGACCTGCTGTTTCTTCTTGTGCCGATGGGCGCCCGAGCGTCGATCTTCCTCTTCCTCCACTCCAGCGAGATCTTTCGTGGATTGGATCCGATTTGGAACTCGCAGTTTGCTACGCTCCGCTCGACTGGCTTCGAGACTCGCTAAACCCTTCTTGCGAACAGGCTCTTCGGCTTCCTCGGCAGGCTTGCGATGCTTTTGATTGAGCTTGTTCTCAGCGGCTTGTTTGAACTCCGTCAAACCCGCATGCTGGGTCTGGCTCGGCGCTGTCGCACGACCGGATCCGGTACCTGATTTCGCTGCCGCTCCACTTGCCGCAGCCTTATCTTGGATGTTCTGTTGCTGAACCCCTTTGAGCACCTCAGGGGTCAACTTAACGATCGGCTTGAGGGCTGCGGGTTCCTGCAAACGAGCCGCAGGCGCTGGAGTTCCGGATTTCGGAATCTTCGCAAGATTGATCACAGGCTCTCGCGTCTTGCGAGCGACCTTCGATGGCTCACCTGTGCCACTGGGCTTGGCGACTTCAGCCGGCTTGGTCCTGCCGATAACTCGCACCTTACCTGGCACATTCATCGGTGAGCTTGATCGCGAAGGCTCATCGATTCGAGATTCTCGCACCCTGATGGGGGCTTCAGAACGAATCGCCGCCGGAGCTTCTTCTCGAACCTCGATAGGCGGGCTAACCTTGTCGACGACCTCTTCTGCTTGATCGTCCTGTTCAATTTCCGCAGTGCGTCCGACTCGAATTGCAGGCGCCTTAGATCCTGACGTTTTTTCGACTTCGGTTTCGATTGGTTCGGATTCCAAGTCGACGTCGGAGCCTTGGGCTACGACGGTCTCTTGGGTTGGATGACTTGGTTTTTCATCTACCGGTTTGGATGGCTTGCGAATCGCACCGATTTCACGCTTGGCCGTTGCCGGTTTCCCAATCTCGCGAATGGGAGCTTCTCGAATCGGCTCTCGAACTGGCTTGGGAGGCTCTTTGGTCGACTCTGCTGCCGGAGCAGATCGCTCCGCAAGATGGCTCTTGATTTTGGCGATCTCATCGTCTTCAAGACTCGCCAGCGCACTTCCTTTGCCCTGGATTCCTATACGCGCACACATATCGACCAGCTCTTTGCTGTCGATTCCAAGATCTTTTGCAAGCGAATAAATTCGAACTGCCACTGAGCAAGAATCCCCGGGGCCTTAGCCCTCGATTTGTCAGGCGAGATACCGACACCAATTCGGACATCTTCGCTCGCCTTTTTGTTGTTTTGAATTATCTCATTGAACGCCCCTTCGCATTGCCATCGCATCCCACTCGAGTGATTCCAAATAAGAACCCTATCGTCGGGGATGGACCGGCTGTCGCGATATGCCATCCATCGAAACACGAGAATACGTAGTCTAACGCACAAGCAGGAATTCGTCAGGGATCCAATCCCCCAAATTCACTTTTTTCTCTGCAGAAACGATCTTTCGCAAACCTACTGGGGCTCGGCTGGCGGCTCTTGGGGCGGCGTGCCGGGATTTTCGAGCTTGTCGAGTTCCTCAGCAGCTCGGCGTTCCTTGTCCGCCTTTTCCTGCTGCTTTCGAGCTTCCTCTTCAGCCTCTTGCTCGGTGGCACGTTCCTCAGCTTGCTCGACGATCGAATTGACCTGATCCTCGGTATAGCCACCCATCTCGATCAAAGCTTCGGGCTCAATGACCGAAAGGTCATCGAACGACAAGTAACCTTGCTCGACGAGTTGCTGGGCTACCTCCTCGGTCATTCCATCGATCTGCATGAAGGCTTCCATGGCCCTTTCGATTTGACGCTCGAGTTCCGGAGCCGTCATGATCTCAATGTCCCAACCGCAAAGCTTGCTCGCCAAGCGAACATTTTGTCCAAAGCGTCCGATGGCTTGTGAGAGATGCTCGTCGTTGACCAACGCGATCGCTCGACCAATCATATCGCACAAGAGGACTTGTTCGACCTGAGCCGGTTGCAGGGCGTTGGGGATCAGCACCATCGGATCGTCGCTCCAGCGAACGATATCGATACGCTCTCCGGCAAGTTCGCTTGTTACGTTCTTGATTCGATTGCCTCGCATGCCGACACAAGCCCCAACGCAATCGATGCGCTGATCGCTACTGCTGACTGCAACCTTGCTGCGATAACCTGGTTCGCGGCTGATGGCGTTGATTTTGATGACACCTTCGGCAATTTCAGGAACTTCTTGTTCAAAAAGTCGCTGAACGAGAGTTCCTTTGGTTCTCGAAAGGATGATCTTCACGCGGTTGCCGGAGGCTTTGACTTCGTAGATTACGGCGCGGACGCGCGAGCCGCTGTGGTAAGCTTCCCCGGGGATCTGTTCGCTCTTGGGCAGAATTGCTTCTACGTTGCCGAGTTGGACGATGGTAAGTCCTTTTTCGGTGCGTTGGACGATGCCGGTGACGAGTTGTCCGACTTGCTCGTGGAACTCATCCAATCGAGCGTCGCGTTCGGCCTCTTTGAGCTTTTGGATGATGACTTGTTTGGCAGTTTGAGCCCCGATCCGGCCGATTTCGTCTTGGCTCAAAGAGCGGCCATCGACTGAGGCGTTGATCGTCCCGACACCGCGGACGATTTGGATATCGACTTGGGCCTCGTCCCCAAATTGCCGCTTGGCTGCGGTGATTAAAGCGGCCTCGATCGCTTGCATGACCAATTCGGGATCGATCTGCTTTTCGCGATGCAGAGAATCGACGATTCTCAGCAAATCTTGGGGATTCATGCTGTACTTTTTCGTGCTAATGGTGTCGGTTTGGCGTCCCATGCGGGAGTTTGTCAATCGCCGAAGGCTACTCGCAAACCCTCGGGCTGTCAATGTCCGATCGGTTTGATCGGACGGATCTAAACTCCAAGGGGCTAGCCTCCCCTTGGAGTTTAGGTGATAATGATGGGAAGAAAGGGGGGCGAATTGGAATCGACCGGATGAGTTGAAGATTTTGGTGGCATGCCGTGGTTGGTCGAGAGGCCACGTAAATACTCGATCAAAAAAAGTAACTGCAGAGAATACTCTTGCACTGGCAGCCTAATTAAGGCTTCCCAGGTACCCGGGGCCCGTCGGAGGCGCTGGAGTACCTGTCGCAATTCCGAATCGCCATGGCCCGTGTCTCGCACGGCGATGGTTAAAAAAGCTCGAGGCTGGCACTTCGCACCGATGTCAACGACGAACGCGAAGGGCGAGAAAGTAATAGTTGGCTAAGCATGTAGAGGCCGGATCGGAAGCATCGCGGGACGCGGGTTCAATTCCCGCCGCCTCCATAGACTTGGTCACCGCAACGTGACCATTCCGCTCAAGACCCGCTGGTTCACACCAGCGGGTCTTTGCGTTTCTACCCAATAAATCTAGGGGTTTTGCGATTCGTCGAGCTTCTCCGTTACACAAACCACGGGACGCGGTTGGCACCCATCGTCACCCCAAAAGGCTCAAATCGGGGCCAAAGGCTCGAAACCACGGGACGACCCCCAAACACGTCCCGTGCTCGGAAACCCAATAAAACATGGCACTTTCGTGATTTTGAACCGGCGTGAGGTTTTAGCGAAAAACGCCAGTGGCAGTGACATGAAAAACCTGACCATCGCGTCCCGAGGAAGTGTCACTCGAGAAGGACGCCTTTAAGCATGGGATCGGGCTGCGACAGATGAACGGAAGCCGAATCACAAATCAGATCATTTTGAACGTCGCTTCACAATGACGCTCGCGGCAACACGACCGTTCTTGAGTTCTGCCATAGCAAGCCCCTGTTGGACCGCTCCCTTGATCAATCTCGCGACTGACTCGCGCTTCACGTCCGATACGCCATTCAACCGAATGTGACGAATGAGCTTTCCGGTCCCTTGCAAAAGCCCCTCAGGGTCTTCCAGCTTCGTTCCATGGTCAAAGCCAAGATTGACATGCTTCGCATAAGTCGCGATGTGAATGAAGCCTTGACCTTGCTTCCCTGTAAACGTGAAGGCATTAGAGATACAGTACGTTTCGTAGATCAGTTCGCTGCATTCGCCGGCCATTTTCAGCACAGCGTTTCTGGCGGCAATTGCAGTTCGGACCACATGCTCTGGGCGATCTTGCATCAGTTCGCGAAGAATCAGTTCGGTGCTCGGGGAAGACATAGTCATTCTAGGTTTTAGAAAAATACTGGATTGCACATGCCACATTGCCTTCAGTGTCCGCGAATTTGACCAGCACGCCAACAGTAGGGATTTCGACGGGCTTCACGTGAATTGTACCGCCGCATTCGACGATGATCGCTTCGGTTTTCCGGATGTCTTCGACCGAAATGGAGCACTCGTAGCCGCTAAAGCCAGTTCCCAGCGGCTCAGTCCGTTTCTGAAGAGCACCCAATATTCCTGGTGACTCGTCATTTCCAGTTTTGATCAAGTAAAAGTCCGGAGGCCCCCATTCTTCAAATCGCCATCCAAATGCACGCTGATAGAACGATTTCGCGCGATCCACATCATCAGCGTGAATCGCAAAATGACATACATTGTTGGCATGCATACAGACACTTCCCGGAATTTGGATTTGGACACGGAGACAACACCCACATTTTAGCCACTGCGATTGTGGCGTACTTGCGATACAATGACAAAATATGTCGAAAACATGCCAGACCAAACTCCGAACTCTAGCGGCTCGATTCTCCCCGGGACATCGTGTTGATTGGCATTCCCATTCGTGGTCACAGCTTCTTTACGCAACCGAGGGCGTCGTTACGGTCGAATCGCGTTCCGCGTGTTGGGTGATACCTCAACATCGCGGGATTTGGGTTCCGGCGGGTGAGAAACACTTGCTCAAGATGCATGGTCGAGTCTTTCTTCAAACTGTGTACCTTGAAAGGCACCATGCAAGAACGTCCGATCTCAAATGTTCAGCGTTCGAGATTTCAAGACTCATGCATGAACTGATCGTGCATGTTTGCGACCTGGGCATCGTCAATGGCGACACCAAAGAGAATCGGACTTTGATTCAATTCTTTACCGACCAAGTGGAGCGACTTAGTCCTTTTCCATTGGTCATTCACATGCCCCATGATGAACGAGCGCGGAAACTGGCGCAGCGCATCGTAGATGCCCCTGGATCGCCGGAGAGCCTTGGGCAATTGTCAGGTGAGTGTGGCGCAAGTCTTCGAACGATGCAGCGAGTATTTATTGAACAAGTCGGTATTCCATTGGCGCGTTGGAGAAACCAAGTGAAAATGGCTACTGCAGTACAGCTCCTGGCCCGTGGAAAATCCGTAACGCACGTTGCGTTTGACCTGGGGTTCGAGTCAGTGAGTGCTTTTATCTTCTCCTTCCGTCACTACTTTGGCGATTCGCCGGGACAGTACCGATTAAAGCAAACCATCGGTAACTCCAACTCCGAATCGAGCATCCAATAATGTTCGCCGTTGCTCTTCCCAAAAGACCGGAATGCCCTTCCGGCAATGCTGCAGACTGATGTCTGCAAACGCCTGACCTGCCAGGATCGATTCGACGATATCCGGCGCAAGCGAGGTCAGTTGCAGCATAAGCCCGACGTAGCTGCGGTCGACGCCTTGCTCTTTGGCAAGATCGTCTAGGCCTTCGAATTGCTCCGCCTCGATCTGCTGTTGCCAAACATATCCCTTGGCTAATGCATTTAGGAATGCGTTGTTGGGGACCGCAGATTCCA
>JBEIGI010000093.1:0-14239 GCA_040381975.1 Pirellula sp.
ACCATGCAATTTGTCGGTATCAGAAGAGTTCGAATCACTGCAATCGGACCAATTCGCATGTCAACAGATGCGTTCCGCAAATCTTGGCTAAACAAAGTCAGAGAGTTGGGTGCCCGAGGAATCTGATAGGGAATTAAGGACTCGGACGGTGCTCGTAATCGTAATCGAACGCTTCGCGTGCATGGCATCAACGCGGCTTCCGTTACGGCCCATAAACCGCCGTTCCCCAACTCGCGGATCATGCTCCTTATCTCCATTAGCCTATCCATCTACCAAATTCCTGCCCGAGCAGCGCGTTGACCAGGATGAAATGATACGATCGCTTGATCGATCGATCGAGCACGAGCACGAAAAATAGCCAGAAATCGGGTAAGGATGCCCGTTTCCGGGCACCCTCCCCACACCACCTAGCATGCGGGTCCGCACTAGGCGGTTCCACGAAGATGAGCAAGTTCTGCCCAGAGGGTTTTCAGACTCAAGACACCCTGCGAAGCGAACCAATCCTGGTCATTTGGTATACTGGTCTCCTAGGGATACCTATCTCGCACAGGGGACTTAAACCCCACAAACCAATGCCCATGACGGGCGTACCCCAGAAAAATGCACCCGAGTTGCCGATCGGGCGTTTCTTCAAAGCAAAGTCTCTTGGCGGCAACTGGGTGATTTTAGGCCTTCGCCCGAGAGTGTTCGATGGAACAAACCAAATGCCCGAGCTGCGACACACAACTCAGTGCTGATGCTGTGCTCTGCGTCGATTGCGGATACCACCTTGCGCTCAAGCGTAAAATTGGCCGCGACGATACTCAGGGACTTTCGAGTGACAATCCGTATCAACCGATCAGTGAAAGCGACAACAGCGCTTCGTTCATAGATACACTTATCTGGTTGTTCTGGATTGATGGACGAGTATCAAGACTTCAGTGGTGGACAACGCAGGTTGCTTTTTACGCACAGTGGTTTTTTATGGTCACCTTAGCAGAACGCAATTTCATTCCCCAATGGTTTGTTCTTGCTGTATTCTTTCCATCACTATGGATATCAATCACTATTCAAATAAAACGATGGCATGACCTCGACAAGTCGGGATTCTGGTATTTTGTACATTTCCTACCGATTATCGGCACTCTGTACGCTTGGATTGATCTAGGATTGCAACGCGGAACGAAAGGATATAATCAATATGGAAAAGACCCCGTCAATTTCATCGAGACCGATGGCTAGTGATGACTAACTCTGACAACGCACGAAATCGGGTAAGGATGCCCATTGCCGGGCACCCTCCCCAGACCACCTAGCATGCGGGTCCGGCCGCGTTGGTTCAACGCATAGGAGTGCGGCGGCGGTTCCACGAAGATGAGCAAGTTCGGTCACCCTTCCGCAGTTGCCCTCACCTCGTGCTTGTTCCCTTGAAGTAGTCATTTAGTATACTGATGTTTTAGAGATACCTATCTCGCACAGGGGACTTAAACCCCACAAACCAATGCCCATGACGGGCGTACCCAAAGCGATGCACCCAAGTTGCCGGTCGGCCGTGAATTTGAATCATTATTGTTATTGCGGCGACTGGGTAATCGTGGTCGTTATCGGAACAGAGAGTGCTTGATGGCAATCTACTACATTGAGACGACAATTCCGAGTTTCTACCATGAGGTGCGAGTTGAGCCGGAGATGGTGGCAAGACGAGATTGGACGCGAAAATGGTACGACTTCGCAGTCACATCCGATCGCATCGTATCTAGCGCTGCTGTACTGGACGAACTTCAGCGTGGCGACTTTCCTGGCCGTGATGATTGCTTGGAAATGCTGAACACGATTGAGATGCTAGAATTGAATGACCCCGTCTTTGAAATCGTCGAGGCCTACTTGGCAAACAAACTGATGCCAGCCGACCCCTTCGGAGACGCGTTGCATTTGGCACTAGCCTCGTACCATCGTTGCGACTTCCTGGTTACTTGGAATTGCCAGCACTTGGCAAACGCGAACAAATTTGGGCAAATTCGCCGAATCAATGGTATACTTGGACTCTTCACTCCAGAACTAGTGACTCCAATGGAATTGCTCGGGGGAAAGTAATGTCATGACAACTCCGCCAATACTCGAAGAAGTGCGAAGGGTTCGGCACGAGATCTCCGAAGAAGTCGGACACGATCCGAAACGACTGCGCGAGTATTACTCAAAAATACAGAAGTCGGTTCGGTCGCGGACGATCAACCTGGCAGATCAAGGACCGTATGGACGAACCAAGGATTGCACCGAAGCCAACGATCAGCCGACTTCTGATGGTAGCTCTATCCCGTCGGCTCGGTGAATCCGGTCGTTCGTGCTTCAGGTCGGATTTCCTCGTACTCGTACTCAGTGCAACGGTACTCGTACTCGTACTCGAAAGGGCGCAGATGACCGAACCATTTTTTGACCACGAACGACTCGACGTCTATCGACTTGCAATCGAGTACGTTGCTTCTTCTTATCGAATCGCGAAGTCATTAAACGGTGCGGAACGCCATGCTCGGGATCAGCGGCTGCGAGCTGCACAATCCATTCCGCTCAACATCGCCGAGGGCAATGGGAAACAAAGCCTCAAGGACAGGAATCGATTTTTCGAGATCGCGCGCGGCTCAGCTTTGGAATGCGCGGCGATTCACGATATACTCGTATCATTCGAAGCGATCGATCTTGAACTAAATCGGGTTGGCAAGACCAACCTGAAACGGATCGTGTCGATGTTAACTCGACTCATCCAGCGAACTGTTTCGGTATCCGAGGGATCGATCGAGTACGAGTACCGCGATGCTGAGTACGAGTACGAGAAAACGCACGAAATCGGGTAAGGATGCCCGTTGCCGGGCACCCTCCCCACACCACCACAGCATGCGGGTCCGGGCGTGTTGGTTCAACGCACAGGAGTGCGGCGGCGTTTCCACGAAGATGAGCAAGTTCTGCCCAGAGGGTTTTCAGACTCAAGACACCCTTTGGGAAAGCCGCCTCTTACCGGTGGTTCACACCACCGGCAAAGAGTCTGTCAGCCCTCCAGGCTTGAAACAGCCGGAGAGACTCTCAACCTAAATTGGTTTTCAGGCCCGAAGGGCCAACACAACATAGATCGAAAAAGATGCCTTCAATCAATTGATGGACGACGGCACCCGAGCAAATTATCAAGCGCCGCATCGAGCGTCGGGAATCGAAATTTGTAGCCTGCCGAAAGCAATCCCGACGGAATGGCCCGTGCGCTCGATAACAATAACGGATCTGCCATCTGACCCAACCCCAACCGTAGTGCAAAGGCTGGTGTAGGGATCCAACTAGGTCGATGCAGAACTCGTGCAAGCACTCGACTGAAATCCCGGTTGGGTAAGCACTCTGGGGCGACGACATTCATCGGGCCGGTGCACTGAGCGTTTAACGCCAAAAAAAGCAGGATGCTGGCCGCATCGTCAACATGAACCCAAGGCCAGTACTGCTTGCCGGATCCCACCGGGCCACCTATACCCATGCGAAACGGTAAAAGCATCTTGCTCAGCGCACCAGAGCGTGGATGGAGCACAATTCCAAATCTTGCTAAAACCACTCGACCGAAACTTTCATAGTTTCTGGCCGTCGATTCCCACTGCCGAGCAACCTCGGCCAAGAAATCGTCTTTGGTCACAGAGCGATCCACCGAAGACGATTCATCGAGGATCTCGTCTTGGCGATCTGCGTAAATGCCAACCCCCGACGCGCACACAAAGGCTCTCGGGGGTCGCTCCAACTTACTGAGTCGCTCAACGATTCGTCGAGTCGACTCGATTCGAGAATCCCGAATGGCTCGTTTGTACTGTTCGTTCCATCGTCGATCCGCGATCCCCACCCCGCCTAGGTGGATCCAAGCATCGAGGCCTTCGATTTCTTCAATGCACTCTTCTTGAACTGTTTTCACACCCCTAGGCCATCGAACTTGTTGCTGCTTACTCTCAGAGCGAACCGAACGAATCACTTCGATCCCTAGAACACGGGCCAGTTCGATCGTTCTGCGTCCAATCAAACCGGAACTTCCTGAGATACCAATTTTGACCGGCTTTTCTGCGGGCTTGAGACCGAGTTGACTGAGTTGATCGGCAAACTGCAGGTCGTCCAAGGTGATTCGATGGCGGAATCGAAACATCGATTCGAGTTTGGCTTGCACCCAGCCACTTAGGATATTTCCTAACGGTGCCAGCGGGAGTCCAACTTCGATACGGTCGGTCAGACGCGAACTGACACCGCTTATCGATTCAAAAAGATGTTGATGCTTCCAACGCGAGAACGGCCCGGAACGCATCTCATCGACGAACAGTTCGTTTGGTCTGTACTCGGTATGTTCAGCAACCAAGTTCTGCGAGAAGGGGCCGACCTTGTTCTTGATCTTTACAATCGAACCGACACGGAGGGAATCTTTGCTCTCAAGAACAAAAGTTCTTTCCCAAGGTGGAATTAATCTATCGATCGCACCGGCTTGCTCATGGTAACCAAAAACCCGTTCGACCGGAAAAGGGAATTGGCTCGAGTGATTAAAAAGCATGCCGTTCTTAGTATTAGACTTCCACTTCAGGGATAGGCGACAAGTCGGCCATATCGCGGAGTTTATCCAAGGCTCTCTTTTCGAGTTGGCGGATTCGTTCCTTAGAGACGCCCAAACGGTCGGCTAATTTCTGGAGTGTTTGGACGTTCCTGTGTCCGCCAAGGGAGAACCTCGCTCGGATGATGAGTTTCTCTCTTCGGTCAAGCTTATCGAGCATGGTCGACAATCTGCCTCGGAGGGCTTCCCATCGGGTTTCGCTCATCCCTGAACTTCGATGCTCGTCACTGATATCGATCCCTGGATCATGAACGCTCAAGGTGATCCGCTGACGCTCCTTCTGTTTTTCCATGACTCGGCGATAGGAATTCCGGCGAACCACCTGAGTTGCGTAGGTGCTGAATCGGTAACCGAGCCCCACATCGAACTTGTCGACGGCTCTCATCAAGGCGATGATCCCATCGCTGAGCAAATCATCGAAGCCATTGTGGCCATTGACGAACTTTTTGACGATCGAGATCACTAGCCGCATGTTTGATTTTACGAGTCGATCGCGGTACCAATCAGAAGCCTTCAGTAGAGCTTCGATCCTCCTGATAACCCAACCATTTGCCAGTTGAAGTTTTGCCGAATCGGAAGATTCGCTCTCTTTAAGCTCTGTACGGAGTTGATTGGCTTTGTATCGCAAGAAATTCATGCGGCGGAAGGTCTCGACTTCCTCTGCAGGAGTCAGTAACTTCGTTTCGCAGAGGCGGGCTAAGTGAGCCGGGAGATCAGGCGTCTTGACCCGTCGGAGCTCCTCCGAAGCGATTGGCAATAGGCGCTCATCGGCAAAAAGCACAGACTCGATGGACGCTTCCGAAAAATCGGCGTTGCCCATGAAGTCGATTTCTTGACTCAAATGGGTTTTGACCGCCACTGCGAGATCCTCGATCGACTTGATTTCGGGTGCAACCAACTGGCAGTAATGAACGAAGGAATCCTCTAAGGATTTGCATTGAAAGGTCGACGGCAGACCAGAGGAGGTCTTTGCCTTCTTTTGTCTTGGTGAAACGGTCTTGACCTTCACAGCCTTCGTCGCTGCCTTGGAGACCGAAGAGCTTACGGAGGACTTGGATTCTGACTTCGCTGCGGATTTCTTTGCCACCGGCTTGCTTAGCAACTTGACCATTTCAACGCCTTTTGAGAGTTTGACACAGAGGGTGGACGTTTTGCACTCTTCAGACAACCGATAAATCGGTCGCCAAACAACGTAAATCGTTCAAATCGTTCATTCGTTTTGTTTATATCGTTCTTTCGATCTAGGTGCAATACGCTCGATCGGAATTTTCCGAGATTGACCAAGATTCGGAAAAAACTGGATTATTCCTTGGTTTTCATCGGTCAAAACCAGGACTTTCAAGGTGTTTAGCCTCTCCTGGCTTGATCATCGCGTATTTTGCCCTACGATCGTATCGTTCAGTCGGTTTAATGATTTGGACGATTTGCGTGAACGGTTTTCTGTCAAATCAACGCAATGTTTTGTTTTTTTAAAGCATCGTCAGGTCGAACCTAAGGAAAGCCGCCCCTTTGACGGTTGACAAGGTAGGAAAATAAGGTGGATCGATTACGTTACGACGAGATTTGGGAAGTTGAGAATTGGTTGCGGGTTTGTTTACAAAACCGAAGCGATTGCTCGGTCGGAGGGGAAACGGACGTCATGAAAGTTTCCGAAAAACAACAATGAACTTGGAGAACAGTTTTAGCCCCAAGCAGGTTGCTCAAGCCTTACAGGTTAGCGAATCGTCGGTAAAACGATGGTGCGACCGGGGTGTCATTCGCACAGGCCGAACCCACGGTGGGCATCGCAGAATCCCGCTTGAACACCTCATGGAGTTCCTCGAATCGACGAATCGTCGGATCGTCGATCCCTCTGCGATTGGACTGAGCGACCATCGCCAACTCGAACGCGACGCGATCGAGGAACTCAGTGTTCGCGCTGATCGTGTTGGAGAGGATCCATCGATTGCCAACGCACCTTTTCTGCAGTCGCAATTCGAGCGAGCACTGCTTGCCGGAGACGAATCCCAATGCCGCAAGGTCATCAGTTCCTGGTATGCGATTCACGGTAACATGGCCAGCGTGGCTGACGATCTGATGGCTCCCACATTCCGCGTCATCGGTGAAATGTGGGAATGCGGACGAGCCGATGTTTATCAAGAGCGACGCGGTTGCGAGATCTGCATTCGACTCATCCATGAACTCAGACGCTTGATCTCCGACCCCATACCCGAGGCTCCTCTAGCCATGGGAGGGACATCCGAGGGAGATAACTACCAGGTAGCCAATCAACTCATCGAGATGATCTTCAGAGAGGCCGGTTGGCGAACAATCAGCCTAGGTTCTGGTGTTCCTTTCACTTCCATGTCCTCAGCGATAGCAAAATACCGCCCCAAAATCTTTTGGCTAAGCGTATCTCATATCGAGTCGGATCACGACTTCTTGAATCGCTTCGACCACTTCTCAAAAGAATTACCGCAAGGAACGATGTTGGTTGTCGGGGGGAGATCCTTGAGCGATTCGCTTCGAAAGAAGATGCAGTTCTCCGCGTTTTGCGACAGCATGCGCCAGCTATCGAATCTTGCTCGAACGCTCATCAATTAGCGGTCGGTCTCGAACTCTTTATCTTCGGCGAACCTGCCCGTACCTACCAAGAGGTAGCGTTAAAAGAGGCGCATTGGCTTCCGCCGATTGCAACTCCAATCGCGAAACCTCCAGGAGCAGCGCGAAGGTCGCCTTGGTGTCTCGATCTCGCTGATCGATGTAGTACCAGTAGCCCTCGTAGAATACCGAAACATAAGCTTGTTCGGGGCGTTTTTTGGACTTCGTGCAATGGATCCGAAATAGCCCATCCATCACTTGCATCCAATCGAAGGCGGTTCCATCGGGATTGCAAGTCATCGGGACTTTGCCTTCTCGGATATGTTCGCTCGGAATCTCGATCCCATGCGAGACAAAGAAAAGGACTTGCAATAAGGATCGAGTTTCCAAGTCCAGCACGGTGAGCTTGCTATCAAACTCGGCATTTTGAAACGGAGCTAGTTCCTCTGAGGTGATCTTTAGCTCACTTGCTGTCGGATCGACATGGAAGCATCTGCAAAAGGTATCCCAAGCCGGCTGATCCTTGGCTGCTGGATCGATCGCAAGCATCGGTTGACTGGATTTTTTGATCAGCGCATATCCGCTTTCATCGTGGCGAACATCGAGTTCCATCTCGACGGCCTTGAGCACCATATCGGCTGCATTGGCTGGGTTCTCGAAAGGCCCACCGACGACTTGTTCCTCCGAATTGAAGTACAACTGCACAAGTTGCATATCTTGCAACTCCTGAAGAGCGTGGATCCCTTCGAGAAACTGAGCGTACTCCGGAGCACATCTTGGCGTCGGACCACTTGCAGTCTCGGCGTTAGACACCCAATTTAAGTTTTCCAAGTAGAGTCGAAAGACCGTGGAGATCGGCCAGGTGGTTCGCGAAAGATAAAACGCTCCGTTTAGCGAAATAGGGGTAAAGAGCCTCTGTGTGTATTCCTCATCGTCCAAGGGGGTGTAGCTGAGCGTAGGACGAGAGGCCCGCGTCAAGGTCGCTTGAGGCAAGGCCGCGGCGCGAAAACCGTCAATTGCTCCAGGTACAAAAAACGGGATCGCTTGAAGTTCCGACGCCAACTCCTGTTGGTCAGCGATATTGGATATCGCAAGACTACTTGGCGTGTTGATGTACCTCAAGCGAACAATGTTCAAGAGGAACTGTTCCTCAGAAGTCGTCTTGACGGCTTCGTTGTAAGCCAACCGCGTTTGAACCACCGAGCGGGGTCCAAATCCACACCCTATAAATGTGGCCCCAAGAACCATAACAATCCACAAAAGCAAACCAGACCGAAAACAAGCAGCACCGCTTCGTGTTGTTTCAGTAGCTTTGTGGTCGAAAAGCTCGATCATTGCATCCCCTTGCTTCTCTTGGCAAATCGGCAATCTTGGCTCGCTTCATGAGATAAGCTGTAGCAATTACGAGGGCTTTTCGGTTTCGTTCTCTCGAGGCCGAAACCAACCGCCCGAAAACTGTCTATTGCTAGCAATTGGTCCGGATTTCGTGCCCGGCACCGAAACGCGCGATCGTCGAGTTATAATTGGGTTCCATGAGCAAGCTATTTCCCAACAAGTTCGTCGGTCCGTTCCTTCTGTCGATTGGATTGCTAGCTAGCCATTTGGGTTTGGCACAAGAGACCGAGCAAGCTTCTGGCGATACCGATTTTTTCGAGTCTCGCATTCGTCCCATCTTTGTAGATCATTGCCAAAGCTGTCACTCGCTAGCAACGCAAAAGTCCAGCGGTGGACTTTTGCTGGATTCTCGCAAAGGTTGGCAAAAAGGTGGTGACTCCGGCGCTGTGATTGTTCCGAGCAAGCCCACCGAGAGCTTGCTGATTCGAGCCGTTCGACACTTGGATGGAACAAGTCCGATGCCACCTATCGAAAGCGGCAAAAAACTTTCGGAGTCTCAGATCCGGGATCTTGAAACGTGGATTCTCCGAGGTGCATTCGATCCTCGGGATCAGGCTCCGCGACTCGGGGGCATGGATCCGCAGACGGCTCGCAGTTGGTGGGCTTTTCAACCCATCCATTCCATCGAGCCGCCTCGAGTGATGCACCCCGAGTGGGTATGGAATCCGATCGATCAGTTCATCGTTGCAAAACTTGAGGCCAACGAACTCGAACCGGTTCCGCTTGCAAGCAATGAGGTTTGGCTCAGGCGATTAACTCTCGATCTTACCGGATTGGTTCCATCCCCCGAGCAAATCGATGATTACTTGGCGGATAGTACCCAAGCATCCGAGGCAGCGATCGTGGATCGATTGCTTTCTTCCTATGAGCATGCCGAGCGATATGGACGTCATTGGCTAGACGTTGCACGGTATGCAGACACGGCTGGAGACGGAGCGGACTATCCGGTCCGAGAGGCTTACAAGTACCGTGACTGGGTGATCCGATCGATCCATCGCAATAAACCTTGGGATCAATTTCTTCGCGAACAGATTGCAGGGGATCTGTATGCTCAAGATCTCGTAGCCGATGGCATCCATGATGCGAAAGCCAACGGCTATGAGCAACACGCTGACTTGGTAACAGCAACGGGTTTCTTGGCAATTGGCAAACGCTATGGGTATGCACCAAATGCCGATTTTGAGCACTTGGATTTTGCCGACGTGATCGACTCGCTTGGTCGATCCATCTTGGGGCTGTCGATCGGCTGTGCGAGGTGTCACGATCACAAGTACGATCCGATCAGCATGCAGGACTACTATGGTCTGTATGGAATCTTCAAGAGCACTCGATGGGCGTTTCCTGGTGGGGAGGAGCATAAGCGTCCTGCGAATTTTCCAGCTTTGGTACCACCGCAGCGAGTTCGTGAACTTGAGGAGCAAAGAGCCTCCCGACTGCAATCGATCGATGCATCGATTCAAACCGCACAGCGACAACGAGCCAAGTTAGACCCAAGCTTCCACGCAGGTGGAATCGATCTTGACCTTGAGTCTCAGGAGAATGGCAAGCCACCGACGAAGGCTTGGCTCTCGGCGGGCCCAAATCAGGTCACTGCCGAGTCTCAAAGTCCTTTTGATCATGTCTTTGGCAAGGGGAGTCGCGGGGTACGTATCGGCTCGGGTACACCCTACGAAGGTGTACGTTACGTCTTTGGGCAAAAAGCGACCTTGATTGACAAACCATTGTTTTTCACGATCGATTTTCGAATCCCCAAGTTGTCCGATAACGCGCAAGAACCCGAGGGATCCTGTCGGCTGTATTTAGGTCGAGGGGTGATCGAGTCGACCGCGATCGAATGCAGCATTTCGAAGAACGAATTCGCGATTAAGGATGCTGGCCAATGGAAAGTCATCGGCAACTTGGATCCGGACAAATGGTACCATTTGCAAGTGAAGCTTGATCCGACGGATCTGAGCTGGGTCGGAGGAATCGCTAGTCAGGATTTCGACTTGCAGATACCCAAGACGGCCTTGCCAACGAACTGGGATCGAATCGCCGACACGTTCATCTGCGATGGTTTCGGGCATGTGCCAGGCGCTGTGGTGACACGGGATCTGGATAACCTTGGACTCGACACAGAGCCCTTCGCTCCACTTGGGTCTGCTAGCTTCCAAAGGCCAAACCAAACGCCTGCGAACCAGGAGGCCATTGCGGTCTTGGACCAGCAGATCAAGGAACTTCAGACCCAGCGAACCAACATCGCCGCCGAGGTACTTTATCCGGTCGCTTATGGAGTTAGCGAAGCGGTATCGGTTGATGCCAGGATTCAGTTGCGAGGTGAGCCGAGCAAGCTTGATCAAGAGGTTCCTAGGGGATACCTTTGGGTCCTTGGGGGTCATCGTGTCGATCAACAAGCTGGTCAAAGTGGTCGGCGTCAGTTAGCGCAGTGGCTTACCGATCCAACTAGCCCGCTTGCTGCGAGGGTGTTTGTCAATCGCTTGTGGCACTGGCACTTTGGGCGAGGATTGGTTTCGACCACGAGCGATTTTGGGTCGCGCGGCTCCGAACCCTCGCATCCGGAATTGCTGGAATACCTCGCAGGCCGATTCATCGAGTCGGGGTGGGACGTGCGGGCTCTGCACCGTCTGATTGTACTCTCGAGGACTTACCATCTAGCGAATGGTACGATGGACGCAAAGGAGCATCCGTCGGCTCAAAAGGCCATGGATCGAGATCCCGAGAACCGATTGCTCTGGAGGTATGCCAAGCGTCCGATGGATGCTGAATCCCTGCGTGATTCAATATTGAGCATCAGCGGTTTGCTCGATCGAAACATTCCAAAGGAGCATCCGTTCCCACCTGTCGATTCGTGGGGGTTTACGATCCACAATCCATTCCATGGTGTCTATGATTCGAAGCATCGAAGCGTGTATCTGATGCAACAAAGAAATCGCAAGAACCCTTATTTGAGCCTCTTTGACGGTGCGGATCCGAACCTCAGTGTCGATGAGCGCAAGCCGACGACGACACCGACCCAATCGTTATTCCTGATGAATTCGCCCTTGGTGCATCTTGCTAGTGAGTCCCTAGCCAAACAGCTTACAGAATCCACACAGGATCAGTCGAACCGATTGAGAGAGCTTTATAAGCAGACGCTCGGTCGAGCACCGAGCGATCAAGAGCAGCAAGAGTGCTTGGATTTTCTCAATGCTTACTCGGAGCAACAGGCCCGAGTTGCGGTGGGCGATACCGAGCTTAAGTCTTGGAGTGCGCTGTGTCGTGTGCTGATGACGAGCAACTCCTTTTTGTACATCGATTGATAGGACGTCCAAATGCAAAACAACCGTCGCGATTGGATATTCGGTTCAGGCCGAGGGCTTGCAGGGATCGCTTTTGCTGGTTTGCTCTCAGGAACCGACCAAGCATTCGCGTTCTCGCACGAGTCCTCCGATCCGCTGACTCCGAGGGCAGGTCATTATGCACCCAAAGCCGATCGCATTGTGTTTATCTATTCGACCGGCGGAGTCTCCCATGTCGATACTTGGGATCACAAACCGAAACTCTATCAAGACCATGGCAATAAGGTAACGGCCTCGCGCTGGCTCAATAAACCAGGTGCATTTGAACGCTATTTGATCAAGCCGAGGTGGTCGTTCTCTCAGCATGGACAATGTGGGACTTGGGTTAGCGAGTTATTCCCGAAGCTTGCGACCTGCGTGGATGATTTATGCGTGCTCAATGCGATGGTATGCGATAGCGATGGGCATGACAAAGGAACACTGGCTGCTCATACCGGTTCGGCTCAATTTGCTCGCCCCAGTCATGGGGCTTGGGTCAGTTATGGACTTGGAACGGTCAATCAAAATTTGCCGTCCTTTGTTGTCTTGGCACCCAATCCTCCTTATGCCGGTGCTCAGTGTTGGGGGAGCGATTTTTTGCCTGGATGCCATCAGGGAACCCATGTCATGCCGGGCGATGAACCGCTTGCGCATTTGAAACCAAGAGTCGGCAGCCTTGCTCAGCAGACACTGGAGCTTGAGCTGCTTGAGAAGTTCAATGCCAGGAGTGTTCGCAATAGTCCGCTCGATCCGGTGCTCGAGGCCAGGATGCGCAGTTTTCAGACCGCCTTTGGGATGCAGATGCAGGCCCCCGAGGCTTTCGATTTGACATCCGAGACCCAAGCCACCCTCGATCTATATGGGTTGGAACGTGGGCAGACCAAAGGTTTTGGTTGGCAATGTTTGATCGCAAGGCGATTGGCCGAGCGCGGGGTTCGATTCATCGAGTTGATCGACACTGGATCCAATAGCGCCGAGAATTGGGATTCGCATGGAAACATGCAAGACCACGAGCGGCTGGCCAAGATGATCGATCGACCGATATGTGGTTTGCTCCAAGACTTAAAGGCTCGCGGGCTCCTTGAGCGAACGCTGGTGGTATGGACGACGGAGTTTGGTCGAACACCGTTCCATCAGACGGCCGATCATCCGGGACGAGAGCATCACAACTTGGTTTTCTCCTCGTGGATGGCCGGTGGGGGAATCAAGGGTGGGATCGTCCATGGGAAGTCCGACGAGTATGGAATCGGGCCGTTGGAGGGGCAAGTTCACACCCATGATCTGCATGCGACGATGTTGCACTGTGTTGGTTTGGATCATGAAAAATTGACTTATCGGCATGCAGGTCGCGACTATCGGCTCACGGATGTCGCGGGCCGAGTGGTGCGGGAAATTTTGCTTTGATCGTTTCGTTTTTTGGATAGGAAAGAAATCATGACCGATACACTTCACGAGGCGTTGTCGAAATTGCGAGCATCGTTGGCCGATCCTGGATCTCTCGATGAGCAGACGCTTGGCGAACTGGGGCAATTGGCCAACGACATCGAACAAGCATTGGATAGAACCAAGCATGAGCCGTTGCACAGTACGGGGATCTCCGAGCGTTTGAGCGATTGGATCGAGCAGTTGGAAGCCGATCATCCCGAATGGACGCGGACTTTATCGATGGTTGCCGAGCGACTGGCCGACATGGGTATTTGATTTTTTTAGACTAGCAAGCGGGTGCATCTGGCATTTAGACGGGAGGTTTGAGGCTTGCGACTGGAGGAAAAGCAACTTCGTGAACAGCCAGTGAGTGCATCAACCGTCAGAGGGGTGGCCAGTATCGAGTACAATGTTAGCATTCGCGAGGAGAGGGAGGTCAACAGACGGAGGTAATTGGAATGCTCATCGAGATAGATCCAACGGTGGATTTTGCGTGCAAATTACTTCTGGGTAATCCAGATTATCCTGACATTACCATCCACTTTTTGAATGCAATACTCAGGTTGCCATCGCCCATCGTATCGGTCGAGATCGTCAATCCTATCGTCTGGAAAGAGTTTGAAGCTGACAAACTGTCGATTCTAGATATTTTGGCCATCGACGACGCGGACCGCAGGCTCAACGTCGAAGTGCAGCGCACCAAGCCTACCTGCCTACCGCAACGGTTGGCTTATTACTCCGCGACTCAGTTGGTCGACCAGATTGGGGAAGGAGACAGCTATCGGAAGCTTCGCCCATCGATTGGTATTTGTATCTTAAGCAGTGTCCATTTTTCGCAACTAGCCGAGTACCACAGCGAATTTCGACTTCGCACTCGAAGTGGATTGGAACTGACAAATTGTTTGGAAATCCATTTGCTGGAGTTGCCCAA
>JBEIGI010000094.1:0-14075 GCA_040381975.1 Pirellula sp.
ACCTCCTTGTTTTCAGCGAGGTAGTTTCTGGCCTTCTCTTTGCCTTGGCCAATGTAGGTCTCGCCGTACTTGAACCAAGCCCCACTCTTGGTGAGGATCTTGTGAGCGATTCCTAGATCGATCAAGTCACCTTCGTAGCTGATGCCGTTGGTGTGCATCATATCGAACTCAGCAACTCGGAATGGAGGAGCGACTTTGTTCTTGACGATCTTGGTCTTGACCCGCTGGCCAACGACTTCTTCGCCATCCTTGAGCTGGCCGATACGTCGAACATCCACTCGGACCGAAGCGTAGAACTTCAACGCACGACCGCCAGGGGTCGTTTCGGGGCTTCCATAGCTCATGCCGCCGATCTTTTCGCGGATCTGGTTGATGAAGATCACCGAAGTCTTACTCCGAGCGATCGCACCGGTGAGCTTACGCATCGATTGGCTCATCAATCGAGCTTGGAGTCCGACGTGGGAATCACCGATCTCTCCTTCAAGTTCCTGACGAGGAACCAAAGCTGCTACCGAGTCAATCACGACAACATCGACCGCGTTGCTCTTAACGAGCATCTCAGTGATCTGCATGGCTTCTTCACCACTGCTTGGTTGACTCACAAGCAACGTATGGAGTTCGACTCCAAGCTTCTTGCCCCAGCTCGGATCGAAGGCGTGTTCGGCATCGATGATCGCCGCGATGCCACCGGCCTTTTGAGCCTCTGCGCACACATGCAAGGCAATCGTCGTCTTACCGCTAGACTCTGGACCAAAGACCTCGATGATCCGACCGCGTGGCAGACCGATCCCGCCTAGAGCCAAGTCAAGCGAGAGCGATCCGGTGCTGATCCCTTCGATCTTCAATTGGGTCTCACCACCCAATGGCATGATCGATCCTTCTCCGAACTGCTTTTCGATTTGTTGCAAGGTGGTCTTCAGAGCCGGCTCCTTTTTGAGGATGCTCTCCAAACCTGTGACCGGCTCGACCGGTGCCTTGTCTTGCTTCTTCTTGGTTCCAGAACCTTTTCCTGATGATCCAGCCACGGCTATTCTCCTTTTTCTTTCAGCGGATGTCTCACCGCCGCTTCCTTGTTACCAAACGGGTCAATCATGCTAACGCGTACAAGCGACGTCAACAACTGCCTATAAGAATCGCCCAGGGGTGTGACACCTCTGGTCACAGCCAAATCCCACTTCGGAAAAAAAACAAAAAATATTTTTGCTCGTTGGCAACCAGATCGGCCTGAATCAGCCAGATTTTCTCGCTATCCTTCTTGATCTCGACAACCCTAGTGAGATTCCTGTGGGATTAAAAAACGAAGCCTTCGACCATGTCTCTGGAAAAAACCGATGCGATCGTCCTCAAAACGGTCGAATGGAGCGAAACGAGCCTGGTCGTGACCCTCTTTACCAAGGATTTTGGGAAAATCTCGGCCATCGCCAAAGGTGCCCGACGCCTTAAAAGCCCCTTCGAATCTGCTCTTGACCTTCTGTCGCTCTCCTCCGTAGTGTTCCTCAAGAAATCGGGAGAGTCTCTCGACCTGCTGACAGAAGCCAAACTGCTCCGGCGGTTTCGCTCAGCACAAGTCGGATTGCTACCCCTTTATTGCGGTTACTATGCGAGCGAATTGATCCATGCACTCACGGAAAACCACGAGCCGATCCCCGGTTTGCTCGACTCGTTGTGCCATGCCCTCAATGAGCTCGATCGACAAGCAAACCCCGCTTGGACGATCCTTGACTTTGAACTTCAAACAATCCAACGACTAGGCCATATGCCCAGTTGGAGATGGTGTGTCGCATGCGGCGAAGAGATCGAAACCGATCGTCAATCGATAGCCTTCAGCCCCCAGGCCGGTGGTGTGCTATGCCCAAACTGCACCTCTATGCAGCGCAGCTATATGCGCATCAGACCGCAGACGCTTCAAACCCTCGAATTTCGCAGCTCTCAAATCGCCGATTTGCCTTTAGCGAATTATATTGCCGAGCAACCCCCCCCTCCCATCGTCCCTGCAGTCGTTCGAGCCGAAATAAGACTGGTCATGGAACAAATCGTCATCTGCCTCTCGGATCGACGCCTGAGAATGCTCGATTACCTCGAAGATCTCAAACGCTAAATCACCGAACAGCTCCGCCAGGCTGGCTCGCTCATCGACTCGGCACCTTGACCCTGCTCGCACTGCTGCTCCTGGGCAATAGTGGCTGCAGACTCTTCAAACCCTGGCAAGAAGACGAATACTCGCGAGCCAAAAATGCCATCGAAGGCTACGAGGATAAAGAAGGAAACTGGATCCGTCCCGAAGGCTCCAGAGCCGATAAGATGATGAATTCCGATGTCCCCAAAATACTCCGCAAAATCCCGGGTCTGGGCGAACGCAAAGTCGATAAAGACCTTGCCAGATCCACTCTCAAAGAAGCCAACGAAATCTACCAAGCTGCCCTGAGCACCCAAGACTCACCGGACCGCAAAGAACTCTTCCGAAAAGCAGCCAAGAAATACAATCAAGCCGGCAAACATTGGGCCAGCAGCTCTCTCGAGCAAGACGCCTACTTCATGACCGCCGAATCCTACTTCTTCGCCGAAGACTATCCCAAAGCAGAAGACTCCTACGTCAAGCTCATCAAAGAGTACCCTCGCACACGCTACCAAGATCGTGTCGACCAACGACGTATGGAAATCGGAAAATACTGGTTGCAGTTCCCCGACAAGTTCTACAACTTAAACTTCACCGACAAGTCCCGGCCTTTGAACGATACCGAAAACCACGGCAAACGTGTCTTGGAAAAAATGCTCCTCGATAGCCCCACCGGTCGACTCGCTGATGATGTCGTCATGGACATCGCCAACACCGAATTCAAACGCGAGAACTGGAACGAAGCCCTCGATCGCTATCGAGATCTTATCACCGTCTACACCGATAGCCCCCATCAGTTCGATGCCCACTTCCTGGGTGCTAAGTCCGCTCTGCTAGCCTATCAAGGCCCTCAGTACTCCTCCGAACCTCTCGAACAAGCTGACAAGCTGCTCAAGCAAATGGTCAGGCAGTTCTCCAAACAAGCCAGCGAACGCAAAGAACCTATCGCGGAAATGCTCGCCGAAGTCAAATACCGACAAGCAGAACGCCTCTACGACGAAGCCACTTATCGAAACAATAAACAGGAATACGCCGCTGCGATCGTCTATTGCGATCGGATCATCGACAACTACTCGGATACTCCGTTTGCCGAAAAAGCCCAACAGATCATCGATAACGCCGAAGGCAAACCCTCGGTCCCAACCCCCTATCTGCACTGGATGACTTACGCGTTCCCAACCCGCGATAAAGTTACTCCGCTATTGAAACCCACCCAAGAAGAAATCGCTCAGCGCCAAGCTCTCATCACCCGAACCCGACCCAAACCAACCCCAAATCCACTCGATCCCAACAGTGGAGACTCCCAAGTTCGTACCGTAGGCAACCTCGAGCCAGTAAAACCCTAAAGCCTATGGCCATTCGCAATTTGCTCTGCTGGACCTCCATCCTGCTGCTCTTTGCCAGCGGCTGCTTCGGATACCGCATCGGTACGCGCAACGTCTATCGAACCGATGTCAGAACAATCAACGTACCTGTCATACGCAGCGACTCGTTTCGACCTGAACTCGGAGTACTGCTGACCGAAGCTGTCCAAAAGGAAATCGAACGTAGAACCCCCTACAAACTCGCCGACAACGCCGTTGCCGATTCAATCCTCTCGATCCGACTTACCAACGACACCAAACGCGTCATCGCCGAAACCAATACCGATGAACCTCGCTTGCTAGAAACCGTCGTCGCCGTGGAACTCAATTGGACCGATCGTCGCGGCATGAACTTGGTCACCACCCGGTTCCTACCCCCAGGCGAAATTACTCACTACTTCGCAGAACGAACCAAATTTGTTCCCGAAGCCGGCCAGTCGATCGCAACCTCTTTCCAACGCAACGCCGAACGACTCGCCAACCACATCGTCGACCAAATGGAAACCCGCTGGTAATACCACTCCAACGACCTACGAATGATCCTTCGCCGCGCAACTCTCTTTGTCATCCTCGCTGCCCTGGGCACTAGCATCGACCTGCTTACCAAAGAGCGAATATTCGCTTGGAAAGGACTCCCAGGCCAACAACCTCCCACCTGGTGGATCGAAAACTACTTCGGCATCGAAACCGCAGTCAACCAAGGTGCTGTGTTCGGACTCGGACAAGGCTACGGCTGGCTATTTGCTGCCGTGTCGATCAGCGCTATCGTCGGTCTGCTCGTCTGGTTGTTCCTTTACAAGGCCTGCCAATCGCTGTGGCTGACCGTCAACCTAGGTCTCGTTACCGGAGGTATCCTCGGAAACCTCTACGACCGACTGAACCTCCACGGCCTGCCAGGCTCGTATGCCGGCGGCGTGCGCGATTGGATCCTTTGCCGCTACGGCCAATACACCTGGCCTAACTTCAATATCGCCGATAGCCTCCTGGTCGTCGGTGCTATCATGCTGGCTATCCACTCGCTGTTTTTGGGGGAGCGATCTGTCGGATCAGACAGATCAGTCTGATTCCAACACCACCACGACCTGCTTTCGCAGGTCCTTGGCAATCTTTAGTAGCTCCTGCGAATCTCCTGCACCCGATTCCAAAAGCCTTGCAGACTTGAGCATCAACTCTGCTGCTCGATTCTTGCGGGCTGCTCGCTTCTTCTTTCCATCCTCAGCGAAATCCCCATCGCCTTGGCTATCGGGATCCAATCTCGGAAGCTTACCCATCCGCTCCTTGATCGACTGCATCAGAGGATCCGCAGGATCAATCTTGCCCTCAGGCGGCTGGGGCCAAGCTGCCGAAAGACAAGCTCCAAAACCAATCACACCCATCAGCGCCAACATCCCACGCACTTGATTGCTAAACATCTGCGAACTCCGTTTTGATTCCGTTGTCTATTTATGCTTCTTTAGCCAAGCGAGCATCTGCTTGGTTGTCTTGGTATTGAGTACCTGCTTTTTGACGATTCCCGCCCGACGCGCCACGCCAATACCATACTTCATGAGATCCAGGTGACCAACCGCATGGGCATCGGTGTTGATGACCATCATCACCCCTGCCTCAACTGCCGCCGCAGCTTGCAAGTCGTTTAAATCTAGCCTCTCAGGATTGGCATTGATCTCCAAACACTTGCCATGTTCTACTGCCGCTTGTATCACCGCCGTCAGATCGTATTCATAAGCCGGCCTGCGCGAAATGAGCCTTCCGGAGGGATGCGATATCGAATGGACACTTCGATGCGCGATGGCCCCTAATATCCGATCGGTGATCTCCTGCCTGGATTGCTTGAAACCGAAATGGACGCTGGCCGTAACCCAATCGGCCTGCGCCAAAGTCTCATCGCTCAGATCGAGCGTGCCGTCCTCGAGGATGTCGCATTCGATCCCCTTGAGCAACTGCAATCGATCTTGATACTCCGGAGCGATCCGATCGATGTACGCCCACTGCTCTAAGACACGCTCGTCATCGAGCCCTCGGGCCACACTGACTCGCTTGGAATGGTCGGTGATGGCGATGTATTCAAGCCCCCGTTCGATAGCCGCCTGCGCCATGGCTTCGATCGTATCGACGCCATCGGTATAGACCGTATGCATGTGCAGATCGCCTCGAATATCCGACAGTTCGATGAGATCCTTGAGCCTCGATGAGATATCCTTTTGAAACTCGAACCGGTTCTCTCGAAGCTCCGGTGGGATCCATGGCAAACCGATCGCCTCGTACAAACTTGCTTCGTCCAAGCCCGCGACAGGATTTTGATCATCTCCTTCGCGAAATACCCCGTACTCGCTGATCTTCAGGCCCAAGGATTTGGCGATCGAGCGTACATGTACGTTGTGCTCTTTGCTTCCGGTGAAGTATTGCAAAGCCGCTCCCCAGCAAGCCTCCTCGACGACACGCAGATCGACTTGAAAAGCCCCAGTCATCCGAACACTCATCTTGGTGTCGCCTCGAGCCAGCACCTCGGAGACATCGGGGAATTCCCCAAAACGATCCATTACCTTTTCGGGCATCTTGCTAACGACCAAGATATCCAAATCTCCAACAGTCTCTTTGCCCCGTCTGTAACTGCCTGCAAAATCCAACCTCTGAATCGCTTTGCAGCTTGAAAAATGCGATCTCAAATCCTCTGCCAGTCGATCGGCCTGATCGAGTCGCAGTCGCTCTGCAGCCTTGGCAACAAGATCGATGTTCTGCAAGATGCTTTGCTGGGTCTTGTCTCCGAATCCTTTCAATCCAGCGACTTTTCCATCCAAGCAAACTTGCTTGAGAGTCGTCAAATCCATCACACCGAGCTCTTGATGAAGCTTCATCGCTTTCTTGGCGCCAAGACCCGGAACGCGCATGACGTCTCGAAGGGTCGGAGGAACCTCGGCTCTCAGTTTCTCCAGGGCTGGAATCGAACCGGTCTCGATGGCGACTTTCGATTTCTCCGCCAGGGTCGATCCTATGCCATCGATCGTCGTGAGGTCAAAACCTTGAGCGATAAGTTCGCCGACCGGCTGGCTCAGTCCTTCGATGGCCGAGGCTCCGCTGCGATAGGCTCGGATACGAAACGCATTCTCCCCCGAGAGTTCCAGAAGGTCTGCCATCTCTTCGAAGAGACTGGCCAGGTGCTGATTGGTCATTGGTGTTTTACTTGTCATGGCAACTTGGTTTCCGCAGCGCGCAATAGGATTCCAGAGACTCTTTGGATCCAGCGGTCAAGATCGTGATGTTCGAGAACATGATGGTAAGCGACAGCGGCACGTGCCTTCCATTTCTCCGGCTGATCAAAGCAATTCTCCATGCGTTCGAGCATCAGAGGGATGTTGCCAATGGGAACCAAATCGCCAAGCGGATACTGGCGCAAGTACTCTCCGGCTCCTTGCTCGGTGTTGGTCGCCAAGACCGGGCATTGGCAGAGCATCGCCTCGAGCATCACGTTCGGAAGCCCTTCGTAACGTGAGGGGAGCACCATCAAGTCGGCATGTTTGAGCAGTGGATAAGGGTTGGAGACATGGCCATGAAGAAATGCACTGTCCACGAGATTCAGCTCTGAGATCCGCTTCTCGAGAGACTCTCGAAGCGGGCCTTGGCCTGCGATGTGCAAGTTGAATTGTTTACCTCGCTTTTGGACAAGCAAGGCAAAGGCTTCGATCAAGTCCGAGTGACCCTTTTCAGCCCCAAGCCTGCCGATGGCGACAATGTTTTTGACCGAGTTGGACCAACGTGGAAATTCGATGGGCATCGATGCTTTGGCCTCGATCGTCTTGGTATCGATCGGGCTTGGAACGATCTCGAATCTTTGACCTGGAATCCCATAGTACTTGGCTGCTGCCAGCGCGGTTCCTTGGGATACACTTAATAGAGCTTGGCTAGCCGAATAAGCTCTTGCGAGTCGACGGCGTTTGATCCAACGCCAACGGTTATCACGACGCTCGACGTCAAACTGGGGTGGCGAGACGATCGTCGAGACCCTCGCGCAGCGAGCTTGCAAACAAGCCGGACCGCTGATCATGGTCATGTGAAAGAGCCGATCATAGACGACTTGAATGCCGGCAGTTTGTAGATGCTCTGCAAGATGCTTGATTTGTTGATGGTGGATGCGTCCGGGCCAGTTGAATCTCGGCGGGAACCGATCGTTCCAAAATGCGGTCACATCACAATCGTCTGGGACTTGATCCAGTAGCGGCCCTGTAGCACTTAGCAGGTACAGCGAAGGCTCAAAAACCTCTCGGTCCAGTCCTTTAAGCAGATAAAGCAGTTGGCGTTCGCTGCCTCCACCGTCCATGGTCGATGAACAAAACAGCACGCGGGTTCGAGGCATATTCAAGCAAGCAGGTTAGGAACCAAGCGACGGATTAAAAAAACACCAGTGCAGCATGGCGAAAGACCAGTTTACTCGAAAATCGGTGAAATGGTCTAAGCCACATCAATTCTTCAGAAACTCTTGCGTACTTTACGCCTTGGCGAGATACTCGAAATCGGTGCGATTGCTCCCAACGGTCCGTCAACAAGAGCCAGGAAGGAAAATGATAAAATGGAAATAGTCCAACGGGATAATTGCGAGCCGTTTGTGACCAAGGACGGATCGATTATCCGAGAACTGTTGGCTCACCGAAACTCTTCGATTCGAAACCAGAGTTTGGCAGAAGCCACAATTCCTCCAGGAGTCGTCACCCAACTGCACCATCATCCAAAGACCGAAGAGATTTACTACATCCTCAGCGGCTCTGGAAAAATGGAAATCGACGGCCAGCTTAGGCAAGTCGGCCCCGGCGATGCGATCGCCATTGGGCCGGGCAAATGGCACCGGATCCACAACGATGGCTCCATCGACCTTGTGCTCCTGTGTTGCTGCGCACCGGGCTACGAGCACTCCGATACCGTCCTTGCAACCCAAGGTTCATCAGGTATTTATTTGGGTGATTTGTAGTGCATATTGTTCATACAGCCTACCACTGGCTTTATGCCCAGTTGGTGGCCCCCATGTTTTACCAACAATCACACCCGAAAAACGCAGATTTGCTAAGACAGATCCGATGCAGGAATGCTTGCGGATTTCAAGCCCGCCTGCGTTAGAAAATTGCTCAAGATCGCATATCCGTGCTGTGTCAAAATCGATTCGGGATGGAACTGCACCCCAAACACTGGATACTCACGATGCTCGATGGCCATGATCGTGCCATCGGCAGTCCAAGCCGTCGGGGCTAGGCAAGCAGGTAAGCTCTCTGGGTCGATCGCAAGCGAATGGTAACGCCCGACTTCGAATCGCTCAGGCAAACCCACAAGCAATCGCTTGCTCTTGTGCTCGATCCACGATGCCTTGCCATGCATAGGCTCTTTGGCCCGGATGATCTTGCCTCCCAAAGCTTGGCCAATGGCCTGATGTCCCAAGCAGACGCCGAGGATCGGAATCGAACCGGAAAAACTTCGGATGACCTGCATCGAACAGCCGGCATGGTCAGGATCCTTCGGGCCAGGCGAGATCACGATGGCCTCCGGAGCCAATCGGGCAACTCCATCGCAACCGATCGAATCGCTGCGAAGTACCAGCGTTGACTGGCCGAGGCGCTGCAAGTAGCGATCGAGGTTGTAGACAAAGCTATCGTAGTTGTCCAAAAGCAGAATCATCTTTTGTCTGTCGCTTCGATGCCTGCTTGAAGCAACTCGATGATTCGGTCTGCATCGTACACGCAGCCGCCCCAAGTCCCGCCGCTGGCCCGTTGCAGTGCGGCCCAAAGACGCGTGTCGGTCGGAAGCCGTGGGTCGGGAGCAAGGCCCGGATGTGGCATGCGGCTAGCTAAAATCTCTGCTCCTCGCTGGGCTGAAAATTTCGCTCCATCGCAACCGACGAAATGGACGCTCGCGCTGAGTGTCACTCGGTCGATGATGATTTCGATCAAATCACCGTCTTGGATTTTACCGATGGGCCCACCCGCCAGCGCCTCGGGCCCAACGTGACCGATACAAGCTCCAGTGCTTACGCCAGAAAACCGAGCGTCGGTGATCACCGCAACATGCTTGCCATAGTCCAAGTAGCGAAGGGCACTGGTTAACTGATAAGTCTCCTCCATGCCTGTACCCATGGGGCCACATCCGATGAGGACTGCGATATCGCCAGCCTTCAAAGGGTTTGCATGCTGTCCCTTGGCCGCCGCGACGGCTTCTTTTTCCGAACAAAAAACACGGGCTGGACCGAGTTTGCGGTAAACACCATCGGCATCGATGACGCTCGGGTCAATGGCCGTGGATTTGATCACCGATCCTTCTGGAGCGATGTTGCCTTTAGGAAAACAGACCGTGCTAGTCATCCCCATTTGCTTGGCTTTGGCCGGAGGAATGATGACTTCATCGGGATCCACTCCGTCACGCTGCTTGAGCAATTCACGCATCGTGTGCCTGCGTGGAGAATCTTTCCATCGGTCGAGGATCTGGTTCCAAGTCATCCCCGTGACGGTTTTGCAATCGCACTTGGCGATCCCCAGTTCACGCAGGTGCCACATGATCTCAGGCACTCCGCCGGCAAGGAACAATCGGATCGTCGGATGGAACTTGGGACCGTTGGGCAAGACATCGACAAAGCGACTGATCTTGCGATTGAGCTCGGTCCATGTTTCAAGACTCGGTCGCTCGATACCGGCTGCAAAAGCGACCGCAGGGATGTGCAAAAGAAGGTTTGTCGAGCCGCCGCAAGCCGCATGGACGGCAATCGCATTGTGGAAGGAGTCTTCGCAAAGGACATCGGAGAGTTTCGACTTGCGCTGGTGCTGATCCCAAAGGATCTTGGCCGACTGACGAGCCAGATCGAGCCACACCGGTTGACCGCTAGGTGCGAGTGCTGCGTGCGGAGCGGTCATGCCAAGTGCCTCGGCAACGACCTGAGCCGTCGCTGCGGTTCCGAGAAATTGACAACCTCCTCCTGGTGAGCCGCAAGCCTTGCAACCAGCAGCGGAAGCTTCTTCGATCGAGATCATGCCGTTGGTGTAACGAGCACCGATGGTTTGCACTTTACCGAGGTCTTCTTCGGGACCATGTTCATTGCGAGCCGGGAGCGTCACACCTCCGGGCACAACCACGCTGGGTAGATTCGACGAACCAGCGAGTGCGATCATCATGGCTGGGAGTCCTTTATCGCAGGTGGCCACTCCGATGACTCCGCGCCGGGTAGGTAGCGAGCGGATCAGTCGGCGAAAGACGATGGCCGCATCGTTGCGATAAGGGAGCGAGTCGAACATTCCGACCGTGCCTTGGGTCCGTCCATCGCAAGGGTCGCTGACATAGCCGGCAAAGGGGACGCCACCGTTTTCATAGAACCACTCGGCGGCGGCTCTGACCAGTAAACCGACTTCCCAGTGGCCGGTGTGGTAACCCAGTGCGATCGGCTTACCATCTTCGGCGCGCAATCCACCTTGGGTGCTCAGGAGCAGAAATTGGGGGCCGAGCATCTTTTGGGGATCCCAGCCCATGCCGGCGTTTTGGGTCCAGCCAAAAAGATCGCCACTGGACCAGGTTCGCAGCATCTCGTCGGTCAGTGGCAAGGAGCCTTGGGGGCCCGAGCCTGATGTCTTAAGAGCTACCTCGCTACCGGTATTGGACAAAAAGGCATCAAAATCAAACGCATTGGACATAGATGATCAAAACTTAGGTCAGGAGGCAGGATGCATACGTCACCGACAGATCGTTAATTGATAATGGATAATGGAGAATTGACAATAGAAACTCAACAGCTTCCCCCCTTTGCTCCCAGGGCTTTGGCCCAACGTAAATGATTTCTCCGAACGTTGGTAATCACTCCGATGCGAATCTGAGCTTGAACCAACGCCTTGACGTCCTTTGTTGCTGTTGGCGAAATGCAAATATCCTAAGAGATTGGCTTCCTCTGAGCAACCAGAAAGTGCTCGACCGGATCACTCTAGCGATGGTATGCGGAAAGAGGGTATAATAGCTTTTCCTGGGGTAAAATGTTCGCATGATGCTTGGGCTTCGAAGGTCGATGCTGGATTCATAGACTCTCCCGTCGAGCCAATCAAGAGCTATTTGACAGGTGAAGCTGGGGACAATCTGCTTGTTCGTTCATTTACTCTGTCTGTGCGTGTTGAGTGCTGATCGGAAGCATCGAGATGTTTTTGTTGCTGACTTCTCGATTAACGAATTCGTCGAATGTCTCTCTGTATAACGAGTTCTTCGGAGGAATTTGTGGATGAGTGTGAATAAGTACCGGACAACACGCCTTTGGCGAACATTAGCGTCCATCAGCGGTTGAACTCCCGTTGGCTCTCCCCGAGGAAATTGTGCCAACCGTGAAAAACAGAATTTTTTTCCTGTCTTGATGGCTGGAGGACTATCTCTGATTGAATCCAGGCGTAGGCTCTGTTAATCTCTGAACGATGGTGTCGAACTGTTAGTCACAGATCAAGAAAGAGAATCAACATGTTTTGGAACCAGCTAAGCAGCCTCGTCATGCTCGCACAACAGAACGCCCCGAGTGCCTATAACATGGGCGCTTGGGCTGGACGAATTGTGCTTGTCCTTTTGGTCATCGCCGTGATCTTCAGTTTCCTCAAGAAGAAATAATCGGCCTACTGCTCCTTGAGGACTTGATCCAAGATCCCCATGAGGATGTGGCGATAGACCTTTTCAAGCAACGGGATCGATGAGCCACCAGATGAGGAATGAACTACGACGACGATCCACAAACGGATTCAATTCGCGAGGCAGTTCATGCACGATGCGGTCGATTGGAAGATCATCGAAGAAAACCCTTTTTCTAAGGTTCGAACGCAGCGAAGCATCGTCAAAGTCAACGAGTTCGTCCCTCGCGAAGTGGTCGACAAGCTGATGAAGAAGGCAAACCCAGTTTGGAAAGTGATCTTGGGCCTGAGCCGCTACGGTGGGCTTCGAACGCCTTCGGAAACGTTATCGCTGCGTTGGGAAGACATCGATTGGGAAATGAATCGGATGAGCATTCCAGAGGCGAAGGTCGAGCATCACGAAGGCCGTGGGATCCGTAGCTGCCCGATCTTTCCGGAGCTGCGACCGATCCTCGACGAAGCCTTCGAGATCTTCGGTGACAAGAGCGAATACGTGGTCGCGGCACCGCAGTATCGGGCCGCAGCATAAGGTAGTAGGCACATTCCATGTGCCGTTCAGAAGATTTAATCAGTTGCACATCGATACCTGGCTGACGGCATAGCGGAGTGTGCCTGCTACTTTGGACCCCGGCGTCTCAGCTTGGCCACGATTGTTCCATTCGATGCGGGCAAGCAGACAAACAGAACTCCAGCGCGATTTTCCTTTGCACGTGGTTTGCTCTTGGCTTGGTAATTCACCACGCATCGCTCAGCAGAGCTACTTGCTGGTTACTGAGGATGATTTTGCTAAGGCAGCAGGCGTGGCGAAGGTGATGGTCGAGGGGTGAGTTATTGGTGGTGTGGGGAGGGTGCCCGGCAACGGGCATCCTTACCCGATTTCGGCATTTATTCGATTGAGGAATGCGGTGAGTTTCTTGGGGTCCCTTGCTAAGCATCGTCGAGAGGTGACCGTTCTCCCCGCAAGAACGCTTTGCAGTGTACGGAAATGAAAATTACACTGGACGTCAGTTGTACCAATGACCCAAACGAAAAGAACTGCTTCTGAGTGTCATCAGAGTATTTCTCGGGAAAAAAATCTCGGTGGACACCAAGCCGATATGCAAATCCTCCAATATTGAGACCACGTTTGGCTTTGCTCGTAGTTGCATCGACTGGAGAAATATAGACGTCCACGAACTGATCTCTGGGGACTCCTGCAACAAAACGGATCTTCACGAACTTGTTTGCCAGCGTCACATGTCCACATTTCCAGCCATCTACAAGTTCGAATACATCTTCAACGACGCTTAGGTCGTACTCAGCTTGAAGATATCGCGTCAAACCCTCAACATTCTGACGAAAAGTATGGTTGCTCAGATGCACGGTGTCGTCCCATTATTTGCGCTACCGAACGCTACCGATCACACGGTCGCCGCGAGTAATCTTCCATTGTTAAAACGCCCGATCGGCAACTCGGGTGCATTTTTTGGGGTACGCCCGTCACGGGCATTGGTTTGTGGGGTTTAAGTCCCCTGTGCGAGATAGGTATCTCTAGGAGATCAGTATACCAAATGACCACTTCAAGGGAACAAGCACGAGGTGAGGGCAACTGCGGAAGGGTGACCGACCGTGGGAAGGAAGCCTGCGAATGGTTGGGTAAGCGTCGAGTCTGTAGACAGCCATCAGTGCGTCACTCCCTACTCGAATGCATTCTCACCAAATCTGCGAGGTTACGAACAGAAACATCCTATAAGGCCGGATCGGTCAGGCGAGTGAGCCAAACATCACGAATGCCCCAATAATGACATCACCGCCTATCGATCGATCAGGTAAAGGGTGAGCTTGTGCAGAGGAAACCAATGTTCTTATCCGGGGAGATCTGTGCTGCTCCAGGGAGTAAGTCATCTCGACGACTGAAAGCCAGGAACAGACCCGTGCAAGCGGGACTGGGCAACGCAGAAGTCAGCAGAGGCCGTAGTACTGGATTTCCAATCCCAA
>JBEIGI010000095.1:0-14014 GCA_040381975.1 Pirellula sp.
CAAGCGGCTTGGATCCGCCTCATTTGCAGGTTCGAATCCAGGAACCTTCACTGCCAGTTCTTGCTGAAGTTTTTCCAATGCTTGTTTTTGGAACTTTTGGTATCTCGGGAAAAATTTCGCAAAGACTTTAGGCTCGCCCAGGACGATCAATTCATGCAGTGTTTCAAAATCCTCGGCGTAAGACTCGAGCATGTCCAACGCTAAATCCTTTTCCGTGGGAGAAACAGATCCTCTCTGATTCAGCACCATCTGTTGCAACCATTCGAGAAACTGGCTTTTTGCGGGTCGGAGCGTCTCGATCCAGGTCCCAAGTCGGAGTGGATTCTCCTTGACGAGTTGATCGACAACTGTCGATGAAACGCCAGCCCAACGATCACTAGTCGGATCCCACAAGGCCAGGGCGCTTGCGATTGGCAGTAGCGAACTGGCATTCCCCTCCTCGGCAATCGACCAGTACTTATCTTTGAAGCGATCTGCGTACGGTTGTAGCGCGGATACCAAAACAGGTACGTGTTTGGCTTCTGAGTCAGGTAGCTTGCTTGCGACATACTCGATTGCTTTCGGGGAACTGCCCAATAGCGCAAGGTTCAATTTGAGGCGTTCTTCGGTACCGTCTGAGGTCGCTTCGATCGCTTTTTCGAGTTTCGCATCGATCCCAGGTCGCAACTTCGAGACCTTTTTCAATTCATCTGGGATCCTTTGCATGTCGGCGGATTGAAGGACTGCAACCAGCGAGTCCTGAGCGCGATCCGACTCCCGTCGGTCGATCCACGACTTCGCACCAACCGCGGAAGCAATCAATAGGGCCATTGCGCTGCTGAAAAGCCCAAGACGAGTCCCGTGGAATCGATTCGACTTGGTCATTACCTGCGATTCGGTTTTATTCCACTTGGTTTTATCCGTCCACCTGCGGATTTGCATCCACTCCCAGAGTGTCGGTAGTTGCTTGTTCTCTTGGTTCGCTCCCCAGGTCGCAGCGCGTTCGGCGAGTTTCAATTCCGCGCGACCTTTTTTGGTTTCGCGCTGCTTTTGATTGAGCCAATCCCGAAGCGATGGAACGAGGTAGTCGTGTGTTAGCTGATAAGATCGATTCTCTTGCCCAGATTCGTCCGCGGGTGTTATTAGCCTCAAGTTCTTATCGAGCAAACTAACCAGTTCAGCAAACTCTTGTGGGCGATCGTCATAGCCGACGATCTTTTGGAGTTCCGCTATCGAACGACTGTGCCCTTTGATGTTGGTTCCTACCGCAGGCAACAATGCTCCAAGGAGCGATCGGACTCCTTCTTGGTGTTGGCGAAATTGGATCGGTGCATGCTTGTCCCCAAAAGTCTCTTCGAGGAACGTCACACCAACTCCAGCAATACCACCAAGATCCGCAAGCGTCTTGGGTGCCCAGGTCTTGGATTTCATCATCTCGGCAAACAATGCCAACCGCACCGAGATGACTTTTTCTTCTTGGCTCAGCCCCTCGACGGCCTGTTGCAAAAAATCCTTGTGTTCCTGAGTCCAAGCAATCCGGTCTTCGGGGAGTTTATCGTAAGCCCTCCCGAAGAGGGCAAGCACTTTTTTGGCATGATCCAAATCGAAAAGATCGACCAGCGCGCTGTTCTCGCGCTCAACGATCGGTACATCAAGTTCCCTCAAGAAACGGCTGACCGACAACCAAAAATCATCACGCACCATCACGATCGCTTGGATCGTTACCCCATCGCATTGCCGCAATGCGTTGGTAAGTTCCGTATCGGCGTAATTCTTGTGCGCATAGAGCCATTGCTCAAACTGGTCGATCACCAAAAGGAGCTTTCCTCCGCCGGGAACCAGCTTGCGTCTGCGGATGATGCTTAGCGCTTCGGCCAGATTGGTTCCGGAAGCTTCAGGAATCCGCTTTTGGATTTCACGAAGCAATTTGCCCGTCGTGTCCTGGGGAGTGGCTTCGATATAAATGCTCTCGATCTTTGGCGATAACCTGGGTAGCAACCCGGCTTTCATCAGGCTCGATTTACCGCAGCCCGAGGGGCCGTAGACTAGTCCGATACGAAACGACTCATCGATGTCGCTGGCTTCGATGCGGTTCTTCCAAAACCGTAAGCCTTCGGGCAAACCCGACCGGTCGAGCGGGCCGGGAAGCAACTCAAGGAAAAACTCCGAATCCTTTTCGCCAAAGGAACGAAGCCCCTTGGGGATAACTCGCACGGGACCTGACCGGAGATCCGAATCGCGTTGGCCTGCCCATGGCAATTCGCTCGGAGTGCGTCTTGGGTCTGCTGCATCGGCACTTGATATTCGATCGCTATTTGAGGCTGGTGGATAGCCGATCGGGGAGGAACGGATGTTTCCTTTGAGAGGCTCGATTGTTAATTGGCTCGAAATCAGGTCTCGGACTTCGTCTGCAAAGTCTTTGGCGATAGCAAAGCGATCCGAAGGGCGACGCGCCAGTGCCTTGAGGCACACCCGCTCGAGTTCCCGAGAGATCGTCGCATCGAACGTTCGTGGGGTTCGAATCTCGCTTGTTTGCACCATTCGGATAAGCTCATGAGCGGTCTTGGCTCGAAACGGACGCCGCCCTGAGAGGAGTTCGTAAAGGACCACACCCAAGCTGTAGATGTCGCTTTGATTGGTCATCAAGTGTCCTTCGCCGCGAGCTTGTTCAGGGCTCATGTAAGCTGGAGTACCGGCGATTTCGCCAGCACCGGTTTGGTCGGTCTCTCGAAGAGCAATTCCAAAGTCAGCCAGATAGGGGCGATCGGTTTTATCGAGCAGAATATTCGCAGGTTTGATATCGCGATGGATCAAGCCTTTGGAGTGGGCATAGTGCAGTGCATCAGCGATTGCAGCGATGATTTCAAGCGACAGTTCACGACTGGGGCGGTTCTGTTGGATGCGGTTGGCAAGATCTGTGCCATCGATCAGTTTCGATACGATGAAGATATCGCCGCGCTCGGTGGTACCGATGTCGTAGACGGGAACGATGTTCGGGTGATCCAGTTCGGCGAGCATTTGGGCTTCGGCCAAGAACATTTTCACAGCCGAACGGCCGACTTTAGAGCCGAAGGTTAATTTGATAGCGACTTCGCGACGCAGTTGTTCATCGAGACCGAGGTAGACTTCACCAAAGCCCCCGCGGCCTAAAAGTTTTTTGATCGTGTATCGACCGACCGTTTTGGGAACTTCGCTGGAGAGTTTTTCGCTTGGGTTGATCGGTTTGGTATTGGAAGGGGAGCTCGCTGGTGGCTGGTCCGATACCCCACCCGAGGTTTGGTAGATCGCCGTTTGGCTTTCGGCATCCGTGTCGGGTTTCTGATCCTGAGAGAGGTTTGTTTGATCCGGGTCCATTGGCCCAGGAGTTGTGGCAAAATTGTCTTTGTTGTCGTTATTCATCTGGCGTCGTGGGGATGATATTCTTGTTCGACGGGTGGGTCTTGAGCTCAATAGTATAGATGCTAACCGGGTCCGTCGGTGTGATTTGGCAGGGTTAAAACGGTGGTAAGGAACCCAAGTAGCCACTCAGTCCATCAAATCGTTGAGCGGCTCGCAAGTGCCTGATACCATTCAACTTCGGATCGAGGCTAGCTCGAACGATAGGCTGCATCGGTGCGGTCTACAGGGTTTAGGCTGATCCGTATAAAATCAAGTGATGCCAAAAGGACAGGCGATGACTACTCCGCAGCAACCCAATCTCGCGCCACCTGGCGCGGGGCTGCCCAAGATCGAGCTGCTCGTCGCCCGAATCCTGTTTGCCCTGCGTCGAGGGGTAGGAAGTCGCCGATCTTTTGACTCTCGGATTGCGCGTGAGCGTGGACTCATTTGCGAACTTGTCCGCAAATGCAATACCGAGAGCGGGGCGCAACGGGTGCTTATCCCGCGGATTCCCGGGCTTGAGGACAGCAGTCGATATTGGTCAGTATGGATGACGCTAGATCATCTGCGGATCGTCCATGAATCAATAGCACATCTCATTGGAGAGCTGGTGCGTGAAGTCACTCCGCCTGGTGCGGCCAGTACCGCTACGGTTAAGCCGAATGCAAACGTAGGGCCGGAGGTTGTCGCCGCGTTTGAGGCGTCATGCGATGCGCTTGCTTCGGTCATAGCCGCGTCGACGAATCTCGACACGCAAGCCCGATACTCACATCCATGGTTCGGACCTCTTAACGCCTCTGGCTGGCATGCGTTAACCGGTGTGCATATGAGCATTCACCGCGTTCAAATCGAGCGTATTCTCAGTGGACTGGGCGGCTAGGGCGGTCTACCGAGTGGTTTTCATCGATGTAGATGACACGCTGGTTCGCTCTGTGGGCTCCAAGCGGATTCCGAATCCTCCTCTCATTAAAAAGGTGAGGGCTCTGCACGCGGAGGGCGTTATTTTATACCTTTGGAGCACGGGTGGTGCGGAGTACGCGAAAATGTCAGCTGTGGAGCTCGGGATTGAAGCGTGCTTCGCGGGCTTTCTACCAAAGCCACAGGTTTATATTGATGACCAACCAGTTAATGAGTGGCGCAACTGTAAGCATGTGATCCCCGGAAATGCTGGCGGCGTCTAAACAACCAGTGGCTATCGTGGGTGATGCGCGGTTTACCTCAAACCATCAGATCAAAAACTTCGCGCGCAAAATGTTCTAAGCGTACAATTTTCGATCAGAAAGATCCTCTTTCTCATTCAAATACCATCGTGTCATTTTTCTGTTTTGCGAACTAGCTGGCGCTGTGCATGAAGGCAGTAATTTGCTTGATGGGAGCATCGTTTTGGAGGACGCAGTCGACGTATAGGGGGATGATCGGTTCGAAGGAGTGACAGTCGAGCCGATTTTTCCCGAACTGCCCTTTCGCCATTCGGCGAAAGGGCAGTTCGGGAAAAATAGAGAGTGGATGGGAGAAAGTAGAGAGTAGAAACAGCCAAAGACCTCAGAATCATCATGGTTTTTGGCTGTCGACCTACCAAGCTATCTTCTCCCATCCACTCGGTCTACTCTCTACTTTCCACTCTCTTGGCTGTTCTGGCTGCTAATCTTCTCCGGCTACTATCTTAGCCGTTTCCTCTGTTCGCTTGCGAACATTCGTTTAACCCGCAGCCAGCGGCGAGGAATTTAACCAAGCCCCCTAGCGTCCCTCGTCTGGGCACCACCGAAGCAAGTGCCCCCACCGCGTAGCACGGTCTTCTGCGCCGTGAGTGTTTTGCTACAGCCGGAAGTAGCACACTTTTGCTTTTTTCTAAGTGATGCTTTGATTGGCCGTCAAAGGCGTTTTTTTGGCTGAGTTTCAGGTATTCTTTCTTTCGATGATGTCGTGCATTTCGCATTTTCAACGTGAGTGTACACGGGCCTGAAATCTGAATTCCCAGCGCGGGGCTCTTTGGCGGTAGATTCAAGGTGCGCCCTTGTTTCTATCCAAACTCTCTTAAGGAGTCCCCGCTTATGTCCAATGTTACTTCCTCGAAAGCGGCGCGTCGTCGCGCGCGAGCGCAGCTTAGCAAAGGCAAGTAGCACTTCGAACTTATGTCATGTGCAGAAGGTAGATGATCCGCGAGAACCTGTGCGTGGCCCTTGGCGCCAAGATCGGCCCCAAGATTGCCCCTCTGGGGCCGGCGCATCTTCGGTAGGGCGTTGCTTGCTACCGACATGCTAACTCGCTGGGCCACAAACCGCTCAAGCAACTGAACGGCTTTACAAACCCAATCAATACACGCAAGCCTGAGCCCTAAGAAAACTTGGTCAGGCTTCTGTACGCTGACAACAAAACGGCCGAGCTTGCCGATTGGAATTACGACCTGCTCCCAATCGAGATGGGGGACCTGCAAACCTACGGCTTCGATCTCTCGCTGCTTGGTTTCGATGACGATGAATTGCTTAAGCTGCTCAAGACCGATGTCGAGGAAGGTGTGAGTCCCTGAGAAAAAACCGTTCTAGTACTGGTCCATTCTAGAATTGCATCCTGTCTCGCAAGTACTTGACGAGCCATGTCTTATATCAAAAACAAGCTGAGATGCGGGTCACTATTTAGCGGATATGGGCATTGGGAATAGTCTCAAGGTTCGATAGATTCACCATAATTGAACCACAGTTCGCCGGGCGAGGATATTCGACGCAAAAACTTGATGTGTCATGCAATCCAGATAGGTCTCGCTGTTGCATTCGAAAACAAAATGATTCATGGAGTGAAGCTGGTACGATGTAGTTTATGTGATTGACAAAGCCGAGTAGCATGTGATTGAGTCTATTTGTAAGAGATCCGATTGACCATCACACTCCGATATGAAAAAACCCAAACCTGACGAAAAAGTACTCGTTTTCAAAGATGTTAGCCGATTTGCCGCGTAAGCCCGTGGTCCGAATCATGGGGTCCACTTCAGCTTCAGACGAATCCGCTTCCACGCTCCTTAACCTTTCCAAGTGCAATTTGGATTAGCGACCGTTGAACCATTGATACTAGGCAAGGGCAACTGCAATTTGCGACAGTTCTGCGGATTTCAGGGCTCTTAGCACCTTGATGATCTCCACATGTCGAAAGAAGATTCCTCCGAGTGTCGAGCCCGGGATCCATCCAAAGAGTACGCCTCCGATTCCGCTCGATGCTGTCGAAAAATGAATCGTGTTGAGATTCAACCAGCGATCCACAACCCCGGAGTTGATGGAGATCTCCCGGATGTTTTTTACCCAGACGATTTTGATCGCACGATTGAAGATGCCCGCTCGGACAACAATCTTATCCCGGGCAATAACGCAAAACGTGTTCTTCCACGAGAGATGAAGCAATAGAAACGGAATTGCTAAAGCAATCAACTCGATCATCCGCAAGTGGAAAACGCGTCTTGCATGTAGAGCAGGGCACTGGGGCCTCGTGGCACCCGGCATAGGTTGGGCAAGCCCTTTGGGCTTTGAGAAGCTGTGGCGATGAATGGGTGTAAGCGGATTTGCGCAAGCACTCCGGTGAGTAATGGAATGTTATCAATTATGAATGATTCTAACCGGACGGCTCGCGCCGTTCCGCTTCTATTTCAATGCCCCTCCAGGCTTTGAGCAGCCGTGGAGAATCTATGTCAGTAAGCGTTCCGCAAGTTTTGAGTGTGTATGGGGCTTAGTTGCTGGTTGGGATCCTATGCGATAAAATGTTGGTGTTTTGTGAATTCCAATACTGCTCGCCGTATTCATCCCCCGAAAAACTAATCGCCATGGCCCCGAAACCGCTGGCTCTCGAAACGGAACTGTTTCGATTCCGTGACAAATTGCTCGACTCGAGCCTGCGGAACCCTCTACTAAACTACCGTGTCAGCAAACGGAAAACGGTCGAAATCGTCCCCGTCGCTACCGATGACGCTTACGATCGTTTGGTCAATAACAGCAACTGGCTAAGACTCCTTCCGGAAGCGACCAAGCCAACATCCGCTTCGGCAAAACAACCTGCAGCGAAAGAGCATACCGAACTGCCGCTGATCTCGGATAACACACTCAATACGGTGTGCTCAGCCGAGAAATTCGAAGCTCTACTTCGTGGGATGCTACGCGACGCAAAAACCTCTATCGAAGAAACCGGAATCAACTATCTGCATCTTGCTCTGGGTTTCCTTCATTGGTCCGAGTCCAACAACGATGAATCGGAGTTGCGCCGAGCCCCATTGATCCTCATTCCTATCCAACTCGAACAAACGATCTCCCCGCGTGGTGGACTGGACTACAAAATCCTGTGGAACGAGGACGAGATTCAGTCCAACGCGAGCCTTCGAAAAAAACTCGAGTCGGATTTTGCAATCAAGCTTCCGGACTTCGATGAAAACGCTCGTCCCTCCGAGTATCTGCAGCTTGTTCGCAAATCCATCAGCGCTCGTCCCGCTTGGAAGGTTGACGAAAACATGCTTCTAGGATTCTTCTCATTCCACAAACTCTCCATGTTCGTGGATCTAGATCCAAAGCTCTGGAGCGAATCCAACGCGATCAGCGAATCTTCCCTCGCCTCTAGACTCATCTCCGGAAATGAGGCAACCGGTGGCTCTGGGCTGTATGCCCCGGATTATCAAATCGACGAACATCCAATCGCACAGACGATCGAACTGCCGCTCGACGCCGATAGCTCTCAAATCTCGGCCCTGGCTGACATCGCCGCAGGCAAGAGCCTTGTCATCGAAGGCCCCCCTGGAACGGGTAAATCCCAAACGATCGCCAATGCTATCTCCCATGCAATGGAACAAGGTAAGACCATACTGTTCGTCGCAGAGAAACTAGCAGCACTTGAGGTGGTCCACAAACGGCTGGCCCAAGCCGGCCTTGGGGATTTTTGTCTTGAATTGCATGGACACGCAGTTTCGCCAAAAAAGATCTACGAATCGCTCGGGGAGCGTTTGGCCCGTCAAGACGAGCGCACCCAATCTAACTCACGCGATCGATCGAACCAGGAATCTTATCGAGCTAAGCTATCCGCTTATCTCAAGGCGTCCAGCAAACAAAGTGGCCCCTACGACGAGCCGTTGTACAACATCTTTTGGCGTGTCGTGCAACTTCGCCAACGCGATATACCATTGCTCAGAGATATCGAAGCGGATTGCTCCGTCGATCAACCGGAATTCGAAGAAGCCGTTCAATCTCTCCAAGCCTTTTCAAAAGCTTCTAGCCAATACGAGTTACCAAAGCAAAGCTCCTGGTGGGGGTTTTTCCCAAAGGAGCTTACTCCTGCCGAATCGGATAGGATTCTTCAGCTGCTGCCAAAGCTTCAAGCTACGGCCAACACGATTGAACAATGTTTTACGAACTTGTCGACACTCCTCGGTGAAGCCAAGCCGACGGTAGCCAAACTACTCGCGAGTTGCTCGTCGGAAAAACTAGAGCCGTTTCTATCCAATCCTCCAGCAAGACCAAGCCTGGGATTCGGAAATTTGATCGCTACGGAAACGCAAGCATTGGCGATCAAGATTCAGCAGCTGGTCAACGATCTGAAGTACGCCGACGGAATTCTCAACGAGCATCTGGACACAAGCCGTCACTCTAGTGAGCACTCGATCAGCAAGTTTGCTGGAATACAGGAACAGCATTGGCAGTCCCTACCGCAGGATATTGAATTATGGAAACTAGCGGAGTTGGCGGCCTGGATCAACCAGCTCGAAAGCTTGTTCGGAAAACTTTTTGAGACGATCGGCAAACTTCAATCGTTTGGTTTCCCCGAACCACAGCATCTGGAAGATCTTGAGCGGCTCCTAGGAACCGTCCATCTTACCCAGCATTCAGTTGTACAAGAGATCGGCGATTTTCAGATCGATTGGTTCTCCGACTCCACTCGGAAGTTGATAAGCGAAGCCAAAACCAAGACCGAAGAGCTGCTCAAGAGACGTGAGGAGATCAGAGAGTGTTTTCACATACCATCGGCCCCTGCTTCGGATCGATTGTTGTTCTTAATCAAGCAGTTTCGTACCCATGGAAACTCTTGGTTCCGATGGTTTTCAGGCGAGTACCGTACCGTTATCAAAGAACTGCGGCAGTTTGCAACGTTTCCCAAAGGGACAGGATTTGCAAAAACCTTGACGATGCTCGAATCGTTCTACTCGTTTGACAAGGATCTTAGGGCGCTCGAGAGCAATCCAACCCTGCAGCGAATCCTAGGTCAGAGATTCCAAGGACTCGATACCGATTGGAAAAGCATAGGCTTACTGTGCGACTGGATTGCGACTGCGAAAAAAATGGGGATCGATCATCAACGAGCCAATGAGTTGCTAGCGGTTCGAGACGAATTCGTCCAGCAGTTCTCGGTGAGAGAGATCAAGCAAACGATCTTGGCTATCGACACCGAGTTCAAGAGCGAATGGGCAAAGCTATTGCAGTTTGGAGAGAAGGCGCATCGAACGGTACGAATATCCGAGCGGGTTAAGATGCTAGGCGAGCTTAAAAAATCGATGAAGGACATCGAAGATTCCGCATCGCATTTGAAGCTCGGTACGAACACGAAATTCGGTGTGCTCGTTCAATGTGTGCTTGCCTCAAAGAACCACGACAGGATCGGTAAGGAAATCGATCGCATGAAGCTGAATCCGGATTCCGAGGAGTGCCAACTGCTTCGAGAGGCTCAGGAAGGGAACATCGATTATCAAAAGTTGATCGACTGGGTCAGTGGACTGCGCAAAGCCGGCATTCCCGATGGTATTAGTGTCGCGATGGACAAGCTTGGGAGTGAATCCGTGTGCGAGCAGTTGTCAGGGAATTTGAATGCGTTCGAGCAAGCCGAAAAGGATTGGAATACGATTCGACACCAGATGACAAGTTCCGCAACGGTTGAGCCCGATTGGATGATCACGAGAGATAGCCAAGGTATCCCGTCTATATCCTTACTAGCCGAAGCTCAAAAGCTCGGATCGGAATCTTCACGTTTACCCGCTTGGTTGGCGTTTTGTAGAACGATGGAGCGATGCAAGCGTGCGGGAGTTGGTGACTTTGCAATGGCTGCTACGACGGACCAGGTCGAAGAGAGCCAGCTCAGCGATGCGTACCAACTTGCACTCTTCAATCGATTGGCGGAGATCGAGCTTCACTCAAACGAGATCGGATTTCATTTTACGACTGCCGAGATGGAGGACATCCGTAATAACTTTCAGAAGCTCGACCGTTTGCGAATTCAGGGTAAGCAATCGGAGATCGCGCTGAAGGTCAGTCAGAGGCAGCCACCTGAAGGGAATAGTCGAGGACGGGTCGGTGAATACACCGAGATGGGTTTGATCCGCCACGAGATTGGCAAGAAAAGTCGTCATTGCAAGACTAGGGATTTGATGACCAGAGCTGGGCGAGCAGTCCAAGCGTTGAAGCCTTGTTTTTTGATGAGTCCGCTGTCGCTTGCTCGATACTTACCGGCCGCCACGATTGAGTTTGACATGGTCATCATGGACGAGGCATCCCAAATTAAGCCCGAGGATGCGATTGGGGCGATTTTACGCGCAAAGCAATTGGTGGTTGTAGGTGATCCCAAGCAATTGCCGCCGACGAGCTTTTTTGATCAGACCGATGACGAAATCGATGATGAAGACGCGACGCAGTACGATAATGCAGAGTCGGTTTTGGAGGTGGCGCAACGGTCGTTTCAGCCTTACCGTAGACTCAGGTGGCATTACCGAAGTCAGCATGAGAGCCTGATTCAGTTCTCGAATCTGAAGTTCTACGACGAGGATCTAGTGGTTTTTCCGTCGCCATGTGACACACTCGGCGGACTTGGTGTTGTTTACCACCAAGTTGCCGAAGCCACATGCGTCAAGGGAGAGAATTTGCGTGAGGCGCAGCGGATCGTTGAGCGAATCATTGAGTTTGCAAAACAACGAACAGGTGAGTCGCTTGGAGTAGCCGCATTCAATCAAAAGCAGTCGGAGCTAATCGATGCCTTGGTAGCCAAAGCGTGCAGCGCGGACCCGGAGTTCGCAGGATTGTACGCCGAGATGCGCGAAGGAGACGATGGCTTTTTCGTCAAGAACCTAGAGAACATTCAAGGGGATGAGCGAGACGTTATTTTCATTTCCTACACGTACGGACGGGATCCAAGCAGTGGGAAAGTGTTTCAGCGATTTGGACCCATCAACTCGGCCATGGGTTGGCGACGGCTGAACGTGATGGTGACACGAGCCAGGAAGAGGATGGAGGTTTTTTCTTCGTTGTTGCCCAGCGATATCCATGGGGGCCCGGATAAAAGCAGGGGGGTGAATGCTTATCGGGATTTCCTGGAATACACCATGAACGGCAGGGTGCGGGAGATTGGTTCTGAGTCAGGTCGTGAACCAGGTTCACCTTTTGAAGAGTCGGTCGCCCGGGTCGTCGAATCTGCAGGCCTTGAAGCGGTATTCCAAGTTGGGGTAGCTGGATACTACATCGATATTGGAGTGCGACGCCGAGACGGGGATCGTTCGTACCTATTGGGGATCGAATGCGATGGAGCGACGTACCATTCCTCCAAATCGGCGCGTGACCGAGACCGACTCAGAGAGGAGATCATCAAAGGTCGGGGCTGGAATCTTTATAGGATTTGGTCGACGGATTGGTTCCTCAATCAACAGGCGGAAGAGGAACGATTGATCCGCAGATTGCGCGAGGCGTTGGGATAGTGCGATTTGGCGAGTATGGCAAATGGATTTTGATTTGGATACGATTTCGCGATTGTTTGTATTTGGCATATTTGTTTAAACAACCTTGAGCATCGGAGAGTTGACCAAACGGGCACTCCGATTGGCCAACGACCATCATTACCATAGCCAGGGGCATCGCCCCTGGTAAACTCAGCTTTGCCCGCTATCGCTACAACGATAGCCTGGATGCTTCGAGTCAAACAACTTAGCTTGCCAGCTTGCTCCAATCCCCGGTCGCATGGGCAGTTCCAAATGGCCTGATTCGATGCGCAACTCGGTATCAATCAAATGCGGATAGAGTGTCGCTAAGTGCGCTCGTACGGTCTCTTGGTACGCAACCCCTGTGTTGGAACCTGCGATGTGCAACCCCGCCAGCAATGTCATTGGGCCCGTGCAATCGTGCATCAGCGTAGGAACGTTGTAGGCTTGTGCAAGCTCCGCGATCCTTCGCGTGCCGGAAATCCCGCCGACCCAGGTCGGGTCGATCATGATCATGTCGGCAGCACCAGCCTCTAATACCCGGCGATAGTCATCAATCTTGACGAGCATCTCACTGACCGCTACCGGTACATCAATACTCTTGCGAAACTCAACCATCGTCTGGATGCAGTCGGGTCTTAGGATATCCTCAAGCCAAAGTGGTCGCACCTCTTGCATCGCTCTTGCAATCTGCCTTGCTGCCCCCAACGAAAAGAATCCATGCCCATCGAGCATCAAATCGATCTGATTCCCCAACGCCTCTCGAATCTGCCGAAACGGTGCAAGCCCCTCGTCGATGTCTCTGGCCGTTAGCAATTGTCCTCCCTGCCGACGATACACGCCATCAAAGGACCAGAGTTTCATGCCGCGATAACCAAGGTCAATAAGTTCTTTGGCTAGCTCAACCGGCTGATTCATGCTCGCCCAGTTGTCTTCGAGCAGCCCCTGCTTACCAGGATCCCCATGCCCGGGCCAACCCGATGCTCCCGGAACCTGTTTGTTGCTGCGCCCATAACTTGGGCCCCCACTGCTGTTGTACACAGGTACCGAATCCCGCACCGGTCCACCAAGCAATCTCCAGATCGGCTCTTGATGAATCTGACCGGCCAAGTCCCACAATGCCAAGTCGATTGCCGAAAGTGCTCGTAACTCCGCACCCGTTCCCGCAAAGGCGATCATCCTTTCATACAAAAATCGCCAATGGCTTTCGATCGCCAGAGCATCCGAGCCGAGTAATCGAGGCGAAAAAAAATCATGGATCACCGATGCAACCGATGTCGGTACATAGTACGTTTCGCCATGACCCATCCATACTTTGCCACCAGCATCCTGAGCATGAACTCTGATGGCCAACAAACCCGGCATGATGTCGTGCGGTACGAGGGTCTCGATCGCCACAATCCTCGGCCCACGCCGATAAGCATGTTGCTGAGTGACGCTCGATGCCCGATCGGTTCGTTGATCATCCCACTTCTCAAAGGTATTCATTTCATCTCCCGCCGTCGCTTTTGGTTACATCCCCGCCATACACCTCAACTGGTAGACTTCAGCCTCGGATGGTATCTAAGGGGCCTGATACACCAGTTTGCCTCCGACATAGGTCTCAAGCACCCGCGTGGAAGCGATTTGATCCAAAGGACAATCGAGGATATCCCGATCCAGAACGATGAAATCTGCGAGCTTCCCTTTCTCAATCGATCCCTTACGATCCTCCTCGAACGTCAAATAAGCGTTGTTGAGCGTGTAGAGTCGAATCGCCTCCTGCCTGGTGATCGCTTGCTCGGGATGAAGTGGTTGCTCCATACCCCTTGGCAATCGCTCAACCGCAACGCTTATGCCAAGGAACGGATTATATGGATTGACGCTCCTTAGGGATCCGATCCTCTGCATATGATCCGACCCTCCTCCGACGATCACGCCTGAATCAGCAAGCGTCCGGTAAGGCTGGAAGTATGCCGTCCG
>JBEIGI010000096.1:0-13712 GCA_040381975.1 Pirellula sp.
GTCGCGATTCCTGAATCGCTAAAGGGTGACGACCCCGGCACACTGGTTGCGGTCGAGCAGACCGGCAGGTATCCGGGCTTTGTCGCGCAGTACCTTCTAAATTCTGTTGACCTGCCCGATCCAATCGACGTGAAATATGGTGTTACGCTTTATCGTGTAAAATACCGAACGACGAATTACGATGGTTCTGCGGTTGTTGCTTCTGGTCTATTAGCGCTGCCCAATGGTTGCGATTTGCACAGTGTTGTGGTTTATCACCATGGTACAATCGCCGAACGCCTCGCAGCGCCGTCCCAGTCCCGATTGGGGGAGGGAACGCTCGTTGCCGTTGCCACTTCGGGTATCGGACATGTTCTCGTGGCACCAGATTATATCGGACTCGGCGAAAGCCATACGACCCATCCTTATCTGCATACGAAGACGACGGCCTCCACTTCCACCGATTTTCTTCGTGCAGCTCGGACTTTGGTTGAACACTTGCGAGTCAAGTGGCCATCCTCATTGTACTTGATGGGATTCTCTCAAGGAGGACACGCAACTTTCGCCGTACATAGGGATCTGGAGAAGTTGCATGACCCGAGGTTCGAGGTGAGGGCTTCAGCGGCGATCGCTGGCCCATTCCACCTACGTGAAGTGAGTTTTCCTCACGCGCTGACAGGTAAATCGAAAGCCCATGCATTCTACCTAGCATATACATCAAACTCCTACGCCCACACTTACAGCCAACCCTTGAAATCCATAATGATCTCGCCATATGCGGAGACGGTGCCGGTCTTGTTCGATGGCGATCACAAAACCGATGAGATTTTGGCAGCCTTGCCGAATGATCCTCGTAAATTGTTCAATCTCGAATTCTTGGCTGCATACGATAAGGGCGAATCCCACTGGTTTTTGGATGCCCTTGCGGAAAACAACGTGGATGCCTGGACACCCGCTGCACCGGTTCGGATTTACTACGGGGAGGATGATGAGGACGTACCCCCAGAGGAGGCTCGCCGCTTAGAAGCTGCGATGAAGCGGCGTGGCGCCGACGTCACGGCCATTTCGGTTGGCGATTGCAAACATGATGCATCAGCACGCCACGCAATTCCAAAGGCAATAAGGTGGTTCTCGGAACTGCAAACAGCGAAACTCGCGATGCCGTGATCCGGTGGATGGCATTATGATCCCACGCCGGTTCGGGTCTGGATATCCAGAGCATTGTGAACAACGTGTTTCAATTACTGAATTATCACCGCCCGCTGAGCCGAAGTGAACAGCTCGTCGAACCGGACGTCTTTAATCATGCCCCCCAGTGTTTTGACGACTCGCGCGACTCGAAAAACGACTCGATTTTCGGTGCGAGACACGAAATACAACGCCGCATTCCGCCATGCACCGAGTTGCATGGACGTACAGAAAAGCCAAAGCAATTGGCCTGAAATGCGAAAAACCTAAACAGCCAAGAGAGTGGAAAGTAGTGAGTAGAGCGGTCCTGCGGACAGGACAGGAACCGAACTTTTTGGTGTTTTCCCAATGTTTTCGGAGGTTCGAACGGCTCATTTTCGTAGAGAATTAGAGCAAAACTCTGTTCGAAATTCGAGGAAGTCCTTGATCTTGATGGTCTCGATGCAGTTAATGGTAGGGACGGTTTCAAGACCGAGTCTTGAATCTGTCAAAATAGCAACTCTTGTTCTATAATCGGGTGGCTCCAACCAAGATGGATGTAATGACACTTCACGAACTAGAACAAACCATCTCGAAATTGCCGCCCGCTGAACTTTTGAAGTTTCGCGAGTGGTTCTTGCGTTTTGATGGGGATCGCTGGGATGAGCAAATCGAGAAAGACGCTACGTCAGGGAAACTGGATTCGCTTGCTCAAGCGGCTCTACGTGCGTTCCGAAGCGGCCAGACGAATCCTCTATGATTCACCATGCAACATCTGGTTTCTGGGAGTGCTACCAGCGACTTCCAACTGCAATTCAGCAACTCGCCGACAAGAATTACGAGAACCTTAAGGTTGACCCGGACCACCCCTCTTTGCACTTCAAAAAGGTCGGTCCGTACCGCTCAGTTCGAGTCGGAATTGCTTACCGCGCTCTTGGTGTTGAGGACGGGGGTACTATTGTTTGGTTTTGGATTGGCAACCATGATGAATATGAACGGTTGATAAACGGATAGAGCGTACATCGATTGGGAAATCAACCGGATGAGCATCCCTGAGTCGTAAGTGGAACATCACTAGGGCCTTGGCATTCGTAGCTGTCCGATGATCTTCCCCGAGCTGCGACCGATCCTTGATGAGGCGTTCGAGATCTTCGGCGACAAGAGCGCGTTTGTGGTCGCGGCTCCGCAGTACCGAGCGGCAGCCAACACAGCGATGGGCTGGAAGAACTCGAACCTACGCACCGAAATGACACGACTGCTGCGCCGCGCCGGTGTTTCGCGTTGGCCACGATTGTTCCACTCGATGCGGGCTAGCAGACAAACGGAACTCCAGCGCGAGTTCCCGTTGCACTTGGTCTGCTCCTGGCTTGGCAACTCACCACGCATCGCACAGCAGAGCTACCTACTGGTCACCGAAGTTGATTTTGCGAAGGCAGCCGGCGTGGCGAAGGTGATGGTGAAATCAGGATGCACAATTTCAATACAAGCACCGTGTATATCGATCTTCACACCGTCGGCTTGAGCAACACTCGCGGCTTCGGGTGGAACAGCGTAGCCAACATTCAGACCAACTGCCGAAATCCTAGTTTCGAGAGTTTCGCGTCGCCTCGTCGTCGCTTCCGATCTGGTCCGGCAATCCGCTAATGCTCAAGAGCGATTTTGATGTAGCAGTATCTTTGCTTAGAGCCGCATGAATTGCATTTGCCATCGGCTTGGCTTTCGCCAATGACAACCCGAGTTGATGGAGTTCGCTGACCTCTCGAAGGCGAATGGAAATCGCAGAGCTGGACATGTCCACTGCGTTGGAATCAGAAAACGGCTGGTCATTCAATCCACTACTCATCTTCTTTATATCCAAGCTGTATGATATCGAGTCGATCGATTTCTCTCCCAGCGGCACGCTTCATTTCGATCAAACCGTCTCTTGATACCGAGCAAATCGGAAGGCCATTCCAGTCAAACCATTGTCGTTGGGTCCAAGCAATCGTATCGAGGCTTTTTGGTACTAACAAGTCGAGGATTCGGTACTCAGTACCTTCTATTTTGAGAATTCGGTGGACTTCAGAGTCGGGGAACGGAATTCGGCCTGAGTCGTCAAGAAAACCAGCTGTCGCAGCAACTTCTTTTGCTCGGCGTAGCGACTCGGGGGCGATCAAAAAATCGATGTCTTTTGTAAAACGAGGATATCCATGGACAGCGAGCGCCATTCCACCGCATAAGGCATACTCTACTTTCGCTTCATTGAAACGTCTTACGATTTCGCGAAGTTCGGATTCCAGAGTAAGCACAGTATCTCTCTATTTTTTCTTCGATTTCAGTGATAGCGATTGTGATTTATGAGCTGCGTTCGATCCTAACAATAACTCCTACTTTCTAGTATCGCTCAGTTTCAGAAAGGGATCAAGCGTCGCTGAACACGTACATTGCCGTAACGATTTCCGCTTGAGAGTTGCTGCGGCGATCAACCAGATCACTGCGGGGCATGCGAAAGTGTTTCACAAAAAGCTCAAAGCCAGAGGGATGGCCACAACAACAATCCACAAACGGATCCAATTCGCCAGGCAGGTCATGCACGATGCCCTCGACTGGAAGATCATCGAAAAAACCCGTTTCTCAAGGTAAAGACGCAAAAGAGCTCGGTGAAGGTCAACGAGTTTGTCCCACGCGAAGTGGTCGACAAGCTGATGAAGAAGGCAAACCCAGTTTGGAAAGTGATCCTGGGTCTGAGTCGCTACGGTGGGCTTCGAACGACTTCGGAAACGTTATCGCTGCGCTGGGAAGACATCGATTGGGAATTGAATCGGATGAGTATCCCAAAGCCGAAGGTCGAGCATCACGAAGGCCGTGGCATTCGCAGTTGCCCGATCTTGCCTGAGCTTCGACCGATCCTCGATGAAGCGTTCAAGATCTTCGGCGATAAGATCCACAGCCATATCGCCAATTCATCATAACGATCTTGCATCAAGCGGGTTATTTTCTTATCGATGAAGCGTCCAAGGATGACTTTTGAGTAGTTAAGGTGACCTCCTCATGCGTCGATGGCAATGCTACCTATTAGTTGCATGGATTTGTATGTCGGTGGGATGTACCACCCTGACTCCGAAGCATATATCGGGAACGTCCTTGCCGTTGCAGGGCACCACTCCACAAATACGAGAACGCCTGCTGTCTGAGATCCCATTGGGTACACCAAGCGCCGATGCGAAGCGGATCGCGATATCCTTGGGCTTAGAGCCCACCCCTGGTAAACTTGTTGAACTTCCAGGCGACAACACCCTCCACTTTCAAAAAGAAGGAAAGCAGTGGTGGGGGGGGCGTAAAATTTGCTTGATCCAGATCGTTTGTCCAGATGGGGTTGTCGCAGACATTTTCTGCGAACAGATCGAAGTCGAGTGGTAATGCTGTTCTTGGCCCGATTACACTTGATTTCTAAGATGCAACAAGGCCGACCCAAAAATCCAATGGCGACTTCATGGTTTCGGCCAGGCTCGCCCGATTCTAGCTGCCCTGCCCCCGCGTTTCAAAACATCACTCACCTTGTTCGAATCCTACCGCCTCTTCAGGCGTGGATCGGTGCCAGACGAGGCCATGCAAAATCCCGGTGTTTTGGCGACTCGCGCGACGCGAAATACAACGCCGCAGGCGCCATGCACCGAGCCAGCATGGGCGCTACAGAACTCCCAAGCAATTGGCCAGAAATGCGAAAAACCCCAAGCAGCCAAGAGAGTTGAAAGTAGAGAGTAGAGCGGTCCTGCGGACAGGACAGGAACCGAACTTTTGGGTGTTCCTTAGTTCAAGGTTTTTCGGTGGAGAACGCCCTCGGAAACGCTGTCGCTACGTTGGGAAGACATCGACTGGGATTCGAGATCTTCGGCGACATCCTCCTCTAAAACGATCTACTCTTGCTTGACGACCGCCAAGCGATTCTTCGCGACCAAGCAGACTTCGCGACGGTTGTGTGCAAGTTGACGGACTTGGACGTCAGTGTATCCCCAAGACGACACACGCTGGATATACTCGGGAATAAGTGCTGCGGTATCCCATTCCGGCAGCTTGATCGTCAGCACCAATGCACGCAACTTAGTCGTTGGATACTGGACAATGTCCTCGACCGTATCGAGCGTGTACTTGGGTGCAACATTCGCATCGCACACCAAAATGCGAAAAGGTCGAAAGAGTTTGCGTTTGACTTGCAACGATCGGCTCTGCCAATGCGTGAAGTTCGGATGCTTAAGCATCCGCTCATCCATCTCCGCAGGATCGATCCCCGTTACGATCGCTCCTTGATCGACAAGCCATTGGCAAGCACCACCGGGGCTCGAACCGATCTCGACAACCTTCTCACCAGGTTGAATCTGAAGATTCGCCCAAGCGAACGCTTCGGCAATCTTCAGATACGCGCGAGACAATACCACATCTGGGACCAGGAACTCGGGAATACCTCCTGGCCAGTAATCGTAAGTGTGCTGCGAGGTCTTGGTCGCCACCCACCAGCGACCAGGTTCGTCGATGATGATTTCCAAGATACGTTCAGAGTTTGTGATCGGTAATTGAGGCTCGTTGGCTGCTTCTTGCGAATCAAATGCGGGACGATTGGCAATCACGGGCCGTGGAGTGATCCCCATCGGCTGGGTAGCCAGCACCTTTTGAAACTCTTGAGCCACTAGCCAAGCCAGCGGAGTCCCCCCGGGCTCGAATCCGTTCCAGCCCGGGTCGGCCAAATCCCTTTGCCAAACATGGCATACCTGCCAGTCCAGAGGTTGAATCAGCTCGAGGATCTTTTGGAGCATTGGAGCCGACTCGGTCCCTTCGACTTTCCCAACAACCACTCCTCGCGAACGGATTAACGGATGCTCGGGCAAGGCTCGGGACCAAAACGGGACGGCCAATTGGCTCTTGAGCGTCAGAAAACCTCTGGCCGAATAGGCGAGCCGAAACGGGCCTACCGGTTCACACAAAGCCCCTTTGAGGACGCTAGCTGCACCGTGTTGGCATGCCACATATAAGAAAGACTGCTTGGATTCAGGCAAAGTCATATTGGGATCAATGTTTTCTATGGTAAAAAAGAATTCGCAGTTGCCTGACAAGTTCTGGAAAAAGGAGCATTCGACCGGCTCCGGATGTGGACGTTTAGGGGTGTTATCGTCTATAAATTGACTTAATAACAAGATCGGTGGTTTAGGAAGTTTTGACTAGGTCTGTTTTGAAAGAGAGTAACCTCGGAACCTGTATGGCAAAAAACGAAGAAGCATTTGAAGTGGAAGGGACCGTCACGGCAGCACTGGCGAACACACGGTTCAAAGTGCAGTTGGAGACTGGAACCGAGGTTCTGGCCCACGTTGCCGGCAAGATTCGCAAGAACTTCATTCGGATTGTTCCAGGGGACAAGGTTCGAGTCGAGCTTTCACCTTATGATCTTACCAAGGGTCGCATTGTATTTCGCGAACGCTAACTTCCAAGAAATCCTATCGGCCATCGAATGCTAGGAAGCCTGCAGGCATCGCAGTGCTGATTTCCTGAGTTTAACTGAATTGCTTTTGACTTTGATTTTTTAAGGAGCAGTGGTCTATGAGATTTCGACGGTTGGCAGTAGCGGGATTGTCCGCTGCGAGTTTCGTATCTTCTGGCGCTTTGGTTTGTCTTCCGACTCAGAGCGTCTATGGCCAGGACACCAAAGTCCTCGAGGTTCCTGGATTTGAGACCGCAAGCTCCACAGGTACCGATGTGGTTACGTTGGCCATCGCACCCTTGGATCGGCTCTTGCCCGATATCACCCATGTGATGCGTATCTCTGGGGCTGGTGCTCAAAGCGGCCTGATCACCGGTGCTGTCAACGGTTACACAAGTGGTCTGGATCGATCCCGTCCCATTGGTGGATTTGTTAAACTCAGCAGCGCTGGTCTCCCCATGGGTGTGCTCGCATTACCGATCAGTGACCTCGATGAATTCCTCGGCGGTCTAGAACTCTTCGGCGAAGCAGAAGATTTGGGCGAAGGCCTCTATAGCATGAACTTGGGCCCGAACACATTGTTCGCTCAATACAAAGACAACTGGCTCTTTGTTTCCACCGCAGAAGACGCTCTCGAAGGAGCTCCTGAAAACCCAGGTGCCCGCATCGATAAAATGGCCGCACAGAACGATCTGATGTTCGAAGTCAACGTTCAAAACATTCCAGACGATCTGCTCGATCTGGTCACAAGCCAAATGCGAACAGGGTTCGAGCAAGCCATGGAAGCTCAATCAGGCGACCTTAGCGACGCGGAAATCGAAGCCAATCGAGTCCAAGGCGAACAAGCGATGAAGTCGCTTGAAGAAGCCATCACCGGAACCGATCGATTCATTTTCGGCCTTGGAATCCATCCCAAGGAAAAGAACCTGACGATCGATTTCGGAGCTCAGATGGTCGACGGATCGAAGATGGCCAAGCAGCTCAATTCGATGAAGACATTGGCATCAAAACTCTCCGGACACATTACCGGCTCGAGCGCCATCAGCGCCAAGACCATGAGCTTGATTGCTCCCGAGGATGCTGCACAAATGCAAGCCAGTGTCGACCAAGCCAAAAAGGCCGTCTACACCCAGATCGAAGATCAGATCAACAACCCAGCCGTCGCATCCAAGGTCAAAGAGTACCTTGATCGGCTCATCAAGATCCTCACGGATTCCAGTGCAGAAGGTTCCGTCGAAGCATCAGTCAACGTGACGACAGATCCTGCCCTCAATGCGATCGCCGTGTTCTCCTTGGCTGATGGAGCAAAGGTCGAAGCATTGGCTCAAGATCTTGCCAACGAAGCCACCAATGCTGGGGCTCCGGTGACCGTCAAACTCATGTCGGGTAAGCACCAAGGTGCGAATCTTCACAACATCACGGTTCCATTGCCTTACAATGCCGACGACAAGCTTCGTAAGATCATGGGTGACGACGTCAAGATTGCCATCGCTACGGCTCCTAAGTCGGTTTATCTCTCCGTTGGAAAGAATGCCGAGAGCTCTCTGAAGACAGCTTTGGATGCCAATGCCAGCGGAAAGGGCAACCCAGGTGTACCAACAACAGTCCGAGTAAGCCTTTCGAAGATCCTGAATTTCGTTCAGGGGATCGATTCGAACCCAGTGGTCGATGGAATGCTCTCGTCGCTCAACGGTGGCGATGACATGATCATGTTCGACAGCCAAATCATCGATCGTGGTGGCGTCAATCGAATCACCATCCAAGACGGGGTCATCAAGGCCGCCGCCGGTGGTGTTCGAGCTGGCATGGCCGGTCAAGGTGGCTTCTAAGCCAACCTAGGGACTTGCGAAAGTTACAACGTTGAAATCAAAATGAACCGGTGGCACCCCCGCCGGTTCGTTTTTTAAATCCCGATTATTTCAAACGAATTCATGATGGTTTGGGAGACTCTGTGAAGCTCATTATTGCGATCGTCCAACCCAATCGACTTGAACAGATCAAAGAGGCGCTGAGCCAAGTCGAGGTCTTTCGATTGACGGTTGTCGATTGCTTGGGCTACGCCCGACAAAAAGGAGAGCAAAACGCCCAAAGAAACGACGATGGATCGATCCAGTTACTGCGCAAGTTGCAGCTTCAGATTGCTGTCAACGAGGAGTTTGTCGAACCGACCGTGCAAGCGATCCTCAAAGGGGCAAAATCCGAGCCGGATGGTCGCATCGGGGACGGTAAAATATTTGTATTGCCCCTCGAAGAGTGCGTCCGAATCCGTACCTCGGAACGCGGTCCCGAAGCGATTTAGAACCTCAAGCCATATTTACACATAGCGATCCGAGATGACAGACCAACCCCTGATCGAACTCAACGATGTCGCCAAGGTGTATAAGCTCGAAGAGGTTGAGGTTCGGGCTCTTGATGGCGTCGACTTGGTCATGCAACGCGGTGAGTATTCGGCTCTCATTGGCCCGAGCGGATCAGGTAAATCAACCTTGATGAATACCTTGGGCTGTTTGGATCGACCAACCCGAGGAAGTTATAAACTTGCTGGGATCGAAGTGGTCAACATGGCCGCCGATGTGCGGGCTCGCATCCGCAACAAACAGATTGGATTCGTTTTTCAAAACTTCAATCTGCTTGCAAGAACCAGCGCGTTGGAAAACGTCGAACTCCCGATGCTCTATGGCCAAGGCCTTAGCAGTCGTGAGCGTAAAGAACGTGCCAAAGAGCTGCTGAGTCTCGTCGGGCTAGGAGATCGACTCGATCACCATCCGGGCCAGCTCTCGGGTGGCCAGCAGCAACGTGTGGCCATCGCTCGGGCGCTTTCGACCCAGCCATCGATTCTGATGGGAGATGAACCGACAGGGAACCTCGACTCGCGCACGAGCCGAGAAGTCATCGAGTTGTTCAAGCAACTCAACGAGACACGAAACCTTACGGTGATTCTCGTGACGCACGATTTGGGAGTGGCTCGCAATGCCAAGCGGAACATTGTTCTCAGAGACGGCAAGATCATTGCCGACACGTTCGATCATCAGCAAGCAGCCGATGCCCTCAAAGCATCTTCGGAAATGTAGTTTCCATACTTGGTTGCTCTGCCCGAGTTGACCAAATTGACGTTCCCCAAAGGCTATCTCGTTTAACCCGCAGCCAACGGCGAGGAATTTTAGTAAGCCCCTAGGATGCTGGCTCCGGGGTCCAGCAGATTCGTTTGCCCCCGCAGCCTTCAATAGGGTCAATCCAGTCAATCTTGTCAACACCGTCAATAAAGTCAAATACACGCCGCCGTCAGGGGGCGTGGCCTCACATCATGCCTTGCGCTTCTGCCACTTGCCATAAGGCACAGGGCTCAGCGCTTTGCCGACGATCATACTTGCAATGCGATCAGGTAACCCAAAATCATTCCGAGAACCAAAGCAGGTGGCAAGACGATAGCGATTGTCATACCGATGAGCATCGCTTTGGATGTTTGCCCAACGGGGAGACTCGAATCACTTGATGTTTGCAACTGAGGAGGAGGTGGAGCCGAAAGGGGGACTTGAGGTCGATTGATGCTATTGGTGCCTGATGCAAACGAAGTATCCTGCAACGACTCATCAGCAGAGGCTATCCGCGAACTGAGCGATCTGGCACTGCCCGGGTCACTTCCAAGCCCTGTGTCGAGCATGGGGGGGGGAGGTGCGAGCCATGGGCCTCGGGTGATGGTCGTTTGGGCGATAGGAACATCGGGGGTGACCCAAACCTCGAGCCTAGCTGCGACTTCCGCCATGGTTTGGATCCGTTTGCGAGGATCTTTTTCCATCATGTCGGCGATGATATCGACAAATTCTTCGCTCAGGTTCGGATTGAAGTTTCTCGGATGCAGTGGCGTTGCTTCCAGATGCCTGCGAATCTTGGAAGCCGTATCGCCTCCAGGAAAGGGAGCTTTGCCGGTGACGGCATAGTAGAGTGTACAGCCTAACGAATACACGTCGCTGGCTGCATTGACGAGCAGCGGGGTTTGGTATTGTTCTGGAGAAATGAAATCAGGTGTGCCTACGATTTTCCCAGCCCGAGGGTCGTCCACCAAGTCTGCTGCAAATCCTGCCAAACCCACATCGGATACCTTAGCAACGGACTCAGGAGTCACCAGAATATTCGCAGGTTTGACATCCCTGTGAATCAACCCCTCGTCGTGCGCATAGGCCAGCCCGAGTGCAGCTTGCATGACGATCCCGGCAGCGACCTCTTGGGACAGCGGCCCGCGGGTCTTGACGAGTTTGCGCAAGTCCATGCCGGCGACGTATTCAGTCACTAGGTAGTGAACCGAGCCGTCTTGCCCTGCATCATGAGCCCGCACCAAGTAGGGGCAATCGAGTTTGGCTTGCATTCGGATCTCGCGTTTAAAGCCAGCCAAGGTTTCATCGGTGACCCGATGCAGTGGTAGAACTTTCACAGCGCACTCGCGGCCCATGACTTCGTGGACAGCTTTAAAAACCTGGCCCATTCCACCTTGCCCGATGAAATCGGTGATCACGTAGGGGCCAAGCCGAAACTTGGTCTTTCCGTCTGCTAACTGAAAGGCTTGGTACTCGGTGATGGCACGTTGTTCGAGCAAGATGCTACGAAGTATTTTGTCTTCGTCGACCGATTCCCCTTTGGCTTGGGCAGACAAGATCTGATGTTTCTGCAACCTCAGGCAATACTCCCACTGTTGTGGGCTAACCAACCCGCTTGCGAGCACCGTATTTTGGAAGTTGCTGGACATATGCCTAAGGATACACCAAAAGAGTATCATAGTCGCCTGCCGAGAGTACGAAAAACACCCTAGCATTGAGCTCCAATCTGATGGACTTACAACTTTCCAACCACGTCGCGGTCGTCACTGGTGGTGCCAGTGGAATCGGTTTAGCAACGGCCCATCGGTTTGCTGCCGAAGGAGCCCATGTAGCGATCTGGGATTTAGATCCACAGGTCGAACAGCGGGCCCAAGCGATTCAGACCCGATACGGCGTCGAGACACTTGGGGTTCGAGTCGATGTCCGTAGCGAGTCATCGATTGCTCAGGCACTTTTGACGACGCAGGAGAGTTTCGATTCGATCGACCACCTGGTACAAAGTGCGGCGATCGGATCGAGCAAGTTTGGGTTTCCGTTTACGAATCTTACGCCAAGCGATTGGGAAAGAACCTTGGATGTCAACATGATGGGGATGGTTCGCGTTGCGACTGCCCTGAGTCCGATGCTGATCGCTTCGAGGTTCGGCACGTGCGTGTTCGTTGGATCGGTGGCAGGCCAGATCGGATCGCAGACCGATCCGCCCTATAGTGCCAGCAAGGCAGCGATGATCAATTTTGCCCAGTGCATGGCCAAGGACTTGGCGGTGCATCAAGTGCGTGTCAACACGGTATGTCCGGGGATGGTACAAACGAATCTGAATCGATCGGTTTGGCAAGCTTGGCATGATCGGACGGAACCTGCCGAGCGCCTCGACTATGAGGCTTGGGCAGAGCGCAAGATCCAGCAACTGATCCCGCTTGGCAAATGGCAGACCGCCGACGAGATTGCATCGATGATCGTTTTTTTATCGTCCCCAATGACCGGATCGGTCACAGGCCAGACCATCAACGTCGACGGTGGCTACGTCATGCACTGGTGATAAGGTAAGCAATCAGATTCCGTCGATGCCCACCAAGTAACTCAAGAATAGGAAAATGGATCGGTGAATTGGCTATTAGTATTATGGGTCGCAATTGGGGGGGCTTGTGGAAGCGTGGTACGCTATGGGGTAGGCCGGTTTTTGGGTTGGTGTTTGCCTGAGTCGTCCGCGATGCTCGCTACGGGGATGGTGAATTTGGTAGGTGCTTTCTTTTTGGGGATAGTTGTCACGTTATTTCAGGCCAGCCCCAAGCCCAATGCTTGGGTCTTGTTGTTGGGAGTTGGATTTTGTGGGGGGATGACCACCTTTTCGACGCTTGCGATGGAATTAGCCGATCTCATGCATGCAAAGCGATTTTGGTGGATGGCAGGGTATGGGATAGGGAGTATGGTGTTTGGGATATTGGCCTTTTTGTTGGGAGTATGGGTGGCAAGTAGGAGTTAGGCTAGAAAAAGCCCTTGAAAAAGCCGGGGCAAGCGAGTAAATTTCGCGAGTCTGCAAAATTCCCCTGTAGCTCAGTCGGCAGAGCAGCGGACTGTTAATCCGCGTGTCGGTGGTTCGAGCCCACCCGGGGGAGCTTTCCAACCCTCGGAATTTCCGAGACAACATCGTTAACAGACAAAGCCGAGGAAATCAATCCCCGGCTTTTTTCGTTTTCCCGTAGGAATTTCGCAGAAGGTGTAAATCCAGTGAATAATCTGAGAGCGCCGCAGGCCGACCTAAAAATCGCACCTTGGCGAGCGGGGAGAGCGTTAGGACAATACCATCGATGTCTGAATCAGAAGTAAATCGATCCGTCGCCGAAAGAGAACTTCGCGACTTGAAATCATCCATCGATCAGTCGAATCTTCGACGGGCGACCGAGCTATCAATGCCCGAGAAATTGCGTCTTGGCGCCGATCTCTACGACGACGGTATCCGTTGGTTGAAACAGATCATTAGGGCCGAACAACCAAGCTTGTGCGATGAACAAGTGAGCGAAGAACTCGATCGCCGGAAAGCCATCAAGAGAAGAGTCGAGGAAGAAGGGCTATTCCAACCCTATGTGGAGGGTTCAATTGGAAAAGTCTAGTTTTGAAGCGTTGATCGATGTCATTCGTGTGCTTCAAACGCATCAGATCCCGTACATGCTTGTCGGCGCTTTTTCCAGCAACGCCTACGGATACCCTCGCGCGACCAAAGATGCAGATATCGTTATCGAATACGAGGAAGGCGTTCTGAAAAAGATCTGCGAATCCCTTGGTAGCGACTTTAAGCTCGATCCACAAACCGGTTTCGAACTCATGACCGGGTCCATTCGAAACATTCTTACTTATACACCTACCAAGTTCGAGATCGAGCTTTTCCGCTTAGGCAAAGATCCTCACCACCGAGAGCGATTCGCTCGACGCCGTCGGCTTGCTCTCCCTGACTTACAAATCGAAGCGGTCATACCAACCGCCGAAGATGTGGTCATCCAAAAGCTCCGCTGGCAACGCGACAAAGA
>JBEIGI010000097.1:0-13316 GCA_040381975.1 Pirellula sp.
AAACAACGGAACCTTTGCTAGTGCGAGCTTGCCCATGCGATCAATCGGATTGAACTCTTCTAAACGCTTCTTCAACTCCTCGGCAGTTAGCTCATAAGCACCCGCGGCGCGATCCAAGCCAGGATAACTCGCTAAATTGCACATCAACACAGGGTCTGTCCCCGGTGTAAGTGGGGGGACAGACCCTGCGCATAAGCACCATTGAGAACCGTGATTGTTGAGCTCGTTCATCCCACGATCCTAGAAATCTGCTAAAATCGTCAACACCCTCTCACAACAAACGCTAAAGAACCTATATGATGCTTATACTCGTATGGGGGACGATGCAATGCAGGGAAGCAACCCTCTAGCGAATTTCACACCTGCCGAGTCGATGCCGAAGGCAAGTGCAACGGTTGTGAAGGTCCAAACCCCTCACACAGCATCTGCCACTTGCCTTTGGCTATAAATACGACAGAACCCATTTACTAATCTAAACCTAACCAACGTTTACTCTACTTACGCTGAGCCAAAACAGTTCCAGACACTGAGCCGATCTTAATCTGATATTCTTTGAGATAATTTCTAACAATCCATTCTTCGGGAGCGTGTACCTTGAGATCAACCAAACATCCATTGGCCAATTCGAAGTCTCAGTCCAAGCGAATAAGGGCTAGGAGCAGATTATTATCGTTGGAATCGCTCGAGTCGCGATTGCTCATGGCGTCCGATATCTTCAAGGACATGACCACCGGAACGGCGGAGGATGATTCAGCCATTGATCGCGATGTATCAAAACAGCTAGCATCGGTTGGGAAGGCGACCCATTTTTTCCAGGTGGGCGATCAGAGCGTCGGATTGGTCCGCGCAGGTGATCGAATCGCTCTCAATACCATCGATGCGGTGAATGGGAATCCAGATCTGATGGCTGAATGGGGGCTACGTGCTAGTCGACCGCTCGGGAACGACTTCCTGGTCTATGAGTCGGCCTCGCAGCTGGATCAAGCGTTCATCGACCGACTGATCGGTTCGGGGCTTGTCGAGGAAATGGGCACCGTATTCCGAAATACAGATAACGGGACCGAGGCGGTGCTTCTGAACGAAGCGATTGTGTCTCTCAAGAGCGGGATGACGGCCGATCGTTTCTTTGAGAACCGTTCCGAGTTCCTTGGTTATCGTCCTTTGGGTGGAACACCTGACCAATTCATTGTGACACTTGCGGGGGGATATGGCGAAAGAGCTCTTGATGCGGTCAACGCCCTCTCGAATGATCCAGGTTTGAATTGGACCGCCCCAAACTTTCATCAGGCGTGGCAGAAGTTTTACATTCCTAACGACGAAAGGTTCGGAAACCTGTGGCACTTGCACAATACGGGACAAGGGGGCGGCCTTGTTGATGCCGACCCAGACTTGCCTGAAGCTTGGGACGTCATCCAGGGTGGTTCAACCAGTCTGGTTATCGGGATTGTCGATGACGGGGTGTCGACTGACCATTCGGATTTAAACCCATGGGTGAATGTGGGTGAAATACCAGGAAACGGACTTGATGATGATGGAAACGGCTGGGTGGACGACGTCAACGGTTGGAATTTCGTGAATAACAATAATGTGAGTGTTCCGAATACGGTAAACGACGGCCATGGGACGGCGGTCGCGGGGGTCGCCGCAGCGCGTGGCGATAACGGAATTGGTGTTACGGGTGCTTCGTACAATACACGCGTTCTGTCTGCGCGGATTTTTGCTGGAACAGCAGTCGCCACGGATGCAGGGATTGCGGAGGCGATTTACTATGCAGCCGGACGTAAGCGAGACGGGAGCGGAACCTGGCAAGCGGGCGATTTGTCGAATCATTCTTGGGGAGGCGGCGCAGCCAGCGCTGCCATCAACAGCGCTTTGACGTGGGCAACTTCACAAGGGCGTTCCGGCCAAGGATCACTTCAGGTGTTCGCAGCAGGAAATTCCGGAGCTACGGTCGGTTACCCTGCCACCCAAGCGGCAGTGAATAGTGGTATCGCTGTAGTTGGATCGGTCAATAACTTCGGAGCCGTATCCTCCTACAGTAGCTTTGGCCCTCTCGTCGATGTCGTTGCTCCCAGCGACGACTATTTGGTGTCGGGACGCTTGGCTATCGATACAACGGACCGGATTGGCGCTGCCGGATACTCGGCTGGCGATTACACCGGAACGGGAGCCCAGGGCTTCGGCGGCACCTCATCGGCCGCTCCACTCGCAACGGGCATCATGGCTCTTGCGATCGCCCGCGGCCAGTCACTGGGAATCAACTTGAGCCCGCCGCAATTGCGTTCGCTGATGCGAGTCAACACGGACCTGATAGCCAGCGAGACCTATAATCTATCGACGGGCCAATCCAACAAGAGCGGTTACGGTCGCATCAACGCCGCTTCGCTGGTTTCCGCGATCGGTAGCCGCGAGATTTCGGTCCTATCGGGGAACGGTGAAGTTGTCAGCGGAACGACAACTGTTGAGTTTGGGACTGTCAACGCCGGTAGCTTTGTCGATGCAATGTTCCAGATCCGGAATCAAGGGACCGTTGCTTTGGACATCTCGGGGTTGACCGTGGATTCGGGATCATTTTCCATCATCCAGTCCCCAGCGGATCTCAACCTTGATCTCGGAGAGGCCACCACCTTTCGCGTTCGATTCAGCCCCACATCGGATGCGACGACCATCAGCACGGTTCGAATCACCTCGAACGATTCCGATGAGGCGATCTTCTCGTTCAACGTTCGGGGGATCGGAAATCTTCCCAGTGTAGCTGGCACTGTTTTTGAAGACTGGGATGGAGATGCACTCTACGACTTCGATGATCCCGGTTTTGCGAATCATGTGGTTTTCCTCGATGCGAATTTGAACGGCACGCTCGATGCATCCGTCTTCCCATTCACCAATACAACCAACTACAACATTCCGGACAATAATACGACTGGAGTGCTCTCGCCCATCACTGTCTCGGGCCTCGCGCAGAACGTTGCTGACATCAACGTCACGATCAACGTGACTCACACCTGGGTAGGCGACTTGGAGGTGGTCCTGATCGGTCCCAATGCAGTGAGGGTTCCCCTTGCCACTCGTAGGGGCAGTAGTGGTGATAATTTCACGAATACCACGTTCGATGATCAAGCCAGTACGCCGATTACAGGAGGGACCGCGCCGTTTACTGGCTCGTTCCGTCCACAAAGCCCGCTGTCAGTTTTCAACGGTATCAATCCGAACGGAACTTGGTCTCTTGAGATCAAAGATCGCCTAAGCGGTGACACCGGTAGGCTGCTCAACTGGACCATCAACGTCGGTCAGAGTGAACGGTCCACGGTCACGACGGCGGGGGGAAGCTTCCTTTTCGACGACTTGGCACCCGGGACATATCGATTGGCAACGACGCCGCGGAGCGGTTTTTCCATGAGCACGGTGAGTTTCCGCGATTTCACCATCGTGCAACCTTCCGACTCCTTCCCAGGCCTCGATTTCGGGTTTTATAGATCCAATCGTTTCTACGGAAAGGTTTTCGAAGATATCAATATGGACGGTCTTCAAGGGACAACGGAGAACGGATTGCCAGGGCAATTTTTGGTCCGGCCCAACAGTACCGAGGTAACCAACACGTTCAGTTCTGTCGCTTCGGTTCCCATCGTAGATCTTGGTCTGGCGATTTCTGAGATTGCGGTGACGAACATGCCCTCTGAGATTACTGACGTCAACGTGACTTTGAACATCACGCACACTTGGGTCGCAGACTTGGAGGTTTTCCTGCATGCGCCGGACGGCACGATCGTGGAACTTTTCACGCGAGTCGGAGATAGCGGCGAGAATTTTACGGGAACGATCCTCGATGATTCAGCGACGACGTCGATCACGGCGGGAACAGCGCCCTTTACGGGAACTTTCCGACCTGAAGGAGTGCTGGCCAGTTTCAATGGACGTCAACCCAACGGGACTTGGAAACTGTATGTGTTCGATCGAGTTGGCGGTGACGTTGGCTCCATTGCGAATTGGTCTCTTCGGATCGTTTCGATAGGAGACTATCGAAGTAGTACGGATAGTTTCGGACGGTCCTCGTTCGATCTCCCGAATGGAACCCATACCGTGAGTCTCCAAACGGAACCAGGAATCTTTTGGGTATTCATCGCACCCCCCGACGGTAAGCGCACCGTAACGGTTCCCGCGACTTTGTTCAACCAATCCTATGGAGTGAAGAAAAACCTCGCGCCCACGCTAGAGCAACCTGCGAATATGACGATTGACGAAGATGCTGCCGAGCAGACCGTCAACCTTTCCGGCATCACTGCCGGTGCTGGTGAAACACAGCCGCTAGCCATCGAAGCAACCAGCAGCAACACGGCCCTCATTCCGAACCCAACTGTCTACTACACATCCCCCGATGTTACCGGGTCACTCCGATTCACTCCGGTCTCGAACCAAAGTGGTACGGTTGTGATCACAGCAAAGGTCATTGACGGCGGTCTGGATGGCAATTTCGGCACGACTTCTGACAACAATTTTGTCACTCGCTCCTTCACTGTGACCGTGAATGCCGTTAACGATGCGCCGACCGACATCGCGATTTCGTCTAGTAACATTGCGGAGAATGGGGGAGCCAATGCGGTCGTCGGGACGCTCAGCACGACCGATGTCGATGCGGGTAATACGTTCACCTATACGTTGGTCGCAGGCACGGGTGATGCCGACAACGCTGTATTCAACATCAATGGCAGTTCGCTGCGAGCAAACAGCAGCTTTGACTTCGAAACCAAGTCGAGCTATTCGGTGAGAATTCGATCGACCGACCAAGGTGGACTGTTCACTGAAAAGGTCTTCACGATTAGCGTCATCAATACCAACGAACTTGTTTCGGTGACCGTCAACGGCGCGGATAGTTACCTCAATGCTAGTCAACGTTCCCAAGTGACCTCGATTGTCATTGCCACCGAGAGTGTGCTTGCAAGTCCCCAATCAGCCTTCAGCTTGGTCAACATCGGACTCTTGAGTGCTTCATCGACCAATCTAGCTTCCTCACAAATCTTAGTGACCAACGTCGGCAACGTGTACACGATCCGATTTGGAGCTGGAAGCGGTGTGGTTACTCGGGCGGGAACCGGAACGCGTGGCAACTCGCTGGCCGACGGCAACTGGATCTTGACGATATCGGGATCCGAAGTCACTGGGTCGAATCAGTTTGGCAATCGATCTGTCGATAACTTCTTCCGGATGTTTGGAGATAGCGATGGAGACGGCGATGTCGACGGCGTAGACGCCGTCGCTTTACGCAATGCTCAATTGGCCGCCACCTACAACGCGTCCTTGGATTGGGACGGCAATGGATCCGTGACGAGCGGCGTTGATATCAACAACTTTTCGGCGAATCGGAACAAACGAAGAAGATCGTTCTAGTTCGATCGTCCACCCGATCGTTTGTTCTCCGACGCTTGGTGTAATTGCGCCAGAATCGAACGCACTGATGCAACGGTGCTGTCCGAGGTGGTGCTTTCCACCAAGTCCTCCTGGAATAGTCATGCATTTGACCTCTACTGGGTTTCTTTGTAGCCCTTGACTGTCTTTTCTTTAATGAGTTTGTTGTATTCCGATTGTGCCTTTGCAGCATCGGCGAAACCCGTGATCTTGGACTGTCCGTCACTTCCGATTCGTCCCCACGTTGTCCTGACCTTATTATCAAGGAGTTCGACTTCCCAAAACTTACTTGAGTTTCCTTCCTGGAATTCGAATCAGCGTTTGATTCCGGCGGAGGCTTCTGATTCGGTCTCTTGGGTATCTCCACTGGGTGTTTCTTTGTTCGCTTTTTTCTTCGGCGGCTTGCTGATCGCGTTTGCGGTAGCCATGAGTTGAAGGATCCATGCGGGTCGTTTTTTCGGATCGGCCCCCAATTGATCGAGGATCATGGGATCCTGGATTGCTTCATCGCGAGCCAGGAGAAGAACTTTCGAAACGATTTCGGCGGTTTTGGGATCATCTTCGGCGAAGGGCAAGAAGATTCGGCCGGGGTGCTGGGCATGAACCGGTAGTATGGACAACGCCCCACCTGGTAATCGATGGATTCCCCCGCTTCCTAAATGCAAGGAGTACTGGGCATAATGCCCGTTGATCACAACGTCATCAACACAGGGTCTGTCCCCTGTGTAAACGAGGGGACAGACCCTGTGCATGAGCACTTCATAAGCAGATTGTCCGAAGAAAATAGCACAAGCAACCATCATCTATGTTGCAAAATACTACGCTCCAAAATCCTTAACCAAGTCTTCTTCTAGATTTTTAGACTGCATTCCAAAAAGGTTCGTCTGAAGTTTCTTGGTAAATTCGCCTGACGCCTCGCCATTTCATAATCGAATCGGCAACCAGAAGACATTGTTGGATTTTTCGGTGCAATCCGGCACGCTCTTTGCTTTTCGAAAGGTTAATCATGCGAAAACGGTTTTAGCGATTTATCGCTAACCATTGATACCAAGCCTATATCAGTCAATCGCTCGTATACGGGGAAATGCTATGCTAGTTTCGTCTCGGTGGCTTCTTATTGGACTTTTGTTCTCGATCTTGATTCCTGCTTATGCTCAGGATCAAGATCCAGTAGTTGTGATCGCTCAGGAGCCCAAGTACATCGACCCAACAGGATGGGTTCCTGAAGCTCTACGATCGAAGGTGACTCATACGTTTCAAGATGTACCACTGACCGAGGTTTCCGAATGGATTCAATCGCAGACAGGCTTGAGCGTAGTCCTCGATGAAAGAGGCCTCGAGGAGAAAGAGGTTTCACCCAATGAGCTTGTCACAGAGTCGCTGAAGGATGTACACATTTATCAGTTCCTCGATCGGCTTGAAAGACTCGGTGTTGATTGGACATCCGATGGCAGGATGATTACGCTCTTGCCACTGAATTCGAGTGTCCGAAATGTTCAGTACAATATCGGTGATTTGCTTGATTTGGATTACAAACCTACTGAGCTGATCTCTGCGATAACCTCAACGATCGACCCAAGCTCTTGGTTGCATCTCGGAGGTACTTCGACTGCTGTTCTGTTAGGCGATGTTCTTTTCATCCGCCAAGTCGATCGAAACCATCGTAGAATTGCAGCATTTCTCGAAGGACTTAGACATCCAGCGCGTCGGACTTGGATAGATGAGTCCAAAGAGCACGAAGCCATCCGCGCGGTACTTGACTCGAAGACTTCTGTGCAATTCAAAGGGGTGCCGCTGGTTCAAGCTGTTCAAACGATGTCGGCACAGCACCAGATCAATATTCGACTCGACCGCATGGCGCTACGGAATGCACGAATCTCCGAGAGGCTTGCGATCTCTGTGGATATTCGAGAACAAAATCTCGGAACGATCCTGGAATTTATCACCTCGCAGCATCAACTCGGCTGGTTCTATCGTGATGGCGTGGTTTGGATTACCGAGGCCAAGCAAGCAGCAGAGGAGCGAAAGCTTGCGATATTCGATGTGCGAGATCTATGCATGAATCTGGCGGATTGTAGCAAACTACAACAAGCCATCGAAGGTCAAGCAGATCCTGGCAGTTGGGAGACCGCTGGCGGAACAGGTGTCATTGATTTTCCTTCGGTTGGTATCATGGTGATCTCACAGCGCGAAAGGGTGATCGATGAAGTTTCGACGCTTTTGGATAACTACCGCTCAGCCCTCAAGAATTCGAAGAGGCGGATGTCTCCCGAGGTTGATCCTGAGGTATATGAGACTAAGTACTACAGGATGCCGACGGTCGTGGCTCGGGATCTGCATAAGCTTCTCCCGAAACTTATAGAAAAAGACACCTGGGTCGAAAGCGACACGGCCATCGAGGGTGCAAAAGGAACGATTCAGTTATGCCGTTCGGTGAGTTTACCATTGAAAGCAGTAACTGGTACGGAAAAGAAGATGCCATCAGAAGCCTATTCGGTTTTGATCATTCATCAAAAGCGGAGGGTTCATCCTCAGATCTCGGAGTTGATAGGTAAGATCGAAAGTGGAGATGCACCGGGTTTCGGTGGCATGCAGAGCATCGGCGGTATGGGTGGCATGGGCAATGGCTTCGGCGGTGGAATGGGCGGCATGGGCGGCATGTTCTAAGATCGGGTCAAGCGAATCGTGATTGCCTCATGATCTGCCCCAGTTTTCATGGTCGTTGAGACAATCATATTATTAGGCTATTCTCAATGACATCCCGTCGACTGGTAGGATGGTGGTCCTGGGTATTGCCTGCTATGCTGTGTCGCTAGACTCCAGCGAGTTTACATTCTATAAGAAAGATGATCCAACGCCATGTCATCACTTACTACCGAAACTGCGGTCGTACTTCAAACAAGCGGTCTGAAGAGGCACTATGGGAGGCATCCAGCAGTCGACGGAATTGATCTTCAGGTGCGTCAAGGAGAGATATACGGTTTCCTGGGCATCAATGGTGCTGGCAAAACGACAACGATCCGAATGCTCATGGGGATCATTGCAGCACAAGCCGGCTCGATAACTATTTTTGGTCAGAAAACTCGACGTACAACGGTGAGTCTCAAGCGCGACATCGGATATGTATCTCAGGATCAAAACTTCTATCCTTGGATGACCTGCGAGAAACTCGGTCGCTTCGTAGGTTCTTTTTACCCGACGTGGGAGACTAAAGAGTTCTTTCGGTTGCTCGAAGTTTTTGAGATTCCTCGAGCACGGAAAGTCTCCCAGCTTTCCGGTGGTATGAAAGCCAAATTGGGCTTGGCTTTGGCCATCACACCTAAACCTAAATTGCTGATTCTAGATGAACCCACCGCTGGACTCGATCCAGTCGCCAGAAGGGACTTTTTAGATATCATCGTTTCTCAAGCCAGGACGGCGAGTCGTACAACCTTCTTTTCCTCGCATTTGATCGATGAAGTCGAGCGCTGTGCCGATCGCATTGGGATTATCCATGCGGGCAAGATGAGATTTCAAGGTCCTCTCAGTCAATTGCGAGAGGAGGTTCGTCGCGTTCGATTCCGAGGTGAATTGCCATCCATGGGGCCTATGTTCGAGTTTTGGCAAGAGCGAAAGAAGGATGATCAGGTGATCCAGACATTTCGGGCGACCTGTAGTGCATGGCAGGAACTGCAGTTGCCACCCGAAGCCACGATCGAAAGTTTGTCTCTAGAGGACATCTTTCTTGCCTGCGTAGGCTCAAGGAGCTTGAATCTGTGATCCGGGCCATTCTTTCCAAAGAGTTCCACCAACACAAGTTCATTTTGGTGATCCTACCGTTTCTCATGACCCTCAGTTGGGGACTGTACATGGGACGAGGCCAACTTACGGAATTGGGTGGTAGCCAATTCTACAACCTGACTTGGTTTCTACTCCTTTTGTTCCCCTTGTTTGCGTTAGTGGTTGCCAATGCACTTATCGCCGATGAATATCGGCAGAGAACCCAGATATTTCTCGAAGGCTTGCCCGTCCCGCGCTGGGTTTTTTTGTTGGTTAAATATTTCGTGGGATTGTGGATTAGCACGCTTACGGCAATGGTCTTACTGGGTGCTCTTTTTTGGCTCGAGTGGTCACGCGAGAGTATAACGACCAGATTTGCAAGCTTGCTTTGCCTACGGACATTCCTTTGGGCTTGGTTCGTCTGGTCGGGTTTCTTTGCGTTTGCATTCTTGGGACGATACCGAATCGCGATCGGTGTGATCACGTTCCTGATCCTGGTTTTCCTAGAAAGCGAACTTGGATTTGGCATTACTCAATTCGGTCCTTTTGAATTAATAGGTAGCAAATTCCCTTATGATCGCACTGAATATCCAACCGTAGCGGTCGGATACACTCTAGGGTTGATCTGTATATTTAGTGCGACCGGATTTTCTTTCGGATTGGCAAGGGATGCAACGCTGGCGAACATGTTGTCAGAGAAGATGTCGTTTCGTGAAAAGATATCCATCGCTGTGGTATTTTTCGGATGCATGGTGACCATTGGTTCCGTGGCGGACCAACGAAAGAGCACCGAGCAACTCGACTTGCCCGGTTCGATCGATTTGGAGTACAAGCGAGGAATCGCTCATGCGGCACCCTCGGACAAACATCCTAGCCAGGAGGTCTTCACCGCCCTAGAAGAACACCTTCAGTCATCTTGCGCTGTTTTGGATGAAATGGCTGAGTATCTTCGAATCGAGAGTCTGCCTAAACTCTTTCTTATCCATCGTCCCGATTACGGCTCCGACAAATTCGAAGTTGGAAAGATCGATACGCGACAGGGGGTGTTGATTCGCTTCAACGCAATTGAAACCCATCCCGAAGATCCGCAGTGGGTCCGAGTGCTAGTCCGATCCGTCTTGATTGCGCATCAACACGAAAGGCTCGATTCGGATAGTAGGGAGTGGATCGTAACAGGATTTTCTAGTTGGTGGGCTACTGGAAAAGACGCAGTACTGATCGACCGAGAGATTGCGACTCGTCAGCCACCCCAGGGCCAACAGAAACCCACACCTGTCGTATCTGATCTACTGGCATGGAGAGCTTATAAGAAGAAAACGGGGGATGAGCACGCCAGGTATCAAGCGGCTTTGCTAATACGAACACTCCGTCAAAAGTCGGATCCCGAATCGATGCGTGATTTTTTTAGCGAGGTTCTTGGCTATTGCCCACCGTATGATTTTCGAGCATCTATTCACGATTACTGGTATTCTGTCGAGTCTGTTCTTAAAAAACGATTGAATCTGACCTTAGCAGATCTTATTACCGAAGAGGCAAATCCGTGATCAATACGAGATTATTGCTTAAAGAATTCTCTAGCTTACGCCTTTGCTTTGTCTTGGTTCTATCGTTCTCTGCGATCGAATGGTTATACTATTGCATAACGGGATTTCCGGATCGACCTGATCTTACGGGCGGCGAGGAAGACCAAGGGGCATTTGACCTTGTGTTGAACTCGCTGCTGATTGGGATTTTGGTCGGTCTTGCGATGATCGGACAGGAAAGAGAGCATCGGACTCTGGCTTTTTTGGATGGGCTTCCGGTAAGTCGATGGAATCTGTTTTTTCACAAGTCCTTGGCCGCTCTAGTCATGGTTGTATTGCTAGAGTTGTTTCTAGAGGCAGACAGCTTTGTGACCGATTGGCTTGTCCGTGATTCCCTCTCGGAGCCGATCGATTATCTTGCTCTTTTGGCTGGCTATGCAACGCGATTGCTGCTTACGACCACAATCGTTGGTGTGGTTGCCTTTTTGTCGTTTTCCCGAAAACTATTTCCGTTCCTTCTGGGTGTGCTTGTCTCGGTATTGCTTTGGATTGGTTTAAAAGACGGACCACTATCGATTTGGTTAGATGCCGAAGCGCTTCTGATTCCTAACACGACCGGCGGTCGAATCCTGTGGCCTACGAAACAGATGCTGTGCTACGGTTGTCTTGGAGTTTTTGGATGGCTTTTGGCTACCTTGATGTTCCTACATCGAGATGGTCGCGTGACGATGTGGATAGATCGTTGGTCCGAACAGACCTCAGGAGGAATAATTACAACGATTGGATATATACTGGCAGCAGGTGTTTGGTTTTACAATATTTCTCAGCTTGGAAATTCAGGTGCTTTTGAAAGTGACGATCGTCCTGTAGTTGAGCGAGCCGTAGGGATTGATGAAACATGGCACGAGAATGTCGAGTCCTTGACATCCCCTGTCGATAGTTTTAGTAAATTGCAAACTCAGCACTTCGATATCATCTGTCGAACATCGACCAAGAGTCGCTTGGAGTCGCTCAATAACCAGATCGATGATGTCCACGGGCAAGTGTTGGAGTATTTTCTCAACCCGATGCCGGTTCCAGGTCGAATCGTTCTCGATACAGGAGCGATTATCCCAAGCCATGCAGCAGGTGTAACCAATTGGACAAAGGTCCGAGTATCTCTCGATGGACTGAAGAAGCAAAAGGATTTTCTACAGGTTTTGCGTCACGAGGTTGGTCATGTTTACATTGAGAATCTAAGTGACGGAAAAGCAAGCCGGTACTTTAACGAAATGCGAGTCTTTCACGAAGGGGTAGCTACGGCTGTTGAACTGTCTCCTTTTCAGGAAATAGCTGACGAAAGATTGCGGATGGAACGATGGGCCGCAGCCGTCGATGCTCGAGGAAGGGTGCCTTTTTCAGTATTGTGCAACGATCAAGTCATCTATCAAACACGCGATGAGAACATTGTTTATCCACTGGGTTACATTGTTGCAAATTCGCTAGTTGAGATTGGTGGTCCTGCGATGCCACGCAAAATGATGGAAACGCTACGCAAAGTGACGATGCCTACCGGGTATCGTCCCGAGCAACTTTGGAGAACCTTGCTCCAGCGCAATAGCGCGTCGATCGAATCTCTGGAGGCAAGTTACGAGGCCAAACTCGATGAATTGCAAAAGAGGGAATCGGTATTTCTAACTGGACTACCGCGACTCAAATCAAACATCTCCGTCGAGTCCGAGACCGTCATCATTCGGATTGAACCCTTCGAAGGTGCTTCGGAATCAGCCAAAGTTGTTTGTGGATTCGAAAATAAGCGATTGCTAAAATCCGAAGTGGAATTCGTCGACCGACAAAAGGATGGTACCTTTCGTTTTCCCAGAAGCAGCATTACCGGTAGTCGCACGCGTTATCTTATCGGTTGGTCTACACCAGAAGCTTCCTACCCTATCTTTGAACCTTGGATTGATGCTGTACTACCTAACTAAATAGCTCCACAGGAATTCTGGTGAAGTGGACCCCTTATTCGGACCACGGTTTAGATAGAAATCCGTATGGTTTTTAACCACAAAAGGGCCATGTTTTTGGGGTTTCACCAAGGAGAGTGTGTATGCCAAGGGTGAGGCGGTCGTTTAGTACCTACAGATCATGCGTATGATCGATCAAGAGTACATACGCCATCCATATAAAGGCCAGATACGTGATCTCATTGAGGCTGTCCAGCAGCATGGACGCTGAGTTCGTGTTAGGGTTCTTCGGGAATTATCGTGGGTAAAGCATCAGTGGCCACCACCCCGGCTTCACGCCCGATGGCCTTGAATTAGTTCAAGCGGAAGTGCGCACTCGCTCCGGTGCGTTATGGAAGATCCGCGAACTCGCAAGGTTTTCACCGGACGGCTCGCGCCGTTCCGCTTTTAATTCGACGCCACCCATAAATTTACCTGAAGAACCAAAATTTCCGAAGAAGTAAAAAATTGGTTCCTCTAGTCTTTAAGTGCGTGCTTGATTACAAAGTCAACGAGTTCTTGGCATTGGAAGAATCCTTCCCACATATTGTGCCCCTGTCCAGAAGGCACGATCAATTCCAACGGTGGGCCATTGGCCCTAGCATAGGACTCCTTGAGCAAACCAGAATTGACCTCCAGGGGCACT
>JBEIGI010000098.1:0-12776 GCA_040381975.1 Pirellula sp.
CTGCAACGCAACGTACGTTAGCGTCGGCATGCGTCGTGAGCGTAATGAGGTTTGGATTCGCCCTCCGATTTTCATCGAACGCGATTGCCGTTATCGCGTAAGCCGATGAACTTTCCAACGCAGCGGACATGGCATCGTGCCATGCCGCTGGTTTAAAATAGTTATCCCTAAAAAAGATGAGTGAGCCATGCACACATCAAATGATTGGACACCCCCGAAGCCTGTGGCTTTCGCTTGGCTGCTATGCGTGCTGATGCTGGGAGGCGAAATCGTTTCCGGTGCCTCTCAAAACCCGATGGCGATCGCCTTCTATTCCTTCCTACCTGCGGCTTTGTGGATGATCTCACAGGAGCGCAAGCGGGACGCGGAGAAGATCAGCGAGCTGAAAGCCCGCGTTGATCAACTTGAAGAAGCACGCAGTGCCGCGGCGCTCTCAAAGGCTGGATAGCCCGATTGATGTCGGTAGTCATCGACAAAAGTCGCTCTCGCGAAAACATCGTTGGATTCTTCGTCGAAGCGATCATCGGCTTGATGATGTTATCTGTGCTGCTCACCTCCTCATAATACATAACCGTTAACTCATTATGATAACGCCACGTACCCTTATCCTGATCGATATCGCTGGGGCATTTCTGACCAGCATGATCACTCTGGCGTTGTTCGCGACCAATATTATTCCTACAGGAATGCCATCGTGGACCCTCATCCTTCTGGGAATTGCGGCAGCGTTGCTTGGATTGTTCGGAGCCTATCGATTAGCAACTGCGAGCAATCACTTAAACACACTCTCATTCCTCGCATTTCTTAATATTGATTTTAGTATCCTTTCCGCTGTTCTGTGGTGGAGCAACCTCGATCAGCTAACGCTTCTAGGCCGCTTCTATTTCCCAGTAGAGATTTTCATCATCGTCATTCTCTTGCTCTTCGAATTGCGACAATCGCTTTCTAAGGAACTGTGATTATGTCGCCGGATACGATGCTCATGGTGTCCCGTCCGTGGCTACTACGATGACGTTGTGCCCCATCGGTTCATGGCCACCTTGGTTGTCCCTCCCCACACAACCGATTGACTCACCCCTCCACCATCATCTTCGCCACGCCGGCAGCTTTGGCAAAATCATCCTCGGTGACCAGCAGATAACTCTGCTGTGCGATGCGTGGCGAGTTGCCAAGCCAAGAGCAGACGACATGCAGCGGGAACTCGCGCTGCAGTTCTGTTTGTCTGCTAGCTCGCATCGAGTGGAACAATCGTGGCCAACCTGATACGCCGGCGCGGCGCAACAGTCGCGTCATTTCGGTCCGCAGGTTCGAGTTCTTCCAACCCATCGCCGTGTTGGCTGCCGCTCGATACTGCGGAGCGGCGACCACGTATTCGCTCTTGTCGCCGAAGATCTCAAACGCTTCATCGAGGATAGGTCGAAGTTCCGGGAAGATCGGGCAGCTACGGATCCCACGGCCTTCGTGATGCTCGACCTTCGGCTCTGGAATGCTCATCCGATTCATTTCCCAATCGATGTCTTCCCAACGCAGCGATAGCGTTTCCGAAGGCGTACGAAGTCCGCCGTAGCGACTCAGACCCAGGATCACTTTCCAAACTGGATTTGCCTTCTTCATCAGCTTGTCGACCACTTCGCGAGGGACGAACTCGTTGACTTTGACGGTGCTTCGCTGCGTTCGAACCTTGGAAAAGGGGTTCTCGTCGATGATCTTCCAATCGACCGCATCGTGCATGAACTGCCTAGCGAACTGGATCCGTTTCTGATCGCTCATGCCAAGGTCGAGAAGTTCGAGGACCCGGAAGCACCAACCTACGACCGTTACTCACCTCGTCTGCACAAGCATGCCAGCGCCATCATCACCGAATGGTGCGATGCGGTCCTACAGGCCAAGTCAGCGGCAACCTCGAGATGCTCGACTTCGACCGAGGTGGCGATCGTTTCGAAGCTTGGAAACAACAAATCCCACCGGAGTTGTTTGCTCGCCTTGTCATCGAGACGAGCCAGTCCGGTGGCAAGCACGTGATCTATCGCTGTTCAGAGCCGATCAACGGCAACATGAAACTAGCGATGGGTTTTCGTGACGGGGCACTGGTGACCTTGATCGAGACTCGTGGCGAAGGGGGACTGTTTCTCTGTGCTCCAACGCTTGGGTACACGATCGAGCAAGGTTCGCTGACCGAAATTCCAGAGCTAACTGCGCAGGAGCGCGAAACACTCTTGGAAACGGCGTGGTCACTCAACGAGTACTTGCCCACAGCCGAGGTACCTGTCGATTCGCAGTTCGTCCCTGAGAATCGCCCTGGTGACGATTTCAATAACCGCGGTGACGTGCGAGCACTACTGGTCAAGCATGGCTGGACGATGGTCAAAGGTGGCGAGAACGAGCTATGGCGTCGACCTGGAAAGACCAATGGCTGGTCGGCATCGCTCAAAGACAAGTCGTTCTATGTCTTCAGTGGTAATGCGGCTCCGCTGGAACCCAATCGTGCGTACAGCCCATTTGCGGTCTACGCATGGCTGGAGTTCGGTGGTGATTTTGAGATGGCAGCTCGGATGCTACGACAGCAAGGATACCCGATGCGTCGTAAGGCGGGCAAGGAAGCTCCCGGAGCGATTGACCAACCGAGTCTGGTGGTCTTCGGTACCGCGATTCCGAACCATTACTACGAGGCACTCTCAGAGCGAATGCTTACCAACGGGTTTTTCGCTCGCATGATCATCTTGGAGTGTGGTACGCGAGGGGCTGGCCAGGACGCAAAAGTCTTGGAAATTCCTGAGCGAGTGATTGCGACGGCGAAATGGTGGAAGGACTTGATGCCAGGCCACGGAAACCTGCAGTCTTGGCATCCAATTCCAACGATTGTTCCACAGACTGAAGAAGCGGTTGATATTTTGGCCGATACTCGAGTCGCAGCCGAGACCGAGTATCGCAAGGCCGAGAGTCAAAACGATTCGGTGGGCACCACAGTATGGGGTCACGGGCAAGCCGGCAATCCTAGAGCGGACGGGAACTTCTCCCATCCCGATGCGTGCGGCCGACGCGAAGTAGCGTCACATCTTGTGGCAATGCCACTGGCCGTCTTGGAAGATGTAGAGGTAGTTCTCCGTGTCTCAAATGAAACACTTCTGAATTGGCAAAATGAGGGAAAGCTTTCGTCACATTGCCATCCGGTGCATGGCGATAGCGTTTTTCGGCGCGAGGACCTAGACGCTTTGCGCGAAGTGTTGCGCGGCCCCAGAACGAATAAGAAACCAAGACGATTCTTTCGATATTTGCAGAAGCGGTTGCGCACGTTTTGGAACAGCACGCGGAAGCGCGCTGGCCGTATGGAGATGCTACGTCTGTTACTTCAAACCGACAATGGAATTGTCGGTGCGGCAATGAAGCCTTGGCCTCTTTCAGGGATCTTACTAGCGAGAAAGAAGCCGAGAAGTGCGGTGAATCGTTTTACGCGGGTGGTAGAATCGTTAGAGCCTCGCGTTATGTTAGCAGCTGATTTGGCTTATCCGCCTGACCTGTACAATGTAGCTCTTGTATACAGCCCCACTGAATTGAAGTTCCAGCTAGTCAATACAGCGGACAGTAATCGTGTGGTTTCTGAGGCAAACGCTAGTGACGCTGCGGTTGGGGGGATTGAGATTCGCGGTACTGATGGTTCGGATGTGCTTCGACTCGACGTCGACTCGCTCACGTTGGCGGGTGCGACAACAGCGATCACGTTCCTGGGGAGTGGTGACGACAGTGTGGCCGTGACGGCCGATGCAAACTTCTTGCTCACCGGCTCGACCCTCACCGTCGGCGCGACGACGTTCACGCTCGCCGGGTTCGAGCGGGCGGAGCTGACCGGGGGGGATTCGTCGAACACATTCAGTTTCGGCGCCGCTGTCGCGATCGGTTCTGTCGCGGTTGACGGCGGGGGCGACACCGACTTCTTCGTCGGTAGCGACGGAAACAACAACTGGAGGCTCACCGGAAAAGGCACGGGCATTGTAGGGGCCGTATCGTTTGCGAACATTGAAAACCTCGTGGGCGGGACTGGGGACGACATCTATACATTCGGGAGCGGAGAACTCGGGGATGTGTTCCTCGACGAGACGGCTGGTGGCACGGACAAGCTAGATTTTGCCATGCGAGGGGCGGCGGTCATCATCGACTTGTCCTCCACCGACAAGCAGACTGTCGACAACAGCCTGTTATCGGGATTCACGCTAACGTTGGCTTCAGGAATAGCGATCGAGAACGTCATCGGCAGTGCCTTCGCCGACACAATCACTGGGAACTCGCTCGAAAACCGAATAACGGGTGGTGGTGGCGGAGACAAGCTTGCAGGCGGTGCCGACGACGACACCTACGTCTTTACCAACGGCTGGGGCTTCGACACGATTACGGAAGAGCTAGGCTTTGACAATGCTGCCGGCGAGGACACAGTAGACTTCAGTGGAGTCACTTCTGCCCTGACATTTGCTGTGTTGGCTGATGGAACTCTCCACGTTTCCGATGACCAGGGGAACGTCCTTGCCGCGAGCAATGTAGACGTGCTGCTCGGTGGCACCGGCGACAATACGCTCGACTACACGCTGTACTCCGAGGGGGTTTCGGTCGATCTGTCGATCGAAACGGCCGACCTGTTCTCGTCCGTACGAAAATTCGCCAATATCGTGGGAACTGCTTTCGCGGATCAACTGATCGGCGACGAGAAGGCCAACCGGATCGATGGAGGAGCTGGCGACGACAGCATCAGTGGTGATCAAGGCAACGACATACTTCTCGGCGGTGTCGGAATTGACAGGCTGGTTGAAAACCGTGACGCCGACATCACGATTACAAATACGAGCGTCACGTTCGTAAGCGCGGGGATCACTCCGGCGGAGAGTGATCAGATTTCCGGTTTTGAGCGGGCTGAGCTCACCGGTGGAGCCCACGCCAACCGGCTCGATGCGAGCGCCTTCACGGGCAGTGGTGGAGTAATGCTCGATGGTGGCTCGTTGACGTTGCTGTCAGCACTGAACGGCGGCCGCGGCGTTGGCACCAGCCTTGCGACACTGGCAGATCTGTCGGGGAAGGAGTCGACGACGCCGCTGGCCATGCTCAACAACGGAGATGGCATCCGGGCTAATCCACGCGGGATGAATGATTTTCAAGTCACCCTGGCCGACGGTCATTCCTTTGTTGTCGACATCGAATCGGCCATGACCGTGGAGGAGATGCTCAAAGCGATCGTCAACGCTGCGCCCACAGGCCGGGTCACAGCTTCGCTCTCGCAGTCGGGCAGTTGTCTGTTTCTGACCGACGAGAAGCCGCCTGAGTTGTCCAGTCGCGTGATGACCGTTACGGCACTGAACAACTCACTAGCCGCATTCGACCTGGGGATCCTTGGCAACGGAGGAGTCAAATCGCTCGAGGGCACGGCGATCACCGATGTCAGCAGCGATCTCGTCGTGATTCTCTCCGACGGCCGGCGGATCGACATCGACTTCGCCGAGGCGTCGACAATCGAAGAAGTGATGATTCTATTGAACCTCGCCGATGACCAGTTGTTTGCCGACGTCAATGCGGACGGCACGGGGATCGATCTCCGCGACTCCGCTGAGGGCACGGGCAAACTCGAGGTGAGGGCCAGAAACGGTTCCAACGCTGCGAGCGATTTGGGGCTACTGCGTGTTGGAACCGGCAAAACGCTTAGGGGCGGAGTAATTACTGAAGGCACCGTCCGGCTCGATGGCCGGCTCGATGCCGACCGTCTGATCGGTAGCCCCGGCGATGACATTCTGCGGGGTGGTGGCGGCAACGACACGCTCATCGGCGGGGACGGTACGGACACGGTCGTCGAGACGCGGGATGCGAACTTCGTGCTGCTCGCGCAGAGCCTGACGATCGGGAGCGAAGTCGATGAGCTTACGTCGATCGAAAAGGCCGTGCTCACCGGCGGCTATGGCAGCAACTCAATCGATGCTTCGGGGTTTGCCGGTCCTGTATTCCTGTCGGGTGAGGAAGGCGACGACATACTTGTCGGTGGGGGATTCGACGACGTCTTCGCCGGGGGCGACGGGAAGGACACGATACGGGGCAACGGCGGTCTCGATACGGTCGTTGAGGAAGCCGATGTGAATTTCAATCTTGTGGGCAATCCTGATTGGGCCACGCTCGATATAGTCACGGGCTCAATCACGGTGACCGCAACACAGATCAACGGCAGCGTCGCAGGACCTGACGTTGTACCATTGTTTGATTCCTATTTTACGTCCGCATCCGGAGTGTCAGCGGCAACCAACGTCGGGTCCAAGGTCTCGAATTTCTCCCAGTCGCTACAGAAGAGTCTTCTTGAGTATCAAGACAATCAAAAACTAAGGAACGGCGCGAAGGCACAAGGTACGGCATCTTTCCAGGGTGGATTTGCCGTCGCGATCATGGACGATACGAACCTGGTGGAGGCACGCATCGGCGACGGAGTCGACCATCAGCAGTTCCAACCGTATGTGCGGGCCTTTGGCAGCATCACAGTCATCGCCGAAGCGCTTGCACGCCCTGATATCACGGCCACGTCGAAACTCTTCGGTCGGAAGACTGACCTGGTTGTTGATGAAAAAGGTATCAAGGGTTTCAAGTGGAATGATCTGCAGGCATGGAAATCACCGCCTGTCAAGAGAGCGGATATACGACGGTTGCGAATCTGACTTCACCTCAATTTACCGATAGTGAATCGGACATCATGAAGCGGCTTCGATAGATTGGATAATTCGAGCTCCAGCGAGGGTTCGCGATCCAAGTTGTTTGCGCTTGGCTAGGCAGGTCGCCCAAAAGTGTTACTTGATTGTCACCGAACATGATTTTGCTAAAGCATCCGGCATGGCGAACGTGATGGTGGAGGGGCAATTTTTAAGGAAAAAGCGCCTCGGTTATTGAACAACCTGGCCTGGAACCTTACAGAGTTGCACTGTCCAGAGCAATTCTCGATCGATCCATCGAACTAGGAGCTAAACAACGATGTCACGTCAGCGATCCGTGTTTTTTTGTTCTTACTGATTATCGGGATGGTTCAATTGGGGTGTCAGCAGCGCGCTCAGTCGCCGCGAACGATTACGAACAGCATCCGAATGGAACTGGTATTGATCAAGCAAGGCAGTTTCATAATGGGATCACCGAAAACGGAGTTAGGAGATGGTGGAAAACATATTGAAGACGAATCACCACAGCATGAAGTAAGGATAAGCCGGGACTTCTACATGGGACAAACAGAAGTAACACAGGGGCAGTGGAAGGCGATCATGGGAACAGAGCCGTGGAAGGGAAAAGAATATGTAAAAGAAGGCGATAATTATCCAGCGAGTTATGTAAGTTGGACTCAAGCAGGCGAGTTCTGCCAAAGACTGATTAAGCAGGAGGAGAAGCAAGGCGGGAAGTACCGATTACCCACAGAAGCGGAGTGGGAATATGCTTGTCGAGCTGGAACGAAAACGAAGTACAGTTGTGGAGACGACGACGGTGAATTGAGCGAGTACGCATGGTTCGACGCTAATTCGAAAAATGCTGGTGAGTCCTACGCGCACGAGGTCGGCCAAAAGAAAGCCAATGGGTATGGATTGCACGACATGCACGGAAATGTATCGGAGTGGTGTACTGACCTTTATGACCCAAAGTACTACGAAAACGCCGCGAAAGTAGATCCATTGGCGTCAACATCATCCAGGAAGGGCAGGGTCACTCGTGGCGGCAATTGGTTCGGCCCGCAAGCCTTTTGTCGATCCGCGGTCCGCGACGGTGAGGGCCTGCCGCAATTCTTGAGTCCCGCTCTGGGGTTCCGGGTGGTCCTTTTGGATTAGGAATGAAGGTAAGGGTACCCGGAACGGGCATCCTTACCCGATTTCGTCGATCTTTTCTTATTGGTAGTCAGTGCCCGATTATCACGCAAACTAGACTCGATCCGGAGTGCAAGGAGATCAAGCTAATGCGAAGGTAGCAAGAATTTTACGGAGTGATAGGCTGTTTCGGTCTTATCTCAGGCTGGAGACGATTGTTCCAGACTGTAACGCTTCAAGAGGGGCTTGCCAGCCGGCAGATCGGAACTGAAGATCTGCGCGAAATAAACGGGGACGTGATCACCGGTGGGTAATTCGACTACTGCATAAGGCCAATAACCTTTGTCCGTGTACAGCGCATCGAATTCGACTGGGAAATGCAGGATCACGTTGTTTGAACTCATGTAGGATATCCTACCTTTCGGAACAGAAGTCACGAAGACATTGGAACAATGTCGCAATTGCATGCTGCTCAGACTCGGGGTCTTCCAAATTTCGCCATGGCGTTTTGGACTGAGGAAATGCGATGTACAACACCAAGACTGTCCAACCCATGTTGTGTCCATGCGTTTCACGCAAGCGAAGCCATTCGCTGAAGCCTTTTAGAAATTCGAATCCTGTTCCGAAATCGAATCCTTGGATACAGGAAGCGACGGAATCATATGTAACTTTTCGTAAAAACATACCAGGTCGAGATTGAAGATCCGAAAGTACCTCTGGAAACGACATCCCTGCCGCTGGCGGTAACCGTTGGTTATCGATTCGTTCTCTTGCCCAGGTTGCCAATTCACCGTTACGCAGGTCCAGTCTCCCTAAAACAACTTCATCGGAACTTGGGGCCAAGATCGCATTTTGATGGGTCGCTCGGTAGTGAGTGTGGTCGGTATCGTAATCGGCAAGATGATCCTGGTTGGCCTCCGACTGTTTGACCAACTCGGATGCCAGTTTCCTAAGACCACCCGGAGTCCCGTAAATGCAAATCTTGTTTCGTCCAACCTCTTCGTGCCTTACAAAGGCAAGTAAAGTGGACTCGTCGTGTTGAGAATTCATCCTTCTTCCTCATGATTATTCAATAGCGGCGTTGATCGGAATTGATACTCACATGGCCAAAGCTTCTGCAAAGCATCCTTGGCTACCTCATTGAGTTCGTTTTGTGCTTCAGCAAGAGTCGGACATACAGCTAATCTAAACAACTCGATACGATACTGCTCAGCAACCGCTGGTGTCATCTCGCCGATCAGTCGAACAATGCACCAATACTTCCATTGATGGTCGTCACCCTCAAGCACTTCCTGAATGAACGGAGCCAAAGCTGGATACCCGAGTGCAAGAAGAGCACGAGTATTGATAACGTCGGATTTATCTAGGGGAAGATATTTGCGTGGATCTGGTGCCATAACCTCTCCGCGCAAGGAGTGACACTGGAATTAGCGGCGATGCCAGCCGAGCAGTTCAAGGATGCCATCGCCACGCAGAAGTCTAAGCGTTTTATTGCGCTTACACAAGAGAACGTAGCGTAGAATCCCAAGCAATACCTGCAGCGTCTGCGAAAAAGCACCTGAAAGCAACCAAGCCGCAAATCGTATCCTCAATTCGAAACTCTGGGCTTCTTAGCTCGACGGTTGGTGACGGAGGTCTTAGGTGAATCGATTTGGATCAAGCGACAACAAAGATGCCCCCCTTTTGACGGATCGGGTTTAAAGATCAAGTCCATCAAAACGCGTCGCCAACTCAATGAAGCTAAGTTTGAGTCGATCTTGCGAGTGACCACTCATCGACCTTCACAAGCGGTTTAGTGATAATCAATCGTGAAGACTCGGTAGAACCTTTCTTGCTTAAGGATTCTGGTGATACATCAGAATTGTATTGAAAACGGATTCCAAGGGATCATTTTCCCAGATCACCCCGAACCAAAACTTGGCCTTGGGCATCTCTTAGCACGTGGGGATAGTCTCACTGTATTTTTCTGCTTGGCACAAGTCGCCGCTTGTTGGCGCCCGTACCACTATTTTGCGTTTCACCACTCTTCAAAAGGTGCATTGATGGCCCATTGACGTTCTTCGATCAGATCCGGTTTCGGCTGTATACCTGCTTGATTTGTATTTCAAGTGGGGGTCGGAGATCGTCTGTTTACGAAGGAGGTCCTTGTGGATCGTTCTCTTGCCGGCAAGCCGGCGGAGGCCGCTTACTTGTGGACTGCTTGGTACATCAAACGACGCAAACTTGAGCAGATCGGCGTTGATCGTCTGCTTCAAGAAGCACTGCGCGAGCAAGGCACTTATGCTGGGGTCACAAAGACCAAAATCCGGCGTGCTGCTTCTCGCTTAGTCGCTAGCGGCGTGGCCAGGTAGCCCGTGCGGCCATGGGACCAGCATTGGCAACGTTGCTCCCATCCACCTGAATCAGATTCGGAGCCCGCCGAGGCTTGGCGTCAGAACTCGGCTTTTTTTGACTTCACATTCTCTTGGAAAAATCGGACATCCTCGATGCCTTTTTGTTTGATCAATCCCAAGAAGGGCTTTTTCCAAGTGCCTCGCGGATCGCACGGATCCAACTCCCAAAATCCCGCCGGATCGCCAGCGATTCGTCTCTGTTCTCTAGGCAAGCGTCACGGTACATGAGCGTCTAAGGCACAACTTTCCCGAAGAATTCTGCGACTTTGTCACAGACGATACATCTTGCCGTGACCATGAAAAAAGTTGGTGATCGATACCAACGCGCCAACGAAACGAAAACACCCGCACGCCTGAAAACCTCTCCCGACAGCCTGTTAGAAAAGACCTGGAGAGAACGTCGGCCGTACTAGGGCCACGCAATCGATGTTGGGTGCATCGAAGCCGGTGGTACGCACATTGACGTGCAGAAGTACTTCAGCTGACCGCTGCGGAATCGACAGCGCAATCAGTCCCGATCCTCCGAGGATGTCTCACCAGTGACGAATCCGCATTCGATACCGTGTTTGTCCCGAAGGGTATCTACGATGTGGTCGCCATGCCGAACGCCGCTCGAGAAGATCAGCACGGCGTTGCGGGCGGCCGAGTACTCGACGATCTCGCGGCACACGGATTCGACGAGTACCCAAAGCCTTTATGCGAGTTGCGGTCCAAGAGCAACTTCCATGACAGCATCTTGGGAACGATCGGAAAAATGGCCAATAGTGCGAGAGCGGAGCCGGTTACTTCTTCATCCGCCTCTTTGCCACTAGCCCCCCTAAACCAAACAGTGTCCCTATCACCATCATGCTCGGTTCAGGGACTTCGCTTCCCGACGGGTCGAGCGTTGCAACGCGAAATCCGATTTCATTTGCCTCCACCCCAGGTAGCCGCCCACCACGGTTGGACGACAAGCTTGGGAGAAAATCGTAATAGTCATACCAAAATCCACCCCTGATTATGCGATAAGAACCTGTATTGCTATTCGTTGGATCACCAGATGTCTCCTCCCACTCGTAAACATTTCCGCCGAGTCCCATAACACCATACGGACTTAATCCACCGGCTAAATGAACATCGGAGGGACCGTCTAGCTGACGACCAAAAACCGCAGTATTGGCGTTCGTACCGAATGGTACAGGAGTTGGAATAGAATTGCTTCCCGTTGTATACCTATAGTACGACTGTGTTGTTGGATCGTAGTACGCAGCCTTGTACCACTCGTCGGCGTTGGGTAACACATATGTTGCTCTTTTACTTCGAAACCGATTGCTTGGATCATAGTCGAGCGGGTCCAGAATCGGATCCCACAGGTCAATATCCCAATTGATGTTGATTCCCGTGGCAATCTTATAAGCGGGAAATAGGTTCTTACTTGTGTTCAGCCAGTTTACAAATCGAGCCGCTTCATTCCAAGAAACAGCCGTTGCGGGCCTGTTAGAACCACCGGTTATCTCTAGATATTTGTAGGTAAGGTAAGGTTTGCGATGGTATTGGTGCCTTGTACATAGCCATTTGGCTGTTTCTGTATTATCTACCAGCATTCATTCCCTTTCTAACCATCAGTTCGGCGGGTTTATTTCGATTGTGGTTATTGCTCCCCCAAGCTGGACTATTCTTGATTTTGATCATGCTTGCAGGATTCAGTCGACCGGTCTCCAGACTCATGGGATTATTGAGATCCCATGAAAACTATGACGAATTTTCCCAATTCTCTACGGCACCGCATGCCATGGGCCTTCATAAAGAATCGTTCCGACAAATCACAGGCTACGGGCTGCCGATCGCGGCACGCAACGTAGCGGCACATGGAGGACTTTTACGACTGGAGAGTCGCGAAAATGAGGGAACAACGGTAACGATTTTGTTGCCACGAGAAAGTCAGTAGGGTTTCACGATGAAAGCACTTGTAGTTGAAGACGATCCAACGATTGTCGAAATGGTCGAGGATGTTTTGTTTTCATTGGGCCATGAATTCGAGGTGGCCACCAATCAGCAAGACGCCCAGCAGCTCTTGAAGAGCATGGACTTCGATTACGTCCTGCTCGATTTGCAGATCCCCGCGAAGGCGAATCGTGGGGGAGCCGACAAACAGTACGGCATCAATTTGCTCAAAGACATACAGCGGATGAAAGCACCGAGCCCACCACCGGTGATCATGATGACCGCCCATTTAGCCGACGGCTTCAATCTCTCGAGCGAGTTGCAACGGAACGGAGTTCGGGAATGCATTGCCAAGCCGTTCTCGGACGCAGCGCGTCCCCTATCGAGCGTAATTCTCGCAGTGGTCGGAGAGTACGGTCCGAAGGCCAAAACGATCGAGACACCCAAGCCAGCGTCAAACGTAATCGTTCGGGAATCTCCGGTGATTGAAACCAAGCGATTCTCCGGAGGCGAATTGGTCTTCAAGCACGACCGGATCACCCTCTGTGGTCAGACCATCTTTTACTATTCCAGGTCCAAGCAAACAACACGGATCCTCGAAGCCCTCAACGTCAAGACACAGACCGGCACCTGGATCGCAAAGAGCGGTCCGGAACTGGTAGAC
>JBEIGI010000099.1:0-12388 GCA_040381975.1 Pirellula sp.
GTGCGCCCGATCGAGCACTTCGGTCCAATGCTATGTTCGTGCTTCTTCTCGTACTCGTACTCGAATCGATCCAGTACAGCTATTCGGCCTATTGGTCCGCAAGTTGCCGCGAACCGCTTCGATCAACGATCGGCAGTGCCGCAGTTCGAACAGCCATCGAGTACGAGTAACTTGAAGCTACGTTTGTAGCCGCAAGTCATGGCCCCACCGGCGTGAAGCCGGGATGTGGCCCGTGAAGTTTTACCCACAATAATTCCTTAAGAACCGTATCTTTACTATGGCCAAGCAATAAATTTCTCTGCGAAGCATTTAATGGAATATTGAAATACCGACTATGCATCGAGCGCTAATGCTGGTTGCTCGCTGGTTGGCACCAAGGGACTCGCTTTCAACTCGGCTGATTTTTCTTTGATTGCAGGGTCAAAACCGAGCATCTGTTCATCGGTGAAGGTCAAGGCAACATAGAGCCGATAGAGCAAAGGCACCATCAGGAGTACCAAGAGAGTCGAGCCTATCAATCCAAAGGCCAAACTGGTAGCCATCGGTATGAGCGCCTGGGCTTGGAACGATTTCTCGAGCAACATCGGCAAGAGTCCGGCAACCGTAGTGACACTCGTCAGAAAAACCGCTCTCAATCGCCGCGATCCTGCCGTGATGATCGCCTCGACCGGTGGCATTCCTTTCTCAACACACTGATTGATGAAATCCACCAAGACGATCGAGTCGTTAACCACCACCCCGGCCAATGTCACCATCCCAAACATGCTAAAGAGGGTCAGTGGCAAGCCCATGAGTGCATGCCCGAAGATCGCTCCGACCATTCCGAAGGGTACGATCGCCAAAACAATCCAAGGCTGCAGGTAGGATCGAAATTCAAAGACCAAAAGCAAGTACATCGCAGCCATCGCTACAGCAAATCCGATCGCTAGTGAGTTAAACGATTCTCGTGTCTCTTCCTGCTGTCCCTCCCAACGAAAACGCAAATAAGGGTATTTTCGTTTGAACTCCTCTTCGAGAGTTTTTCGAAGATCTGCTGCGATCGTCGATGCGTTGGCTTTGGTCGTATCGAGCTCCGAAGAAATCGTTACCGATCGCATTTGATCCAAGCGATTGATCTCGGAGTATCCTTGTGTAACCTTGATCTCAGCAAGCTCAGCGATCGGCCTTTCGATTCCGTCTGGACCTCGCACTCGCAAATCTTGGAAATCGGCAAGCGATCTGCGTTCTTCGATCGGATGACGCACCATCAATTTGACCTCATGACGATCGCGCTGTAGCCGCATGACTTCAGCCCCGTAATAGGCGCTGCGGATCGCTTCGCTCAGGTCGTCTTGTCGGATCCCGATCGCCTTGGCTCGATCCTTGATCGTAAATTGAAACTCCGTTTTACCCGGATTCGAGTCATCTCGGATGTCGTAGACACCATCGTAGGTCGCAAGTTTCGCTTTGGCTTCCTCAACGGCAGTTTCGAGTTGCTGGAGTCCTTCTCGTGGTGCGAGAATCTTGAACTCCAAAGGCTTGCCACCGGGGCCAATATTAGCTGCTTGGAAGTTCACTCGCTCAGCCCCAGGAAATTGGCCAGCCTTTTCTCGCCACCATTTGATGATCTGTTCACTTGTCACATTTCGCACGGTTGCATCATGTATCTCTGCGGTCACCTGGGCCACGTGGGATCCCGATTGACGATCTCCGGCACCCTGATTGCCTTGCTCGGCCGAACCTACCCGCAAGAACGTCAATTTCACAGGACCACGCGGCGAGGACGGGTCGGTCGGAGACGGGGTCTTGGCGGTTCCCTCTTTTTGCTCTTTGTCGGCGACCTGCTCGCTGATTTCCCGAAGTGCCGATTCCATCTTGCGAGCCGCAGCCGTTGTGATGTTTGCTGGCGTCCCGTCTGGATAGATCACCTGACCGATGATTGTCTTACCATCCAAATCAGGAAAGAACTCAAAGGGCACTTTTCCAGACCTGACCATTCCAACGGCCAGAGCAACGACTGAAAATCCGAGAGCTATTGGAAGTAATGGGTTCTGTAAAAAAGTTCGGAGCAATCGTCCATAAAAGCGCTCTCCAAACCAGTCGAGTACGGAATTGTTGAACTTGGATATTCGGTCGAAGAACCTTTCGACCGGTAGGATCGGTAGCATCAAGTAGTAACGGAGTTTTTCAAGAAGCGACTTTGGTGCATGCGACTCGTGCGACAAGTGCCCGGGTAATGCAATCGATGCTTCAACTAAAGAAATTGTCAGCATTAGCACAATCGCCACCGGCATGACTGCAATGAACTTGCCCATCACGCCAGAAACATAGAAAAGAGGCATGAAAGCAATGATCGTGGTCGCTACACTGGAAAATACGCTAGGCAATACTTCCGCCGCACCATCGATGGCTGCTTGGATATTGGACTTGCCCATATCCCTGTGCGCGAAAATATTCTCGCCTATCACGATGGCATCATCGACGACGATCCCAACGGCCATCAGAAACGCAAACATCGTGAGCATGTTGAGCGTTTCTCCAAATGCATACAATCCAATTGCAGCACCAAAAACGCTGATCGGAATTCCCATAGCGACCCAAAATGCCAGCCTTAAATTCAGGAACAAAGCCAATAACAAAAAGACAATCAGTCCTCCCTGGAGTCCATTCTCGCGAAGCATTCGTATACGATCCCGCACGTCGATGCTCTCGTCGCCCCAAGCGATCAGCGAATAGCCATCGGGTACTGGATATTCGGAAACCAGTTTTTGGACCTCGTCGGAAATACTGAGCAAATCCTCGGTGCTGGTTCGTTCGATAACGATCGTCACCGCAGGCCTGCCATTGATCTCATTGAGGGCTGCAACATCGTCAAACTCATCCTTGACCTTGGCAATATCTCCCACGGACAGAATCACTCCATTAGGCTGGGTCACCAGCGGCAACTTGGCGATGTCCTCTCCGACTTCCCGCTTGTTTTTTCCTCGAAGCAAGATTTCTTGGCCCTCGCTTCGGATCTGTCCGCTTGGGAGTTCCATGTTCTCCTTACGGATGATGTTGGCTACCTGACTGAGTGTCAGGCCGTACTTTCGAAGAGTATCTTCGCTGACCTCCACATCGATTTGATACGGTTTGACGTTGACGACCTGGGCTTGGGAAACGTTGGGAAGTTCGATCAGTCGATCGCGAATATCTTCGGCAAAGTTTCTTAATTTCAGTTCACTCTGTTCGTCTCTGTGTGCCGGACCGATCACGGCCACTCGGATCGCGGGAGTTCTAAAGGTGATCTGCTCGACGGTGGGCTTTTCACTTCGTTCTGGGAAAAAGACAGAAATTCGATCCACTGCCGACCGAACCTCCGAAAGGACTCGAGGAACATCCTTGACGCTCGGTTCGAGTTGAATGAGCGTAAACCCACTCCCTTCGCGACAGATGCTCGTGAGTTTTTTAATCCCCGCGAGGGACTGAACGGACTCCTCGATTTTTTGGCAAATACCCGATTCGACTTCATCGGGGGTAGCACCCGGATAGGGGACGGTGACCAAGATGACTTCGAGTTGGAACTCGGGAAAGGTTTCGCGGCGCATCCCGAAAAAACTTGCCAGTCCACCGATCAAAATAGCGACGACCAAAAAATTGATCCCCGCCATGTGTTTGACTGCCCAACGCACTACTCCATTCATGGATTTGTCCCTTCTTGAACCATGCTCGATTTGGCTGTTCGAACTTTGTCGGTACCATCGCCGATGAGATTCGCAAGTGGCGTGGTGATCAGCTTGCTTCCCGGCTTAAGTCGATCGTCGGCCTCTGCAACCCAGTATTCGCGATCACCCAGGTGCGGTACTTTGGAGATTCGAATGGTCTTCATGCCGCTGAGGACTTTAACTTGGCCAAGGACCCAATCGTCGGGGTTTGATAAATTCAAATCAAGCGACGGTGGACGTAGGGATTCCTGCGACTCTGATTTGGAAGCGGATCCTGTAGACGAATCCGAGTTGTCAGGCTCGAATACCCAAAGCAGTCCACCTGGTTTTAGCGCTAGTTTTGGAATCAACACCAATTGCCTTCGCGGTTTGGTCTTAATCTTTACATCGACGAACATCCCACGCACCAGGGCCGGTAGCCCGCCATTTCCCTCTTCGCTAATCGATATGCCATTACGCCGAACGTCTCTAGGGTTCTCGACAGTGATTCGAACCGGAACCGTGCGACTTTGGGTGTCGAGTCCGATCCCTTCGTAACGGCTTAGCCTGCCATGCCATTGATAGACGACATCGGTGCGACCTGCGACTTGATAAGAAATCTCAACCGGTGTCGGTGGCAACTCATAGCTAGAGGATCTGAGTACCTGAGCAGATGGATCCTGAATAGGTCCATCCGATAGTTGATCAAGGATCAACAGCAACTGGTCGGTTCTGAGATTACAACTGACTTCGACCTTCTCGGTATCATCAATAACACAGAGTTTGTCCCCGCGTTGCACATACGAATCCTCTTGAACTGTCTCATTGATCAGCACGCCGGAAATTGGGGATTTGATCTCGGAGCGTTCGAGATTGACCTTCGCTTGAGCCAACTGTGTGTCGGCTAAACGCTCGGCCAGTTCGACTCGCATCCGACGAGTTTGGAGCAATTGCAACTGGTTTTGAAACGTCACAACTTGGTTTGCACTGGCGATCCTTTGCCGGCGAACTTGATCCCGTTCAGTATCGCTTGCGAATCCTTCGGGTAAGGCTGCTAGCCTGGATAGATCCTTTTCCTGAAGTTCCAACTCCTCTTCGGCTAGTGCCAGCGAGCGCTTGATGTTCGAGATCTCCTGTTCGAGTTCCCGCTGCTGTGCATACTCGGATTCCTTCAATGAAGTAATCCGTTCGATTTCAAGCTCATAGTCTTTTGGATTGAGCTTCAGAAGCAGATCACCCCGGTTTACATAGCGACCAATCCTGCACTGATCGCTCTTGTAGACGACGCGTCCGGCGACCTCGGCTCCGATGGTCACTTGTCGGAATGGCACCACGGTACCCGAGAGGTCGATATCGAGCGTTTCGATCCCCTCAAAATCCTCCATGCGATCGACGTTGACCATCGGCATTTTGGTCAGGATCACACGCGGATCGGAGGGGTCATTGCCGACTTGTTTTGGGGTCTGTTTCCCCAAGCCCAGAAAGGCAAGCACACCCAGGGTCACGATCGCGATAGGGATTAGCCAACCCAAGATCACGTTGGAGATGGTCGAAGTTTTTTTGTCAGTCATGGATGAGTAGATCGAGATGGATTGGCTGTCAGGAGACGCTCCATAGTAGTAGGAACCCAGGTTTTTTACAGGGTAGAAAAGCCAAGACGCACGAGGAAGGCCACGTGCGTCTTGGGTTCTATTTCTTCATCAAGTCCTTTGACCGTGAAAATCGTCACAAAACGATTTACAGTTCGTAACCTGCTCGATAAGCAGGCTTGATCATCGAGTCAAATTCGCTGGTTCCCTTGACCTTGAGGTTTTCGGCATCCCATTCGAGCTTGGCACTGGTGACTTGCTCTCCTTCTTGCTTGGCCTTGCCTGCAGCCCAAACGGCGAGGTTACCTAGCAGGATGACTTCGGTCATCTTGCCAGCGTAGTTAGCGAAGTTCGACCAAGTCGGCTTGCCGGTCTTGATGGCGATGGCAAATTCCTTGAAGTGGCCTGGGCTTCTTTCAAAGTCGACTTCTTTGTCTTCGACTCCGGTAAAGAAGCACTCGGCTCCGTAATCGTTAGGCGAGTACATCTTACCCTTGTCGCCGATGATCAGCAAACCACTATCGCTACGTTTGCGTCCTTCGAGCATCTCGGGATCGACTTTGTTGCCACCGTCGTACCAAATCATATTGATCGCTGGACGGTTCTTCGTCGGAGCAAATTCAAAGTTGATCTTCGAGGAACCTGGGAAGGTTTCGCCATTGTGTCCCGTCGTGGTTGCTTGGACGCTCACAGGGTTTACTAGATCACAACCTGCGAAGGCGACGTTGAGGGTATGGCAAGCCATATCGCCAAGAGCACCTGTACCAAACGCCCAGAAACCTCGCCACTTGAAGGGGTGATAAGCGGCATTGTAAGGACGCATCTCGACTGGGCCGATGAATTCATCCCAGTGGAGTTCCTTCGGAATCGGCTGTTCGGCAGGACGTGGAATGCCTTGAGGCCAAACAGGTCGGTTTGTCCAAATGTGGATCTCTTTCACGTTGCCAAGAATGCCTGACTTGAGCTTGGCTGCAGCACTTCGCAGGCCAGGGCTCTCTGAGCCTTGGTTGCCCATCTGAGTTGCAACCTTGGCATTGGCAGCCAGTTCCGCTATTCGGCGAGCTTCCCAAATCGTGCGAGTCAATGGCTTTTGGGTATAGCATGCTTTACCCATCTTCAGAGCCATGCCCGTTGCCACTGCGTGGGTATGATCGGGAGTGCTCACGGTCACCGCGTCGATATCCTTACCGACTTTATCAAACATCTTTCGGAAGTCATTGAAGACTTGCGCATCTTCAAAGTCTTCGTCTTTCTTTCTCCCATTGAGGGTGTTGTCGTCAACATCGCAAATCGCGACGATCTTGCCGTTGTTGGCTGCGTCCTTGGAGTCACTGGAGCCTTTGCCCCCGACACCGATGCAAGCGAAACGGATCTCTTCAATAGCAGAACGACTTTCCTTAGGTGCAACACCTCCAGCCACCCAATAACCAGCCGAGACAGCCGAAGTGGTTTGAAGGAAGCGACGACGATTGGTATGGCTCATAGCAACTCTACGAAATGGAAAAGAGAGGTGAGAAATGGCCCAGCAGATCAATGGGCTGGAGCCTACAGGCTATAAAGGGTACCCGATGCAACCGGAGATTTCAAACCGGTCAAGGCGGTTCTGCCGAGCATGCGGGTTGTTTTCTTTCTACAGATTTTCGGGCTTAGGTCGACTTTCCCCACATTTTTTCAAAAGAACCCCTCGGGAGAACCAAACTTCGCCAAGTCCCAAGGTCGATCACCCAAAAGAAGTCTGGGTTGGTTTTTGGATCCCGTAACCTCGAAATCCTTTCAATCATGTTTCTGCGACCTTCGAACCTCTATCGAGCTTTCTTCTGCGCAGTAGGTCTGGTGATGATCATCGTCGGCCTGGAATGCCTCGCCATCGAGAGCGCACTGTTCTCGCCTGGGATCTTCGAAGACACCGCAGTAGCAGCCCAGCAAAACCCTTGGTTCAACTCCCAACCGCAAATGCCGCAAGGGAAAATATTTCGACCCAAGGACTGGTTCCCATGGTCGCTCTTGGCCATCGGTAGCATTGTTGCGATCTACTCGCAAGCTGTCCGCAACCCGAGCCCTATCTCCTTCAAGGTAGGCTAGTGCTTGCTAAGGAGTTTGATCCCTCGGCTCAGAAGGATCATCAGGAGTTCAGCGGCCATCGAAGTAACACGCACTAGCACCGTAGCGATCAGTGCAATCGGTTGCGGAATGATCGAAGCAAGCACGCCTGTGGAGGCGAGTTCCCGTGCCAATGCTCCTCCGGGTAACATTGAAAGAAAACCTGCAAGCCCACCGAGGCTCATGCTTGAAACGCAAACCAACCAAACATGACCGCTGCTGAGGTTTGCCGAAAGCGTAGGATAAACATCCGCGAGCGATAGGAGAACGAACCACAACGCCGTTCCTTGGAACATCCAGCCGACCCAAGCCCATGCTGCAGTTCTCAACAACAACCGCGTACTGATCGCACCGATGAACGTGTCCATCGACTTACCGATTCGAGTTCGACGGATCGGTCCGATTATCCACCGATAGCTGTAGGGTGATAGACTTAAGCCTGCCAAGGGAATTCCAAGCAGTGCCGACCACCGTAACCAGTTGGGGAAATCGAGATACTGCAAGATCAAGGCACCTAGAATTCCGCCACTTGCAAATCCGATCAAGGTTTCGACAAACACGCTCAGTCCACCAGCACTCATCGAACCTTTGTGTCGTTGCAACTCTGCGACCCTCAGCAATACCGCCATCGCTTTACCTGGAACATACTTTCCCAAGTGACCTAAAAAATAGGCGTAGATCGTAACGGGCCATGGAATGTTCTGTCCGAAATCCTTAAGGATTGCATGCCAGCCAAAGAACGGGGGCACCATCGCAATCATCCCAAACAGAACACTTAAACCCAAATACCCCCATCGAACAGAACTCCAGTTGAGGGAAATTTCGCTGCGAGCCAATTCCATGGCCGCATGTCGGATTGCTAATCCGAAGAAAAGAATCGCAAGGGACAAGATCGAAATCCGCAGCGCGAGCTTTATCCACTCTCGATGAGAACTTTTTGGATGATCTAGCTTACTCTCGCCAGGCTCTTTCGGTGGATGCACAATGACTTGGCCTGTGTTATGATCTATCCCCTTAGGTTTCCCCACGAAAACATTATCTTAAACGTACGTCTCATGGCTCGCTACATCTCTTTTGCCGTCTTGCTGGCGATCCTTGCCCTCATAGGGATCTTATTCTACAAGGTGATGATCGGATTTTTTGTCCCGGTCTTCATCGCCGTTGTCTTGGTGGTTGTTTTCAAGCCCCTGCATCGCTGGGTACTCAAGAAGGTCAAAAATAAAACTCACCTAGCGGCCTCGCTGACGACGCTGATGATCGTCGGTTGCGTGCTGGTGCCCGCAGGCGTGATCGTCGGATTAGCCGCTGTCCAAGGCATCAAGCTGCTCGATGAGTTCAATGAATCGAATATCCGACTCGGACTGAGTCGATTGCGTTCGAATAACTTCGTCAACTTGGAATCTCCCGCCGCGGTCCAATTCCGCTCGATCGATGCAAAGCTCGCCGAGATCAAGAAGGTCGTATCCGAATCGACCAGCTATGCCGAAGTAACCGACCCCAAAGGCCGCATGGCAGGCGATATCGTCGATGTGCGTTTGCGACTCGATGAGATCCCTAAGGCAATGCTTTCTCATGCGAAGGAGAAAGGTACCAATCACTCAAAAGCCAATGGCAAAAACGCCGCAAAAGGGGGAGTCGATCCGCTTATCAAACAGAAGGTGGATTCGTATCTGCAAACCACCTTTGAAAAAGTCCAGGCGTTGGCAGTTGGACTGCCGGAGTTCCTGGCCACCGAACCTAGTGACCAGGATCTCTCGAAGCATCTTGAAGACCTGAGGGAAAAAGCCGGCACGATCAAATCACAAATCATCGCTATCGATGGCTTGGAGCCGGCACCGATGGCTCACGTCAGCCAAGTCCGTTCCGGACTGATCGATCAGACGATCGAATCGGTAATCGCAGCATCCCAACTAAACGCCTCGATGAACCGTTTAGCCCCTTCGGACACAGGTAACTTAACGAGCCTGCAGGAATCGGTCTGGAACGTCAATGCGACCTGGCAAGCCTCTCGAGAAACGCTCCTGGGTGGGCGAATCGTCGGTACTCTCAAAGAGATTGCCAATCCATCTCCCGAACAAGTCCGACAAACACTTGATAATGCTCTGGCTTACCTGCAACCGAAACTCATCAGCTTCGGTGGTGGCTCGGTCGCATTCGTGATCAAGCTGATGGTCGGACTGACCATATTGCTCGTATCGCTCTACTTCTTCCTATGCGATGGCCCAAGCATGGTTCGAACCCTGATGGATCTGAGTCCTCTGGATAACCGTTATGAAGAAGAACTCTTGGCTGAATTCGATCGAACCTCACGCGCGATTGTCCTTGCGACAATCCTCTCGGCGGTCGCTCAAGGCCTTGCGGCAGGATTGGCCTATTACTTTCTCGGCGCGCCCTCTGCGTTTTTGCTCACTGCCCTAACAATCGTGTGCGCTCTGATCCCGTTTGTGGGAACCGCAATCGTGTGGGTTCCAGTGGCCTTGTTTATGGCGTTCTACCAAGAGAAAATCCCAAACGCCATCGGGCTTACCATCTACGCTCTGGTGATCGTCGGCACGATCGACAACTTGATCAAGATGCTGATCCTACATGGACAAAGTCAACTGCATCCGCTTCTGGCGCTTCTGAGCGTCCTTGGTGGGATGCAGGCTCTCGGTCCGATCGGAATACTGATCGGACCATTGGCCGTGACGTTGCTCCAAACAACCCTGAGCATCCTGCGGCGTGAATTGTCGGACTTCAATTCAAATCCCACTCCAACCCCAACTGCAACTTGATGCTGCAGTTCTATTGCCCTGCTCGTACTCAATGAAATGGTACTCGTACTCGAAAAGCAACGGTGGTCCACAGGGGCTTCGAGTACGAGTACCGTTGCACTGAGTACCGCTTCGCTGAGTACGAGTACGAAGAAACCCGATGCGATGCACGACTTTTCACCCACCATAATTTCTGAAGAACTTGAAATCTCGTACCATTTCACCAGCACTGCGGGTAAGTCGCTGCGACCTGTCATGGCTTTGGGATGTCAAAAGTCCAGCGATTCAAATATTCAACCAAATACCATGCATGACGACGCGCAGTCTCCTGGTCTCTTGCTCGTTAAAAAATCGCGCGCCGCCCAAGGGCGACGCGCAGAAAGAAGGAAAAAGGTTAAAGAGCCGAAAGAAAAAGGGTTACTTCTTCATTCGCCTCTTAGCCGCTAACCCCCCTAAACCAAACAGCGTACCTATCACCATCATGCTCGGCTCAGGTACAGCTGGTGGTGGGTCTGAATTCAGAATTACGACTCGAAAACCATAGTTTTCGCTCGTATTGGGGACAGGCTGGAAAGAGCCCCGTAACAAACCGGCGTCGGCGCGATCGTGGTCCCATGAGCCGCCGCGATACGCCCGCATAGAAGAACCGCTACTATTAAGTAGGTCAAATGAGCTCTCTTCCCATTCCCAGACGTTGCCATGTAGGCCCATCACGCCATAAGGACTCAAGCCACCGGCTTTGTCCACATCCGCCGGGCCATTTTCAAGTGGCTGGAGATAAACTGCCGTGTTGTCGCCGTCGCCGCTTGCGACCGCATTCGGTGCCGTGTTGCGTCCGTTTGCGTAGTCGTAGTAGGTACTGTTAGTAGGTTTGTAAAACGCTGCCTTGTACCACTCGTTGTAGTCCGGCAGAACGTACTTGGCCAAACTGTTGCGATAACGGTTCGATGCATTGTAACCGGCCTCTCCAGATGTCCACAGTTCGATGTTGGCCCTAGTCGCACTCCCATCGGCGAACTTATAAGCCTTCGCAAACCCTTGGCTGTCATTGAGCCAGTTGACAAACCGCGCCGCTTCGTTCCAAGCGATACCGCCGGCCGGCCTATTGACTCCGTTACCACCAAAGTCAGACAAGTCTCCCATTGTAATCACCAAGTTGTTGGCCGTGCCAAAGTTCGCGTTGTACTTGGTGATCATATCCCGGCTGACCTCGAACTTGCCAATCCCGTAGGTGTAACCCACGGACCCAAGAGTCGTACTCACCGGGAGAGATGCTGCTCGAGTATCGGGTGCATTTCCGGGATTGCCGATTGTCACAAACTCCATATTGAACGTGTTGCCTCCAGAGCCGAAGGTGACAATGCCTGCAACACTCGGGGCGGCTATGCTGGCCACTGTTGCCAAGGCACCCGCGGCAAGACTCAAACAACGCTGATGGATCGTCCACAAATACGAGAACGCAACTGTCATGATAAAAACCTTGTAACAAAACTCCGGGCATTCCCATCCCTGTCAGAAATTTAAGTCTTCCTTGACATAATCCGCCAGAATACCCCCCCGCACGGACAATGCCTGAGAATCCGAAAAAACGGAATAAATGTCAAAACAGCTAGACTTTTTTTCGTTTTCCCTGATTCCCGTCGCGTCCACAAAGTCAATTCCATCGAAAATCGAGCATCAAACCACCAAGAAGATGGCAAAGTCCTGAGTGTCGCCTCCTTCATTTGCCCCATACGCCTCATCTTGGCCGGCTTTTTGAGGTTCCACGCCGCAGGCGAGATTTTGTGGGAATAATCGCTTAACGCTAATTCCCATAATGAATCAAGCCCAGCATGGGACACCCATCCCTTGGGAAATAAGCAGGATGAGTACCGCCGAGCCCAAAGCTTGAGCATCACGAAGGCCGTGGCATTCGCCACTGCCCGATCTTTCCTGAACTGCGACCGATCCTCGACGAAGCCTTCGAGATCTTCGGCGACAAGAGCAAGTTTGTGGTCGCGGCTCCGCAGTATCGAGCGGCAGCATAAGGATAGGGGTAGGGAAGTCCGGTTGAGCCGGACTCCCCTCCCTCCGAACCGTACGGGCGGTTTTCCCGCATACGGCTCTCCAGTTAGTAGTTTCCATTGGACTGAACGAACCGAATATGGGCTTCTTGCAGGCTATAGAGACCCAGATCGGAGAAGTATTGATTTGGCCAACGATTAGTTGCAGGTAATCGCTCTGGATTGCGGCGATGGCGTTTCGTGAGAATTCGACGCAAACGGCGGCGTATCCTCGCATCATA
>JBEIGI010000100.1:0-11851 GCA_040381975.1 Pirellula sp.
GGATCTTGCTAAAGATCCTAGCGCTTGAGTAGACACCAAACCTATGCAGCTCGATCTATTTAACGATTCGCGTGGTAAGGGTTCTTATTGTGAAACAGAGCGCCTGTATTCCGGATAGTCGTAATATTCACGGTGGTTTCAATCGCAGGGATCTTTAGCAAGATCCACTACGGTGGTGATTTGCGGTAGTGGATCTTGCTAAAGATCCCAGCGCTTGAGTAGACACTAAACCTATGTAGCTCGATCTATTTAACGATTCGCGTGGTAAGGGTTCTTATTTTGAAACAGAGCTCCTGTTTTCCGACTAGTCGTAATATTCACGGTGGTTTCAATCGCAGGGATCTTTAGCAAGATCCACTACGGTGGAAGCATGGGTTGACTTTTTTGTCGCTTGGAGTGCTGGATGGTTGAGGATGGAGCGATGGTGTTGGGCAAGAATAGCTTTGACTTTGTATCGCTGAGTGAGAGATCCTTCGACTGCAGCGAACTCGACGCGGTCGATGTTGAGTTTATGCCACTGTTCGTTGGCGATGATTGCTTCGATCTGTTTGCGCATATTGGAACTTTCGCCAACATAGACTGCGTCTTGGTCGGCAAACAGAACGTAAACGCCTGGGAATTCCAGGTGCCAAGGGTTTTCGCTTAGTTTTATTTGGGGCAGTTTCTTGTGTTGGCTGAGCCATTCGTCTGCGTCTTTGGTCGCCACTTTCGAAGCGAGCTTGGAACGCTTGCAAATCTCTAGAGCTGCGAGGCGATACTCGAGTGAGTTGGCAGTTGGTTGCTTAGAACCGTAAAGCTCAGCGAGACGATCGAATTCGGATGCGAAGTCGGGGTTCCAGAGGATCTCTTCGAAGGGTTTATGGAAGTCGACTTCGATCATCCGCATGGCGAGTTCGCAGGCGGGACTGACTGCGTCGAAGGTGTCTCGATCGATCTCAGGGATCTCGTGCGTCGGTTCGGGAAGCTTGCCTTGATTCTGAAGTTCGACCAAGTATCGATTCCAAACTTCGGCAGACCCGCCGAGTCCTTGTTCGAGACATCGCTTGACGAACTGATGGTTTAAATTTTTATCACAGAGCATTGCCTGAAGGCTCGTGCCTTGTGCGATCGTAGCGAAAGCTTCCAGTACCGTTTTGTCGAGGTTCTCGTCGAGTGGCTTGGGGCGCTTTTTCCCTTTCGCAGTGCTCGGTGCGCTTTCGATTGGATCTTCGGGGCCGTCGACAAGATCTCCAACTTGGGTTTTATCGAGTCTCTGCTGGATCTTTTTGGCGTACTCTTCGGAGAGTTCGAAGCCCATAAACTGTCGTCCGAGTTTTTTGGCGACACACAAGGTTGTGCCGCTGCCGCCGAAGGGATCAAGCACGAGGTCTTGCGGGTTGCTCGATGCGCGGATGATACGTGCTAGGAGTTGTTCGGGCATTTGGCACCCATGGAAACCTTCGCGTTCCTTGAAGGTGCCTGCGACGCGGGCAAAGTACCAAGTGTCATGACTTGGGCTAAAACTCAGCGGTGCGTCTTGGGGGCGAGTGATCCAAGTGTTATCGGGGAGTCTGCCGTTGGGATTGGCACGGGCATCGGCATAGACGAGTTGCCTTGCCGATTGAACGCGGATTTGAGGATTAAGTCGATTGAAGGTGAATCGATTCGGGTCTTTGATGAAGTGGAATAGGTGGGTGTGTGAGCGGCTAAATCCGTTGACGCAATTTACCCCGAACGTGTAGTACCAGATCACCCAGCTACGGCAATGGAAACCGATTTTTTTGGCTTCCACTTTGAGTTCTGCTGCGTACTCGTCTCCGATGGCGAGCCAGAAGGTACCATCGGGTTTGAGGACTCGGTGGACTTGGCCGATCCACTCAAGACTCCATTGCAGGTAGTCTTCTTCCTGCTTCTTGTCATCGTAAACATCGTACTCGTAACCGATGTTAAAAGGTGGATCAGCAAAGACCAGGTCGACTGTGCCGGGTGGAAGCGATTTGAGCAATTCGATGCAATCGCCCTGATGAAGTTGGTTTTTGGCTAGTGTCAACGCTTGAGCCCTATGAGAACAAATTCAGACAGTATTTGTCGAATTGATTGATTTTAACCTGAATCGCGTTGGTGGCTAGCGATCCAGCCGTGAACGTTGGCTAAGACCTAAAGGGTAGCATCACTGCTTTTCGAGTCGAAACTCGACTGCTTGGATTTCCAAACAGCCGTCTTCGACGACTGGTTCGACGAGTCGTATCTCACAGGATCCTCGCTTTGCGGTCAGGTTGATTGTTCCGAGTTTGGCTGTTTGAAAGTTTTTCATGAGCGACTCGGATTTGCGTGGAACTCGATCATTTTGGTCGCCTCGGAGCGGAGAATCGTGGGCTGAGTCGATTGAACCGATTATTTCGTTTTCGGCGAAGGTCAATTTAAGTTTCTTTCCAACCACAGATTCGCTTGCCGTGTAGTGGATCCATGCCGAGTAGGATCCTGCTTGGAGGAATTCGAGTTCCCAAAATACGGCATCCTCGGTTGTGCGAATATTTGTAAAAAAAGAACAGTTGGGAGCTGTGTCGCTACGTTTGATTGATGGGCCTTTGCATTTACCGTCTTGAGCGGGCAAGATAGCGATGTGACGCTGGGGGTGTCCGACGAGGAATGGACGGTTGGTTTGGGCGGAGCGCAGCACCTGTTCGCGCCAGTGTTTGACATCGTTGGCCATCGAGGCAACTTTCTCAGGCTCTGACTGTGCCAAATCTCGTTGCTGTGAAGGATCGTTGATAAGATCAAAAAGGGCGTTGTCTGGATCGAGTAAGTACAGGTCTTGTCGCATCGCGACGCGACCGCTCCAGTGTGTGAAGAGCGAGCGGGAAAAGTTCGGAGTCGACGGATTGAGAATTTGTTTGGCGATGCTAATGCCATCGAGGGGATGATCTGGATCGTTGTCGATTGGAATTTTTGCAAGCTCGCATAGAGTCGGGGTGATATCGATCGCACCTGAGAGTTGAGCGACACGATGGTTGGGTGGAATCACGCCTGGCCATTGGATGATGAGGGGTGTACGAACCCCACCTTCATCGAGTGTCCCTTTGCGTCCTTTCATGCAAGCGTTCCAGCGGAAGCTGTTGGGTCCGTTGTCATTGAAGTACACGACGATGGTGTTGTTTCGCAGTTGCAGTTGATCGAGGCGTTGGAGAACTCGGCCGACGTTCCAATCGATGTTTTCGACCATGGCGATCGCTGCGCGTGTGGTCGGCTCATCCTCTTTTTCAGCCGGGCGACCTAGATGTCGCATTGTCAGTGGTCGATCTTTGACGCGATCCCAGTAGTCGTTGGGGACTTGCATGGGCGAATGGGGGGTATTGAACGCGACGTAACAGAAGAATGGTTGGCTAGCGTTTTGTTCAATGAAATCGATTGCATGGTCGGTGAAGTCGTCTGCGACAAAGCCGTTGCCTTGGACTTTGTTTCCGTTGTGTTCCAGGGGTGGTGAGAAATAGTCACCCCAGTGTCCGGAGCAAAAGCCGTAGAATTCATCGAAGCCGCGAGCATTCGGGTGGTAGGGAAACTGTGATCCGTTATGCCACTTACCAAACTCACCGGTTGCATAACCAGCTTTTTTGAACCGATCGGCTAAGGTTGTTTCATCTAAGTCGAGTCTCTCGTCACCTTGTGTCACCCCCATTGCGCTGCCTCTGGGGTGATATCGACCGGTAAGGAATTCCGCGCGGGTCGGAGCACACACGGGACAGACGTAGAACCTTTGGCAAACCGCACCTGAGTGGGCGAGTTGGTCGAGATTTGGTGTTTGGAAGTTCGAGTTTCCTTGGAAGCCGAAATCTCCCCAGCCTTGATCGTCCGACAAGAAGACCACGATGTTTGGTGGTGAGTCAGCGAGAGCTGATTGTCCCTGTAGCGACACGCTTAGAAGTACGAATAAAACAGCCGACAACTTCAGAGGGAAAGAGAGTTTCATCGATTAGGTTTTGGTTCTGGGGTCAAGTGTGAACGAGCCTCCTTCGAGGACGCGTCCCTCGAGGTTTCGAAGATCGACAGTTAGCTTTTTTGAGCGGGCATCGACGCGAACCGTACCAAAGGACTGCTTGCCATCGCTGGGAGCCAGTGGGAGTTTGCTGCCAGTCGGTGGAGCGAATTGGAATCTGACTTCGGGTCCAAAAGTACCATCGAGTGCATTGGGGCCGAAGGATCCGGCGTGAAGAGGACCGGCGACGAATTCCCAGAAGGGTAGGAAGCTATTTGGAGCTGTGGCACGTTTGGGGTCATAGTAATGGGCGGCTGCGTAGTGGACATCGGCGGTGAGCCAAACGGTATTGAAAATACTGGCTTGCTTGATGAAACTCAATAGTTCGGCCATTTCCATCTCACGGCCCAGCGGCAGACCTGCATCGGCGTTCGCGACGGCTTCGAAGTAGCCCTTGCCTTCCATCGAGTCTCCCACCGAGATGGCAAGTGGCATGTCACTGCAGATAACTTTCCAGACTGCGGTACTTGTGTGGAGCGAATGTTTCAACCAAGCGAGTTGTTCGGTTCCGAGGATTGTCGACTGAGAATCAAGTGCAGTTTGTTTGTTGATCGAGTTTGGTCCTCGGTAGCTGCGCAGATCAAGAATGAACAGATCCAAGAGGGGGCCTCGGGAGAACTTTCGGTAGACACGACGCTCTCCGGAGGCTTGAGGCAAGAGTGGGTTGTATTCGAAGAACGCTTGAGCTGCGCGGTTGGCTAATTGCCTGCCGAACTCGAGTGCATCGTAGTGATCTCGATCTTTGCGGGATTTGAGCGATTGCTGGGGGTACCAATTGTTTGTCGTTTCATGGTCGTCCCAAGAGGCGATGATCGGCACGGTTCGATGGAAGGATAGAAGATTCGTATCGAGCAGATTGTATTGATAGTTTCCGCGAAAATCGTCCAAGGAGGATGCGGGTTTGGATTTCGAAGGGGTCGTCACATTCTTCCAGATTGTGCCATTGGCAAGAGTGATCTCGGCGGGGATGGGGTTATCGGCGTAGATCATATCGCCGCTATGGACAAAGAACTGGGGATTGAGTTTCTCGATGGCCGAGTAGATTTTCATCCCGCCCCATTCGAGGTTGATTCCGAATCCTTGACCGGCCGTATCCCCCGACCATGCGAAGAAGACATCGGAGTTGCCATCGTCGGGCGTTACAAAATGTCCAAGGATAGGTGGACTTGAACCGGCTGAGTTCTCGAACTGAACTTGGTAGAAGATGCTTTTACCGGAAGGAAGGCCCGTTAAGAGGCATCTTGCGGTCCAGTCGCTCAGGGGATTGGTTGTCGGCCCGAGGACTCGCTTGGGATTGTTCAGACGAGGGTCGGTATCCCATTGGACGATCATTCGGGCCTGAACGTCGGATCGGCTCCAGAGGACGGCTGAGTCGTGGGTAATTTCTCCACTCATCACACCGAAGGGTTGGTTGGGTGAGTCGATCCAATTGGCGTGAGCGTTTTGTAAATGAGGGACGAGGGACGTTGCAACTCCGGTCGCTGCAATAGTGCGTGAGAAATCGCGGCGGGAGATTTTTCGATTGGTGTTGCGATCCATCTTCGATCATCCGAATGGTCAGGTTTCAACTAAGATATGCCAAGATTATTAGGAAACCTATAGGATACGATCTGTGTTACCCTATTCCATGGAATTTAACTGGTTTAGCTTCCGCCGATTTCTTGCACGTTACTTGTCGAAGCATTGGCACTCTCCGAGGGGCGGACAAAAGCAATGAACCATTTCCCGCCAGGAATTCCGAAGCAACTCCAAATTCCTGTGTACGCTCCCTCGCCGATACTTGCGCCGTGATATTCGATGGCGTGTTGCTCGATGTATTGCTTATGTAAATAGATTTTGTCATCCCTGAGTTCACCACGCATCTGGAAATCCCCGACCATATCGGTTCCGGAGCCAAAGATAGCTCCATCAGAGAAAGTCAAACGCAGGTCATCCATCGGCTGACGTCCGTACCCTGCCTGCTCCCACCAGCCAACACATTGCATTTGATTCATTTGGCGCCGTATTTATCCGTGGTTTTTGTAGACCATGACACGAACGATTGTTTTGGCTCGTTTTTCATCGATTTCGAATTTTGTGACAAGGCCGTCGATGAACTCTTTTTCTTCCGCGTCGACTTGTCCGTTCGCTAGAACGATATCGACTGCATTGGCGAAGACGGATTCACGAAGTTCTGGTGGTACGACTGTGTAGCACTTCTCGAGTAGTTTTTCGGGTCCACCTTTCTTAAGTGCCCCCATCAAACGATCCATGATGGCGCTGAATTGCTGGGAAGAGAGTCTTTTGTAAAGCTTCTTTTGGCTCAGGATCAGAAAAAGGCTTTGAGCTTCTTCGTCCGCGACGTGTCCATCGCAAGCCGAGGCGCAGAGCAGAACTCCCGCATAGCCTTCTTGCGGTCCGTAGGCAGCTTCGTTGAACATAACGTTATCGCCCAACACGTCGTCGAACACACCCATGATGAATTCCTCTTCAGTTGCTTATGCGTAAAAAAATGAAAGGGACAAGAAAGCTTATAGGATTGAAGGCTCTTTTACATTTGGGGCTCTTTGACTTAACCCTTGTTCTTGATAACCATGACTTGGGCTATTGTGCGAGCAATGTTCTCGTCGACTTTCAGAGAGGTTCGGAGTTTTTCGATGAATTCCTTTTCTTCAGCATCCACTACACCGTCGGCAAGTACGATATTGCAGGCGTTTGCGAAAGCAGCGTTGACGAGTTCTTTGGGAAGAGATTCACAGCAGCCATCGACTAGAAAATCAGGGCCTTTCTTCTTCAGGATCCCCATGAGTTTATCCATGACAGTTCCGAACTCCTTTTCGTTAACTCGCTGAAAGAGCTTCATTCTGCCGACAGCGGTGGTGAGGTTTCCCGCTTCTTCGTCAGAGATATGGCCATCGCAGGCGCTTGCAGCAAGGAGAATACCGGCGAAGGCTTCTTGGGGTGACAGTTTTCGCGAACTTTCCATTCCGCCGAACAGAGAATCGAACAGTCCCATGGAAGGGATCTCCGTAATTAATAAAAAAAGTGTTTTCTTTCCCTTTCGCAAGATAAGCAATGAGGATTTGCAAATCAAGCAGGGTAAGGATGCAATCACTAAATTCTGCAAATCGGCTCAATTTCCATGCCGCTGGGCCCTTCGAGTTGTGCTTCGCCTATTAGGAAACAGTGCGATCGGGTATCTTAGAAAAGCATGAGCGATGCAATTTTGATTGAAAAAGTCCTAGCGTTTGTTACGACCCCCGAATACCGGCCGATGAAGCCTCGGATGATCCTCAAAGTGCTTAAATTGCCTGAGGAACAGTATCGGGAACTGAGGCGTGCGATCAAGCATTTGGTTAGCCAAGGCCGGGTGATTTACGGGGTGAACCATTTGGTGCTACCGGTTGCTCGGACTGGGCAATTGCGAACAAGGGGTGGACAAAGGGCCTTGGACTCAGCCCAGGATGGGCCACCGGCGGGAGGGGAGGTTGTCGGTATTTACCGCGCGGCACCTTCGATGGGCTACGGATTTGTCGAGGTACCTCGGAACGCGCCCGCAGTTAGTACAGTGGCGCAGTCAGATTCACAGCCAAGCGAGCAGACTCCGGTCGAGGCTCCTGCGAGAGCACAGTTGCCGGTGAAGGTGCCAGATATTTTTATTCCCGAATCGCGCAAGCTCAACGCGATGGATGGCGATACTGTGAGGGTTCGTTTGCGACGGCCGATGCGAAGTGGGGTGCGTGGAGCAAAGGAATCACCGCGACATGTCTCTGGGCGGCTCGAAGGCGAGATCGTTGAAGTTGTCGCTCGAAAGAAGCGTGAATTTACCGGCACGTTCCAAACCGATGGACAAAAGTCTTTTGTGTGGCTCGATGGAGCTAAGCTCGAACGCCCTGTTTCGATCGGAGATGTTCGAGGTTTGCCACTAGAGAACAACGACAAGGTTGTCGTGGAGTTGGTGAAATTCCCCGATGAGTTCCAATCGGGCGAAGCGGTGATCTTAAAGGTGCTCGGTAGCATGCGCAATCCGGCGGTCGATACGACGGCCGTGATGATTCAGTTTTCGTTGCCTGAGGAATTTCCGGAAGCGGTTATTGAAGATGCGAGAGCTCAGGCGGATCGATTTTCCGAGGATGTGATTCCTGAGGGTCGCAAGGATTTGACGGCCGTTCCGACCTTGACGATCGATCCAGTCGATGCCAGAGACTTCGACGATGCGATTTCGCTGAGCAAGAATGAGAAGGGCAACTGGGAATTGCAAGTCCACATTGCCGATGTGGCTTTTTTTGTGCCCGTCGGTAGCGTGCTCGACGAGGAAGCGAGACAGCGAGGCAATAGTGTTTATTTGCCGGATCGTGTCATTCCGATGCTGCCGGAAACCATCAGCAATCACTTGGCGTCTTTGCAACCGGATCGAAGGAGGTTGGCCAAGACGGTATTTATGGAGTATTCGCCTGAAGGGGTGTTGCTCCATGCTGAGGTTTACAATAGCGTGATTCGAAATGCTTACCGTTTCAATTACGAGCAAATCGATCAGTATCTTATTGATCCGGAGCCTTGGAAGGAGCGACTGACTCACGAGATTTTCCAACTCGTTAGCGATATGCATATACTGGCTATGCAGCTTAGGTCGATACGCAAGCGGGATGGAGCCGTTGAGTTGACGTTGCCTGAGGTCAAAGTCGACTTGGACAAACTCGGCAAGGTCAAAGGTGCGCATGTAGTGCATCACACCGAGAGCCATCAGATGATTGAAGAGTTTATGTTGGCGGCCAACCAGGCTGTTGCAAGCTGGCTAGATCGGTTGAAGTTACCGTTCTTGCGTCGGGCACATGCTCCGCCTGACATGCTCAAGATAAGGCGATTGAATCAATTTGTTCGGGCACTTGGTATCCCCGCAGAACAGATGCAGGATCGTTTTGAGATCCAGCGAGTGATCGATAGTGTCAAAGGCAAGACGACCGAGTTTGCCGTAAACTACGCGATTCTAAAGAGCATGTCCAAGGCTGTGTATCAGTGCGAATTCGAACGGCACTATGCACTCAACATGACCCACTATTGTCACTTCACGAGTCCGATTCGGCGTTACCCTGACTTGGTGGTGCATCGGATTGTCGACAAACTGGTTTCGGGGAAGAAGGCCCATGAGAATACCGAGGTGCTCGAGCAACTTGGGGATCATTGCAGTCACACTGAGCAGAATGCAGAGAGTGCCGAGCGGGAACTTGTGCGGGTCAAACTGCTTCATTTTCTCGAGAAGCGAATCGGCGAGATGTTTACGGGGATTGTCTGGGGAGTCAAGCAGGATGGGCTCATCGTGCGAGCCCTCGAGGTTCCAGTCGATGGAATGGTGCCAGTGAGTCGTCTACCGGCCGACCGTTACCGATACGATCGAGACACACATACGCTGGAGGGTTATCGCACGGGAAATCAGTTCCGTTTAGGGGATGAGTTGATCGTTCGGGTCGAGCGAGTCGATTTGGCTCGGCGGCAATTGGATTTCCGGTTGGAGAAGGTCACGCATCACCAGCAGGCAACTCCTATCGGTGAAATGAATCGCGGTGGTGACAGGCGGTATAGAGATCGAAAGCCCAGCGATCGGCTATCCGGGGGGCGAAGCTCAGGGTTCAAAGGGCAGGGGGGCAAAGGGTCCGGTGGGCCGAAGCGTAAGAAGCGTCGGTAGTCTTTAGGATCGCGTGAGATTTTGGTACAGTAGTTTTCTTACAGCTTAAGTTTCCCTTGAGAGATCTCATGCTTTGAAGGAGCACGATATGTCCGGCCTATCCACTCGTCGTAGTTTTTTGAAAGGTGCTGCAGTTTCCTCGCTTGCCGTCGGTGGGGCATCAATTGTAGGCAGGGAAGCGTGTTTAGCGAATGTTGCAACTCTACGGCATTCGACCCAAGATATCGTAACTGGGGCTGGGGACTATCAGTACCGAGTCAAGCATCATTACGTGCAGTTGCCTTCGGAGTATTCATGGCAGACAACTCATAATGTTGCCGTTGATTCGCAGAATCGGATTTATGTCATCCATGAGGGACGGGAAGACTTAAAGGAACACCCCTCTATTTTTGTGTTCGATGACAAGGGCAAGTTCATTCGTGCCTTTGGTAGTCAGTACCAAGGGGGTGGCCATGGACTTGAGGTTCGCAAGGAAGGGACTGAGGAGTTCCTCTATGTTAGTGCTTATCAGCAGGTGAAGGCGTTTGCGAAGTTGACGCTTGATGGTAAGGAGATTTGGACCAAGCGGGCACCCGAGGAGTCCAAGGTTTATAACCGAGAGGAGTACACATCGCCCAAGAAGGTTTGGGGTAGGGATCGGTTCATGCCGACGAACTTCGCGTTTTTGCCGACGGGCGGTTTTTTCCTTGCGGACGGTTATGGAGCGTTTCATATCCATCGGTATGACGATAACGGTAAGTGGCTCGGATCGTTCGGTGGAGCAGGGGAGGGGATGGGCAAGTTCAATACGCCACACGGGCTTTGGATCGATGATCGAGACGCTGCCAACCCGAAAATTGTGGTGACGGATCGGGCTCACAACACGCTTCAGATCTTCGACTTGAGCGGCAAGTATTTGGAGACAATCAGTGGATTTGGGTTGCCGGCCAACATCGATTGCAACAAGGATCTGTTGCTCGTTCCTGAACTAGGTTCAAGAGTATCCCTTTTGGATCGTAGCTATAAAGTGCTAGCGCAACTTGGAAGCGATGTAGAGCGGGTGCGAGATACCAAGGGTGTACGAGAAGACGAGAAGATGTGGATCGATGGTAAGTTTGTGCATCCACATGACGCTTGCTTTGACCGTAATGGGGATATCTTGGTCGCCGAGTGGGTGCGAACCGGTCGAGTTACGAAGCTAGAGCGGATCGTGTAGACGATTGCCGTCGAGACATTTGTACGTTGGATTTTTCAGTTGTTTATGCAATCAGTTAGAGACGTTATGAGGCCCCCAGTTGGCTTCATGTCCAAATCTCCTAGGGAGAGTTGGGATAGAAACAAGGGTAAGCCTTGAATCTTCCGTCAAATAGCCCGGCGCAGGGAGTCCAACTCTCAGGCCTGTATACGCTTAATTATAAGCGATGAACGATTGGGATGATCTTTCCGATTCATGTTCCTCATGGGTATACCAGAATCAATCTGGAGACGCGTGAGCACGGAAAACGACCCGTTCGATTCGACTGCTACCACCGATCCTTATTCGGTAAGAGTATTCCAAGTTTTTGCGGTCGGTTCGAAGCTAAGGTCATTTTTGAGTGATTCAATTTGATCTTGGAGTCTCTTCAATCGAACCTTTTGCCGCGAAGAGCTTTTATCCTGATGCAGTCGAATGAACTCGTTGGACAAAGTGAGAAACTTTGATTCCTGCCTGCCGTGTTATCCATCATTCCGTCCGTAGAAATTACCGATGTTCAAAAGTGCGACAATCATAGATTCGCATGCATCAAGACTAGTCACTTAAAGTTCGGGGACAATGTTCGGGGACAGTCCCCGCATTTCCAAGCGGTTTTTTGCTAGCGAAAACCTGTTGTTTTGCAGTCATTTTCATCGATCCAAAATTCCAAAAAATTCGCTTACCAAATCAACCCTTTTTTCCACTTTTGTGCACAATCAGATTTTGGTTGCTAGACGAAGGGCGCTCGTCTAGATAGTAACGCTGCATATCTCGCCTGGCTCATAAACCACTAGGCATGTCGCTAGCGTTGGAACCGTATGCGGGCACTGCCGCCATTGCATGCGGTACGGATGGACACCGGAAGATTGCTTTACCCGTGTTTGTGTGTTTCGTTCATCTGTAGGCCAGACAGGAGGGCTACTGCTATGTCACGTAAAACCCGTCGAAGTTTGATTGATCCAGA
>JBEIGI010000101.1:0-11173 GCA_040381975.1 Pirellula sp.
GCACGGCTGGATAGCTAACTATGGAAAGGATAAACGCTGAAAGCATCTAAGCGTGAAGCCCTCTTCAAGACTAGGTTTCGTAGCAGTAATGCGAAAGTCCCCTGGTAGACCACCAGGTTGATAGGCTGGATGTGTAAGCACCGTAAGGTGTTCAGCTTACCAGTACTAACGGACGAACGCTTGACCATCGGTATCTTGCTCTCAAACAAGACACCTTCGGTCTCATATTCACAAGTCGCCCAGCGTGGCGATGCCATTACCAATCCAACATAGGGCCAAGTATCCTTACCGGTACTTGGTTCTCTCCCGGTGACTATATCAGAAAGGATCACCTGTTCCCATCCCGAACACAGTAGTTAAGCTTTCTGAGCCGATGATAGTGCCCACCAGTGCGAAAGTAGGTATTGCCGGATTTTTAAAACCCCTCTAGGGTCTCCCTAGTGGGGTTTTTTCGTTTTCCCGTCGACGATTACCCTCTGATCAACCACCGTATCAGTCCGTCCCGTTTTCGAAACGCCTAGATCAATTCAAGCCGAAAGTTTCAAGATAGATGTCGCGATCCTCGGGGGCGGAATTCAAACCGTTCCCACCACAAGTTCTAAACTGCAAGCTTCTTATCGATGGCTACAACTTGATGTATGCCATCGGAAAGGCCCAAGCCGGAGACATGCGGCCCAAGGCGCTCGAGTCTGGGCGGAATCGATTGATTGAATTGCTCGCTAATCAACTTGGCCCTGCTGCTGATCAAACTTGCATCGTATTCGATGCCGGGGATGGTGCTCCGAAAGGACGTCCGAAATTCTATCAACAACGGTTTATCCACCTCTTGTTTGCCTCCGACTATCTCAGCGCCGATGAGTGCATCCAGGAGATTTTACAAGCTCACAACAACCCGAGACGGCTCGTTCTGCTTTCGTCCGATCATCGTGTGCAACGCAAAGCTACCGCGCGGGGGGCCACGATTCGAGACAGTGAGGACTGGGAGCAAGCGGTTGAACTATTGGCGGTTCGCACACTCAGCGATACATCGTCAGCAGAGGAAGTTTTGGATCCTTCCAAACAAAACCCAAAAGTGTCGGCAATCGATCGCGAGGAGTGGCTTCGCGAATTCGGTTTCTAACTCATCCCGTATCGATACACAGAGCCGACTTCGGGGTTTCTAGCTTGGGAGCATGAGCCTTGGTGGTCGCCTTCGAGATCCCTGCGCTCGAGCGAACGTCGAAATAAAGTCAGCGCGATCCACACAACAATCTTTGGCAAGATCCGCTATGGTAGGACTAAATTACCCCAACGGGGCATCATCAGATAGCCCAGGGCAGAGCGTAGCGACCGCAATGGGTTCGATTCGATGCCCGGCTTGGGACGAACATGGATCGGTCGATCGGCTTTCCCATCACTTGCAACAAAGCAATCTTTACCAAAGATTATCATCGGTGTCTCGACGATAGTCCGCCCAGCGAATCCCAAGCTTACGCATCTTGGCCCTGAGTGTGTGAGGGTTGATTTGAAGTATCCTCGCTGCCCCTCGCCTGCCCTCAACTTGACCAGCACAACGCACAAGCACCTTCTCGATGTGCTGCTTGATCACTTCATTCAAGGGGAGCAACCGACTGTCGGACTCGGCCACACTGAGCACCGCAGAAGGTTGATCCAAGGTAGGACTTGCTTGAAGGTAGGAAGACTCCGGAATCACCTCGTAAAATGTGGGTTCCTCAGAAGACGAGACCGCCCGAGTACCTATGGTAAAGCCCGAACCTAAGGCCGTGGCGATATCCAGATGATGCCCTCGACCCAAAATGACCGCGCGATCAATGACCGCCTGCAACTCACGAATGTTGCCTGGCCAAGGATACTTTAAAAGCTGATCGATATCCGAGAGCTTCGGTTCAGCATAGGGCAAGCCTAACTTAGATGCAGCCTTCTTAGCAAAATGCTTTGCCAATGCCGGTATGTCCTCGAGTCGCTCGCAGAGCCTCGGCAATAGGATCGGAAACAGATTGATTCGATACCAAAGATCCTCTCGAAATGTTCGCTCGTGGACCATCGAGGCCAAGTCACGGTGTGTTGCTGCCACAATTCGCACATCGACATCGATCGTCTTCTCCCCACCAACCCGCTCGATCTGATGCTCCTGCAATACTCGCAACAATCGGACTTGGGCGGCCAAAGGCAACTCGCCAACTTCATCCAAAAATAAAGTCCCACCGCTTGCCCTCTCAAACCATCCTTTTCGCTGATCGGATGCACCTGTAAAGCTGCCTCGTTCATGACCAAAGAGTTGCGAGTCGATGAGTTCCGGCGGTATCGCACCGCAGTTGACACGCAAAAATGGTTTACTCGCCCTGGGTGAGCGTGCGTGAATCGCCCTTGCGATCACTTCCTTACCCGTTCCGGTATCTCCGAGAATCAGCACGGGCATGTCGCTATTGGACACCAACCCAACACGTTCCATGACCTTCTTGAGCCCTTGTCCTGTGCCGACGATCGATTCACTCTGTTCTTGATCCTCCGTTGAGCGTGGTTCTCGCGATGGATGCGGCATCTTCTGTGCAAGTAGCTTTTGCAGATAGAATGCTAGCGGTGGTGCAATCTGCGTAAGGAGTTCTTTGCTGTCCGTTTGCATCGAGCGAGCATGTTCGATTTCGAAGACCGCGACCCCCAAATGCAAACGATCACCCGTCACAGAACTCGAATCCCCAAGTTTGAGACCAATAGCCACGAGTTCACCGCGAAGTTCCTCGGTCGAGAGCCATGCTAGTTTTCCGCTTCGCTTGGGACTGGCTTGCTCTAAGAGCGATGCGGACTGAGCCCACTTATGAAGATCACCCCACCGAGAAACGCTGCAGGGTAACTCCAACGGCTCGGTGGAAGCCTTACCAATACGGTCGACATAAAGCACACGTCGAACGATCCCTGGCTCGTTGCTCGAAATGGGCTGCTGATGGAAAACCATGAGCGAGAGACTCTCGATAGGCAAGGACTCACGCAGGAGCTTAAGAATCTCAACCCCGTGATGCGAAGCGTCGCTTGGCAACTGAGTCAGCAGCCAAAGGTTGTTCCAGGAAAAATCGGTCATAGGCTCACTCACAATAGCAATTCCAGCAATTCCCGGGCCAGGATATTTTACCATCGCCACTACCAAATATCCTAGCATAGCAACCAAATAAGATTGGCAACTATCTTATTTGATAGTAAAACTATTTTTAGTCACGGACGATTGGCCATTCGCTTGGTTTTCATTGCGTTTTCTCAGGGGTGGGCCTAGACGCGGGATTTGGCCCAGCAGTTGCGTACAGAGGATGCGCACAGAGATTTAGAACGCTCTTGGATTGATCCATCAACTTTAACTCCTACGATCCTCATGCCTCGATTGCTCGAAATTCGCTACCGGTCTTCTGGTGCGATCCTGACTGTTTTGGGTCTTCTGCTAGGTTGCCTGAGCGCTTGCGGCCCAGCCGGCTCCGGGGGGAGCACCTCCGTGAGGCAGATCAAGAACGTCTCGTACGACCCGACTCGGGAGCTTTATACCGAATTCAACGCCGCCTTTGCCAAGCACTGGCAATCGACTCACAACGAGATTGTCGAGTTTGCGCAGTCCCACGGTGGATCGGGCAAGCAAGCTCGGGCCGTGATCGAAGGACTCGATGCCGATATCGTCTCGCTGGCACTCTCTGGAGATATCGATGCGATCGCTGAGAAGACCGGTGCTCTGCCTAGCAACTGGCAAGAAAGCTTCCCCAACAACAGTTCACCTTACACATCGACCATCGTCTTCATGGTTCGCAAAGGGAACCCCAAAAACATCAAGGACTGGGACGATCTAATTCAAGAGGGCGTTGAAGTGATCACTCCAAATCCCAAAACCGGGGGCGGAGCTCGTTGGAATTACTTGGCTGCTTGGGGATACGCTCTCTCCTCGCAGTTAGGCGATCTTGGGAAACTCAAAGACCCTAGCCAAGTTGAATCGGTGTCTAAAGCGACCGAGTTTGCAAAGGGCTTTATTTCCAAGCTCTATGCTAACGTTCCGATCCTCGATACGTCGGCTCGCGCAGCGACCAATACATTTATCCAGCGGCAAATCGGTGATGTGCTGATCACCTGGGAGAATGAAGCTTACTTTGCACTCCTAGAAAGTGGGGATTCCCAAGTTGAGCTTGTGATTCCGAGCATTAGCATCCTAGCAGAGCCCCCGGTGGCTGTCGTGGATCGTTACGCCAAGGACCATAACAATCTCGAACTAGCGAAGGCTTATGTCGATTACCTGTATTCTGATGAAGGTCAGCGAATTGTCGCCAAGCATTACTATCGACCTCGCCGCAAAGAGGTGGTCCCACCTGAGTATCTCAAGCGTTTTGCCGATGTGAAACTCTTCGAGCTTACCGATATCTTTTCGGGTTGGAAAGAGGCTCAAGAGGCCCATTTCAAGGATCGCAGTGGCATCTTCGATCAAGTTTATACGAGCAAAGCCCAATGATCGGCTCGAAACAAGTGCGACGACTACCTGGGTTTGGCTTAACGAGCGGGCTGACTCTTTTTTACGTAACGCTCATGATCCTTGTGCCGATAGCAGCCTTGTTGCTAAAGGCATCATCGATCTCAACGGTTGAACTGACCGAGACGCTCAAGACACCGCGAGTCCAAGCGTCCTTGCGATTGACGTTTGGAGCATCCCTCTTGGCCGCGGCGATCAACACACTCTTTGGGTTTGTTGCGGCATGGACCTTGGTGCGTTATCGCTTTCTTGGGCGTCGATTGATCGATTCTTTGGTCGATCTACCCTTTGCGATGCCTACGGCGGTTTCAGGCATTGCGCTGATGGCCATCTATGCGCCGACGGGGCTCATTGGCAAGCAATTGATACCCTGGGGGATCAAAACGGCAATCAGTCCGCTTGGAGTGCTCATCGCTTTGGTCTTTATTGGGTTTCCGTTTGCTGTACGAACCATGCAACCGGCTATTGAGGAACTCGATTTGGAAGCAGAGCAGGCCAGCGCCAGTTTAGGTGCAAGTCGTCTGCAGACGTTCCTGCGAGTAACCCTTCCGAGCTTGATCCCGGCAGCATTGACGGGATTTACATTGGCCCTTGCTCGTGCGCTGGGTGAATACGGCAGCGTCATTTTTATCGCGGGCAATCTGCCGATGCGTACCGAGATCGCATCCTTGCTGATTGTTAGCCGACTCGATGAGAACGATGTCGTTGGAGCTTGTGCTATCGCTGTGGTGATGCTCTCGGCAACCTTCGGGTTGCTGCTGCTGATCCAAACCTTTGGTTGGTGGATCCAACGCAAGACCGGAAGAAACACCTAGGTAGCTTCGATGTCCCAAGCCAGCAATATGAGCCAAGCAAGCCGTGACCCACGATGGGTGCAGTGGATACTCATCGCGATAACGATTGGATTTATAAGCCTCCTATTGATCTTGCCTCTTGGGGTGATCTTTTGGGAAGCCTTGCGCAAAGGGTTCAAGACCTATACGCTTGCACTAACAGATCGCAACGCCCGAAGCGCCATTGGCCTGACTGTCGTTGCAACAGCGATTTCCGTTCCGATCAATATGCTCTTTGGGCTTGCGGCCGCATGGATGACCACCAAGTACTCTTTTTGGGGTAAATCGCTACTGATTTCGATCATCGATTTACCGTTTGCGATTTCCCCGGTGATTGCCGGGCTGATGTTGATTTTGCTTTATGGAATCAACGGATGGTTTGGAGCCATGCTCCAGAGCATGGGTTTGCAAGTCATCTTTGCTGTTCCAGGAGTCGTGCTTGCGACGATGTTCGTAACGGTTCCATTTGTTGCAAGAGAGCTTATTCCGGTCATGCAAGAGCAAGGCAGCGAGCAAGAGTGGGCAGCGGTATCGTTGGGTGCAAGTGCTTGGCAAACGTTTCTCAAAGTAACGCTTCCGAATATCCGCTGGGCGCTGCTATACGGGGTGCTCTTGTGCAGTGCACGTGCGATGGGGGAATTCGGTGCCGTGTCGGTTGTTTCGTCGAATATTCGAGGACTGACCAATACATTACCACTTCAAATCGATGCCCTTTACAACGATTACAACGCCCCGGCTGCGTTTGCACTCGCGTCGATCTTGGCCGCTTTGAGCATCTTGACTCTCAGCGCCAAGTCGTGGCTAGAGATGCGGATCGAGCATCGCTCGAAGGATCAGGAGGAAGTCTCATGAGCGTCGAAGTACGAAACGTCAACAAAACTTTTGGAAGCTACAAAGCGCTCGAGAATGTGAGCCTGAAGGTAGAGAGCGGTCAGTTGGTGGCGCTATTAGGCCCGAGCGGCTCAGGCAAAACGACCTTGCTTCGAATGATCGCAGGAATGGAGGTTCCGGATCACCCCAGGAATCCTGACGAAGGAAAAATTCTGTTTTTCGATCAAGACGTTGCGTCTTGGAGCGTATCGCAGAGGCAAGTCGGTTTCGTGTTTCAACACTACGCGCTGTTTAAGCACATGAGCGTGTTTGAAAACATCGCTTTCGGATTGCGAGTACGGCCTCGAAGCCAGCGACCGACGCGAACGCAAATCGATCATCGAGTCAAAGAACTCCTGAATCTCATCCAACTCGAAGGCTTCGGCGATCGCTTCCCCATGCAACTATCCGGGGGGCAGCGACAACGCGTCGCCCTCGCAAGAGCGTTAGCGATCGAGCCAAAAGTTCTCTTGCTTGATGAACCCTTTGGTGCTTTGGATGCCAAAGTTCGGCAGAAGCTCAGAGAGTGGTTACGTCGGTTGCACGAGCAAATGCACACGACGACGATCCTTGTAACTCATGATCAAGAAGAAGCTCTCGAAGTTGCCGACCGAGTGGTGGTCATGAACCAAGCAAAGATCGAGCAGATTGGAACGCCTGATGAGGTCTTCCATCGTCCAGCTTCCGAATTTGTCATCGATTTCCTGGGAAGTGTGAATGTGTTTTCGGGTAGGAACTCCGATATCCAAACCACAGGATCCGAGCAAACCAAAGTTTATGTTCGGCCTCATGAACTGCAAATCACTCGAGACTCCCTCGGTCAATCCTCCATCGGTGCCCAAGTCCAGCGGATCCATCGGGCCGGTGCAAGCGCCAAAGTCTTTGTGCAGACCTCTAAGGATCAAAGCGTGCGGGTCGATGTACCCATGAACCAATTCCAGTTGCTCGAACTCGGGATCGGTCAGCAAGTCTTTATCACGCCGCTGCAGGCGCACGTGTTCTCGGCCGACTACGAAATTTAGCTACCTTGGTTCGATAGCATAAAGGATTCAATCGCATGAAAGATCAGGGCGGAAATTCCGAAAATAAAGATCGATTGGAACGGGATGTGCAATTCGAGTTCGAACAGATTCGAGAGGCGCTCGAAGGGTTGCGTTATGGGCAAGTCACGATTGTGATCCATGACGGAGCGGTCGTTCAGATCGACCGTACCGAGAAGCGTCGTTTTCGAAATAGTTCGAGTGCTAGCACAAGCTAGATTGTAGCTGATCCGACCCCGGAAGGCTTTTTTGTTCGTTGGCTGTGGATCTACCAAGACACTGGAGTTCCTCGGCAGGGCTTGAAGAGCTGAAAGGGTCTTATGTCCCGACGTTTTTCTGGGTTGGTACGAGTCACGGTTGTTTTTTGGTTGGCAACCACTTTTCTTGTTGTGGGTTGTTCCCGCAATGATCGCGTTTCGACGACGCCTGTCGAAGGGACTGTGCTTGGACAAGACGGCAAGCCTCTAGAGCGGGCGACCGTGATTTTCCATCCCACGGATAGTTCGTTGAAGTTCCCTAAGCCGCGAGGGACAACCGATGTTCAAGGCAAGTTTCAGTTGTCGACGTACGATACGTCCGACGGTGCACCGGTTGGCAAGTACAAGGTGACCGTTGAGCAATGGTTCAGGGACAATCCAGACCAAGCGCCCTCGAACCACTTGTCCCCAGATTTAGCATCCGAGTCCAGTTCTGGCATCGAGATTCAGTTGAGTAAGGGCCCGAATGTTTTGGATCCCTTTAAAGTTCGCTAATAGCAAACAATAGAAAGAAATCATGAAATATCAGTCACGAAAAAACGGGTCGAGTCGCGGTGCATTCACTCTGGTGGAATTGTTGGTTGTCATTGCGATTATCGGTATTTTGGTTGGGCTGCTTTTGCCGGCTGTACAAGCCGCCAGAGAAGCTGCGCGACGGATGTCTTGCTCAAACAACATTCGACAAATCGAATTGGCGTTCCATAACTTCCACAGTGCCAACAAGTATTTCCCGAGCAATATTCGGCCCGACGCGTTATCGACAGTGCGAGTCCGATGGGCAACGTACATACTTCCCCATATCGAGCAACAGTCTTTGTATCAGCGCATCGATTTGAAGAAGAACTGGTCGTCGACGGTAGCCAATGCCGATGGGAGCTTGAACTACGATTTGTTTGGCACGAAGATTCCTATCTATGAGTGCCCTTCGAACCCTGAGGCTGGGCGAGTCCAAGACGGTTCGCCACCTCCGGATACTCCGGTATGGCAAGCGAGAGTTGCCAACGGGGATTACTCTGGTTACTACGGTGTATCACCACAGATGGCAACATTGGGGCTTGTTGATGCCAACTCTGCAAGGAACGATAATGGAGCTTTGTCCAAAACAGCGAATCTGAAGTTCTCCAGTTTTACAGATGGCACAAGCAATACTATTCGCTTGGTCGAATCGGCAGGACGTCCGCACATTTATCGACTGCGGCGTAGGGTGATCGAGGCCGGTCCTGGAAGTTCGATTCGGGTCAATGGTGGCGGTTGGTGCCGTCCGGCTTCGGAGTTGAACGTCTTGCTAGGTGTTTCAGCCGACGGGGCTTCGTATCCTGGACCAAACGTCATCAATACGACCAACGGGATTGCATTGGGTTCAACCTATCCGGATCCATTCTTTGGTGTCGATGGAACTGGGCAAGCTTATGCATTCCATGGTAGTGGAATCACAGCGGTGTTTGTCGACGGGAGCGCGAAGTACTTGAGTTCGAACATCGACGTTCGGGTCTATGCGGGCATGATCTCACGCAACGGCAGTGAGATCATTAAGGATCCTGAGCAGTAACGAGCAAGTATCCCATGGAATAAGTCACAGCGCGGCCAGCGATACCGACACGTTGGCCGCGATCTTCACAGAGCAGTTCACCACCTCTTGCGGAGATTTGTTTGGCATGGAGGTGGGTTTTTCCGAGTCGATGCGCCCAAAACGGAATCAGCGTGCTATGGGCTGAGCCGGTCACTGGGTCTTCGGGAATACCGGCTTTGGGTGCGAAGAATCGCGAAACAAAATCACAATCTGTGCCCGGTGCGGTGACGATCAGACCTAGTGAGTCGAGTTGCATCAATGCCACCATGTCTGGTTGCAGTTCTCGCACGATCCTTTCGCTATCGAAGAGAGCCAGGTAATCGCGAGATTTGCCGATGAAACTTGGGGCGATCCCCAAGGCTTGTTCGAGGGTTGGGGGTAAGGAGCAAACGGCGGGTGGTCGCGAAGGGAAGTCTAATTCCAAGAGATCGGCTTTACGAGAGACGGTCAGTTCACCTGCCTTGGTATTGAAACGGATCTCCGAGCCTTGAAATCCCAAGTGTGTAAAAATGACGTGAGCTGGGGCCAGGGTTGCATGCCCACAAAGATCGACTTCCATCGTAGGGGTAAACCAACGAAGATCGAAACCAGGGTGTCGTTGAACCACGAATGCCGTCTCGGCTAAGTTATTCTCGGCTGCGATTTTCTGAAGTAGCGCATCATCGAGCCATTGAGCAAGCAAGCATACGCCTGCTGGGTTGCCAGCAAAGAGGCGATTGGTGAAGGTATCGACTTGGTAGTAGGGGATAGACATTTCGACGATTGGTTCTTGACGGAAGTTCTTCGGTACGGTCGATCGGGATCAACACAGAACATCACGGGGAAAGATCCTGTTTTGCCTGATTTGAAGTAGCGTACAACAACATGTACTGGATTGTAGCAGCTTTTCGAAAGGAAGTACCGCTATAGGTTCTCTTGCGAGATCCAAACTCCGCTCTAGCTCATCGGGAATTTTCGGGTTATCACCCGAAGCTTATTACCCGGGGAATCTCTGGGGAATTGCGAGCAAAGGAGACGTTGGGATCTCGTGCGAAGTTTCGCCAAAAGAAAACAGCAACGCCGCCTGAGGGCGGCGTTTTTATTGACGGCATTGACGGTGTTGACAAGATTGACTGCATTGACGACGGACAGAATTGACCACATTGACATTGTTGGCAGCCGATCGCCAACGAGGTCAACCTCGTCAACAATGTCCGCCGTCAATGCCGTCAATGCCGTCAATAGGGTCAATAGGAAAATCCATGGCTGTTCTCGGTATTTGGCTGGCGAAAGTCGATTGCCTTCCATGACCAAGGTTGGCTCGCTTTTTTCAAAACCAACTAAATTTCCGAGGAATCTCTAAGGATGGTTCAGCGAAAGAGGGAATTTAAAAAATATTCGTGCTAACAAAAAACATACAATCAATAGGCACAGCAGCAATTGTGCGATCAGTCTGAGCCTTCGAGACTTGATCCAGTCCAGTTGTACGAACAATATCTGAAGCAGGATACCGTACAGCCAAAACGTACCGAAAAACCAAGTCGCAAGGAAAAACGAAAGATGTCTTGGATCAATGAATTTTAAGTATTCAAATGGGAAAGGAAAAACTGATGCGACATAGGCAAAAAACGAGACAACGAGACCGAGAATAAACGACAGACCAGAACTATTTAGTATATCAATATAAGCCCAATTGGTATGCTGGACTATCCATACGAAGAGAGTAATTGCGAGACAAGCTAGAGTCCAGGCGCCAAGCCAGTTTGTAATCCCGACGAGTCGAGAAACCGATTGAGGCCTAGATTCTTCGCTAGATTGGTTTCGATCGGTTGTCATCTTCATCTTCCGGATTACGGTACTCTGGAAAAAGCGCCTCGGGAGATTCAGAGGGCAACGTGACGCCATGCTTGATCATATCAGCTATCTTTCGGAAACAACCACACCATCACTGATCGGGGGGAACATGTAGACTTTGCGTCATTGCAACAGAACATCCTGCCGAAGGCGTTGATTCAGTATTGGCATTCACCGTTTCGCCACCGATTCCATGCGTCCTTGTATTTAATGATGGAACTTCAGGTTCTCGCTTCGGCAGTCGCACTACTCTTCGGCCTGACTCCATTTGGCGGCGA
>JBEIGI010000102.1:0-10752 GCA_040381975.1 Pirellula sp.
GAAATCGGGTAAGGATGCCCGTTGCCGGGCACCCTCCCCACACCAATTTGTCACCCCTCGACCATCACCTTCACCACCCCCGCCGCCTTGGCGAAATCATCCTCGGTCACCAGCAGGTAGCTCTGCTGCGCGATACGCGGCGAGTTGCCGAGCCAGGAGCAAACCACATGCAGTGGGAACTCACGCTGTAGTTCTGTTTGTCTGCTGGCCCGCATCGAGTGGAACAATCGTGGCCAACCCGAAACGCCGGCGCGTCGCAAGAGTCGCGTCATCTCGGTCCGTAGGTTCGAGTTCTTCCAACCCATCGCCGTGTTGGCGGCCGCTCGGTACTGCGGAGCCGCGACTACATACTCGCTCTTGCCGCCGAAGATCTCGAACGCTTCGTCGAGGATCGGTCGAAGCTCGGGGAAGATCGGACAGCTACGGACGCCACGACCTTCGTGATGCTCAACCTTCGGCTCTGGGATACTCATCCGATTCATTTCCCAATCGATGTCTTCCCAACGCAGCGATAACGTTTCCGAGGGTGTGCGAAGCCCACCTTAGCGGCTCAGCCCCAAGATCACTTGCCAGACTAGCGGCCTTGTCGGCGCGAGCGACCGCTCAAGCCGGTGCGACCGCCTAATGCTTCTACGGACTAGAAATTCTCGACTAATGGGATTATCTCTGGTAAGAAGCAACTGGAGGGTAAATAATCGTCGCTCTTCGTCCTGAAGCTTCGTCAGACCTTGTTTCGGCAGCGGCATACTTCAATGATATCAGTGATGGTTGGGGCGATCATTTCCTCAATACGGTTGACGTCGACCTTGCTGATCTTCGAGAGGAAGCCGGAATCCATACAATTCACTATGGATTACCGTGAAAGTTCACCAAGGTATTTCCGTTTGCAATCTACTATCGTGTCGAGACAGAGTCAGCGATCGTCTACGCGATCTTAAGTTGCCGAATGTCTCCGGGTGCCCACATATCAAACTGGCACAGCGTGTTTAGTCCGTCGAGGGGCTATCAATTTACGCCTGAAAGCCTGCCAGGAGTAGGATGTGCCGTAAAGCCGACTGGATCGATGCAACGAAAGGTTGGTGCCGTAAGGGAATCCGAAGATCGGCCATAGCCATGGTTGAATCCACATGGGCGGATGTGGTGTTGTTGGAATTAGACGACGTCGTTTGAAACCAGATCGGGTTCAATCACACGCTTGGTTTTCCAGCCCCCATGGAGGTATCGACCGGTGAAAATAATCGCTAGAACAAAAACCCATACGCTGATGACTCCCCACCAATAATACAAACCATCCCATCCAAAAATCCTCTGGCCTAAAACTGCCAAGCCCACCGTTCCGAACCCTCCGATGGCATGTCCAAGAAGCACAAAATAAGTATCGCCTGCACCCTTGAGCACTCCCGAAAAGATGACTTGAAAAGAATCAAACACGCAATAACCAGCAATGAAAAGCAAAAGCGGTTTGAGATCCGGCTTGATCGATTCGAAGCGCTGTGGATCGTTGCCAATGGCATAGATCTCCATGACCTGCTCAGGAAACAATCCGTAGAGCACCGCAAAAACTCCACTATAAAGCACGCCGATCAAAAGTGCCGCTTGAACGATACGTTGGGCGATCTGAACCTGATTTTGAACCAGGTACTTTCCAACAAGAACCCCAACGGCGATCCCCAATCCTATCAGAGGAATGAAGGCCAATACGTTTACCCCCAGGGCCAAAGTCGTCGCTGCCGCCGGACGCTCGCCGAGATTGCCAACAATCATCATGATGATCGCAAAGCTCCAAGCTTCAGCGACAACCGATACTCCCGCTGGCCAACCAAAACGAATAAGCCTCCTCATGAGCGGGAAATCCCACTTCAAAAGTTGTCCTAGCTTTGGAGGGACACTGGATGTTACGGACCATGCTCCAAACCGTCCGGTTTTGAAATACCAATAAGCAAACGCAACAAGCAGTAGAAATTTGAGAGATAACGAAATACTCGATGCGGCCGCCGCGCCGGCAACTCCCCACTTAGGAAACCCCAGGTTTCCAAAAATCATCCCATAGTCAAGAACAACATTGGTCAGTGTCGCAATCGCGTCGCAATAGAGTAAAACGATCGGTCGTCCACTACCGGCAAAAAGCCCCACCAGAGCAGAGCTTAGAATCGTCGCGCAAGCTCCAGGGACAAGCCCCAGAAAAAACTCGTATTCAAACTTCGCAAGCTCTTGGGGATGACCAAAGGCGATAAAGAGTCGGTAAGACATCAGGCCCAGCAAGACCAAGACTGGCACGAGGCCCAAGGCCAGCAAGCAGGCTTGCCAAACCACGTGCAAAGCACGGTCCACCCGACCGACTCCCAAATACTGCGCTACAAACGTACTGGTGTATCCGCAAATACCTGCGGGTAAACAAGTCACAGACCAAAACAAAGTTCCGGCCGACATCGCGGCCGCTGCGGCCGCATCCGAATACTGAAAAAGAAAGAGCCTGTCGACAAACAAAGTGATCGAGAACAGACCCGTCGAGAGCATCAGCGGCCAAGCCGTATTAAGGAGCTCTTTGCAATCTTCAACCCGTCTACGACTCTCCACACAGCACTCCTCTTGAGATAACCGCAAAGCTATCTGCTATCCCAAATATTGCAACCCAAGGCCGCGGAATTCTTAAAAATCCTCTCTAGGTTAACCTTGTGCACCAAGCGTTAGCAACAGCGACAATCATGGGGATATCCCGCTCGCTGTTGGTCAATAAGTGGTTGCTGCCGGGCAATGCGACTAGGGTTCTCGGGATGGTACTCGATGCCAGGCTCACTCCCGGTGCTTGATCGTACCCTGCATTTCGAATCGCGTGATAAAAAGCGACCGTTTCATCCTCTGGGGAATGGAAAATCAGCAACGCTTTACGAAGGTTTCCGACGGTTTTCCTCAGATCGTGTTTGCGAAAATCCTCGACCATCTGCTTTTGGATCTGAAGCCTCTGACCACCGATGACGACTGAACCTAGACCGCTCGAAACGATTTCGGGATCCATTCTCACCAGCAGATCGGCAAGGTGCTGAGTATCGCTTGGAGCAGCCAGCGCGATGACTCCCGCAACGCTTGGAATCTGGTCGGCCATGGCTAAACTTGCTGCCCCGCCAAAGCTGTGTCCGATCAAGAATCTTGGACTATGGTATTCCGATGCAAGGAAACTTGTGGCCGATGCGAGATCTTCGCAGTTGGTTGTGAAGTTCGATTCAGCGAAAATTCCATCGCTACCGCCCAAGCCGCTGAAGTCGTATCGGAGTACCCCCCAACCGCAATCCGCCAGTCCTCTAGCGATACGAACGATCGCTTTGAGATCTTTGTTGCAGGTGAAGCAATGGGAAAACAGCATCCAGCCATGGATCGGCCCTTGGGGAATTTCGAGGATCCCTGCGAGCTTACCCCGGCGTCCTGGAAACTCGACCCGATGGCTCTTTCTCATCGACCGACTCTTTGCATCATGATCGAGCCTCGATCTCCGGCGGCTTGGAAGTCACCCGAAAGGACATTCCCATTGACGGTAGTATGCATATGATAACTACCGAGGATTGGCCCAAGTTTCTTCGACGATGTCAGAACCGTCTTGCCATCCGAAGTTGGTTGCGGGATCAATTCAGCGCGGTATGCAAATGGGATTACGGCTGCAAAACGGCCGGTGAAACGAGCTTGATAAGTCCCCCGATTCGTAGGGCTGATTACCACACGCATGGGGCCAGAGTGTCCGGTCGATTGGCTTTGCCATCGGCCTTTCCACTCTCCCTGAGGGTTGCCCGAGTAGGACTCCTGGGCAATCGATGGCAAGGCCCATGCGATCGAAACGGTTGTGAACATTACCAAAATCGCTAGTTGCGGATAGCTTTTCATTTTCCAACGCCTGTTTATAAAAAACGATTCAAAATCATAGCGAGCCTCTGTCGAAGGACTCACCTGGGGAGATAGTAGTTTGTAGAAAGTAGAAAGTAGAAAGTAGAAACTAGAAACTAGATTATAGTTCGATTTCCAAGGGATGATTAGTGGGTGGATCAGTGGGGTGTTATGACAGGATCGAACTGGCAGAAAATCGCTTCGGAGTTGACAGCCGGGCAATCGAAAAAGCCGATCTGGAATCTGCTCCGTCAGTTCATGATTCCGGATCATCAGTGGCTGAGCGATTCGCAATGGTTGTGGCAGATCGCATCGAAGCAACACTCTGCCGATCAGAGAGCTTGTAAGCTTAAACTTCTCTCGACTCAACATCATGACGCTTGCGAAACGGTATTGCTCAGGCCGCGTGAGTCTCGATTTACCGTTTGCTTGTCGACCCAGATCGGCTGCGCGGTGGCTTGTCGATTCTGTGCGACTGGGAAAATGGGGTTTCAAAGAAATCTATCGGCCTTTGAGATCGTCGAGCAGTTCCTCAGAGCCGGCTGGATTGCAAGGCAGATGATGGGCAACGTGCAATCGCCTCCGCCGCTTAGGAATGTTGTATTCATGGGAATGGGGGAACCGCTGCATAATGAGGAAGCGGTCGAGCAGGCCATCTGCATGCTTAGTGATCCGCGTTGGTTTGGTCTATCGCTTCGTTCGATCACGTTATCGACCGCTGGGGTTCCAAACAAGATGATCCAAATGGCCGAGAGATTCCCGAGGCTTCGTATCGCACTGAGTCTCCATTCGGCAGATCCTCAGAAACGTCGTTGGTTGGTTCCCAAAGCCGTCGGCGACCTCGATCTACTCCGAGAGACCATCTCGAGAATCAATGCACTGCAGGAAGATACGCTTTGGATCGAGGTTGCATTGATCGACGGGATCAATGACTCACTGGAAGATGCAGATCTTCTGATCGATTTTTGCCGTGGCCTGAACGTCGAGATCAACGTCATCCCTTACAACGACACGTCGCATGCTCGAAACTTGTCGATTGTTAGCGAGGTAGCCCAAGACCGACCGCTGAAGGCTCCAGCACCCGACAAGACAGAAGCGTTTATAGCGAAATTACGCCAGAAAGGAATATTCGTCACTTACCGTAACACGCTCGGCGAGAGCATCCAAGCCGCCTGTGGGCAATTGATTCCCTAGGCCAAAAAAACACTCCAGTTTGTAGTTCGAGATCCAATGAGCTAGCTAGCCTTGGATGTTTTCACCTTAGATTGACCCTCGAATATTGCAAGCTCTTCATGTATCCTTGCGATGAGTTTCCGTATTCCGGCTTTCGTAAAACCTTTTTCATGAATGTCTGTGGTTCTCTGGAGATCCGTAAGTTTGGACATCAAAATATTGAGTTCCTGCTCCGCCTTCCTGTACTGCTGTTCGTTTTCGATCATAGTTTTACCTCAATAATTCCTTTCGAACGCCCATCTAGTTCGCGGGTTCGTGAAAAGAAATCAACCCAATTATACCAATCTCGTTCGTCGTCTGCAGCAAAAATCTCCTCTGGATGTCGTGATATAAGCATTGTGGAAAGTTCTAAAGCATCGTGGATGCCTTGATCGACTAACTCACTAAAGTCGTCTGGAAGCAGGACAACCGCATCAACGTCTGTCGGATCTGGCTTTGACGTTACAAAACTTCCCGCAAGCAAAAGACGCCGAGCACGGATAGAACGAGCTAAACCAACCCATGTCCTTACTCGACTCATTAATTTACTGCGTCGCTGCGTTGTGCCAAAACAATTGGCAATCTCATCAAGCTCCGCCAGATGTATACCATCTGGAAGGTAACCGTCTTTCCGGAATCCAGGGATCAACAGGAAACTCCTTGTCAAACATGTAGTTCGGCTATTCGGAGGTCGGGTTCAAAAGCAGGGGACTCACCATCGAACTAGTCATTCGCCGGTTGCTTGTAAGTTTTCTTCTTTTGGAACAAAGCGCGATGCTCGCTCAGTTCGCTACGCAAAGCACCTTCATCGGTCATCTGGATCGCTTGATTGATCGTGTTGATGGCTTTGGAAAAATCTCCTTGGGCCGCTTGGGACATCGCCAGAACATGGAGCATGTGAGCATTGACATTTCCCTGACTCGCATCGATCGCTTTTTGCGCTGTCGTAGCCGCGGCCTCTGGATCGCGGTAAAAATCCTCCGGACAAGTCGCCATCATCCAAGCGGCGTTCTGTAGGGCTCGCACGTACTTGGGGTCCGCCTTCATGGCTTTCTGATAAGCCTCTGCGGCTTCTTTCCAACGGCCCAGCGATTGGCAAGTGTCTGCAAACTCGGTGGCCACCTTGGCCGACTCGGGAGCCAAACTCATCGCGGACTGATAGTCGGCCAAAGCCGCCTCGGTTTGTCCAAGGGCAAATCGAGCATTGCCCCTGCCGCTAAACAAATCGGCTACTTTGTCATCCAAGGCAATGGCTTTGTTGTAGTCTTCGATAGCCGCTTCGTAGTTGCCCTTTCTGAAGTAGATTTCGCCTCGGTTGTGGAAAGCCTCGACAAACTTGGGATTCAATTCAATCGTCTTGCTAAAGGAACCGATGGCATTGGAGAAATCGCCGGCGATCGCCAAGAGCACCCCTAAGTTATGGTGGGCTCGCCATCGAAGCGGGTCGTTTTGAATCGCTAGTCGAAAATCGTCCATCGCTGCACGATCGAGATTTTCAGCCTCGGCAAGTTGCCTTGAAGCGACCATTTCGCCAGCCATATCGGATCGCAACTCACCCCGGCGATTGGCGGCCCAACTCAGGAGTTTCTTGGCATAGGCCCGTTCGGAGACGACGCGAGTCGTATCGCCCGCAATATTCTTGCAACGCTCGATGACGCTGTTGTATTCCAAAACGGATCGGGCTTGTTGTGCGGTATCGAATAGAGATTGCAAATCCGCAGGTACACCGCCTGGGGTGTCCTTGGCATTGGCTAATCTCTCGGAGACTTGCGAATCCTCTTCGCCGTTGGGACTCGGGTTTTGCGAGGGGAACTCGGGCCTTGGATCCGAGGTGGCTTGCTGATCCCAGGTCGTTCTAGGAATTGCGCGCTGAGCATAAAGGCTCGGGGCCCAAAATGCGCTCAACAACAATACGCACAAGCTCACAGTGGGTATCGGCCAGCGGACAAGCATGAAAACTCTCCCGTTTTGGTCTTGTAAATTTCGCAGCAAAAAAACTCATCTAACGAGCGTCATCCTAGCAAAAAAACCAGTTCGAAGCATCGCCAGTAACCCTGGTTTTCTGGGTCGCTTAGGGGTACATTGCCTAACCTGTAAGCTGCCGCCAGAGCCCCATGCCTGACACTGTGAGTTTGATAGCTATGCCAGTTAATGACGCAATCGTACGAAGACTCCACCAAATCCTACTTCAAGTGGCCGACATCCGGGGGCAAATCGATCGGGGCCCTAAGCAGATCAAGGCATCGCAGGCCAAGGCCCAGCAAGCTCGCGATGCGGTGACCAACTGCAAAGAGGAAATCAAAAAAAATCGGATGGAAGCCGACCGAAAACAGCTTCAGCAACGTCAATACGAAGCCAAGCTTTACGAGTGGCAAGGCAAACTCAATGCCGCCAATAACAACCGAGAATATCAAGCCATCAAGGATCAAATCGCCGCCGACACCCAGGCCAATAGCGTTCTGTCAGATGAAATCTTCGAGATCCTAGAACATATCGACTCGCTTCAAAACAAGCTCGTCGGACTCGAAGGCGAATGCAAGACGATCGAGGAAGATACCGGTAAAGTACAAGCCAAGCTTCAAGAGAGGATTGTCGTTCTGCAAGGTGAATTGGGCCGCGTCGAAGGCGAGCTCAAGGCTGCAGAGGGAGAACTCCCGGAGGACTTTGCGGCGGTCTATCATCCTCTAGTAAAGACTCGCTCCGAAGAAGCGTTTGCACCGCTGGATGATCGTTCCTGTGGCGGTTGCAATACAGGACTCCCACCTCGTGTCGTCGATCAGTTGCGTCAGGGTCATCCGATTCCTTGCTCAAGCTGTGGACGATGGCTATACCGACCTGAATGAACCACTCGTCTAACGCACCCGATTTGAATGATAAGCGATATCAGGACTTGTTATCGGTCCTCCCTTCGCATCTGCAGGAACGAACCCGCTTAATCGCTTCATCGAAAGATTCGCTTGATCGGTCGTCCATGTGGCAATCGGCACCGATCGTTTACTGGACGCATCATGCTCAGAGAGTCGATGAAAACCCAGCACTCGATGCGGCTTGCACGTTGGCTTGTGCCCTAAAGCGACCGCTGATTGTCTATCATGGACTCTCCTCGGATTACCGATACTCTTCGGATCGCCATCATGTGTTCCAGATCCAGTCGGCCAAAGATCTCGACCAAGCTTACCGAGAGCTCGGGATTCGCTATGTTTTCCATCTCCAGACTCGTCGAGACAATGCTCCCTCACTCGTTAGAATCGCCGAGCAAACCGATCTCTTGATCACGGAGGACTTTCCCGGTGAACCGACCGACCGATGGCTCAAACGCCTGACCTACCTGAAACATTTATCGATACTTGCCATCGACACCGCTTGCGTCGTACCGATGCGACTCGTGGGTAAAGCCCATGATCGAGCCTTCGCGTTCCGGGATGCTACCAAGAAGCTTTACCAAGAGCGAATTGGTAGACAATGGCCCAAGCTCCAATCGATCCCGGATCCCTACAATGCATCATTGCCATTCGAAGCAATCGATTGCTCTCAAGTTGATCCTTTCGGGCTTGTCTCTCAATGCGATGTCGATCCGATGGTACCACCTGTTTGGGATACCTTCGGAGGTACTCGGGCAGGGTATGAGCGATGGTCGGACTTTTTAAAGTCTCGTATTCACCGGTATACGGCCAAACGCAACGATCCCTGCGCGGATGTATCAAGTCGGATGTCCGCCTACTTGCACTATGGGATGGTTTCTCCAATGCGATTAGCAAGGCAAGCAAGCGAGCTTCGGGCTGAGAAGTACCTTGATGAACTTCTTATTTGGCGCGAACTCGCCTATGGCTATTGCTTCTACAAAGAGGATTATCGATCACTTGCCACGATCCCTAGTTGGGCCGTCGAAACACTTCGCAAACATCAAACGGATCGGCGCGAAGCGTTGTATTCTTGGGAAAACCTAGCAAGGGGCCAGACCGCAGATCCCTTGTGGAACGCGTGTCAGCACAGTTTGCTCAGGCATGGAGAGTTGCACAACAATGTGCGGATGACGTGGGGTAAGTCCCTACTGCAGTGGACCGAGTCTCCCGAACAAGCTTTGGCGTGGCTGATCGATCTGAATCATCGCTATGCCTTGGACGGACGCGATCCGGCTTCCTATGGCGGTATCCTCTGGTGCTTGGGCCAGTTCGATCGTCCTTTTTACCCCGAGCAAAAAGTGCTCGGAACGGTTCGCCCTAGACCGACTTCTGAGCATTTGGGGAGAATGGATCTCAAGAAATACCAAGCGTTGGTTCATCGACCGATCTTTTGTCACTCGAATCAAGAGCGTCGGTTGAAGGTCGCCGTTGTCGGGGCGGGAATCTCTGGATTGCTTTGCGCAAGAACGCTCTTGGACATGGGACTCGATGTGGAAGTTTTCGAAAAGTCCCGAGGTCCAGGGGGACGCTCAGCAACGCGTCGGCTCGATTCGGGCACCAAGGCAGATCATGGGGCACCTTGTTTTCAGATCCAATCGAGACGGTGGGACTTGTACCTTGATTCATGGCAACGCGATGGGATCCTCTCTTGCTGGGAACCTCGATTGGCCTCGTGGAGTTCGTCAAGCGGCATGCAACAGGTCGCATTAGGCAACACTCGCTCGAATCGCTTTTGGGTCGGCTCTGGCGGTATGAACCAACTTGGAAAACACTTGGCCAACGGCTTGAAGATCCAATACCAAACGACGATTCAACGCGTTGAAAAACACGATAAGGGCTGGGTTCTATGCGGTAAAGCCGATTCGCAGAACTCTACGGATACAGTCTTGCGATCCGATGTGAAAGATTGTTTAGTGCTCGCCATTCCTGGCCCCCAAGTTGCCGCGATGATCGACCCGGTGTGCAATTGGAAACCAGCAGCAAGCCAGCGCCTGATGCAACCGACTTGGGCTGCGATCGTCGAATTCGAGAAACCTTGGGAAGTACCCTGGGACGTAATCCGTTTCGAAGACCACCCGAGCCTCGATTGGATCAGCCGTGAGACAAGCAAACCGCATCGAGCTCCATCGAACCCTCGCTCAAGCTCGCCGGAGGTTTGGATAATCCATGCAAGTCACCGCTGGAGCGCCGAGAACATCGAATGTGCACCCGAAGTTGCAGCGGAGCAACTCATGCAAACCCTTGTCGATTTGAGGCTTGATAAGCTCCCGGGCACGATCAGTCTTCAAGGACATCGTTGGCGATATGCTCAGAGGGGATCTGAATATGCCGAAGCAAAACTCGAACCTCTGGTGCTTTGGGATCCAGAGTTGCTCGCCGGTGCCTGTGGTGATTGGGTTTGTGATTCACCCGACACTGGGGCCTTAGGCCGATCCTCGGGGATCGAGCGGGCGCTTGAGTCCGGAGCGGCGATGGCAGGGACGATTCTTAGGCACTGCATAAGCAAGTTTGGCTCTGCAAATCCAAGGGAAAACAAAAAGCAAGCATTTCAACCGATGCTTTTTGGTGACGAGGCCTTTTGACAGTTGGTCTTGACGCAGTTCCTCTATTTTCACTATCTCACCCAATGATGCGTGAGGGCTCGCTCGGAATGGCCAGGTACCCTCTGCGGCACTCGGTCTGGAGCCTTGATCGTGAAGATATCTGTCGTATCGCCCGTCTACAACGAATGCGAAGTGCTTCCGTATTTGTTTGATGCTTTGCC
>JBEIGI010000103.1:0-10692 GCA_040381975.1 Pirellula sp.
CCGATCAATTCAGAAAGCTCGGTGGGCCCTTCCTCGCCTGCATCGATCCTTACATTCAGTGACCTGATGCGACAGTGGTCACGCTTGTCTGCTGTCTTGTCGCGCAGGATGTTCGCCACATACCGCTCGACGACTGCCGTGACGAATTTGTTGCGATGCCCGACTTCCGGATCGAACTTCGAGAGACTGTCGATCACCCTGGCCAAAAGGTCGTGCTCGAGCGATTCGCGATCCTGCAGGGTGAAGCCTGCGCGACCCACAAGCTGGCCGACTTTGCGTTTGATGATCCCTCGGATGAAACGGTCTTTGCTCGGATCAAAATGGCCTGGATCCGTGGTCTCAGACAAGCTCTTGTCGGACGGGGTGAAAGAAGCGGGTTTCTTCGAAAAGCGACGATTCTGCATGAAAGCATTCCCTAACTGCGGTTAGCGTTCTTGCCGTGTCTGACGCACAGCACCAACCACCGGTGGAATTGCAGCAAATCGGATTAGGAAATCCGTGGCTTTTTGTAAGTTGTTTCCTGGTAGAGGTTTGTGAAACGAAACATCTTTGTTGCAGTTGCAGCAAATCGATCAAACTGCAAAAACGGGGTTGGGAAGAGTCCTGTGAGTTGGATGGCCTAGAACGAGGCAAATGTGGCGTAGATTAGATTTTTGCTAGTCCGCGAGTTCGAGCGAAATCATGCGGCAGCAAACAGAGGTTTTCATCGGGATACGTGGGTATACAGGCTAGGGTGTCCAAGTGGTCTTTCAAATCCGGCCCGCAAAATCACAGGAAAAACCTCAAAAAGTTCGGTTCCTGTCCTCTCCGCTGCAAAACCAAAGGTTTTCCCAGGGTTTTTCGCATATCTGGCCAATTGCTTTGGCTTTCCTGCACGTCCATGCACGTGCATGCTTGCACATGCTGCGTCGTCTAGTGCGCTGCCTTGCCCCCTGGTGAGTCGTCCAGTGAGTCGCCAGAGTCGGCTCAGAACCCTCGTTTTTCCATGGAAAACGGGTGGTTTTGCAGTAGAGGAGGTAGGATTCGAACTAGTTGGGTTCGAATCGTAGTGGAAATCATTGCCGGAACAGACATTTCGGGAATGCTCGCGTCGTCCCTCGATACAGGATGCTTGGGCCGAAACAGTCTATCAATCCATCCAATGTTTGCTCGGCTCGCAAGTGCCTGATTTCATTCAACTTCGGATCGAGGCTAGCTTGCGTGATAGGCTGCATTGGTACGGTCTATTGGCTTTGGGCTGATCCTCAAAAACAAGTTCTGCCCCCTGAAACGAAACGTCAAATATGGACAAGAACACGTTCTTAATCGACCTATCTGAGAGTGAACGTACTGACATTGGACGCGTAGACTTCGCGTCCCAGAATGTAGCGCAAAAGACATTCTCGGCAATCTGGGAACTTGAAAGCCAAGTTAACAACGGTGGCTTCGAGCAATACTTCCGCAACTCGAATTCGGATATTATTGCTTACGCACCTGAAGCACTTAAACAAATTGGGGCAACTGCATGTGCCGAAATTGTCAAAGCTGCAATTTCGACAATTGCCCCGATTCCCGCAGAAGATGACGTACGAATCGACGCGCTAGACGCAGCATTAGAGGCGGACGAAGAAATGCTGGAAGAACTTGACTCACAATTCTTTTCATACCCCGATAATCTGACAGAACTGTTATTCGCGTTTGTCGCCAAGAACCAAAACGAATTCGGAGAAGTCCCATCATAAGTGTGGCAGAACCAAGCAATGCACCTAAGTCGCCGGTCGGCCGCAAAATTGAGCCAAACTTTTTTGGTGGCGACGAGGTGATCGCCGTTGTTATCCGACTGACGTGCTCCAATGCATGACGCAATCGACAACCTCTATACGACGTTCGCCCACTGTCGAATCGGCGACGACTTCACAGGATGCGATTGCTGCGTCGGCCCGGAACACTCGGCGAAACTTGCAGCTCCACCACTCCGCGATTTGACTTACGAAGATCTCGAACGCTATTCCCGTAAAGCCATATCAACATGGGGCAACGTTCGGCACTTCAAGCATTTCCTACCACGTCTGCTGGAATTGTCGATCGAACATCGTGACGATTTTCTCGATCTCGCCGTGGTATTTGGGAAGCTCAAATATGCACAACTCGATTCGTGGCCTCAGCGAGAACGAGAGGCTGTAAATCGGTTTTTCGACGAATACTGGGGATTTCAACTTGCTGGTCCCATCGTTGGTGCCTTTGAGGATTCGATTGATACGGTTCTATGCTCAATATCGAACGCTCTTTCGTCAATTCAACGATTTCTTGATACTTGGATAGCAACCCGCACGGACAATGCCAAAAAACACCTAGCAGCCTTCATCCTGAACAATGAAGAGACTTTACTCAAGAAAGGCCGCCTCTCCAGCGCGTTTTGGGACACAACTGGGCAACCGCACTCTGAAGTCGTAAACTGGTTGAAGTCGGATGCCGTGTTCGGATACTTTGATGGAGGTGACGTTCCCGTACTCGTTGACGATTTTTCGTGCACATGGCCGCAACTCATCGCGATTCGTTCTGCCTTGACCAAAGCTCGCGTGTAACACCAACCGTGCGATAAGCCTGCCCGTTGCCCGGCACTCTCCCCACACCACCCATAACTCACCCCTCCACCATCACCTTCGCCACGCCGGCCGCCTTGGCAAAATCATCCTCGGTAACCAGCAGATAACTCTGCTGGACGAGCATCGGTAGGCTTCTTTCTCCTTCCAGCCTTCTTCCTGAAGCTCATGATCTGCTCGAGACTCTCGGTCATCCCCCAATAGACCTTCAGCTCTCTAGCAGATTCATCGTCGATGCATCTCGAAAAATCGTGGGGCTTGATTCCTGCCTGCTTGCAGAAGTCACCGATCGTGGGCCTTGGCAGCAACTGAGCAATGCCATTTTTCTCCTTGGTGTCGAACGCATAGTCGCGAGCGGATCTTAGAAACTCGATCACTACACGGGTTAGTGACTCGATGTTTGCTGCCCTCTGAGATCGCTTTGTCTTGGTCGGCACTCTCTTGCCAATTTCCACAGCGTTTGCATCTTCGATGCGTGCTTGGATATCTTCGATGTCCAACATCAATGTTCCGCTATCTAGGGAAGTGACCAATTCCAAAGGGATCACAAGATTGCCGGTCGCTTCGTGCCAAAGCCCAGCACCCCTGTCTGTCGGTGTAAACACGACCGCTTTGCTGTTGGCTCGGAGAAGATTAACCGCGGCTTGGCAACCCTCCCGCTGAAATCCCCTTGCAAACCAAATCTGACGCGAGCGTCCAGCCCATGTCGCTTTTCCCACATGCCAAACATAAGGAGCTACCTTGGCAGCCAGCGATAGCGTTACGCCGGCAAAGACTGACGCAAGAACTCGCTCGGTCTGAATCGACCATCTATGTAGCATCTCCCGAGAGATCCTGGACAACCCGCAATCGCGACAATGTATGAATGCCTGCTGAGTACCTGACATATCTCGAAGGTAATCGACACGACATCGACGACTGCAATCTGGGCAATCGATTGAGTTGGCCGACGGCTCTTCGCTCAGAAAGCCCAAGGACAGTCCGAGCGAAAACACGTCTTTCAATTTACCCTTAGCATGCGTGCCTGAGATGACCGGCGGATCATGCTCCCACTGCGCAAATAGCTGACTCAATTTGTTTTGCAAGATCGATCTTCCATCGCTTCAAGTACTTCTGAATTATCTCGACCCGATCAGCCCTCATGTTTCGTAGATTGCAAGATCGTGGATACCTTACTTCGATCGTCTGGCGACCTGGCTTTCGACCATCGATCGCGTGAAACTCAAAGCACAGGGTCACGAGCGTTACGTCCCAATTGGCCAGCGGATGCTCGCTGAAATTAAGGCATTCCTTGATCGCCTTGTGGATATCGTCGTCCGTCTTGTCTTCGTCGACCTGGACGATAATCTGCCGATCGGTACCTTCGTGAGAGAATCCCAACCTTTTGATGCGAACCCTAAATGTCCACCGGGAAAAGTCTCCGAGAAAGAGCCTAGCAGTTCCCCAAGCGAGCCTTGAGGTTTCCTCCAAAACGAGGCTCTCTGTGACTGTTGTTGGATTCACCCACGTTTTCTTGGAGGATCAAATGTTTGATAAACAAAAACACTCCGGCGACACCGGCCGGAGCATCTTGCGGCAAATCGACGAGCTGCAGCGGATGTCGATAAGCGAGCTTCGAAAGAAGTGGAGCGATCTGATAGGTGGAGATTCGGCGAATCAGTCCAAGCTGCACATGATCAGACGGCTTGCTTACCGACTGCAGGAACTGAGTATTGGTGGTTTTACCAAGAACACCCGCGATTCACTGACCGGCTGGGCCGTGAACCCCAAGAAAGCCGAGAGCAAGGCGGTTCGTGAAAAGGCTGCATTGCAACTAGGGACCAGGCTTCTTCGTGACTGGCATGGCCAGCGATACGAAGTGATCGTCCAAGAGGATGGGTTTCTGTTCCAAGGCAAGCGGTACCGGAGCCTCTCGTCAATCTCCCGGGCCATCACAGGTCGGCACTGCAATGGGCGTCGATTCTTTGGTCTGCAGTCAAGCGGAAGCAAGGGAGGCGACAAGTGAGCAACGACAAGAAGAAAGTCCGGTGTGCGATTTACACACGGAAAAGCCACGAAGAGGGGTTAGACCAAGATTTCAACTCTCTCGATGCCCAGCGCTCTGCCGCCGAAGCGTTCATCCAATCTCAGGTCCACGAGGGTTGGAAGCTAGTCCCCACGCGATACGACGATGGCGGATTCTCAGGGGGCAACATGGATCGCCCCGCGCTAAGCAGCCTGATTGAGGACATTAAAGCTCGGAAGATCGATTGTGTGGTGGTCTACAAGGTCGACCGCCTGAGTCGCTCTCTGCTGGACTTCTCGAGGCTGATCTCTTTGTTCGATGAGTACCAGGTGTCGTTTGTTTCAGTGACTCAGCAGTTCAATACGACCACATCAATGGGACGGCTGACCCTCAACATCCTGCTTTCGTTCGCCCAATTCGAACGCGAGATCATCGGCGAACGCATCCGAGACAAGAAGCTACTAACAGCGCGTCAGGGCAAGTACATCGGTGGCCAACCTAAACTTGGATTCGATATCGTCGATCGTCGATACGCGGTCAACGAAACCGAAGCGAAGTTGGTCAAACGAATCTTCAAGTTGGCCACCCAGCAGCAATCCTGCTTAAAGATTGCAGAGACCCTTAACGCCGAAGGCCTGCGGTCCAAGGTCTTCACGACCAAGACCGGTAAAACCATGGGAGGCAATCACTACACGGGTCGGCTGATCCACAACATCCTTACCGACGCAAAGTACATCGGCAAGATTGTGCACAAGGGGCAAGCTTACGATGCCGAGCATCCGGCGATCCTCTCGCCAGAGCTGTTCGAAGAAGTCCGTAATGTACTAAGGTCAAATCGAGTCTCTACCCACAAGCACCAAATCAGACGCTTCGCGATGCTAAGGCGACTGGTCCACTGCAGCCATTGCGGGAGCTTGGTCATGCCAGCTTGGACGAATAACAATGGACGCCAGTACAGGTATTACACGTGCGCCAAGAAGGTAAAAACCGGGTATGGCAAGTGCTCACTTCCGTCTTTGCCAGCCGGGGAGCTGGAAAAGGCAGTCATCGATCAAGTGCGAAATTTGATCCGGCATCCGGACGTGATTGCCCACACGTATCGCGAGGTTTGCGCCGGTTCGCAGACTGGGCCCGACCCGGAGGTTCTTGCGCAACTCGAAGAGCTACGCCAGAGTCGCCACCAGACGTATCAGGCAGCTCGGTCACTTCTGGACCTGAACTAAGACAGAATACATCAAGCTTTACCACACACTCGCTACCGCTGTTCTCCTCTTCTTTGTGATTTAGTCATCTTTCGAAACGGTCCCAAGATTGCTCTCTCCGAGCGGGGATCGCGGGACCCGAACCTCACCAAAACATTAAGCTACTACCGTTGTGCCAAAACAGACCCAGGCGATTGTTCAGTTTGCCTGGATCGTCATCACAGGAAGGTTCTCACGCGACCCGGTGTCGGCAAGCGCCAGCATGATTTGCAGGTAGTTAAGTGTGCGTTTCGAATGGAAGTCACCTTTTTCGATCCAAAACCAATGTCCCTCGTAAGACACCGATACGAATGCGCCCGGTGGCTTCACGCAACCGCTCAAAACCTGGAACGGTTGAATTTCGCCGCTCGGAGGTTCTTCAAGCGGTGATGCGATTCCTGTTGCCAAGTGCTCTGGAGGCACCTCTACGTGACTGGCGAGCTCTAACAGAATCCGATAGGCCGAACGCGAAATCATGGCGATTTCAGTCTTATTGGAAGCAGCCGTACCGAACACAACTCGAAATTCCTGTTTATCGGGATCAAGGCCGAGGAGGCTTCGTACCTCGGCCAATCGAGAGACAAGTTCGTCCGAACCCCCTTGGTCTTGAATGAACATCACAACTGAGTCGGACTGGCCCTGCTCGTGTTGGATTCGAATTCCGATATGAGAGTTCGTTTGGGCCAGTCGGAGCGTCTCTACAAGTCTGGAGAATTCAGGGTCAGCTTCCCGAACCTCGCCCCCCAGGACGGTGCGGTTGCGAATTCCGTTGATCGAATCGACGGCCAAGTCGAAGATGACATCCGCAGGGTATCCGGATTGGAGCAGCATCAGAATCGATCCTGGATTGATCGGATTCGTCAGGTTTCGGACGAATTGCGCGCCGGTCTGAGGTGTGTAGGATATGGTAGGCCGATCCTGATAGATGTTCTGATGGTTGAGTGTAACACCCAACTGCTGCCCAAAGCTACTGAGATTACTTACCGCAGGGAAGATGCCGCCACTCATCCCCGTTTGTTTTTGGTAAGTATAGCCGCTGGTGATCTGGGGCACGTCGACAAAGAACGGTGGATCTGCATATCGCAGTTTGACAATGTTCAGCAGTGTCTGTTCTTTCCACGACTCTGCGATGGCCTGATTGTAGGGCAGGCGATCCTCAACAATGGAAGGCTTCGGGACATGCCTGCAGCCGACCTGTACCAGTGTGAGAGAGAGCAAAAGAACTAGCAAGATGGTGTAGTACCACCGAAGCAGGTTGTCCGTGGTTCTCAAGCGTTGCAGAGAGTGTCTTGAAACAAGAAAATTCGTTAAGCGGTTCGATGCTTGGGTAGGGGAAATGATTCCTGTTTTCAATCGGACTGCTGGAAGGGGCTGCATTTCTTATAATCCGGATGGGCGAGGCAGCGGTTGTCGAATTCAGGATCCGGAAAAGTTAATATCAAAACCGATATTTGAGCCTCGGGCTAACTCGAACGTTGAACGCTTTTAGAAAAAGCGGACCTGTTCAGGCAAGCCCCAAGCAAGGGGAGTGTGCGTGTTAAGAGCTCTGGTGTCACCTCAAGCTATCGAAAGATTTGGGGTGCTTCTTGACGGTTTTAGCGATTGAAAGACTGTTTTTATCGAATCTCCCTATTTGGCGTTCGGCGACCTTGGTTGGAATTGCCTTGGCGTGGATTGGCGGTTAACCGGTGAAATGTCCATCGAACCGTGATTTCAAGGGTAGTTTTCCAAACTCCAACACCATAGGATCACTTTAGTGGTTGCGTTGACTACTGTCGGATAGAGAAGAGGGGTTCTCGCATTGAATGCCATGCATCGATAGCCAACCCCCCAAAAGAACTCGTCATGAATGGTCGAACTATGTCACGTATCCTATGCGCGTTTTTCTTTGTCGTGGCCAGTCCTTCGTTTGCATTCTCGCAACAAGTCGATAGGCAAATTCTTCCCGTTGCCAATCCGGTGCTCGTACCGATCACCGAGGTTGATGCGAGAAAGGCGACAGCGCCTCGGCGTTTTGAAGTCCAGGCACCGCAGGGGGCTCCGAATGTTGTGATTGTCTTGATTGACGACATGGGGTTTGGTCAACCGAGCGCCTTCGGTGGTCCGGTCCACATGCCAACCTGCGAGAGGCTCGCCCAGAATGGTTTGAAGTTTAACCGTTTTCACACAACGGCGGTCTGCTCGCCGACTCGTATGGCGCTGCTTACCGGGCGGAACCATCACTCGTGCAACATGGGTTCGATCACCGAAACAGCCACTGCATTTCCGGGACAAACTGGGGTTCGGCCACAGAACATCGCCCCCCTTGCCGAAATGCTCCGCCTGAACGGTTACAGTACCGCGCACTTTGGCAAGAACCACGAGACGCCCCCTTGGGAAATTAGCCCATCCGGCCCGTTTGACCGTTGGCCGACGCATAGTGGCATGGATAAATTCTACGGTTTCATGGGCGGGGAAACGAATCAGTATTATCCAGGTATTTATGACGGTGTTGCCAGGGTAGAGGTTCCGCGAGACCCGAATTACCACTTTACCACCGACATGACAAGCCAGGCCATTGCCTGGGCGCAGTACCAGAAGTCACTTACGCCGACCAAGCCATTCTTCATCTATTACGCCCCGGGAGCCACGCACGCACCGCACCAAGCACCGAAGGAGTACATCGACAGATACAAGGGCAAGTTCGATCACGGTTGGGACAAACAACGGGAGATTACCCTCGCGAACCAGAAAAAGCTTGGTGTAGTTCCGCAGAGCACGAAACTGGCTCCCAAGCCGGAGGCGATTAAGGACTGGGACGACCTTTCTCAAGACGAGAAGAGACTGTTCGCTCACCAGATGGAGGTGTTCGCGGGATTCGGGGAGCATACCGATCACGAAGTCGGACGTTTGGTCAGCGCCATCGAAGAAATGGGTCAGTTGGATAATACTCTCTTCCTCTACATCCTAGGAGATAACGGCGCGAGCGCCGAAGGTGGGATGGTCGGACTGTTTAACGAGATGAACTACTTCAACGGCGTCGAGGAGAAACTCGATGACATTCTTAAGAAAATCGATCAGTTAGGTGGGCGAAACGCCTACAACCACTACGCTGCAGGCTGGGCGGTTGCCGGTAACTCTCCGTTCACCTGGACGAAACAGATAGCTTCCAGTTTTGGCGGCACCCGCAATGGCTTGGTCGTTCACTGGCCCAAGGGAATCAAGGCGAGGAATGAGATTCGCAGCCAATTTCACCATGTCATCGATGTAGCACCAACGGTATTGGAGGCCTGTGGGTTGCCCGAGCCGAAAGTTGTCAACGGCTTTACTCAACGTCCGATCGAAGGCGTCAGCATGATGTACACCTTCGATGATGCCGAGGCGAAGGATCGCCATACAACACAGTACTTTGAAATTTTCTGCAACCGGGCGATTTACCATGAAGGCTGGGTGGCCGGTACGGTCCATAAAGCCCCTTGGGAATCCAGGCCACGGGTCAATTCCTTCGACCTCGATCGCTGGGAACTTTACCATGTGGCCGAGGACTTCAGCCAATCCAACGATCTTGGGCAAAAGAACCCGGAGAAACTCGCTGAACTCAAAGCCCTGTTCCTCAAGGAGGCGGAGAAGTTCCAGGTCTTGCCACTCGACGACCGGGTTATTGAGCGACTCGACGCAAAGTTGGTTGGTCGACCCGATGTGATGCAGGGCCGCATGTCGATGACTCTTCACGAGGGTATGGCCGGGATGATGGACAACGTTTTCATCAACGTGAAAAACAAGTCACATACGATTCTAGCAGAGCTGGAGATTCCAAAAGAAGGGGCTCAAGGGGTGATCCTTTGCCAAGGAGGTCGGTTTGGTGGCTGGAGCCTCTATGTTAAGGATGGGAAGTTGAACTACTGCTACAACTGGGTTGGCCTGAAGCAGTACAAGCTGCGTGCGGAAAGTTCGCTACCGACGGGAAAGGTCTCGGTAAGGTTCGTGTTCGATTACGACGGTGGTGGAGTTGGAAAAGGCGGGTCGGGTACATTGTATATGAATGAAGAGAAGGTCGCCGAGGGACGAATTGACCACACCGCAAGCTTTATCTTTTCGCCCGACGAAACGGCCGATGTGGGGCTGGACGAAGCTACACCGGTAACCGAGGACTATCAGGAATTTGACAACAAGTTCTCTGGCAGGATTTACAAGCTGGTGGTCTCGAGCGAGCCCCAGGAATGATATTTGTAACATGGAAAAAATTCAAAACCGCAGAGTTGTTTTACTGCGGCGGATTAGATCTCGACCCACGATAATGCCGGATGGGCAACAAAACTGCGAACATCCATGTTTTTACAGGGTGTAAAGGCACGGAACCCGTTTGGGGGAGAGCGCTACTAATGCAAAGGTTTTTGGTGCTGATTATCAGAAGTTGCAGCCGGCTTAAAAGGCTTTTCAATAGGCCCATGCCGCGTCGAATCACGAAGTTCAAGTGCAAACTCACGAAGTTCATCAACGATATCGAGTCGACGATTGATTGCATCAGGAGACATATCTCGGCTAGTACCTCGTGATCGTGATTTCAAACTTTCGGCAGGGGTGTCTTGTTTAATGTTCATTATTCACCATCCAGCCGTCGCAAGGCATCAATATCGGCAATATCTTGTGGTCTTCCAGCAACATTCTTCATTGTAATAAGTCCTTTTTTTGAGACAACCTTGATCATAATCTCACCAAGCGAGACAGTTTCTCGGTCATTGACCCATGATCAAACGAACAATGACCCTAAATCTAACTGACCGAGAGATGCAGGTTCTCGATGAGCTTTGCGCGAAAAAAGGGCTGAACAAAACCGCTCTGATGCGGCAAGCGCTCCGGCTGTATCAAGCCGTGGACACAAGGC
>JBEIGI010000104.1:0-10662 GCA_040381975.1 Pirellula sp.
ATCCCATTTGCTTGACGTTGTTCGAGCAGCTCATTCTGCGAGCCGCTTCGCGGGCTGCCTGCACTGCAGGTAACAACAGTCCAACCAAAATACCAATGATCGCAATGACCACCAACAACTCGACCAACGTAAAAGCACGCCTGCTTTTTCTCAACCAATTCCATTGGCTCTTCATAAATCCGCCTCTTTGATAAGGAACAAAATTTCTTGTGTGTGAGGATGCCCGGTGCATCGACGAGGCGAGAATGTATCGAAGAATGATGAAGACAGATCGCGAAAAACAACGATTCACTTTTACTTAACCGTTTCTATACGTAAAACAAACGATCCCAGCCTGCGAGTGAAGATTTTATTAAGACACGATGAAGATGTTCTGATCGAACTGGCAAATCAACGAGTCTCATGCGGTCTTGCTCTAGGATAACCGAAACCGCCGCGAATGAATTTTCGCAAAAATGGACACCCGCTCTTCAATCAGCGTTCATGAGTGTTCATCAGCGGTTCAAAAAAGGAGAACGCATCAGCGGTTGATTAAGGAAGGTTATTGGTTTGCTGCTGATAAATAGGCAAATAGCGGTAGTAAACCTCCAAGCACATGCACGCCATAGCGGTCGTGTATATCCTACCCCCATGACCGCCCCATACGCAGCGAGGATCCCATGAGCCAGCGAACTCTCCTTGAGATAATTGTGTCGATACAAGCTCTTTCTTCATCGCGTCGTTCCACACATTCCATGCATCGTTTTGATTCCTGCATTGATACAGAGCCAGCGTTGCATAGTACCAATAGTAGAAATTCGTTTCGCCTTTGCCTGGAAGATGACTCATAAGCATCTGCTTGGCTTCTTGGGAAGCTTGGACAGACATCGGCAGTCCTAACATGGCTCGCAAGGCCAAGGCTTCGGCAGTCATTGCAGGAGTTGCTTGTTGAATCGGTGGACGAGACTGCGGATTGAGATTGCGATAGACGGCAAGTCCGCCAGCATTTCCGGTACTTACCGAATCGAGGAATCGTTGCAGCATGACTCGATGCGATCCTTCCAACGCCGTAGCACGCCCAGCGTTTGCGCTACTGAGCAACATCGCTTGCCAACCGAACTGGCTCGTATCGCCTGGATCTTCGGTTGCAAAGTCGTAACGCCATCCACCGGTCTTTGGGTTCATCGCTTTGAGAGAGTAAACCACCGCGCTGCGAATAGGATCAAGGAGTTGTGGATCTTGTGTCATCGCGTAGGCTTCCGCGAGAGCGATGCCAGAGATTCCATGACTATACATGCGAGAGTATCGCACGGTGGGTTGATTGCCGATTTGAGCTCGGCCAGATAAATCGCCCGAAGGAAATTGTTGTTGGCAAAGGTATTGAAACCCCCGCTCGACAGTCATCGCGTAGGGGCCGGCATCGATGTGCGTATGCCCGGCTCCAAGGAAGGCGAGTAATGCAAGTCCGGTCATGGCCGTATCAGCGAATTTGCCCGTATCAGCACGATAGACCGCATCGACCTTTGGTGAATCGCTGGCTCGACCTGCCCCGTAAGTTTGGGCGTTCCAAGATCCATCCGAGGATTGAGATTTCGCCAAGAACTCTAAAGCCTTGCGAACCGCTTCTTCTGTGTTTGCATCCCCACCGTTCTGCATCGCATAAGTTTGGCGATCTGGGGAAAGTCGTAGTCGATAGACTTCGGGCACGAGGGCGATGGAGCGAACCGGGTTTGGTGGAGGGGCATTGATCGGTACGATCGGCGCAGATGATTTTGATTCAGGAGCATTTTCAACTATCAACGATGGATCGATAGGAAGATCAATTGGGTTGGAATCTTCTGATGGGGAGTCTGGGAATAGCTTTTCATCGATCTGGCCGAGTTGGCGCAGTTGATCATCGGAGAGTTCCTCAGTGAGATCCATCTCGGGCATTTGCGCATTGATGATCGAGTCCGTGGGTAGTTCGATCGAGCGATTCCAAAGAGGTGTTTCTTGCGAGGCCAGGGTTTCCTCCTGGTCTTGAAGACTTGGAGGATCGGAAGACAAGTCGACGGGTGTCCAAGCGACCATGACTGGGTTCGTTGGTATTGGTAGTTCCGATGGAGAGTTCGACGTCCCTTCACCAGTACCTTGATTGCCGTATGGGATTCTGGTTCCATAGGCATAGAGAAGCAACCAAATGTGAGCCAGAAACGCGATCGCGATGCACTTGGTCAGGAGTTTCGATTGGCCCCAGCGAGTCCAGGACAGAATCAGTAGTCCGATGGCTACAGCCGCAAGGAAGCATCCTAGGAAGATGGCCCAAGCTCGATTCGACACTGGGTTTCCGATCGCGGCTAGAAGTAGCGATGACCAAAGGTACATGGCGTGAGCTACCGTGTTTGCATCCCAGGCATGACCGATGCTGTCGTCGCCCAGCGGATGTCTTGGACACCTGAACGGCTAATGGCTTCCATGACTTGGCTAGCTTGACCGACAGGGACACCTGTATCGGGTCTGAATCGGACTTGAAGATCCGGGTAGTTTCGAACCATAGGCACAAGCGATGCGGTGAGTTGATCGCTTGTAAGTCGTCGGCCTTCGAACTCGATGGTTCCATCGGAATAGAGGTTGACGATTTTTGCCCCTGGGCGATCCATCATCGTTTCAGGCGAAGTCGACTTAGGAAGCTTCAAGGAGATTTGGTGTTCGGACTCAGTGAAACGAGTACCGACCATGAAGAAGATGATCAGCAGAAACAGCACGTCGATCATGCTTGTAAGATTGATGCTGGGCAGTTCTTCGTCTTGGGACGTTTTCAGAGGCATCGATAAACTCCTCTGAGCTTAGGCCGCTTTTCGAGAGCGGCGGGTTCGGGTGCCTTCGTTCTCTTGCAGGCCTTCGGCACTGATCACATCGACGAGCCTTTGAGCATGCGTATCCATCTCGACAATCAGGCTATCGATGCGAGCCACGAAGTAGATGTAGACGGCATAAGCAGGAATAGCTACAAGCAGGCCGGCGGCGGTTGTTAGCAATGCTTGACTGATCCCACCTGCGAGCATTTCTGGACGTCCCATCGCTTGTGAAGTCGATATATCGTTGAATGATTGGATCATTCCCAATACCGTACCGAGCAGGCCTAGTAGGGGTGTTAGATTGCTCACAGCAAGAATCGCCCTCATGTTTCTACGAAGGTAGTTGCATTCGCGTTCGCCGGTATCGAGTACAGCTTGTTCGACTTCTACGGCTGGCCGACCGTAGCGGCGTAAGGCTGCGAGCATGATCTTAGCCATGGGACTACCATTTTTTTCGCATAGTTCGATCGCTTCATCGCGATCGATGAGTTGTTGCTGGAGTTGCTCGATAATGCGGTTAACGAACGGTTTGGAGACGACTCGCGATTTACGAAGCGCGATCCAGCGTTCAAAGGCAAAAACAGTCAATCCGAACGAGCACAGTGCGATTGGATACATCATCCAACCGCCATCGTGGAAAACTTGTAGTAGATTCCTAGTGGGAATTTTACCTGAGTTCGTTTCGACTGGAGATGTCGCTGGATTGGTACCGGTGTTGTAGCTTACATTCGAACCAGGTGCCGGCAGAGCAGCGATTCGAGGATCGTTCTGAGTGGCCGAGGGTGTTGGACGAGTTGTATTCGGAAGTGTTGAAGGATAGGTGTTTTGGATCGGCGGTGGATTGGTATTCCATCGCGTGTTTTGCGCCCAAAGCGTTGATGAGCAAGTGCACAGAAGCAGAATCAAGCAACCGAATGCGGCTTGGTGTAGTTTCGAGACTCGTCTGGACGAGGGATTCATCGCGGTTGCTTGGGCGTCTGTTTCTGGGTCGAACGCATTGGAACGTTGTTGTTTGGTTCCGAACCCGAAGCGACTGAGCTACCGTATGCCTGATGGCAAATAGCCATTTGGCGCTCGGCCAAAGTAGCCCATGGAGAGTCGGCTCCGAGTTTGGCGACTTGTTCGTAAGCGGACAAGGCAGCGGGATAGTTGCGTTGCATCAAGTGCGACTCGGCCATCGTCCACCAGACCTTTATCTGCAGCGGGGCAGGGGGTGGCGGCTCGTTTGCCAATACCGATGCTAGCAATTGCCTTGCTTCTTCGAACTTTGCGTCGTTGACCAAACAACGTGCTAGAAGATAATCGACCTGTGTAGATACCTTGCATTCGGGAAAATGAGTACGAATCTTCCAAACATCAGATTCGGCAACTTTCCATTTTCCCAAAACCATCGCGACCTCCGCTTTGCGTAGGAGGTACTTTTCCAACCAGTTTGGAGGGGGGATTTGGGTAAGATATTCCTCGGCGATAGTTTGTAGGGCTTCGATTGATTTTTCAGCATCGGACCAGCGTTGGAGTTGGATGCAGCATTCGATTCGCATGAGGTTCGATTCGATGTCCAAAGCTTCAGGAGCGTTCGGATCCACAGGGGTTTGATCAAGAAGAGCGAGGGTTTCAAGCCAACGCTGGCCAGCGAAAGCTAGTTGCGTTTCTAAGGTCTGAATCGAGGCGATCCGTTGCGTGAGTTTATCGGAATAATTTTCTAATTGCTGCTTTGGAGTCGAATGCTTCCATGCCTTGGCGTTGCAGATCCAATGGGAGCAATCGATGGCGAGTTGTTCGAGGTTTTGAGACGTATAATCGCCGGTTAAGAGGTGGCGTTTGGCAATAAGTTCGTAATAGCTAGCTTCCAAGGCAAGCGGGGAACCGCTGGTGAGACTTGCGACTTGTTTGAAGCATTCGATGGCTTGAAGATAGTCTTTTTGGATCAGGGCTTGGTTTGCACGCCGATAGAGCGAGATTGGATCACTGGGTTCCGGATCGCTTGAAGGTCCAGCTTGAGCATTTAGTTCGCAGGGTACCGTGAGCCAAAACGCGATTAGCCCGAGGGCAAACCACCTAGAAGAGATTCGTCGAATCGGGCTAATTAGGCAAGCGCACATAGAGGCGATCGCATTGTGGTCGCGAGGGACATGGTTGTTTTTGGAGCCTAGGTAGGTATTTCGGCGTTTTGGGTTAGCCGGGTAAGGTAAATCTTGAGGAAGGGATGCTGGGGGGGGATGCCCCCATTTGGCTAGCATTCAATATAAGACCCACGTTCGCCGAGTGTCTCGTTCGCCGAGTGTCTGTCCCCAGTGCAATTGCGGGATTTGCATGCATTGCGAATGTGCCCCCGACGGGTGCAAGGCACCTAGCCAGGCACCTAGCGAGGGTGCACGGTGATGCTAGCATTCAAAATCCGCCCCGCCAATCGCCGAGTGTCTGTCCCCAGTGCAACTGCGGGATTTGCATGCATTGCGAATGTGCCCCCGACGGGTGCCTGGCACCTAGGGAGTCAGCTCGGTGATGCTAGCATTCAAAATCCGCCCCGCCAATCGCCGAGTGCCTGTCCCCAGTGCAACTGCAGGATTTGCATGCATTGCGAATGTGCCCCCGACGGGTGCCTGGCACCTAGAGAGCCTGCTTGGTAATGCTAGCATTCGCGGATCGACCTCAGTAGCCGAGTGCCTGTCCCCCGGAGCAACGTCGAGGTTTGCATGCATTGCCAAGCGCCCCCGACGGGTGCCTGGCACCTAGAGAGTCTGCTCGGTGATGCTAGCATTCAAAATCCGCCCGCCGATCGCCGAGTGCCTGTCCCCCGGAGCAACGTCGAGGTTTGCATGCATTGCTAAAGGCCCCCAACGGGTGCCAGGCACCTAGCGAGGGTGCAGGGTGATGCTAGCATTCAATATCCGACTCGCCGTTCGCCGAGTGTCTGTCCCCAGTGCAAAAATGTAAACTTCTTCCTGCCGACGAAATCCAAGGACTGGATTCACTCGGTCGTTCCATAACACAAATACAGCACCAGCGCTAGCTGACAAAGACTTACTCCAAAACCCACCGGATGACCAATCCGCGCGCGTCGCCTAATGATGGTGAATATCACAAACAAAACAAACACCGTGCCAAGGCCTTTGGCAATCAAAAAGTTAGTGACATCAGGGATGCTGTTGTTCGGAATATGATCCAACCTCATAAGCCACCGGCCAATCGGATTGAGCTCCAATTGCCGAAGACTTTCCGCATAGCGAATGGTCAGGAGCATGTCATAACACGACACCGCACCAATAATGATCATGTAAATGAACAAAAACAGGTACGAAAAGACACGACTCCAATTTGGACAAGTAAACCTAGGAGCAAACCTAGCTAAACGGCTCGAGTCCTCTTGAAGCCTAGAAACAGGTCTTGTAAGGCTCGCTGATGGACTGAAACTCATGATCCTGTGTCCTCTTGATTCGCAAAATACGGATCCCCAATAAACCAAATTGCGTGATCCAAAGTGCGTTTTGCGTGCCAAAAATGGAATCGCAAAGAGAAAAAACCTAGGGGAGTTAATCCCTCCTTTGCTACCGCCGAAGGTGATCTATTCCAAAAACTCCTATTTAGATGCCGTGATTAGTTGTCACAGAGGACTAGACGCTGCGTTGGATTTGCGCATCGAGTTGGCTAGGAATCAGGCACTGCTGGGCCAAACAAGCATCCTGGACAAGTAGGATTACTTCTAGAACCCCTTAAAAAACGGAGCCTTTGCAGACGGCCTTTCAGTTGTTCAAACAACTATTGTTTGTACAATTAACAGGATGAAAAACTTAGATTTAGCCATCCAGTTCTTTTTCCAAATCGCTGTTATTCTCGGAGTTTGCCGGATCGTTGGACTCGTCGCCAAACGCTTCGGTCAGCCTCAAGTCGTTGCCGAGATGATCGCAGGAGTCCTCCTAGGTCCGTCCCTCTTTGGACTTCTGGCTCCTGAGCTTCAGCAGTCCCTTTTTCCGTGGGATCCTAAACAACAAAGCCGAGACACGTCAGCTTACCTTTTCCCTGCATCCCAGTTGGGACTCGCTCTTTACATGTTCATCGTCGGCTTGGAATTTCGAGTCGATATCGTTCGCAAACACCTTAAGAGCTCGATCGCCGTTTCCGCCGCAGGAATGCTGGTCCCATTTCTCCTTGGCGGAGGCCTGGGCTATCTGCTACACGCCCAAGGTGGACTCTTTCCAGAACAAACATCAGCCTCCGAGGCGGCCTTGTTCTTGGGCGCTTCGATGTGCATTACCGCGTTTCCAATGCTCGCGAGAATCATCCACTACAAGGGACTTAACGGAACGCTCATGGGAACCGTTGCCATCGGTGCCGGAGCGATCGACGATGCGGTCGCTTGGTGCTTACTAGCATTGGTGCTTGCGAGTTTCGACAGCGATATGACTCAAGCGATTCGAGGTATCGGCGGTGGAATCTGTTTTGTTGTTTTCGTGACGATGATTCTGCGACCTATCCTGTCGCGACTTCGCAATATGTTTTTAGATGCCGAAGGAAAGCTGAGCGAATCAGGTTTGGTGATCGCATTGATGCTCATGGCGTTGGGGGCTTGGTTTACCGATTCGATTCACCTCCATGCCGTTTTCGGAGCATTTCTTGTAGGTACTGCGATTCCTCGGGGCACGATTCATTCTGGCATCGTCGATCGGATCCAACCTCTGACGGTAGCTCTGCTTTTGCCTCTTTTTTTTACCTATTCGGGACTCAATACGAAGATCGGACTCTTAAACCAATGGTGGTTGATCGGAGTCTCTGCAGCGATCCTCTTGGCAGCGATTCTTGGCAAGTGGGCCGCGTGTACGGCGGCGGCTAAGCTGTCGGGACTGAGCCTGCGAGAAGCGATGGGCATCGGCGTGCTGATGAACGCCCGAGGCTTAATGGAGCTGATCATCATCAACAAAGGGCTCGAACGAGGCATCATCTCGTCCGAACTCTTCGCTTGCTTGGTCATTATGGCCATCATCACCACGCTGATGGCCTCTCCCCTGTTCGATCGGATGACCGCTAAATCCAAGTCCCTTTAAGAAACTCGTCATCAAGACTGGATGACGCTTCTTGCTGGTCTTTGTCCTTGGCAAGACTTGCCCAAAACTCGACCGCCTGCTCATCCTCTGAGTTGGTTGGGAAGAGAGCGGGTCCGAAGAGTTCGGCATCGTCTTGGCTTAGCGATGCCCAAGCGTTGGACTGAGCACCTGCTTGGTTAAACAGGACAGCTTGCTCAACGGTCTTGGGCTCCGGAGCAGCAAGTAGACCAATGGCAAATTGACTGATGCCATCGACCGTGTCTTGTTCCCCTTCACCCGATCCGCTGTTACCCGTCGAGTTGATGAAATCGACAAGTGCGAGCACATCAGTGGCATCAACGAATCCGTTGCCATTGACATCGTAGAACGGTGGTGGTGGCGGCAGTTGCTCGACAGGGATCGAGGCACCCGTTGAGTTCAGCAGATTGATCACCAGCAGAACGTCGATCGGTGAGACGAACGAATCGTTGTTGACGTCGAATTTGTTGCTCGGGTTTTGATAAAGTGAAGCGACGACTTGAACGGTCACATTGGCGACGTTGCTCGAAAGTCCATCGTTATCGGAAACCGCATAAGCAAAGGTCGCCGTGCCTGTGAATCCCGCTTGAGGAATAAACAGGATTCGACCATCGCTCTGCGCGACAGCGGTTCCGAAGTTCGGTGGGGTTACGATGTTGACGGTGCTTCGGTTGATCGTACCGTCGGTATCAAAGTCGTTGGCAAGCACATCGATCAGGACTTGCGTGTCTCGTTTGGTGATCGCTGAATCCGGAACGGCTACCGGCGCGGTATTGACGTTCACCGTGACGGTCGCTTCTTGGGAGTACTTGCCAAGTGAATCGCGAACGCGGTAGGTGAAGGTGTCTTGACCACGGAACCCGGTTCTTGGCGTGTAGCGCACGGTACCCGAAGGCGTCGGAGCCACTGTTCCGTTGACCGGTAGTCGACCGATTTCGATCGAACCGATATCCAGCGGCGTGTCGACATCGGTGTCGTTGGCTAGGACTGGGAGCAATTCCGAAACATTGAATGGAACGGTGAACGTATCGTTGTTGGCCACAGGCGCATCGTTGATGCCGCTGACGGTGATCGAGACGGTGGCAACATTGCTGAGCAATCCTGCGGCGTCCTTGGCACGATAAGTAAATGTATCAACCAAGCTTTGACCGTCGACCATAGCTCGGAGCCTTGCCGAGACGGTTGGGTTGTAGACGACCGAACCATCGTTGCGAACGGTTACTGCTGCACCGAGTTCCGAGGTCGCTTGGAAGCTTGCCACACTCAGGGTGTCGTTGGGCAGATCCGGATCGGTGTCGTTGGCTAGCACCCCTGGAGCTGTCACATTGAGGATCGTATGCTCGTCGGTGCTATAGCTATTGTCTAGCGCGATTGGAGCATCATTGATCGGATTGATCGTGATCGAGAACGTCTTGGCCTGCGAGCGGTTCACATTCGGAGGAGTGCTAGGACCATTGTCGGTTGCGACAACCGAGACGATGGCAACACCCGAAGCGTTCGGAGCGGGGGTAAACCGCAACACACCGTTCGAATCGATCGTCGGTTGTGCCGTGAACAAGGCGGGCCTGTCAACGGTTGTCGAGATCGACACGGTTTGGTTAGCTTCGTCGAGTGCCGTCGGAGGATTGCTGTTCATCCCTTCGGCAGGGACGATGTCAGCGAGCACCAGACCTGTAAAGGCACCGGAGTCTTCATCGACGGCGATATTCCTGGTGACATTGAATCCTGGTGGATCGTTTACAGGGGTAACCGAAAGAGTAAAGGTCGACGGTTGCGATCGGTTGTTGTTCGGTGGTGGCGATGATGGTCCGCTGTCGACAGCGACAACCACGATACTAACTGAACCGTTGGCGTCCTTAGCGAGTGTGAAGCTCAATCGACCCGCTGCATCGACTGCAGGACGAACTGAGAACATCGCATCGTTGCTGGTGGTCACCTCGAAGGATACAGTTTGTGCATTCGGTCCGGTGTTCTCGTCGGTCGCTGCTGGAGGACCGGCCAAGATGTTCGTGGCCCAAGGTGCCAAGTAGGCTGCGGAGTCTTCGAGCACCGTTACGTTTCCACCTGCAGTGAACTGTGGCGGATCGTTGATCGGTCCGACGCTCATGGTAATCGTACCAGTTGCGCTTTGCTGACCAGGCTTGTACGTCGCATCGTCGGTAACGACGTAGCGGATGAAGTCTTGGCCAACAAAGTTCAACGGTGGTATGTAATCAAAGCGGACAATTCGACCGCTGCTGAATACAGGGATGACCACGCCACCACGGGTGGTGAGTTGTTCGATGTTGGTCATCCGAATGGTTTGGCCTTCGGCAACTTCATCGGCAGGGCCAGGAAGGTCGTTGGCCAAAACATCTGCGGTTTGTACGGTTACTCGAGTATCTTCGAGCGTCGTTGTCAGGTATCCGGCCGAGATCGGTGGATCGTTTACTGGCAGGATGTTGACGGTAAAGACGCTTTCGATCGAGATATTGGTATTTGGAGCCGGTGAGGATGCACCGTTATCACGGAGCCTTACGCGAACACGGGTATCTTTACCCGAGTTGCTGTTGATATCCCGAGCGGTCTGATAAACCAAAGTACCATCGACTCCGATGCTGGGCTGGACAGCAAATGCGGTCGGATCAAACGCGACGACCTCGAAGGTGAGTTCTTGGTTCGATTCGTCTGCAGCAGTGACCGGTCCTGGGCGGATGCCGGTGGCAAAGTTTGGCACCGATACAACACCTTGGTCTTCATCCGAAGTTGTCGACGATGGGACCGTAAATTCCGGAGCATCGTTGACC
>JBEIGI010000105.1:0-10229 GCA_040381975.1 Pirellula sp.
AGTTCCTCGACAACACCATTGGACTCGCTTACGTTTTTACCTTCTGTTGTGCCTTGCAAAATCAACTTACCTCCATCAGGCAAGTGGTATGCAGAAAATCGGATTTTTTCAGAAGGATGTAAGCGACTCAATGCGAATCGGAAGGATGGTATAGAAAAACCAACCGTACCCTGTAGATCCCATCGCAACCGCAACGGTACTTGAGGAGTCTTTGGGTCATTGGTTCGGACAACCACAGAAACCTCTGTTGGGCCTGTGAGACTGGGGCGTACCGCAACGAACACTTTGCCGTTGCCACCAGCAGGAATAACATTAGGTTCTGCTTTCGCATCGCTACAACCGCAACTTGTACTTAGGCCTTCAATGTGTAAAGGACTGCTCCCTTGGTTCTGTATGTCAATTGTGGTCTGAACCGATTTCGCCAGTTCGACGGATCCAAGATCAATGCTCGTGTCCCTAACGAAAACTTGTGGGACTGGCTCGACTCGATTGCAACCGAAGAAAGAAATCATAGAAATCAGTCCTGCGACCAAAAATCGAGAACGAAGCCTACGGGCTAAAAGAAGGAGGCCAGTCGCAAGCGTGATCAGGCAGGCCCAGAACCACAAGCTTGTGAAGAGACTCGCTTGACGAAATTCGCCAAATACCAAGCATGTATCGGAGTAAGAGTCTAAGAAATCCGACTTGGAGACGGCAGATGGCATCTGCGAAAGAGGATCGGAAATGATGACGGATTCTTGCCGCACACTCAACAGAATCTGAAAATGATCAGGCTTGCGATGAACGATTGCGAAATTCCCAGCCTTAAATCGGTCGTCAAACAAGCCACTGGTTGTTCGCTTGGTTACCTTCGCCCCTGAGTTCTTAGCATGTTCATATAAATCCGACAACGTGTAGCCCGAGGGCTGCGGATCTCCCAAGGATTTAACGAACTCCTTAAATGAACGACTTTCATTATTGGAACTTAACAGGATTAAGTACAAGCATTCCGCACCGCACAATACATCGGACTTCTGATTGAAAGTAACAGTGGCTTGAAGAACCGGGCAAAAACAGAGGAGGGTGATGATAGACGTCATCATCTGTTTGACGCCCCCTTCTCGATCTTTCTTTTGAGCATTTCTGCTCTCCTGATCAAGCGGTATTGCCGTTCTCCTTCTTCTCCTCCAGAAAATCTTTCCGGACTCTCGCTACCGACGGGACCCTCGACAATTCGAATTCCAAGTGGCAGGTCGTTTTCGTTCCAAGAAAAAGAGGACATGATATTTTCTGAACCAAATTTGATGTCGTTGATCTCAAAACTGATCATGGGTTTGCTGTAGCCGACGGAACTATGAGTTGGATACCAAAAACCCTCTTTGAATTTCCATACACGATCCGCAATCACTTTTTCACCATCCTCTTTCTCACTTTCAAAGCGTGTCCAGTGCCATCCCTGGTTCTCGTCAAATGAAATTCGGAAATTTGTGAATGCAAGTTTTTTTCCAGCAAACGGGCCGCTGATTTCACCCGAGAAAGCATGGACTTTATCAGTTTCTCCATCGTATTGGATTTTTACTAGAATCCCCTGCCCAAAGTTAATCTGGCGACTTCCGACCAAAGCCCACACTGACGAATCTTTAAATGGATATCCAGGGCGGTCCCAGTTGTCAGGTTCGAAGTGTGTAAGAATCGTGTGATTTTTCGCGATTCCTTCATCTGTTGATTTATTAAATAAAAAATTTCTCAGGTCGTACCTGGCAACAAACGTTCCGTCATAGATAAGCCATGAATCTCCCGAATTACCCAACAAGCTTTTGGACTTTTCGTAATGCTGTCGCGATGCTTCCTGAACCTTGTCTTTTGATCGCTGATCGTAAACGAATTCTTCCCCGCAGAAAAAAAGTTTACTTCCTAGCCGTTCGAATTTGATGGATGGATAAATAAGCAATTGAGCGTTGTCAACGAACATTCCTTTCAAACTTACGCAATTGATCGAACGAGACTCTTCGAGTGCCTGTCGGATCTTACTCAACACATCCTTAGGGGCATGGTCTTGTGCCAAAACGGTTGCATTCGCTACGATCGACCATGCCAAAAAACAAGCACGGAAGAACAACGCATCAAATACATAGCAAGATACTCGTAAAAAATTCTTCGGCATGGAACCACTCGCACAAATTGTCCATTACGTTTTCTTGGCGTTTCCGATTACCAGCAATCTTTAGCCATAAATGAAACTACATTATTTTCTAGCGTTGGGTAGCAACGACCTACAATTTTTCCTTCATCGTTTGGTTTAAGTTCAAAATTGCACTTCCATACGCTTGTAGCACAAGGAGCCCCTTGGTCAGCAACAGCTGAAGAACAAGTACTGTTGTCCTTCGGTTTGCAGTTGGTAACTGGACTACCTTCTATCCGATGCCATTGGTACGCGTTTCCTCCATCGCAACTATAAGGATCGTCAACGCCAGGCATCGGCATATTCCAAGCAGCGCAAGCTCTCGTCTCAATGCAATATACCTCATCTTTGCAGTCACTGCCGGGTTGTACCCCCACCGGTGGGCCTGCAATTTGCCCCCCGGTTATCTCCGTGCCGTTTGATGGCTGTCTATTCCATCCCGTAATTCCCAAGAAGGCAGAAAGAACTAAAAGGCCAACTGCCACAGGAACTTCTAAGTCTCTAAATCGAATCATCATAATGCTCTTTTCTCCAGCAGATAGTTACAGCTACGTCAACCCTAACCAATCACAATAACCACATTTTATGCCCCCCCCCCCCCCCGCTTGTCAAACATTTTCCAAAAAATTTACCAAAAATGTTTTCTTCCTGAGTTTACCCATGAAATCGATGCCATTTGGTTGCTATCGCAGACAGTTCGAACCCGTTTTCAGCTGAGGTCCGAGTGCAAACTCTGTATTAATTCTGGAGCCCGTCAAAAACAGAGAGCGCAGCGAGTTGGGCGACCCGAGCCCAAAAAACCCACAAATCTTTGTGATTTACGGCCTAGAAACGAAAAACGCCCGGCGGTCGATCTCTCGACGCCGGGCGTTAAGTCTTTTGGTCGCCAAAGTTCGAGCTCTGACGAAAGCTCCCCAAGCGCAACCCTCTTCGTAACAACACTCTCTTTGCCTTGGAGGCGTAAAGTGTTTGATAGCAAGGACTTACGGCCTTCGAGACCCGTTCGGTCCCGTTTTGGAAATGCGGGTTTGAACTCGTGAGTTAACAAGAGGAGGAAGGTACCAGTACCAAAAAATCCGATGCGACGCACGAACTAACATTTCAACCACAATGATTATTGAAGAACCCAATCATCACCGTTTCTACCGAACTTCCAGCCAGATCATCATCGACCGATGCATGACTCGAATAGTTCGAGAGACGGGCGTTTTGGGTGCCTTTTGGATTGGCTCCATATCAGCAATATCCAAAACTTCAGGATAGACATCTCCAGGGGAGGGCTTTGCGGTGTCTGCGAAAAGTCGCCAGTTCAGGGATTGAGATTCTTTGGGTAACACAAACGGGATTGTGCTTCTTGTAGGATTCACCAAGATCAGAATATCTCCGAGTTCACCGTGCTGAGCTTGGGAAGCGACTCCGATGGGTTTGGTCAGCCAACATGTGAGTCCCGAGTCGGTTTTGCTCCAGTCCATCGCATAGCCGCGAGGGTCGTACCAAGAGACATCGGCGATACCTCGTGCATCGACCGGTTTTCCGGTGAAGAATCGGGTGCGGTGCAGAGTCGGATGTCGACGTCGCAGGGCAATTAAGGATCGGGTGAAACGCAAGATGTCTTCGGCAGTTTGACCTGTTTGCCAATCGAGCCACGAGACCTCATTGTTCTGGCAATAAGCGTTGTTGTTGCCTTGCTGAGTTCTGCGTCTCTCATCGCCCATGAGCAGCATCGGAACACCTTGGCTGAGCATCAGCGTAGCGAGAAAGTTTCGGAGTTGTTTAGATCGCTTTCTATCGATGGCTTTCGTTGCCGCAAGTCCTTCGATCCCGTGGTTTTGGCTGTAGTTGTTGTTTTCGCCGTCTCGATTGCTTTCGCCGTTGGCTTCATTGTGTTTGTTTTCGAAGCTGACCAAATCGTTGAGGGTAAAACCATCGTGGCTGGTCACGAAATTGATGCTCGAAATAGGTGAGCGACCGGCAGCCTCGTAGAGGTCGGACGAACCGCACAGTCGGGTAGCAAACGCACCTAGTTCGTTTGCGTCTCCTCGCCAGAAACGGCGAACATCATCGCGATACCGACCGTTCCATTCGCTCCATCGTTTGCCACCGAAGGAACCGACCTGATAAGCACCTGCGGCATCCCAAGCTTCGGCGATGAGTTTGGCATCGGCTAGCATGGGATCTTCCGCGATGAGTTCGATCAAAGGAGCGTTGGCGATCAGGTTTCCGGTACGATCGCGAGAAAGGATGCTAGCCAGATCGAAACGAAAACCATCAATGTGGTAATTATGGACCCAGTGCCTGAGGCAATGCAGAATCATTTCACGGCAGATCGGATGGTTGCAATTGATGGTGTTGCCGCACCCGCTGTAATTGCTGTAGTGCGCTCCATCGGAATTGAGAATGTAGTAAACGGAGTTTTCGAGACCCTTCATCGAAAGGATCGGACCACGCTCGTTGCCTTCGCAGGTGTGGTTAAAAACCACGTCGAGGATGACCTCGATCCCGGCCTTGTGCAGTTCTAGAACCAACGTTTTGAACTCTCGGACTTGCGCACCGGGTTCCTTGCCATACGCATATCCACGATGGGGTGCAAAAAATGCCAAGGGATCATAACCCCAGTAATTTGGATTACTCAGGGGATGGCCGTGAAAGTCCAAGATCGGGAATTCGTGAACCGGCATGAGCTCCACGGCTGTGACCCCAAGCTCTTGGAGATAAGGGATCTTTTCGATCAGCCCGAGATAGGTTCCCGGTTTGGAGACACCGCTTGAAGGGTGTTTGGTGAATCCTGCAAGGTGCATCTCATAAAGGACTGTCTCTTGCCAGGGTCGTTTGAGATGCCGATCCGACTGCCAATCAAATGCATGGTCGATGGCAACGCACTTCGGCGGGCGGATCACCCCGTCACTGGATTTTTGAAAATCCCCAGCCAACGCCGCGCAGTACGGGTCGATCAAGCGAGCGTTGCTATCGAACAAGATTCCGGATTCGGGGCGATAGGGTCCCTGAGCTTGAAAATGATACAGTTGGCCTGCTTGTAAACCCGGTAAGAATTTGCTCCAAACCTCTCCGATTTTGTCAGTGCTCGGATCAAGTTCGATCGATTGCTGAGGCTCCCGATCCTCGATACTCGAATACAGAAGTACCTTGAGGGCCTCGGCCGACCGGCTAAAGACCGTGAAATGAATTCCATCGGTATCGAGCACTGCGCCAAAGGGGGGCTGGTAGGTGTACGAATCTTTCGATCTTCCAGTCCGCTTGAGCATTCCGAGGTTCTATACGAGTTTCTAAGCAAGCCCCGATTCCCGGGTTTCCGAAAGCTGCACCTTGGCATTTTACCCCCGGAGAGCTTGTCAAGGTAATCGAGCTCAACGAAGATACACAGCCGTCGCGGAAGAAACTCCGCAGAAAACTCATAATTTCAGCGTTAATCGTTTGTACTTCAACGGAATTCGAATTCATGAAACGAAATCAATCCCAACTGCTCAAGTTCGCTTTCGGTGGAGCATTGGCCTGCGGTCTTGCATTGCTACCGGGCACGGAGTTCTCGGTTTGCTTAGCACAAGATGCTACTGCAACTGGCAAACCGGTCAGCCCCCAGACCCTAGCGGCGATCCAGGCGATCAAAGCCATGCCCGGCATATCGGTCCAGGAAAAGGATGGCGAAGTCATCGGTGTGGACTTTCGCAAATGCGGCGATGATTGGGTAAAGACATTCCCGCGAGTCTTGGACATACCAACAGTTCAAACCGTTTCGGTAAGTGGACCGGCCGCTACCCACGATCTAATTGTGAGCCTTCAGTCTCTTCCGAATCTCAAAGCCCTCCGGATGGAACAAGCTTCGATTACCGATGAGACGATTGCACAGATTGCCAAGTTTCCGAAGGTCGATGATTTGCTGCTGGATCGATGCGGGATCACCGACGAGTGCCTCAAGAGTTTGGGCCAGTCCAAGACGATCAAAAGGATACGAGCGCCCCGCACTAAACTTTCCGATGCCGGGTTGGCTTATCTCAAAGACACTATCCAACTCGAACTGCTCGATCTCTCCGATTGCAACCAGATCAGCGATCAGGGACTCTCTCATATCAAGGGTTTGAGCAAACTCAGAAACTTGAGTCTATGGGGACCGCGGATTACAGACGATGGTATGAAGTATCTTTCGGGGATGACCAACATGGTTGCCATCTCGTTCCAAGACTGCGGTGTGACCGATCAGAGTTTTGGGGCACTCTCAGGAATGACCAAACTCAAGGAGTTCGATATCTTCCGAACCCGAGTCGGCAACGACGCGTTGGGAGCCATCGCTGGAGCAAAAGAGATGTCCAAGATGAAGCTCCGAGATTGTGCGATCACGACCAAGGGGATCGTCGAGCACATCACGAAGTTCCCAAATCTCACGGCATTGGATCTAAGCGAAACGACCATCAAAGATGCAGCCTTAGTTGAGATCGGAAAACTCGATAAGCTTGAAGACCTGAACCTTTGGCACACCCGAGTCACCGATTCGGGTCTGGCCTCGTTGACTTCGAGCAAGCTCAAGCGATTGAACTTGGACGACACCAATATTGGTGACGGAGCGATCGAGCACTTGGCCAAAATCGAGTCGCTTGAGTTCCTGCACATCGGTAAGACTGCTGTGACGGATGACAAGATAGGGGAGCTAGCGAAACTAAAGAACCTCAAGGATTTGATTTTGACCAATACGACATTGAGCAAGAAGGCTGTGGCGAGTTTGCAAGAGAAACTGCCTAAGACGAATATCAAGTATTAAAAAACCTCTGTTGACACCGCCGGTGGGATTCTAGTAATGGATTTGTGGTATTAACGATCCACAAATCAAGCTCTATCGGCGGTCGGGGTTTTGCGGGAAGACTCGACCGGCCTTCCTCCTGGGTTGGAGCAGCATATACCGCCGACTTGGCAGTTACTGGGTCAATTGCCTGTCAGTGGTGCTTCACGGTAGAGCTTAAGACTGTGCGTCGGGGAATCCGCCAAGGTTCCCCGACGCCAGGGACCACCAGCAAGAAGGCCGGCGAAAAAACGCTGGCCTTCTTCGTTTTCTGAATCGCTAATAGGCAAAAAGAGAAACGGCAAAAAAATGCGATGGCAGAAAAATGCGATGGCAGAAAAATGCGATGGCAGAAAAATGCGATGGCAGAAAAATGAGATGGCAAAAAAATGAGATGGCAAAAAAATGGGGTTGGAGCAGTGGGAGTGGGGAAATTGCTGGACGGAGCGATGATTCATTGTTGTGTTAAAAAATGATGAAGAGATGACATGGATTGAGTTTGAACCTGCCATGGTAAACTGTAAGGCGATTGGAAAATAGTTTTCCAACCCTTGTCGCAAACTAAGGAGTTTCGCTTATGCTCGGACCTGCCGCTTTTTGGTTGCTCGATCCAATTGTTCACCTTGCGGGTGTCCCATTCCTGTTGTTCTATTCGACTTTGGTTACTGCGGCTCTGGTGGCCATTTGGGTTTTGCTCGAGCGGACGCGACGATCCGATTTACCGAATTTGAGGATCCCCGATCAACTCGATCCTTATAAGATCGCTTATCTACGAGGGGGCGATTCGGAAGTGATTCGAACAGCCATGGTCGAGCTGGTCGAGCAAGGTTGGATCGTCCAAGATCCAACGCAAAAGGTTTCAGCCACGAAGCCGATTCAGTGGAAGACGGATCTGCAAGGAAAGTCGACGGAGAGTTTCGAGCCCTTGCAACGAATCTTGCTTGAGAATTTCCAAGTCGCTCGCACAGGCGATACTGTTTTTCAATCGTCGGTTCAAAAAAAGGTTCAGGCTATTACCGACACCTTTCGCAAGTGGGTCGCAGACGAGGAACTTTGGACAGTGAGGGACAAGGACAAGAATCCGATGGTGCCTCGTGCGATTTGGTCGTCGTTCTTATTGGTCGAGGGAATTGGAGTTTATAAGCTTCTCCATGCAATGTCGGAGCATCGAAGCAATGTCGGATTCCTAGCCTTTGGTCTCTTGATTACCCCAGCGTTGTTCTTCATCGTCACCCGTCGCAAGCGGTTGAGCAATCGGGGGGAACGGTTACTCCTGGACATTCAAACCGCCTATAAGTCACTGCGCAGTTTGAAGTTTGCAACACCGGTAATGCGTACCACTTCTAGTGAATCCACGCTGGACCGCATCGAGTATCCTGCAAGCGGCATGTCGATGCCGCTACTTGCGATGGGCATCTTTGGAATCTCAGCACTGCAAGGAACCACCTTGGATCCTCTTTACAACTCTTACCGCAAGTCTGCGGTAAACGCTTCGGGCTGCAGTGCTGGGGGATGTGGAGGTGGTTGCGGAGGTGGTAGTAGTTGCGGTGGTGGATCGAGCTGTGGTGGAAGTAGTTGCGGCGGTGGCGGATGTGGTGGTTGCGGTGGCGGTGATTGATTCTTGGAACTTCCGTATTGCGAGAGTGTTGAATGAATTGGTCCAAACTACCGCACATGGGTGTGGGTATCGGTTATCGAGAACCTTTTTTGTCTGAGTTGTTCAACTGCCGTAGTAAGATTGATTTTCTTGAGATCACCGCCGACCACTATTTCGAACCGATCGATTCAAAGGCCGCCGAGTTGGAACTGCTCGCACGTAATTTTCCTTTGATTCCTCATGGGCTTGCCATGTCGCTTGGGAGTGCCGAAGGTCTCGATGCTGGTTATCTCGAAATGTACGCCCATTTGGTCAATCAGTTGAAGCCCGCTTGGTGTAGCGAACATATCTCGTTTACGCGTGCTGGAGGCATCGATATCGGACACTTGACCCCTTTGCCCAAAACCGATGCGGTACTATCCGTACTGCATGACAATATCGCTCGATTGCAAGATACAATTCAAATGCCGCTGATCCTTGAAAACATCACTGATACGATCCGCTATCCAAAGGAGCAATACGATGGTGCGGATTTTTTGTGCAAGCTCTGCGAGCACAACGAGATTGGACTACTTTTGGATGTAACAAATCTTTTTATCAATTCACAAAACCATCGATTTGATCCGGTTGAATTCTTGCATCGATTGCCTGCAGAGCGGATTGTCCAGTTGCACTTTGTCGGCGGTTATATTGAGGATGGCATCTGGGTCGATAGCCACAGCAAAGAGACTCAAAGCGAAATATGGGAGTTACTCGAGCAAGTTGTCCGATTCGCACCCGTCAAAGGAATGATCCTTGAACGCGACGAAAATATCCCGAACCTAAATGAGTTGATACCCGAGCTAGAGCATGCCAAGTCCATCGTCCAGCGAGTCCGAGCAACGCAGTGAGCTTGAGCAACTTCAAGTTGCTTTGGCCACTCGATTGGTACACCCTGAGCAATTGGCCGAGTGTCTTGACTTTGATCCAAAAGAGTTGGATCGGGCCGCTGAGACGTTGATTCGCAAGCGACTCTCGCAGACCCGCTCGCTACTTGCCGAGAGCGTGAAGTTCATCGGGAAAGATTACCGCCGATTGTTTCGAGAATATTCCATATCGCACCATTTTGATGGCCACCGAGCGATTTTTCTAGATGCCGTCCACTTTGCCGACTGGATGCTGGCTCGTGTGAACAAGCAGACGGATCCGAGTACGCGGAAACTCGTAGACTCGTTGCGATGGGAACAGGAACTGTGCCGATTAAAACTGAGTCGTTTCCGAGTGCGGCTGATTAGAACTTCGCAAGGTCGCTACCTTTTGGTTAGAATCGGTAAATCCCTAAGGATATGGGGTCTATAACCGCTGATAAGCAGCCTAGGAGTCTTTGAGCAGATCACTGGTTGAGCACAGGGATTAGCGTTCATGAGTGTTCATCAGCGGTTCTAGAAACCCAACCACTGATGGACACTGATAGACGCTGATAAACAGCCTGGGTGTCTTTGAGCAGATGGCTGGTTGGAGCACAGGTATTAGCGTTCATGAGTGTTCATCAGCGGTTCTAAAAAACCAACCACTGATGGACACTGATAAGCGCTGATAAGCAGCCTAGGATTCTTTGAGTAGATGGCTGGTTGGAGCACAGAGATTAGCGTTCATGAGTGTTCATCAGCGGTTCTAGAAAACCAACCACTGATGGACACTGA
>JBEIGI010000106.1:0-9645 GCA_040381975.1 Pirellula sp.
ACGATCGGTCAACTCCCGGTGGGACAAAGAAATATCGGCCACGATCAGTCGCAGCAGTGGCAACATCGAGCGGGCTTGTTCGATTGAAAAATGGGAAGTTGTTGCGGGCACGAACCTGACCTTTTTAGAGGCTCAACGCATCAGTAATTTAGACCTATCGATCCCTTACGGTAACTTTGACAATAACCAGAAACCTTGGGTTCGGATAGCTCATTTATCGAACTCTTGATCAGCACCGGTCAAATTAGCTTGCGTAATAACGCCGCCGATAGAATTATACGATTTCAGGCTGTTTTATTCTGTAAGGATTCGAAAAACGTATACAAGAGTCCCGCGGAACTAGCCGCCGAAAGCTTGGATAGTTAGACTGGCATCATGATTGGACCAATATTTCAACGAGAGACGGCAGTATTGCCACGGCGGCCGCGACATTTCGCTGCACGCGTCGTTTTTTTGGTGATGGTTTTCGCGATCATCAGCACCACGTGGCTGTTGCTTGCGGGAATCCAACCGGTTCAAAACGCAGGAGACTTGGCCCGATTTGGGGTGCTGATTTTTCAGCTCATCGCCCCTTTTCAGTTGCTGGTATTGATGTTTCTTGGGGCCCTTGCCGGAGTGACGGCCGTTAGCCACGAGAAGGACAGGCAGACGCTGACGCTGCTGTTGATGACTTCTTTGAGCAACGCGGAAGTGGTTTTGGGCAAGATTGGTTCAGGGCTTTTGCTGGCATTCAATGCGTTGCTTTCGGTTGCTCCGATTCTGTTCTTGCCCTGCCTCCTTGGAGGTGTCTCGCTCGAACAATCCTTAAGTGCAGTTTTGATCACGGCCTCGACAATCATTCTGACTTGCAGCCTCGGAGCAACGGTTGCCTTTTGGAGAGAGAAGACATTTCAAGCCATCGCGGTGACGTTGCTTTCGGTAGGTATTTGGATTGTCGCTGGCGAAGCGATCCGCTTGGGCGCTGTTCCAGGGGTTTCCCCAGAAGTAGCGACGATTGTAAGCCCGCTGCGAGCCCTTTGGCAGGTTGCTCAGCCGATTGCCAGTGCAAAGGAAGATCTAGCGCAACGAGCCTGGAGTTTAGGCATCTGGGATCATCCGATCAAAAGTTCGATGACTCTCCTGGTCGTAGCGGCGTTTCTGACGTCCCTGTCAATCCTCAAGCTTCGGGTTTGGAATCCGAACCGAGAGCGTCGCAGGGTCTCTGCCGAGTACTCGGATCAGGCATCGGAGAATATCGACGGTATCCATGAGGGAGTTACTCAAGAGTTGGGAACTGCTCGCTCGATCAAATCTTGGAAGAGCCGCGACCCGCGACCGATGTGGAGCAATCCGATTCTCTGGCGTGAAATGCGAACTTGGGCCTACGGTAAAAAAGTTCTGATCATTCGCGTTGCCTATCTCGTCCTAGCGGCCTGTGTTGCTTTTGGACTATTCCAAGTCGCCCGTTCTAACCAGGGCTCTTTCGCGGATCGAGCATATGAAGAGCAGCTCGTTGCCCCTGCGGTGAGTATCTTGGCACCACTGATGGTCTTCTCGCTGATCTTGATCAATGCCCTTGCGGTCAATTCAGTGACCAACGAGCGCGATGGCGGGGCTTTAGATCTGCTACTGGTCACCGAGATCACCTCGGTAGATTTCATCTTCGGCAAAATTCTTGGCGTTTTATACGTGATGAAGGAGATGGTGCTTATACCGATCTTATTGCTCTTCATCCCGTGGTTCTATGGTGGACTATCGACAGAGAACTTGATCTTTTCGATCATTGCTATGCTTGTGATGGATGTGTTTGTTTGCATGTTAGGGATCCACTGCGGGATGATCTATTATCAAAGTCGTGCAGCGATTGGAACAAGCCTTGGAACGGTCTTTTTTCTGTTTCTCGGAGTGGCCACCTGCATGCTCATCATGCTCATGTTCCGTGGTTCCTTTGGTCGGCAACTGGCACCCTTTTTAATGATCATCCTCGGAGGTGGTACGGGTTTGTACTTGGCAATCGGCAATCGCAATCCTTCTCCAGCGATCGCGTTGACGTCATTTCTTTTGCCCTTCTTGACGTTCTTTGCGATCACCAGTTTTATTCTGCGAGATCAGGAACTTACCGTCTTCTCGACGGTTGTGGTTTCGTATGCCTTTGCGACTGCTGCGATGCTGATCCCGGCCTTGAGCGAGTTCGAGTTTGCCTTTGGCAGGGGCAAGATGCAGCAAGAGGAGTGACCCGCCGGGCAGCTTCGAATGCCACAATCTACACAATCTTGAGCCTTCGATGTACTTGGGACAACTCGGCCTAGCGGGATGTCGAACCCATAAGCCTACTTTTCCACTCGGGCGATAGGCTTGGATAGGATGCAAGCACCAACTCCCGAAGTTCTTTCGCTTTTGCCGATTCTCCCATAGCCTCCAAAACTTGAACCGTCCGCGCTCGCGCCTCGAACCAAACCTCCGAACCTGCTTGCACACCCGCCGCCATCTGGCGATACAACCCTAGTGCCGATTCGCTCAAACCTTTTGCTTGCTGCATCGTCCTTGCCGATCGATACACCCACCATAACGACTTGGGCTCTTTGGCAACCCGAGCTTCCAATGCGCGTTTGAGCAACTGCGGATCGCTTGATCCAAGCTCAAGCCGCAAGAGCTCTAGGAATCGATCGAGCCTGCCTCGGGCCAAAACGGATCCTGCGCCAAGTTTCCCTGCCAAGGTCTTCTGCAGTTGCTCGAGCTCCGCAAGCTGGCTCGGAGCAACGTTCCCCTTTTGCCAAGCTTCCTCGCACCGATTCCATGCATAGGCCAACTGCCCCAAAAGATCGCTTTTCTGAACGGAAAGCAACTCCCGCAATTCCGTGTTGGACCATCGCCGATCAGGCTTGATCGACTCGAACCAAGCCGAAAGCAATTCGGGCCGAATGCGTTGGTCCGGGCTATTGACCGACGTCGAAGTCACCCTTTTTAGCAGTGCATCCTGCAATTCCAAAACCGACTTGGCCAACAATGGCCCGTCTTGCACCGGCCTTTCTAACCAATCCTCCTGAGTAAGGAGCCTCACAAGAAGCAACCTTGCAAGGGCTCGGCTCTCGATTGCTTGATCAGACGCCGTCGATGCTTTTTGAACGAACTCTTTCCAGAACTCTAAAGAGTTTGCGTAGTCACCCGAAGAGAGCCAAGCAATTTCAAGCAGATCGATTGCTTCGAGCGACTGGGAGGACTCGGGCCAATTGAGCGCGGTCTCTTTGAGTCGCTGCAGATAGGTCGCTTTGCGCAATTGCTCCGATTCTGCATCAAGCTTTGGATCGGGATTGCGAATCAGCCAAGCGGACATCATCGCCGCAGCAGACGCCTTGGGGGATTCGGGATAGCTCACGGCGCTTCGAAAGAACTCGTCAGCAGCAATGTTGTGTTGTCCGGTTTTTTCAAGCACTGCAGCGATCTGCATGGCAAAGGAAAATGCCTCTTGGGTCGAACCCAGCTTCGATGCTGCCAATTCTGCCTGCTGGAGTTTCTCAATGGCCGTCTCGAAATCATTGGCCGCGATCGCTTGTCGAGCTTGAATTCGAAACAGCTCCAACGACGCCATCGACTTTGGATCAGGACTCCTTCCATCAGGCTCCTTGGTTTCGGTGGAACTCATCATGCCACTCGATACGAGCATCGCATCGACTCGCTGCTCCCAATACTTACCAAAGCGATCAGAAATCCCTCGACGCAATCCTAAAATACCCTCAGGGGTTTCAGTTCGATTCAAGTCTCGCTTGACGAGCACCGCGAGATGCTCGAGCGCAAGCTCAGGAGAATTCTCCCAACCTCCGGTCTTTGTAAACCAAGCATCGACGATCGGCCATTGCTGGCTGATTCGAGCCGATCGGATCGCCAGACTCGCCGCTGCTGTTCTCCAATCCCGCGCCTCGGGATTCGAATCGTTACTGAGGGAATCCCAAAGCTCCTTCATGCTTTTTTGCACGGCTGCATGTCGGCCAAGCTGCAATTCGGCTTCGCTTTGGGCCAAGGTCAGTAGCGGTCGGTGAGTCCATGTTCCCGGGAGTTGATTTTTCGCTCGCTCGATCGAAGAGAGCATCTGCGTTGCAGCGGCGATCTGTTCATCACTTTGGCTCGCATAGCACTGCGAGCGCTGATACAAAAAGTCTGCCCGCAGCAACTCAATTTCACCTCGCAAGTCGAGGATCTCGCCGGCGGTGATCTCATTGGGAAGCGTCTTATCTTTGAGATCTCGCTGGGCCTTGGTAAGGATCGGTTTGTCCGGTTGCATCTTTGCAACGGTTTGCTCGAGACCATCGAGCTCATCGAGCCCTTGGCGAATCGATTGCAGGAGCCACTGATGGTGGGACTTGCGACCGGGAACGGCAAGGTAGGCAGCAAGCGTATGCTGATTGACCAAGCGACGACACCATAGCTCCTTCCATATCACCCAAGGCCCGCGAGGGCTTGTGGTTTGCTCTTTGCCCCGAGCCGATTTGGAAACCTCTGAAAGAATCGACTCCAGTGGATCCACTTTTGCATTCCAGTCGACCTGATCGAGCCCGCGAGCCGTCTTGGCATGCAACAAGAGCATCTCCCACTGGGCATGGGCGTTGGATTGTGGGACGCTACGGTCGAGCCGCACTTGGCATACTTCTACCGCCAAATCCGACGCACCAAGCTCAATCAGAGATTTTACCCAAACCACATCTGGGGCTTGGGTCATGGCGCGAATGCCAAGCCCTACAAACGGGTCGGCCTGTGCGAAAGCAAGAGAGCTTGGCAGAGCCAGTGCCAGAGTCAGTAACAATCGCAAAAAGACCTGCATAAGTTTTGGCGAAAGAAAAAGCATCGAGGGAATCGGAAATATTGGGCTTCATGATACGATATCGGACGGAATTCATCGATCCAATCCTGGAGTTTAGTCAGTGCAATTCGAGACCGAATCGACCATTGTGGCGATCGCCACCGGTAGCCCCATCGGCTCGGGCCAGCGAGGAGCCCTTCGTGGTGCAGTGCGCATCAGCGGTCTTAAAACCCGTCAGATTCTCGAATCGCTCTTTCCAACACTAAGCCAAAAACTCGCGGGCACCAGACATGCTAAGCGGTTTCGCACCAGCATCGATCTTCCGGAGCTAGGCGAGATTCCCATAAGCATTTTCTATTGGCCCAACCATCGCAGCTATACCGGTGAGCCGGCGGCCGAGCTCCATTTGCTCGGAGCTCCCGTCTTGCTGGATCAAGTTCAGACCCTAGTCTTGGAGTCAGGTGCCCGGCTAGCCAAACCCGGTGAGTTCACCCTCCGTGCGTTCCTCGCAGGACGTATGGATCTGACTCAGTGCGAAGCGGTATTGGGGCTCATCCACGCCCACTCGCAACGTGAATTCCATGTCGCCTTGTCACAACTCGCCGGAGGTTTGGCCACTCCTCTGAAAGAACTCAGGCACGACCTGATCAATCTGTTGGCAGATCTCGAAGCGGGCCTGGATTTTGTCGATGAGGACATCGCCTTTGTCCAAGAAGATGAGATCATCGAACGGCTCGAAAGGGCTGAGCAAAGTATCGCGAGCTTGAGAGAACAACTTGAGAAGCGTCAAGGCCAAGGTGTTGAGTTCCAAGTTGCCATCGTGGGGCCTGCCAATGCGGGCAAGAGTTCCTTGGTCAATGCCCTGAGCGGCTTGGATGCATCGATCATCAGTCCGATCCCTGGCACGACGCGAGACTATGTCCGTTCGAGAGTCTGCTGGGATGATGTAACCATTGATCTTATCGATACAGCCGGCATCGAAGAGGTTTTTGAAGCTGGCCCACGAGCCATCGCCCAGGAGAAAACCACCGAGGTCATCGGCAATGCCGATCTGGTCGTGGTTTGTTGCAGTGTCCAGGACAAGACGAATCTCAAACCGATAGCGATGGCACCTCGACTTTGGGGAGTATGGACCAAATGCGATTTGCCTCACGAAGGTATAGGCCAATGGACTATACCTGTAGAGCGAAATTTTACTTTGAGCGTACACTCTGGGGATGGCCTCGATGGGCTGCGAAGGGCGTTGACCGAGTCGGTTAAAGAATGGCAAAACCAAAGCATCGATGTGGTGCCCATGACCGGAGCACGTTGCAAGTCAGCGTTGGCTCAGGCCGCTGAGAGCCTCGCGCATGCTCGGCAGGCGACGCTCGATTCTGCGGGCCAGGAGATCGTCGCTAGCGAACTGGGTCTGGCCTTGGATCAGATCGCAGAAGTCGCCGGAACGGTCGCCAATAACGATATTCTGGACGCTTTGTTTAGCCGCTTTTGCATCGGCAAATAATAAGCATTATTCGCCTTTTTTCTCAGTGTTTTGCGATTGCGTTGCACGTTACACGCACGGTATCCTACCTTGGCGGCTGTGAAAATGGGGGAATCAGTTAGGGGACGCTACCATGCCAAGGACACCAGGAATCCGTTACTACCCAACTCGGAAGGGTTTCTTTACCTGCTTCCGTAAGAAGCAAATTCTGCTTGCGAAGGGATCGGACGACAGGCCCACGGGACCGACATACCTCACCGCGCTCAAGACGTTCACCGAACTCATGGAGTCGGCGAATGCAGACAAGGCCGACCAGGGAAACACGGTTCGGCTCATTTGCGACTTGTACGCAAAAAACCTGGAGCGGAATGGGAAGTTGCCGACCCTTGGGATTTTCCTCGATACATGCACGTCCGGCATCGAGCGATTCGGCGACAAGACCTTCACCGAATTCAAAGTCATTCACGTTACTGAGTGGCTGGAGGCAATGGCGATCCCAAGGAAAGACAAAAAAGGTCGCATGGGGAAGTGGGGTGAAACGTACAAGTCGATGGCAGTGCGGATGTTGATCTGCGCACTGAATTGGGCCAAGAGGCAAGGTCTGATTACCCGGCACTGCCTGGATCAAAAAGGGGCTGTCGAGACTCGTAAGCGAAGCCGTGGGGCCGAAGCGTATATCGACAGAAAGGTTTCGGACAAATTCCTCGCGGAAGTAAACCCGAACTTTGGCGACTTGATCCGATTCCTTCGTGATACCGGATGTCGTCCCGCTGAGGCTTATCACGTTGAAGCCCGTTACTACCGCCCAGCCGATAAGATCATCCTCTACCCTGGCCAGCCGAACCCCGGCGAGTTCTCCTGGAAGAACGCACAGAAGACTGGTAAGGACCGCGTTATTTATTTGAACGATGATCTCGTAAATATGATCGAACGCAGGATCAAGCAATTTCCCGAAGGTCCACTGTTCCGAACCATGCGAAATCGTCGTTGGTCGAACGAGGCCGTGTCAGTTGCTTTTCGGTGGTATGCGAAGAGGCTGTCGATAGACATCGCACCAACGGCCTATGGGTTCCGGCATACGTTCGCGACCGACTGGCTCTTGAAACCAGGGTCGATCAAAGTTCTCGCCGATTTGATCGGAACGAGCGTAGGCATGATCGAGCGGCACTACGGCCACTTGCAAGTAGACAAGGCACGGATGCGAACGATCATGTTGGAAACAATGTCGAGTGCGGGGTCAACGGCGGGGGAAAAATCGAAAACGTGATGGGTCATCTTCCGGCTTGTTGCGCGGTCGTGATTGCACTGGAGTCGGGATCGGTATTGGAAGCGGAGGCAGTGGGGCCGGATCAATACTGCCCTGTTCGGGCTGCTCCTTTCGAGACTTGGCGATAAACTCTTCGATGTCTTGGGTGCGAAACATGATCGAGTCGCCAACACGGTGATGAGCAATTTTTCCGGTTTCGACCATCCGATACCACCAACGACGTGAGCGCATTCCAGCAAGGTAACGGCGTTGAGCCTGCGCCACGGTGACAAACTCTGGCTTCCCATCGGACTGCTCTACTGGCAGTCCGAACTCCGGGACGGCTCGGCGGGGTGAGTTCAATTGAATCCCATCACGCACGGCTTTCAAGAAGTCATCGACTTCTGATTCCAGATAAACTGGCACGCTGTCCTGGGTGCAGAATACAGGCAACCGTGGCCGAAGTTTTTCCCAAAGTGAACGAGGCCCGCCGTATTTGGTGACGAGATCATCAAAGCCGAAGAGACGGTTGATTTCGATTAGGGACATTATCAATCTCCAGAAGAACCACGACCAGCGCACCCTCTCCCATGTGGGCATCGAAGTTACACCACGAACAGCCTGGGCTAAAATCCGAACAACGGTTTAGCCCACGTTTTGTCGAGTTGCTGGCGATCTCTTGGAAGATACAGAGAGGCCAAGACCAACTCGATTGGTGTTCGGTTGGTGTTGGCGGTTTTTGAGAACGTCAGCCCGCCCCTTGGTCCAAGAACTCCACCACGGCGTCGAGGCGTTTGTCGTCGAGCGTGGCCATCTTCCGAAACACGTCCGGTCGCTCCAGGACGCGCTTCCTGATCGCTTCGGGGATTTTCTCGGCGAGGAGGAGAAGCTCGTCGGCGTCGGCGTCCAGGACGCGAGCCAGCCTCACGATCAAATCGACGCTGGGGTATTCCCCGAACGAGAGCTTCTGGTTTTCGATCTTGCTCAGGTAGGTGAACGTAACGCGGACCTTCTTCGCCAAGTCTCTCAGCGTCAAGGTTTTCAACTGACGAAGTTCTCGTATCCGCTCACCGAATGTCATCGGTTTATCCTGATGGCTGTCCGTGTTTGTAGTTGCAAGTTGGTTGCATGCGATAGCCAAACGCTTGAACTCATGTTGACCACCAATCGACACAGAGGGCTGGGAGTTCCTTGAATAACTTTCGCCATGTTTCGTATGTGGGATCGGTCATCCACGCATTGCGTGCTACGTCAAGATGGCGAGCGGGCAATTTGTAAGGTGGGAACCCATCCAAGCTCGCTTCTTGTACGCCGTCTGGTAGCCACAGCGGAAGAAAGCAGCCTCCAAATGTCCAACCTTGGCTTTCAATTGGCCACACCGACGTTTCAAAGGTTGCGCAGCCATCCTTCGTAAACACAACGTTTGACGGCATCCAGTCGGCACACAGGCCAGCCTGCTCGAACTTCTTAACGTAGCGATGAAGCGCATGAATCCAACATTCAGGAAGCCTACGACTACTTACAGCCAATACTGATTCACCAGTATTCTGTGCATCATGCCAACGCTCCTTCACGAGCCAGCGACCAAAGCCATCCGCACCAAGAATCTCTGGGTATTCAACGCCGAGGGCATCGTAGTGTCGAACACCAAGCAATTCTCTGCGGAACTGTTTGGCCGCTCTCTCGTTCTTGCAAAGTTTCAGGCAAGCGTGCTGCGAAGTCGCAATGGAATATACAATACCTTGACGCCCCTCAGAACCGCCAAGGAGAAGACCGCAGAACCGGACCGCAGAACCGGACCGCAGAACCAGACCGCTGATGGACGCTGATGGAACGCTGATGGAAGAACCAAGCTGCCGGTAGTGGATCTTGCTTGTAGTGGATCTTGCTATAGATTCCGGCACTTTCCCTTTGCGTCTTTGCGCCTTTGCGTGAGACTCAAGGATCCCGGCCAGCAACCAGAACCGCTAAGAGGGTTTCTCGCCAAGGCGCCAAGCTCGCAAAGGAGAAGACCGCAGAGCCGGACCGCAGAACCAGACCGCTGATGGACGCTGATGGAACGCTGATGGAAGAACCAAGCTGCCGGTAGTGGATCTTGCTTGTAGTAGACCTTGCGAAAGATTCCGGCACTTTCCCTTTGCGCCT
>JBEIGI010000107.1:0-9170 GCA_040381975.1 Pirellula sp.
ACTGGCCCACTGGGCCGCTCGTCCGGTGTCTGATGCAAGTTTACTCTGCATCTCCTTGGAGTTCAGCAAATGGAGACTTTGAGCCAGAGTCGACGAGTTTGTCCGTTCGCATTCGCAAGCCGTCGACGAGTCAGGCCTGCCAAACACCGTTAGGAAGTAGGATGCAAAGGACGTGTCGGGTAATTCCATCGCTCGGGTTCCAGCGGGCATTCCGTCAAATCCAGTCGAACTACCGGTAACCGTATCGATGCAATCGAGCAATAGCTCAGCAGGAAGACGCTTGGGGTAGAACCTCGAATAGCAGTTGGTATCACGAATGTTCAGATCATTCGCCGAGGAACTCAGTTGGTATGTTGTGGAACTACAAATCGATCGAATCAAATGCTTTAGGTCGTATCCGGAATCGACAAGTTGTTTGGCAAGAGCATCGAGCAACTCAGGATTCGAGGGGGGATTGGTAATCCGCATATCGTCTTCGGGCTCGACTAGACCTTTACCCAAAAAATGCTTCCAATAGCGATTGGCAATCGACTTTGCAAAGAATGGGTTGGTAGGCGAAGTCATCCAGTGAGCTAGAGCACCGCGGGGGTCTTCGTAATTTGCAAGTTCCGCTTTTGCAGCATCAAGACCAGTGGCGGGCAACGCTTGGCCTGTTTTAGGATGGCTGGCCGTCGCGGCTCCAACCCGACTTACAAATCGCGGTTCATTCGGAAGTGCACCTTCGCGTCGATCCACCGTCGAGAAGAAAGCGGCCATTTGGTAGTAGTCTTGCTGGGCCCACTTTTCATAGGGGTGATGGTGGCATCGAGCACACTGGAGTCGTTGGCCCATGAAAAGCTGTGCAATGTCCTCAGTCCGAGATTCTGTGTTATTGACTTGTCGGAACCAAATCACCGCCGGGTTGCTTTCGGCATCTCCGGTGGCAGTCAAAAGCTCGCGAACCATTACGTTCATGGGCTTGTTCTCGAAGAACCCTTGGCGGAGCCAATCATGGAACGCATAGGCACCGTAGCGGGTTTCCTCGCTCGTTCGGTTATTTCGCAGGATCGCAGACCACTTCGATGCAAAATTCGATGCATAGTCGGCCGAGTCGAGCAATCGGTTGACCACTTCGGTTCGCCGTTGCTGGATGGCATCCGGGTTATCACCAGTTGCTACTGATAAGGCCCGGAAGGCTTCCACCTCTTCGACCGTCGGCAAACGACCTGCGATATCAAGAGTCACGCGGCGGAGAAAAGTCGCGTCATCGCAAAGCCCCGACGGTGGAATACCGAGTGTCTTCAATTTGCTGAAGACGGCTTCGTCGACGGGCCCGCGTGCGATTGGGAGCGATTGCGTTAACGTACCGAGTGGAACACTCGCTCGAAATACGGTGACTTGGCCGAGATACCTTGCCATGATCGAGACTTCGCCTGCGTAGTCGCGGACGCTGACCAAGCCGCCGACGCTGACCTCAGCCATATCGAGGTTGTTCGATTCATACTGAACCGTACGTGTGACATCTTCGGTTGATCCATCGCTGTAGGTAGCGATGACACTAAGTTGTTGCTGCGTGTTTCGAGCCATTTGACGCGCTGAGGGTAGCACCGAGATCGACGTGACTTTGCGACCATTCGGATCGCCATAAGGCATCGCTTGGGCGATCCATCGTCGGAGCAAGCGGTATTCATGACTATCGAGTTCCATTCGCTGACCGCCACCGTGTGGAACACTGCCGACGGACTTCGTCAAAAGCAAACTCGTGTCAGGTGCTGCGGGAAACAACCTTCGACCGCGTGATTCGCGCACGAGATGTTCGTAATCTTCCAACGGTTCAGAACCCAGCAGCGACAATCGAAACCCGTTTTGTCCAGCGAGCTTGCCGTGACAGCCGCCTCCGTTGCACCCGAACTTCGTGAAGATCGGAACGATTTGATTGGAAAAGTTGACTGGCTCCTCTGCGCCAGAGAGTTCAACCTTGATGGGAATCTGAGCAGGCGCATAGCCTTCGGCAGTTGCCGTAACGGTTAGAGAACCAGTTGCCAGTGGCGAGATCAATCCCAGTGGATCGATGGCGATCAAACCCGGCTGGGAAGCCTCGAAGCGAACATCTCGAGTCAGATCTAGAGTCGCTCCTTGTGCTGTCGCAGGGCTATGAACAAGCAATTGCGCCCTAGAATCGGCCCCTCGAAGAGTGATCTCGGCGGTGTCGAAAACCAAGGGCTTTGGATCTTGGCATAAAGCGACTTGCACGTTGCAAAATAAAATTAGCACGGAAACAAACCAGCAAAGATGCAATCCGCTGGTGTAAAGTCCCAGCCAATGGTTCGGTTGCCTGTTCGTTGGGACTTGGACCATATTATTCACGTCAGCCTCTAGACCAGCTCGCGGATAGGTTCGTGATCGACCAAAAACTGAGGGCGACCCGTAGGATCAACGATGGTGGTCGTCGACGTACTGATTCCTAGATTGTGGTAAAGTGTGGAGATAATCTCCTGCATATGAACCGGCCTTTCCTTGGCGTATTCACCGAGGCGATTGGTCGCCCCGATGGCTTGCCCTGTTCGCATGCCACCACCGGCCATCCAAGCACTACTGACTTGTGCCCAGTGATCTCGTCCGGCCCCATTGTTGATTTTGGGTGTCCGACCAAATTCGCCCCAGACGATGACTGTCACATCATCGAGCATTCCGCGAGCCGAAAGATCGTCCATCAAAGCGCTAAGGCACTGATCGAGTTTTCCTCCGTGGTCGCGTACAAGGTCAAAGTTGGCACCGTGGGAGTCCCAACGCCCGTAGCTCAAGCTTACTACACGAACACCGGCCTCGATCAATCGTCTTGCGATCAGGAGATGGTCATTGCACGTTGGGGCACCGTCATATTGGTATTTGTAAGGTTTCCCGTCCCCGTAACGCTCGACAGTTTTGGGGTCTTCTTTGCTTAGATCTAAAGCATCAAGAAGTTTGCTGCTGGTCAAAACGTCCAAAGCTCGTTGTTCGAAAGCATCCATACCTGCCATGATCCCCGAGTTATCGATATCGCGACGCATGGTGTCGATGCTTGTGAGAAGCCGGCGACGATCTCTGAGGCGATCAAGCCCGATGGATTGGAGTTTCATATTCTCCATGCCCGGCCCGTCGGGTTTGAATGCCGAGTATGCGGCTCCCAAAAATCCCGATTCGCCGGAGTTCGACCATGGTCCATGCTGGGTTTTGGCAGCCAAGCCTACAAAAGGGGGAACTGCCGGATCGACCGAGCCTTGGAGTTTGGCAACTGCCGATCCAATCGATGGCCGGCCACCGAGGGCTTTCAGATCATCGGGGAACCAGCCGCTCATGCATTGGTGCGATTCGTGTCGGTCTTTGCAACCGACTACCGAGCGAATCACGACCGACTTGTCCATCCTCTGCGCGAGTTGCGGGAAGACTTCGCATATCTGAATACCCGGCACGTTGGTCGCGATAGGACTAAACTCGCCTCGAATCTCCGAGGGTGCTTCGGTTTTGATTTCCCACATATCTTGATGAGGCGGCCCGCCGCCCAAAAAGATATTGATTAGACCTTTATGAGAATTCCGTTTACCGGCTTGATCCTCAGCCCGAAGCAAGTCGGCCAGGGAGAAGCCACCGAACCCAAAACACAGCGAGCCTGCCGAAAGAAAACTTCGACGTGAAAGCCCACTGCACATCCGATGCGAATCGCCAAAAAAATTGAGCATGGCAAGATTCCGTGTTTGAGGGATAAAAAGGCGGGAACCCGGGAAGGAGGGTTAGGCTCGTTGGCAGACGAGTCCACCTGCCAACGAAACATCATTACATTATGGTTCCTTCGTACAGGGCGTTGCAAGTCCAGGAGGAGAGGAATCCATCATTTAGGGGGGTTAGGGAAAATGGTATCAGCAATCCGGATTGTATCAGTTTTTCTGGCGTTTTGCTTCGCCGCTCCAGCTTTCTCGGATGAAAAGAACCGGCGGGAGCAAGCCGTTCGGGACGACAAAAAAAATCTCGCCCTCGATGCCCGATGGCTCTACAACGACATCGATGCGGGTTTTTCAGCGGCAAAAAAACTCGGGAAACCCCTTTTGATCGTCCTGCGATGTGTCCCGTGCAAAGCTTGTACGGGGATCGACGAGAGTGTCCTTCACGCAAAGGAACTCCAGAATCAACTCGATGATTTTGTTTGCCTAAGGCTCATCAATGCCAATGCAATCGACCTTTCCAGGTTCCAGTTTGACTACGACTTATCCTTTTCAGCACTGGTCTTTCATCCCGATGGCAAGCTCATTGCAAGATACGGATCTTGGCAGCATCAACTCGATGAATCCGAGACATCGACCAAGAGCTTGCAAAGCGCGCTTCACAAGGCACACGGAATCTTCAAAAACTGGGAGACCATGGAGAATAAAGTCGACCCAAAGCAGGGTGGGCCTACTCCGTTCAAATTACCGATCGAGATTCCGGGTTTGGCAGGCAAGTACAGTCGCGAACTGAACTGGGAGGGGAACGTTGTGCAGAGTTGTGTCCATTGCCACCAAATCGGTGATGCCTATCGAGCTTGGTATCGCAAGCGAGGGGAGATCATCCCTCAGGACCTCATTTATCCCATGCCTGATCCGATCACGATCGGTTTGAAGATCCATCAGGAGCTTGGAACAAAGATTCGCGATGTTCAACCAGGCAGTATAGGAATGATTGCAGGTTTAAAAAAAGGGGATGATATCGTGGCGATCGAAGGAGCACCTATCTCGTCGCTTGCCGATATCGCTTGGGCTCTGCATCGGAGCAAGGATCTGCAGAAATCGGTTTGGACCGTTCAACGGGAAAACAAGCAGATCGATTTGCAAGTCGAGTTGCCTGAGGGGTGGAGAAGCAACAGTGACATAGCCTCGCGCGTGGGAACTTGGCAGATGCGAGCGATGGCCTCAGGGGGCATGGTTCTTAAATCGCTCGAAGAGGCCAAGCGTCGGGAGTTGAAGATCCAGTCTAGCGATCTAGGTTTGTTGGTGCATGCCGTAGGTGAGTACGGAGAGCATGCGGCGGCGAAAAAAGCGGGCTTTCGCAAGGGGGATGTGATTCTATCGATCGAAGGTGTTTCTGGTCCGATCGACGAAAGCCGTTTGATTGGTGATCTACTAACAAGGCATCCGAAGCCAACTCAGCTCAAAGCGATTGTTTTGCGTCAGCAAGATCGCATCGAATTGGCTTGGCCGATTCAGTAGAATTGAAGCTTCCCTATTTTGGGTTCTTCGGGAGTTATTCTGGTTAAAGGGGGCTCCACAGGCGAACAAAAGCGGAACGGCGCGAGCCGTCCGGTGATAAAACATTGCGAAACCGCAGACATTCGATCACTCACCGGAGTGCTTGCGCACTTCCGCTACCATTCAGTGAACCCACAACAATTCCTGAAGAACCCTATTTTGTTCTCCGACTCGATACGTTTAAGAGGATTTGAGTAGACCTTGCATTTCAAAGGAATCCCGATGAAAACGACCAAGAGCCATGACCAGCGAATCGCCGAGTTGACCTTTGCTTCGGTCTATCCTCACTACGTGAAGAAGGTCGAGAGCAAGGGAAGAACCAAAGAGGAGCTACACGAAGTCATCTGCTGGCTGACTGGCTTTAAGGCGAAGGACATCGAGAAGTTGATCAAGGACGATACCCTCACGTTTGAGGAGTTCTTTGCAAAAGCCACACTCAACCCGAATGCGGGACTGATCACAGGAACTATTTGCGGTTACCGGGTTGAGGAAATCGAGAACCCTTTGACCCAGAAGGTTCGATACTTGGACAAACTCGTTGATGAGTTGGCAAAAAGCCGCAAGATGGAGAAGATCCTGCGAGATTCCATCAATTGACTTGGAAGGTGTTCAAGGATTGAAAATACAGAGAGACGGAGAAGCACTACAATATGCTAGATCGGCGATAGTTATTGAAGGGTTAGATATACGTGGCATTTGTCTACCCCACCAACCAATCGCGTTCCTCTTATTTTTGGATATTTAAGAATGTTTAGTGTACTCGCATGGTTTTTCGTGATTCAAGCCAAAGAATCCCGCGACGACATCGATAGGATTTTGGGTTTTATAGAACGCCAACCGAAAACCGTTCATGCGACCGGAACGTATTTCGATCGAGACAATACCGAAACTACAAGAAACAGCAACTTCGAATACAAAAGAGACGATGATGATCTTTGTTTTATTTATGATTACTCGTCCAGCGAAAAAAATGTTTACATGGTGAAAAATGGTACGTTGCATTGCGCGATAGGCAGGGAAGATGGTTCCAATCGTATTGGTTTATACAGCCAAGGAAAGCTTCCAAACCATAAGTACGAGTCTTACAAAAAGGCATCTGCTGGAGGAGCCAGTATATACTCGAGGTTGTTGCATATTGATTCCGAGTTTTTCGCAAAAGTCGAATTAGCGGATTTGATAAAGAAAATAGTCTTTGAGAATAAACGCTCTATTGAAATCTCAAAGCCGATGGGTGGTACTTCTCTTGCAATTGGCCCGGATGCAAACGGAGAGCGACTCATTGTATCATTCAATCAAAGTGGGCATATGATCGAGTTTATAAATATATCTCCAATCGTTACGACACGGTCGATTTTTCTTTGGGAAGATAATAGATTGCGATCGGTTCGTAGGGAGATGCGCAATAGGTCAACTGAACCATGGGGTTTAAACAAGGAGATCGTCTTCGACACATGGGAATCCGATGTGAATCCCAAGGATGTTGCTTTCACCCTGGAAGAGCATGGAATCAAGCAGCAGCGATTCTACATGCCGATTGTCTTTTTGATACCATTGGTTGGTTTTTTCGTACTATTACTACTCTTCGCAATCGCTCGCGGTGTGCGGTCTTTGTCTGGAAGTCAAGGTTTTAGTATCACGAAGAGGAACGGGATGACGATGGTCGAAGTCATGGTCGCGTTAGCAATTTTGGGAATCTTGGCCGCAGTTGGGCTTCCGGCAATCCAAGCTGCTCGCGAAGCATCGAGATTAGCCTCCTGTAAGAACAATATTCTCCAAATCGGGGCGGCATTAAACGCTCACGAGAGTGTTCGTAAGGCCTATCCTTCAGGTGGTTGGGGTTTTTATTGGTACACTTTGTCCGATCGATCAGGGACTGCTCAACCTGGTGGATGGATTTATCCTATTTTGCCCTACCTGGAGCAACAGGCGTTTTACTCACGAACGCCGAATACCAACGATCTTCGAATGGGTAGAGTTGATCTCTTCAGAGAGCAAGCAAAGATTCCCATACCGGCATTTCGTTGTCCGTCAAAAGTTACAAAGGGTATTATGTTGAGTGAGGCTCGAATGGTTTTTGGGGTTGTGGGGCCATGTTTCCGCCCAGATTATGCGCTTAGCGGTGGAACGTCATTGCATGCATCGGGCTATCCGGGTCCAGAAACTCTTCAAGAGGCAGAGTCTCCAGATTTTCAATGGCCCGAAGAGATAGAGAGGGGAATTGCACGCAGAAGATTTTCCAGAAAGAGCCAAGATGTCACCGATGGACTATCTAATACAATATTGGTCGGGGAAAAATGCAATGACAAATGGCACACTCGAGGATCTATCTTAGACTACGACGACCAACCCTATCTGACTGGCTTTGGCCACGACAACATACGTTTCACTGGCTGGATGTACAACGACCGAGGAGACTTCTTTGGCGTGAAGCTAGGTACCGACGCAGTTCAATGGCAAGGACACCCGCCTTTCGGCGGATCTCACCCGGGGATCACGGTGTTTGTACGATGCGACGGCTCTGTTCAATCGATATCGAATGATATTGATCCGGACACTCTTGCCAGGCTTGGCCACATCAGTGATGGGCAAGCAATCAACGTGGAGTAAATCGGTCTCGAACTCTCTGACTCTCTGTTTTTGACAGGCTCCAGAATTAACACAGAGTTTTCACTCGGAGCCCCCGGTGAAAACGGGTTCGAACTGTCTGCGATAGCAACCCTCCGGCGCTGCAGAACATTCTGAAAAAAAAACGTTCGAGAACTCGGCAGGCCGCTGGGCGGCCAGAAAGTAGATTGTAGAGAGTTGAAAGTAGAATCGAACCATCGGGGCGAGCCCTCGGTCATCGCTTTTGTTGGACTCGGAACACCGATGCTGATGTTTTAACTGGTGTTGCTTCCGATCGTCACCATCGCTGGCTTGGGATCCTTGACTTTGCATCTCGCACTATCGATCTCATTGAGAAATAACCACTGGTGCTTGAATTGACGCCACCACGCTTCGATCATGCTGTTCGATTGCAGGATATCTACTTGCGCAATTATTCGTTTGATCGAGCCGTCTGAAACAAGCTCGTTTAGTTCGAGCCTTCTTCCAACCGTGAATCGTCGAGCGCGGGATGCCTAGTTGCCGTGCGGTCGTTTCCTGACCTAGGTGAAACACTGCGCCTCTGAGGCGATGGTCGTAGCAGTTCTGTTTGCGTTTGGGAGCGATCATGGGTAACAGTTCGACCAAAAAAGCCTGATGACAGAACAAGGCGTAGAGTGCTGGCTTATTCGCTGTTACGATCTGGCGGGAATAGACCGAAGAGTTGCTCAGCTCGCCGAATCCTGATGCGACGCTCATGATTGAGATCTAGGGCCTGGATGGTTACTCGACCGATTTCAGTTTTTGCGATCAACGTAACGTCATCCCAATCAAAGTGGGTATCCCAATCATCCTGTCGTGGATTAAAAAATGGAATCACTTCACCGTTTGAAGGATTAGACCCCGAAGTCCGGTCTGCCTTATGCAAATTGCAACTGGGACATGCTAAAGCTAAGTTGCCCAGTTCGCTCGATCCGCCCAAAATACGCGGAATGATATGCTCGAGGTGAAAGGTGGCACCTTGGAGGGACTGATGCATCTGGCATTAGTCACATCGCCTACCAGCCCTTAGAGTCACAAACTCGCGAGACTCATCTGCCACAATGAGTTCTCTCTAGGGTTTACGACCCAATAGATGAAGTGCCTCTGCACGCACAAGTGAGAGACGTTCACTCAGCTCTGCCAACGCGGCCAAATCCGCTCGCTCTTGATCGGTTAGTTTTCCCTCGTTGTTACGATCCATCAAATACTGCAGGTGCCGGTCAGCTTGGTCTGGCAGTTTGAGTGTAGCAACGGTTTCGACCCATTGCAGTGGTGCATCGACTGTGGTTACCACGGGCATCCTCGATG
>JBEIGI010000108.1:0-8900 GCA_040381975.1 Pirellula sp.
GCGATGGTCGCGGTTTCTGGACCGATATAGACTTTTCCGTTATACGCCAAATTCAAAACGATAGGGTTTTCCAAAGGCGCATCGGCTGGTTTCGCCAACTCGCTCGATGGCAACTTGATCGCTTGGTTTTGATCGTCTTGGGAAAAGTTTATTAGCACCATGAAAAAGATGATCAACTGGAAAACCATGTCGATCATCGAGGTCATGTCCCCCTCGGCAGCCTTCGCGTCGAATTTGGGTTTAAGTGCCATTACTTAGCCGCTTCTTGAAACTTTTCAATGAGTTCTTCGCTCTTGGTACCCGCGGCTTGGATCTGCCTTTGGACGATGTTACGCAGAATGTTGTAGATCACGATTGCCGGGATGGCTAAGTAAAGCCCTACAAGTGTAGTGTAGAGAGCTTGCTCGATACCGACAGCAAGCACACTCGGCTTAGGCGTTTGTGAACTGGTTGCAATCTTTCCGAAGGATGTGACCATCCCCTGAACAGTCCCAAGCAATCCAACCATCGGTGCGATATTACCAATCAGAGCGATGTATCCAATCAAATGCTCGACCTTCATCGTCTCTGCATCACCTGCGACCTGCATGGCTTCAAGAACTGCTTCCTTGCCTTTAGTAAGTTGTCCGAGGCCTGCATTTAAGAGATTACCTAGGAAACTCTCGTCTGCTTTCACCAATTCGGCTGCAGCCTGCGGGTTGTTTGCCTCCAAATTCGACTCGATACTTTGAACCAAATCCTGTGGAACAAAGTTCGCTTTTTGAACGGCCAGAATCGCGCGAACAACAAGGGCCACCAAGATAATCGACATGAGCAAAAAGACGATGAAGTACATTGGGCCTAAGCTGACCCAGTATTGCTCGAGGAAATTCTTCTTCGAGGCCGTCTCGGCCACCTCCGGAGCGGCTTCCTGAGCCATCGCAAAGCTCGAAGTCCAAAGAGTAGCTAGAGAGAAGGTCAAAACCCTAGAAGTGCTGGCCAGCAATTGCGTTGGCGACGAGCGAAATCGGGACTGCATAATAACTCCGAAAGGAAATGGAAAAGTGGATGTTCTCGTTACTGGAGCCAAGCCAGGACCGCCTCTTTAGTGGGGAGTATTCTAGCCGATACTTGGCTCGAAGGGGTGAATTCAACCTGGAAAGAAAGCTGTTTTTTGACCGAGCCGATCACTTCCGGACCCAAGGCGAAGTTGGGTAAAGTTTCTCGAGCTTCTGCTTGGCATCGGCGGCCTTCTGGGTCGAACCCATCTTGGTCCACAATTGCGTCAGCCGATACAACGACTCGGCATGGGGCTCACTCTGTGCTCCATAAAGCTGATCGGTTTTCAAGTAGGACAAGACAGCCTCTTCGTTGCGTCCGGCTGCTACAAAGAGCGAACCCAAAGTGTTGAACAACTCGGCGAACAACTCCCCATCGGTCGAATCCCCCTCGTCGACCATTTTCTCAAGCTCGCCAATGGCTTCATTGGCTTTACCCTCTAATGCATCGCACTGGATAATTCCAATCCGAGCCATCTTTTGATATTTCAAAGAGACGGGGTCGGAAAGCTTAGCCTCAAGAACCGCCTGAAACTTACCCTTGGCATCCGCGTTCTGCTTGGAAGCCATCATCGCCTTGCCTTGCAGAAAACTCCCTTTGGTCTTGAGCTCAGGAAAGGGTGCCGCGGCTAGCCCACCGTAATACTTAGCAGCTTGATCTGCTGCTCCCGAAGCAACCGCCAAATCACCCATCAACTCAGCAACCTGATAGAACTGATACGACTGCGGGTTGTCTTTGACCCAATTGGTAAGGAGCGTCAGTGCGTTTTTCGGATCCCCTTTTCCCTTCATCGCCATGGTTCCAGCGATGTAGCCCCGTAGGAATTGGTAATCCTGCTTCATGTCCTCTGAAGGTAACGATGCAGCATCGATCTTCTTGAACTCCTCGATGGCCTGCTCGTACTGACTCTGCGCAACTAAGTCCTTGGTTCGTGAGAGTGTCGGTGGCTCCCCTTCGTAGAGCAATCTAAGTATCTCATTCGAGGGGAAATTCTGATTGTTTCCTCGCACCTCGATCACAACCCGATCTCGATTTTTTTCGACAATTTTACCGGTGACGGCCGCTCCCTTGACCGGAAAGACCCGATCGCGATCCTGCGCCTCTGTCGACCTGGTTCCTAACAAACACAAACAGGTCGTTGCAATCGCAACCAACATTCTGAATCGATAGATCATCATTGAGATAGGATTTAAAAAAGGGAAAGGATTCTGTGGTAAGGTCGTTTACATTTAGACGGATTACTTGTCCGGGTTAGGCTTGTCGCTTGGCGTGTCGCTTTCGATCTTGGGAAGCCCTGCCAGACCGGTTGTAGGCTTGTTCGCTTTTTGCTGTAGTTCGCGAAGCAAGCGATCGAATTCGTTTCTGCTTTCAGGACCCCCAAGCTCGGGGAATCGCGAATAAGTCTGCGAGATGTCGGCAATGCCCGCTTCGTAAAGCTTTTGCTTATCAGCACCCGCGCTGGCATCTCCAATTAAACCTCGGCAACGGGCAATGTTGATCCGCGATTCAAAGAACTCCTTTTGAAAATTCGGATATCTAGCCGTCACCTGTGCGATCTGCCCCCAACCCCAAATGAGCTTCTTCTTGTTGGGTAAGGGCTCTGCCCCAAGCATCGCCGACTTGAGCTTTTCGATGTCCTTGCCCCCCGACCACTGCTGCAGATTCCGCGCGGCTTCCATCTGTACGGTGATGTTGTTTTGGTTCTTTTGCAAGGCCTCGATGAAGAGCTTGTTGGCCTCCTCAAACTTCTTAGCCCCTCGCTTCGTCAAAGCCAATTTCAATACGATCTCCTCCGGCTTGCGCTTGATCTTCTCCAACTCTGCTGGGGACAACGTCGAAAGTTTGGTAAAAGCCTTCTCCGCAGTAGCCATCATTTCCGGTGCCCTAGCCGCAAGCGCGGGAACCTTTTCCAAATTGGTCGCCAACACGATCATCGCGGCACCTGCCGACTCAATCACTGCAGGGTCGCTGCTGACGCCCGTAAGCTGATCGATCAGGATCTTGAAGCAGCTTGCAAGCTTGGCCTGCTGCTCGGCGTTCTTGTTGGATTCAAGTTGACCTTGCAACTCCGCTGCCAAGTTTTGAAGTGCCTTTGGAAGCATGGTCGTGTCGCCAGCTTTGTCACACAATCCCTTCATCGTCGTGATCGCTTGGTCGATCTGCTCGGCACTCAAATCCGCTCGACCTTGACCAGCCGATTGAACCATGGCTTGAAGGTTAAGGCGATAGGAGTCGAGTTGGGCACTCAAAGGTGCTTCGGGCATCCCTTTCATGACAGCTAGAGCCCCCTTGGTCGGTTCGTTGAGAACCTTCAGAGCTTCATCGAGCCTGCCTCCCTGAAGGTATAAACCAACCAAGTCGTTGGTTCCCTCGAGAACCCCAGAGGTACTGCTTTCCAGACTCAAATTATTCCAAGCGTCCGAAAGAAGCTTTTCGGCTCGCTGTTTCAAAGCCTCGTCAGCCGCTGTCGGCTCGGTCTTGGCCTGACGATGCGCATAGATCGCCTTGCGATACTCGGCCCACAGAATCCGTCCCAGCAAGAACGCTTTATCTCCCCCAGCCGACTTCTTGCTTTGAAGGTACTTTTCCGCCTTGTCGTAGTCTTTTTCGCGTAGAGCTAAATTCACGAGGATATCGACCGCTTGCTCGCTCTCCGACGACCCAGGAGCCGATTCGCTGAGCGTGTTGGCTAGCCTTTCGAGGCTCGCAATGAGCGTCCCTTTGCGATCATCGGGTGAACTCTCAATGATTTGTCCGAGAGACATCAGGGCAAACGAACCGGCCTTTTGTGCTGTCTCGGTTCCCTTGCCGCTCTTGAGAAGGACTTCGGAAATCGCTAAGGCTTCCCAGTAGTTTTCAAGGCGTATGTTCAGGTAAGCTTGAAGGAATCGAACTTGGGCTAAATCCTCGCGGGAGTCATCGTCTCGATACAGTCGCAAGGCCATGTCGTTGAGCTCGATGGCTTGCTGGCGATCTCGCTTGGCATCCGAACCCACCAGAGCGACTTGATCCTCGATCCCCTTGCGGTCTGCCTCGGGGGCACCTGCGAGCTGTTTTTCTAAGAGTTTGATGGTGGCATCACCCTCTTCGGCCCGATCGAGCCGTGAGCGAGCAGCCTTCATCGCTTCGGCGAAATTCTTCACCTCAGGAAGCTTGGTATCCTCATTGGCCTTTGCTTCGATTCCCAGATCTTTCAGGTAACCGCGAGCTTGATTGGCGATTGGACCATTCTTTTTGGCCAAGAGTTGCAAGTCTTCGCGAGCCTCGCGGCGTATATTGCGAATTTTCGCATCGTCGGTTTTGGAGTCCAAGGTGTTGATCCAAGCCAAGCGGGCTTGGGCAACAGCCAGCGTAAGTTCTTGCCACTCGGGCTTTTCTCGCTCGCGATAATCGGCCATCTTGAGCTGCTCTTCACCGGCCATCACCGCCGCTTCGTATTTGCCCGAAGCAGGCAAGCTATCGAGTCGCACCATTTCGGCCATGGCTTGAACTCTCCAGGTTCGGAAGATCCCTGCCTCTTCGTTTTCAGCAACTCGCTTAAAGGTCTCTCGTGCACCGTCGATTTGACCGAGCAGAGCCTGCACCCTTCCTCGGTTGAGCAAGCTCAAGTACTTGGCTCCTGCATTCTTTGCGCCGGTGCTCTTTTCGGATACTTCGTTGAGTTTCTTGTCGGCTTCTTCGAGCCGCTGTTTCCACTCTGGAGTGTTGGCATCATAAGTCTCAGCAATCAGTTTCGAAGTGATGGCTTGGAGGATCTGAGCTTGTCGATACTCCTTTTGCAATTTCTCCCTGAGTGCTAAACGATCCGTTTCGTTAGGTTTGACGTTGGCTCCCTGCATTTGCTCAAGCGTTGGCCTCAAGGTATCGATGGTGGTTGCGAAAGTGTCGAAGGCTTGTTGCAACGAAGGGCGTGCTTTTTCTCGGAGTTCTTTGGCTTTGCTGGCAGTCTCAGGCTTAGCGTCGTTCTCCTTGGCATCGTCGATGAATTTGGTGCCTCGATTGAGATACAGATCTGCGAGTTTCAAGAGTGTCTCGCCTCTTCGAGGATGCGTCGGAGAGTTGCTTAAAAAATCCTTAAAACCTTGTTCGACCTGAGCAAGCTTTTCGTCTAGATCCTTCGACGTTCGAACATCCGCCAACGACAATTGCAGGAGCATGATCTTTTCTAGCCCAAGATCCGCCTTGAGCGATTCAGGCAAACGATTGCGCTGCGCACTGATTTCGAGGTACTTCAAGGCCTCATCGTAGTAGCCGGAATCCTTGAGACTCTGCAAGAATTTCGCAGCGGGCTCATCGGCACGCGTCGGTAGACTTGGGCTCGTCGAGACCATGATCCCTAAACCACTAAGGATACAACGCCGGAGCCAGATCGCGGTTTTAGGAGTTACCAATCCAAAAGGCTGCCGATTGCAACTTGGAAGCATAGATCGCTCGTTTGACAAACGCGGGTACAATGAGGAAAAGTAGATAGGGCATTATAACGCTCTTCCCGCAGGATAGAACGTCCCAGGCGAAAACTCCTTGCCCTCAAATTTCCAGTTGCAGGACAGATTCGTATGGCTCCTAAACGCCGTGAAAGATGGTATTCCTCGGACGGTCAACGCCGGATCCACCAGTCGGCCCTCCAGAGCAATACCGGCCCAAGACGGTTGATTTCGCTCGTTGTCTTGCTGTTGCTGGTCATGATGATGATCCAGCAAGTCTCCGATTCCAAGAAAGTCGCCAAGGTCGCCGGGGCAGTCGGTCTCCTGCCAGTCGATGCGTTAAAGTCCACCGAGACGGACAACTCGATCCCTTCTACCGAGGATCCTTCGGACACAGACCTTCAAGTCGAATCTCTAGGGTTATCTGCTATCGATCCAACTGTCGACTTGGGCTCGCAAGTCTTCGAGCAACTCATGCGAAACCTTTTGCCCAACGCCAAAGCCAAACTCGTCGAACAACTCTTCGGAATCATCGATCGCTCCAAAACGAACACAACCAGTGACCCGAACTCTGCCGACTCGATCGACAGTTGGCTTGAAGCTTCAAAAGCCACGCTCTCGCGTTGGGTCGACCTGACCGATATTCAATCGCCCGAGCACGGGAATCTCGAGGCACTTCGAGTCGCCCTCGAAAACTCTACCACAGCAATTTCTAAAGGTGACCTGGATCAAGTTCCTGAGCAACTCCTGCGAAGCCTCCGACTGGCGCTCGACCGCAACCTGATGGCAGACCTATCGGACAACACACCCTGGAGAACCGCCGAACGGCTCAGTCTTGCGCGTCTGCTCGATCGCGGTTCGCAGCTCAGTAAATACTTCGACGAATCAATCTTGATCGATGCTGTTCCTTCGATCGCGATCCCCCAACTACTATCGCAGACCGAAACGTTACGAGGTCGATGTTATCGAGTGCAAGGCACCGTGGGCATGATCGATCAACCTAGCAGTATCGAGTTAGCAGATTCTCGCAAGTTGAGTTACTCGGTCATTTGGCTTCGACCCGACGACCTTAGCGATCAACCGATCAATATCTACATCCCCGAATCGGTGAAGCCCAACGGACAACTCAAGCAAGGCGATACAGTGCAAGTGGCTGGACTGATTGCCAAAAAACGCGCCTATGCATCAAAGCGAGGAGGAGAGATCGCACCCGTACTGATCGCCACATCGGTTGTCTTGGGCGATGCAACAAGCCCCCCTGAAGAGCGACTTTCTCGTAGCATGGCGGTTGCCAAAGGCCTCTCTGCGAGCCGCAACCGGCTTGTGTGGACACCCCCTGTGGATCGCCAAGCCCCCTTGGACTTGGTGCAGCAATCGCTCTCGAAGTACTTGGGTGAGTTTCCCGCGATCGATGCGACAATTTCAGCACCCCAAGCATTGGTCGAAGATCCAAAGGTATTGGCAAGCTTGTCGAACTTGGTCAAGTTCCAAAACGAAGTCGATACGGTTGTAGCAGGTGGCAACAGCGCCATGCTTGGCAAGGTGCCAGGAGCCTATGAGCCTATACTGAGTAGTTGGCCCGGATATGTTGTAAGCTGGATCGCTTGCAAAGTTGATCCGCAACTTTTACCTGGACTCGATTGGCCAGAGGTCTACGCTTTGAAAGTGGAGATCGCAGGAGATGCGAATTCCTTGAAGCCTTCAACGGTTCTCGTTAAAGACATTCCAGTTCTTTGGAAAAAGCAACCTCAGATCCGTCAACCTGTACTCATCTCAGGTCTCGGTCTTGCACCAATTTCCGAAAGAACGCCATCGCACGATTCAACCTCCAGGAATTTACCAAGCATCGTATTGGCATCGAGGGTCGCTTGGCAAATGGCCTTGGATAACACCAAGACACCTATCTCCATTGCGGAGTTGAATCCTAATCTGAGTCATGGCCATTCTCAGTTGCTCGAAAGCGGCTGGGATTTATCGCAATTAGATGCGCTGGAAAGCATGCATGGTCAATCTATCAGCAACAAGGAAGCGAGAGCTTTCTATACGCTTATCGCTCGTTCCGATAGTTCGCAAGGAAAGAATAATCCAAGTCAGAATTCTGCCGTTTTGAGCGAGAGTATGAATGTGATGCACTGGATACGGGGAACAGAAGCAATGAAAACGGCTAAGAAGGACGATGGTTCGCTCAAAAGAACGGTCGGTGAGAAGGTCAGAGCCAGAGTTCAAGTTCGACGTATCCAACGCGTTGATGTTCGCAGTCCATTGCATCAATCATGGTTGGGCAGTAACCATTATTACCAGCTCGATGGAGTTGCGGATATCGGACCGAGTCGCATTGAAGTCAAGTACGGCAAGGATTTCGAACCGATCAGTTATGAGCGAGAGTTTCCCATCACTTTGGTCGCCGCAGGATTACCGAGCTGGATCCTTGCCGACCCGACGACATTGGGTGCCCAAGGTCAGTCGCTTGAGGCAACCACCGATCTAGATTCGTCCTCCACGATCGCTTGGTCGACCAAGATACGGGTGGATGTCATGGGCTACGCTTATCGCGTTTGGCGATTTCGTACACCCCAGGTCTCGGCCGCAACGCAAGACACCGGTTACCAGCAAGCTCCGATGATGGTCGTGGATCACTGGGAGTTGTCCCAAGGTCCATCGCTCGATGATGAAAACAAGCAACAGTCCAAGTTCTCGATGGGTTCGATCGTAACGACGATCATCGGACTGGCCGCTATATGCTGGTTCGCCTTCCGAATGATGCCAAAACCACTTAGAAAGACAGGCGCCAATCAGCGGTCCGGTTTCTAGAACCGCTGATGAACACTCATGAACGCTAATCCCTGTGCTCCAACCAGCGATCTGCTCAAAGACTCCCAGGCTGTTTATCAGCGCGTATGAGTGTCCATCAGTGGTTGGTTTTTGGAACCGCTGATGAACACTCATGAACGCTAATCCCTGTGCTCCAAACAGCCATCTACTCAAAGACTCGCAGGCTGCTTATCAGCGTCTATCAGTGTCCATCAGTGGTTGGTTTTCTAGAACCACTGATGAACACTCATGAACGCTAATTTCTGTGCTCCAACCAGCCATCTGCTCAAAGACTCCTAGGCTGCTTATCAGCGCGTATAAGTGTCCATCAGTGGTTGGTTTTTAGAACCGCTGATGAACACTCATGAACGCTAATCCCTGTGCTCCAACCAGCGATCTACTCAAAGAATCCTAGGCTGCTTATCAGCGCGTATAAGTGTCCATCAGTGGTTGGTTTTCTAGAACCACTGATGAACACTCATGAACGCTAATCCCTGTGCTCAACCAGCCATCTGCTCAAAGACTCCTAGGCTGCTTATCAGCGTCTATCAGTGTCCATCAGTGGTTGGTTTTCTAGAACCACTGATGAACACTCATGAACGCTAATTTCTGTGCTCCAACCAGCCA
>JBEIGI010000109.1:0-8617 GCA_040381975.1 Pirellula sp.
AATAATCGGAATAGGAATTGTGAATAGGGCCCCAACGATGCTCCCGACCATCGTGCCGACGACGGCTAAAGCCATCGCGCGGCGACTCGCACCACGCTTGCCCGCCATCGCCGCCCCGGCAACAAACTCGATGATCTCCCCCAGTACAGCTAGCACAAACAAGATTCCAATACCGAACCACCCAACTCCCGAAGTCTCCGACTCCGGAAAAAAGTAGGCATAGACTGCAGTTGCCAATACGATCAACCAATTGCCCGGAAACGATAGTAGATTGGTCGACCAGCTCAGCAGATTGATGATGCAAAATAGCACCAACCAGACGATCCACAACCAAGCATTCCAGTCAAACCAAGCGCCGAGTATCCACATGATTGCTTAGGGCTCGATCCATCGACGAATCGGTTTGACGTTCCAAGCTTCATCAAAGAAGTCGGCCTGCACAATCTTGCCGGGCCAACGTCCGTTCGGAGCAGTCGTCACGTCGATCATCGCCCAATCGGGTAGCTTGGGCACCTGGCGAGCATTATTGAGGTAATCGTACTCGCGGTAAGTGAAACTGCTGTTGAAGACTATATAGCGATCAGGGGCAAGCGGGTTCGGATAGATCATCAGTGGAATGTGTTGTTGCGCATCGAGCTTAAGCTCCCCTAGTTCGATCGATTTTTCGTTCCATTGCAGAGGTGATTTGGCCATACCTGCCGTTTCGAGCACCTTGGCGATCGTCGGATTGCTCTTGGGATCCCCCCAAAGAATCAAATGGTTGTTTTGGATATCAGAAGCTGTCAGTTCCTCGGACGACTTGATCCGAACATCGCCTCGCATCTGCCGATGCCACTGGCCAACGGCATGATCGAACTCACTCTTTACCCACTGATCGATCTTGGGGTTGAGCCCACTAGCTGTCGGCTTGACGAACAGAAAAGGGGCAAGCAGTGCGTCATCGATAGGACCTTGGAGCATGTGCTTTTTGCGCAGTTGCGATGCGGGTGGTTCGATGGGAGAGACCATCTGCCAGAATCCGTCGACAACTCTAAAGGTTGCCTTGAATGAACTATCGGATCGCAATAGGACTTCAAAAGCATCTTTTGAGACAACCCGCTCTGTATCTTCTATGCGAATTTCTACACGTTGTTCACCGACTTGGTTTGCATCCCGCTCGAGTGTGAATTGCGTGATCCCCCCTTCGATCCAGACCATCACTTGATCGGCTTGTTCGCCCATCGCTGGATCACCGTATTGAAATGTAGCGCGAATTGTCGAGGGTTCGTGATGATTCTCGAGGGAATCCACCGTTACCCAAAATGCTCGATTGTAACGGAGGGTGGTTGTGGTAAAAGCAATTCTATCCCCCCTCCTGTGAGTATGGTGCTTGAGAAGACCGGAACTCGGATCCAAGATACGGAGCCTGCGATCGATTTCTTTTTTGGCTTCCGGCGAGATCGAGTGGGCCGTCTTGGGCGCAACAATGTGAGTAAGTTCAAAACGCTCGTCGTCGGGAAGTTCCCAACTGGCTTTGGCCATGATATCGGCAGCTTGCTTTTGCTTATCGAGCTCGCCGCTATAGGCGATCGTCGGTACGGTTTGAAGATTGCGGACCCAAACTGGGCAATCGTGCATCGTCCAAAGTTTCTCTTCAAACCAATAGGGCTTGAGCGTCTCTGACTGGAAGACCTTCAAAAAATCCGGTGTCTCGGAAAAGCCCGCACCGGGGGTCGCTGCAAACCATCGATCTGGGTAGTGGACAGCCAAATGCCATGCAGCCGCACCACCCATCGAAAATCCCCGAATGGCCACACGCTTTGGATCGATTGGATACTGGCTCATCGCATGCTCGAGGGCTTCGAGCGTATCGACTTCGCCTGCAAGTTTGTTGGCGTTGCAATAGCGACCAAATGGATGAATCATAATCACCCCTGCATCTGGAAGAGGATCGGGGTTTTTCATTCGCGTCGAGAGAAACTGCAACTCAAGTCCCTTCTCGCTTCGACCTCGACACCAAACATCGGCTCGTCCGCTTGCAGCTACATCCGATTGAAAGACCACACCGTAGGGCTGTACCGTTCCATCGAGCTTGGATCGAAAACCTCGAACGGTGATATAGGGGGAGTGGTTGATGAATAACCAATTGCACAAATTAAGCCGAATAGCCTCACATCGGCGTTTGCCCTCTTCGATGAGTTCCTTGGCTCGATCGAAGTCGGCTGGGTCAAAGAAACCGTTTTCATTCAGCGCCAACGATACGGCTCGGTAAAAGATCTCGGCATCCGGCAGCTGGCTTTGAATCCTCGGATCCTTCGAAGCAGAGAGTTCCTCGATCGATTTTTTGAGCGGTTCGAGAGCTGCACTGAGCGATTCTCGCACCTCCGCAGGGACTTCGATCCCCGGAGGTGGAACAGGTCGAATTTTTTCAACTTGGTTGTCCGCAGGGCCATCGGCCAAGAGTTCCAAGGCGGAGAATCCAAGCAAAAGAAAAAATAGTAGAAATCGAGAAAGCATGTTCGGTTGATCTGTAGTAGCGTTCGAGAAAAACGGCGAGTGAGTGAATCAATGATAACCGATAGAATTTCGGGTTCCTTTAGTGTACTAAACACTTCACCAAATTTCCTCACTTCCTCAAAAACGATTTCCTCAAAAAAGGCTCTTTAGAAATGATCGTGCTTGAATTTCGAGTGAAATATACGGCTCTTCAGGAATTATTGTGGGTGAAACGTAAGTTCGAGCATCGCATCGGATTTCTTCGTACTCGTATCGAAGCGGTTCAGGGTAATTTGGGGACTTAGGGACTGAATCGCATGCTAGACCGCTTCGAGTACGATAAAAACCAGTGGCATACAATCCTAGCCACAATAATTCCTGAAGAACCAAATATACTAAGCAACGGTATGCTAGTCTTTACACTAAACAATTAGCAAACGATCTAAGATGTCCGATCCACAATTAGACCGCCATCGAAAACCGCCCACAAAACCCTTCTTACCCTCCCGAACGGAGGTTTGGGGGTTTGCCTCAATTGTAATTTATATTGCAATACGCTTCGTCCCCATTGGTATTTTTCTATTTGTCTGTTGGCAACTCCCTGGGGGAGATAACTGGCCAATCGTTGTTTTGCGACTAGTTCTTGGAAGCCTAGCTATTTTCCTCTTTTTTATCTGGATTACGTTCGCCGATAGAGCGGCTTCGATTGTTTTCAATGGACGAGCTTCGGACGAAACCCTCGATTCGCTATTCAAAACCGAAACACCGATCCAAACAAAACCTATGAACGGATTCCAGGCTATTCGCAGTAACGTTGGTTGGCTTATCATGTCAGTGATAGCTTTTGCAATGGCCTACGGTCTTCTAAAATTTGGCAATCTACTGCCTGTGGTCAAAGGTGGGCGACGAAAAGCCAGAGCGTTGATGATGATGGTACAGTGGTACCGTGATTACCCCAACACAGTTATATCTACGTGCCTGCTAGTTGGATTCGCTTCGATTGCCGGATTCATTTATAAAACGACACAAGGATTCCTAGATGTAGCAACGGAATTGAAAAATGATGCCAGAAACGACGATTCGTAGTATCATGGGGGGGCGAATACGAGTACCGGAAAGCAGCGTACGCGAGGATCTATCATTAAAACCACAGCAATTTCCAAAGAACCAACAATTGTAAGTCATGTTCAGTAGATCAGTTCGTATCCCGACAACGCTCATCTTTTGGCTTGTTGCCACGGTTTGCTTGATCCAGATTGGCTTAGGACAAACCGAGCCGACGAAGTTCTTCGAAGAGAACATCCGACCACTCTTGGTACAGCACTGCATCGCATGCCATGGGCCAGATAAATCCGAATCGTCACTCAGGCTCGATCAGCCCGATCGGTTCGCTCAAGGCGGAGACTCCGGGTCTCTCATCGATCGTGATCAACCGGATACAAGCTTATTGCTTCAAGCCGTCCGTCACGAAGGCTTGGAGATGCCTCCCAACAAGAAACTATCCGAAGAGCAAATCGCAGCACTTGAGACTTGGGTGCAGTCCGGGGCAACTTGGCCAGAGTATGTCAAAGAACTCTCGACCCCCTCGGATCAGTCCCAAATCACCCAAGCCGATCGCGAGTATTGGTTCTTTCAACCCTTGAGCGATCCTGACGTGGTCGTATCGACCTACTCCAATCCAATCGATGGATTTATCTCGCAAGCACTCAAATCCCAAGGGCTGAATCTTGGTAATCGAGCCGACGAGTCGACTCTTGTACGCAGACTGTATCTGGACCTTGTTGGTGTCCCTCCTACCTACGAACAGTTGCAAGCTTACTTACAAACTCCGTCGATAGCCCCCCAAGGGCAAACACGTTATGAGCAACTGGTTGACAAACTGCTCTCGGATGTTCGTTATGGAGAGCGATGGGGACGATACTGGTTGGATCTGGTCCGGTTCGCTGAATCGGATGGTTTTAAACAAGACGACTTTCGTCCAAGTGCCTACCGATACCGAGACTATGTGATCCAAGCATTCAATGAGGACATTCCTTATAGCCAGTTCATTGCCGAGCAACTCTCAGGGGATGAAATAGATCCAAACTCCGATCGGATGAATGCAGCGACGGGTTATCTGAGGCACTGGATCTACGAATACAACCAGCGGGACGTTCGTTCGCAGTGGGATAACATCCTCAACGATTTGACCGATGTGACCGGAGAAGTCTTCTTGGGTCTAGGGTTTTCCTGCGCTCGATGCCACGACCACAAATTCGACCCGCTCCTTCAGAAAGACTACTACCGGTTGCAGGCTTTCTTTGCTCCGATGGAGCCTCGCTACGACATCGCTTCGGAATCCAAGTCAATCGATGATCGTAAAGAGGCCCTCGATGCGTGGTTGCTGTGCGCCGAACCGATTCAAGCAGAGCTTGCGTCCTTGCAAGAGGAAACTCGCACGAAGGTTATCGAAGGAGCGATCGAAAAGTTCCCGCCCGATGTTCGACCAGCTCTCCGCAAAGCTCCACAGCAGCGTCAACCCGAAGAGCGTTCGATCGCCGTGCTTGCTTATCTGCAGATCGAAAATGAAATCAAAGGCATCGACTACAGCAAAAAGCTCAAAGGGGATTCGCTCGATCGCTGGAAGTTTCTCAAGAAACAATATGACGAGCTCAGGAAAGGGATCCCTAAAGATCCTGAAATCGCCTTGACGGTTCGAGACTCAGGGCCCAATGCTCCTGAGCTTACGATTCCAGGTAAGCCTAGTGCCGGTCGGATCGAGCCCGATGTCCCAACGGTGCTTTCCCAAAAGCATCCTGTTGCTTTCCAAGAAGACCAAACGGGAGTTTTGGAATCATCCACTGGGCGTCGATCCGCTTTGGCTCGCTGGATTGCCGATCCAGGCAATCCGCTCGCTTGGCGAGTGATCGTCAACCGAATCTGGCAGCATCATTTCGGTAGAGGTTTGGTCGCAAACTCGAGCGACTTTGGGCGACTCGGTGAGCCTCCAACACATCCTGAACTGCTGGACTATTTGGCTCAGTACTTGCTCCAGAACCATGGCAAATTCAAATCGTTGCATCGATTGATCGTAACGTCGGAGACCTACAAACAAAGCAGTTATCCAGAGCATAGAGCCCAAGGCCTAGCCATCGATCCAGAGAATCGCATGCTTTGGAGATATGCACCTCGCCGACTCGATGCCGAACAGATTCGCGATTCTATCTTAGCCGTATCGGGCAGCCTCGATGATCGTATGGGTGGGCCATCGGATACCGGGGACTCAAACAGACGTAGCATCTATCAGCGAGCCATGAGAAATAGCCCCAATACGTTCCTGGCCAGCTTTGATGCACCCGACGGGAGCGCGTCGATTGGCCGTCGTAACACGACGACGACATCTTTGCAGTCTCTGCTGCTTACGAATTCTCCTTGGATGATCCGAAAATCCGAGTCGTATGCCAAGCGTTTGATTTCCGAGCACGATTCGACTCAACCGAGGATTCAGGCGATGTTTCGGGCGATTTTGCTTCGAGAACCTGCCGATGAAGAATACCGCTGGGTTAGCCAACTGGTCGAAGCACCCGAAGGTTCCGATCCACTTGGGGCCTGGGCCGATGCGTGCCAGTCCCTTTGGAATACCAGCGAGTTTCTCTTCATCGAGTGAATACTTGATACTTATTTAACCTTACCCTATCATCGGATTCGCTATGGAGTCGCCTTCTATTCATGATCGCCGAAGCATGCTCGCCAATGCGGGGTTCGGTTTCGGGCTACTCGCGCTCCAAGCGATGCTCGCACCCAACAACTTGCAGGCTATGCAAGATACAGCGTCCCGGGCTGCTGGAAAGAAAGGGCATCATGCGGCCAAGGCCAAGAGTATCATTTTTTTGTTCATGGAAGGTGGCCCGAGTCATATCGATCTATTTGATCCAAAGCCACGACTCGAGCAGCTTGCAGGCCAGCCTTTGCCCTCAAGCTTTAAGCCGATAATCACCCCGATGGGTGAATACAACGCTCCACTGATGCCGAGCAAACGAACATGGAAACAGTACGGAAACTCCGGAACTTGGGTATCGGATTGGCTACCTCACACGGCCCGACATGTCGATGACCTTGCGATCATCCGATCCTGTTGGGGAAATGGACTGAACCATTCCAATGGTGTTTGCCAAATGAATACCGGCTCGACGCTCGGTGGGCGACCAAGCTTGGGCTCCTGGGTCACTTATGGACTTGGTACCGAGAACGAGTCTTTGCCTGCATTTGTGGTTATCGAAGACGATGATGGTAAGGTGATCAATGGGCCTCGAAACTGGAGTGCGGGCTTCATGCCAGCAACTTATCAAGGTACCGCGCTGCACTCGTCTGGTGCACCGATCCGGTTTCTTACTGCTCCCAAAGAGATCGACTCTTGGCGGCAAAACAACAAGAGAAAATTGATTGAAGCCTTGAATCGTAAGCATCAAGCAGACCGATCGATCGATTCTGAGCTCGATGCCCGTATTCGATCTTATGAACTCGCATATCGAATGCAATCGGAAGCACCCGAAGCAGTGGATCTTTCGCAGGAATCGCATTCGACGATGCAACTCTATGGTATCGACGAGAAGGAAACGAGTGTCTTTGGACGCAACTGCTTACTAGCTCGTAGACTCGTCGAGCGGGGCGTACGGTTCGTGCAGTTGTACCAAGGCTCAGGTAGCCGATGGGACGCGCATTCAGGGATTGAAAAGAATCACTCGACGCTTTGCCGAGCTTCGGATCGCCCGGTTGCTGGACTTCTGACAGATCTTAAACAACGTGGGCTCTTGGATTCGACGTTGGTGATCTGGGGTGGAGAATTTGGACGTACCCCGATGAGCGAAAAAGGGGACGGTCGAGATCACAACTCGAATGGATTTACGATGTGGATGGCAGGTGGTGGGGTACGTGGTGGCCAGACGATTGGGAGCACCGACGAGATTGGTCTTCATGCAGTCGAGGATCGGCTTCACGTACACGATCTTCACGCGACGATCCTGCATTTGATCGGTCTGAATCATTGGGATTTGGTTTACTCGCATCAAGGTCGTCCGGAGCGTGCCACTCAAAACGAGGGCCGGGTTTGCACCAAAGTATTATCTTGATGAAAACAGAACCGCTGATGAACACGGATGAACGCTGATAAGCAGCCAAGGAAAACAGGTTGGGAAGAACCCCTGATCGAACTCTGGCATTAGCGTTCATGAGTGTCTATCAGTGGTTGAAAAAAACCGAACCGCTAATCGAACCCTGCAATCAGCGGTAATGTGGGTTAGCGGTTGAAGGCAAATTTAGCGCTGCGATTCCAAGGCGATTAAGTCTGATAGAATAAACCTTTTGTAATCCAATTTGCCCATCGGCCCGAAGTTGATCAAGTAACCGATCGGACTCCGAGAAATCCGCATGTAGTTCATAATTTGTCCTTCGTGCTCCGCGATCAGTTTCGACTGCGCTTTGAGTTCAACAACAATTCCCTCATAGACCACAAAGTCGGGTATGTACCGTTTGTGTAACTCGTAGTTCTTGTAAAACACTCGCAATTCTTGTTTTGGCACAAAGGGGATTTTTTGCAATTGAAGTTCGATTTCAAGACTTTGCTGATAGATCTCTTCTGTTAGTCCGCCCCCAAGTATGTTGTGAACCTCGAAGGCCGCACCCATCAGTTGATAGCCCTCTTTGGCAAAAGGTTTGTCACTTTCCTTCATGATCCCTCCCAGCAAAGTTGATGTACCTATCTGAAAAATCAGATTGAAAACCTAATCGCTGATTTTATAAGTATTTTCAAAAAACACCCTTTTTTGGTTCAAACTTTTTTGGGGACACCGGAATATCCTGCTTTACCCGGGCAAATAACTGTATTTACTGTGAACAATACCGCTGATAACCAGCCTGAAAAACAAGTCGAAAAAAACCGCTGATGAACACGGATGAACGCTGATAAGCAGCCAGGTAAAGCAAGTTGGGAAGAACCCCTGATCGAACCCTGGCATTAGCGTTCATGAGTGTCTATGAGTGGTTCAAAAACAAAACCGCTGATGAACACGGATGAACGCTGATAAGCAGCCAAGGAAAGCAAGTTGGGAAGAACCCCTGATCGAACTCTGGCATTAGCGTTCATGAGTGTCTATGAGTGGTTCAA
>JBEIGI010000110.1:0-8253 GCA_040381975.1 Pirellula sp.
AATTTAATGGTTGCTTAAAAGGCCCCGCAACACAAGAAGCCCAAGAAACTGCAAAAAAAGGGGAACTAGCCGTCATCGCGAGAGCGATTTTCAAGCGTTTTCCATGAGTGTTTTTGCGCGTCGGATCAGGTCCTCAGCCGATTGCCTATCGGGTGCTTCGGCAATCAAACGCACCAATGGCTCGGTGTTGCTCGAGCGTAAGAGCAACCAGCCATCGGCCCAGTCGAGCCTCACACCGTCAAGGGTGCTGACCGAATCGGCCTCTAGACCGGTTCGCAACAACTCGATCGAGGCGTCGAGTTTCTCTTTGCTCAAGGTCATTTTGTCTTTGATCATTGCCATACGAGGTAGCGATTCGACCAACTGCGAAATCGATTTGCCAGTGGCCACCATCAGATCCAAGACTTGAGCCATGCCGACGAAGCTATCGCGGACGAGAACAACGCGGGGATCGATCGGTCCACCGCTCCCCTCACCACCGTAGAGAGCGTGGTGTTCAAGCATGCAATCGACAACATTGGCTTCACCAACCTTCGATCTAAAGAACGGAACCTGGTACTTGTTTGCTAAAAACTCGGTCATCGAACTCGATGCGCAGTTGGTGACCAAAGGTCCGCGTCGGAGCATCAAAGCCCTCATCGCGCATAGAACGGGTGTGTACTCTTCACCGATGTAATTGCCATGCTCATCGAGGATGGCTAACCGATCTGCATCGGGGTCTTGGCAAAAGCCGACGGCAAAACCTCCGCCCAGGACTGTCGAACCGATGGCCGATAGGTTCTCGCTGATGGGTTCAGGAGGATGGCTAAAACGACCATCGGGTCGATCGCCGATGATTTGAAAGTCACAGCCGAGGGCTTCGAGCAATCGAGCGGCAAGGATCGAGCCTGCACCGTGGTTGCTATCGACCAACACGCGGATTCTTTGTTGAGCGATGGCTCTGGCATCGACGGTGGCTAGAACGCGATCTAAATGCGCTTGATGAGGATCGTCGACTTTAGATCGAGAACCGATCGAGTCAAAAGCAGCCCAAGGAGCGATGTGTTGGTCTTGCGAAAGTTTGCGATACGTTGCTAAGACCCGATGGCCCAGGGTCGCAGGTAAAACTCTGCCGTCGGGGCCAAAGAGTTTCATTCCGTTGTAGGGGGGTGGATTGTGGCTGGCAGATACCTGAATCGCGCCGGCGGCCTTTAGGGTCTGTACTGCAACTCCCAGCGTTGGTGTGGCAACCACATCCAGGTAGCGACACTCTCTCCCGCAAGCGACGATTCCAGAGGCGATTGCATCGCAGAGAAATGGACCACTGGTTCGGCCATCCCTGGACAAAAGGATCGGCCCGGGTGCCATCTGGCTACAAAAAGCCCTAGCAAAACGGATGGCAACCTCGGGGGTAAGCTCCTTGCCAATAATTCCGCGAAGGCCGCTGACGCTGATGATCGGTTCTGCCACTTGGGGGGGGGGCTCCAGAAAAGTTTCTTTAGAGAAAAAGCAGGGAAAAAACCAAAAAAATCCCCTAATCGGAAAACGCAAGCGGATTCCTTACAGGATGCAAAGTCGTCATCGGGCCCCCAACCCTCCCGGTAGACGTTGCTTGACACCCGAATTTCATCAACTTACCATCGGTTTTGTCTCAAAAATAATAGGACTGCCGAATATTTCCAACTATGCTAGGGAATTCTTGGCTGTCTTGGCGATGATAGCCGAGTTATCCGGCGCAGTTGACTCCCTTTTTACGATTAACCCATCACGGCTGACCTCATGGACTTAATGGGAATGATAGTGTGGTTAGTGGTCGTCCTGACCCTTGGCCTATTTATCTGGATGATGGTCAAGTCCGTCAAAGAATGGGGCGCACTGCACGCGGTCCTGATGAGCTTGCTGTTTATCCAAATCTGGTGCTTGATGTTCTTCACCGCCGGGGTGTCCAGCCGCCGCAACGGTTACATGAAGGCTTACGAAACCCTCAACAAAAAAGTCGCCCAGCGGCAGCGAGAGCTCGATCAAGTTAGTTATGGAGATAAACTCAATCCGAATCCGGACATGAATAGCTACGTTCCGGTGACCAACGAACTGAATCGATTGAACGTCGAGAGAGGTCGAGTTTGGCGGGGAGCTCGGGTCGCGGGGCTTGCCCAAGGCGAGGCGACTTTGCAATTGGGAATGGTCGCGCCAGTCGTCGACCCCAACCAGCCCGATCCGAACGCACAACCAGGTGCAGCCGCACCGGCACCAGCCGCTCCTGCAGCACCTGCGACCGATATCGGCCTTGCCGCACAGACGATTGTCCATGTCTTCGGTGAGTCTGCCGAACCGCGAGGACTTTTGCCGACGATCTATCTCGGTGAGTTTGTCGTCACGGATGCCAACGGTGGGAACATCAAGATCAAACCCACAGGAACATTGACCCCCGAGCAGATCGCCGCCATCGGATCGGGTCAGTTTCAAACATGGTCGATCTACGAACTCATGCCCTTGGACTCTCATGATGCATTTGCAGCCGAGGGTTCCAAGCCTGATGAGAACTCAATTTTCGGCCGAATGGATGTAAACGAACTAGCCACGTTGCTCAAGATTGATCCTGCCTTGGCGACTGCCGAACCTACGGGGCTTAGGATTCAAGAAGCGATCAAGGCTAGAGTGCTTCAATCGTATCTCAATGATGGCTCTCGGCCCCCTGAGGGAACTCCACCTGAGCAAGTCTATGTACGAGTTGAGTTCTTGAAAGATTATACGATCGAAGTCGATGCGCAAGAGCAACGCAACGCGACCGAAGGTGGTTTCTATGACCTGAGCGGTCGATCGGTCGATGCAAGACTCAAACGAGGTGAAGAGGGCGCCAAGGTTTCCTTCAAACAAGGAGACCGAATCGTATTCGATTCGACCACTGCGAATGATCTAGGTAAGCAAGATGTGATCAAGGTAGTCTCGCCGGTGTTTGTTCGCCAACTGAACGATTACGAATATGCATTCCGAGAGGTCCGGCGCCAGATCACCGCAGCGTTGCAGGACGCAGTACTGATCCAGCGCGAGTTGGCCGAAATGCAAAAATCCCAAGGCATCGCTGACAACCAGCTACGCCTTGGCCAAGAAGAGCGATCCAAACTCGATAAGGATTTTGCTCAGTACAAGAAAGAACTCGATGTGATCAGTTCCGAAGCATCGAGGCTGCAAGAAGAGTCGCAGACGACCCGATCGGAGATTTCTGCGACCTTTAAGCAAATTCAAGCTCTTCGCGACCAGATCGTGGCTCGCCAGCGAGCTCTCAGCGAGGCGATCAACGCCGTTTCGGGAACCCCGAATCCCTAAGAATGTCACCGGTTTGGCCTCCGGGCGCATTTGCATCTAGCCCCATCGCCTGCTATGCTCGATCCTCCTTGTTAAGCTGGGCTCGAGCCTTTCGACTCAGCGCCTGCTCCCACCCTATCGTATCTTGCCAGAGTTTCTTGCAAGCAATTCCTTGCCAACCTACAGTCGGAGGAAAATCCCATGAACGAAACACCCAAGTCTCCACTCAAGCGCCGAACATTCCTGACTGCAGCAGGAGTCGCTGCAACCGTGGCGACCCAGTTGTCTGCCAAAAGCTATGCTCGTGTCATCGGGGCCAATGATCGACTAGGAGTTGGGCTCATCGGTGGCGGGGTGATTGGCAAGGCTCACATGGGTGTGATCAATAACCTCAAAGAGAAAAACAATCTCCATCCAGTGTGCGTCGCTGACTGCTGGAAGACGCGGGCCGAAGAGGGCAAGGCAACCATTCAGGCTGACCATGCGGAAACCGATTATCGAAAACTCCTCGAACACAAAGACATCGACTACGTCGTGGTGGCGACCCCAGAACACTGGCACTGGACCATGACCATCGATGCGATGGAAGCTGGCAAGGCCGTATACTGCGAAAATCCACTAACCCATACGATCCCAGAAGCGCAAGCCGTTGTTAAGAAGCAAAAAGAGACCAAGCGACCGGTTCAAGTCGGCGTGCAAGCGATGTCCGATGACAGCTACATCTCTGCGGGCAAGGCGATTCAAGAGGGGATGATCGGCAAGGTGCTCCAAGCTCAGATCGAATACGTCCGACGCTACAGCAAAGGTGCTGGGCCTTGGCGTGAACCTGACTTGGTCTCTCAGCATAAAGACAAGCCAGCCGACTTGGATTGGAACGCTTGGCTCGGAACGGCACCCAAGATCGATTGGAATCCGAACCATTACTTCGAATGGCGATGCTATTCGGCTTACTCGGGCGGGATCTGCACCGACCTGTTTATCCATCGCATCACCCGGATCATGAAGGCTTGCAATTTGCTCTACCCACGCCGAGTTGTCGGTATGGGTGGGATTTGGCAATGGCCAGATGGACGGGATCTGCCGGACAATATCGAGATGATCTGCGAGTATCCTCGTGGCATGACCGTCTACGTCCTTGGTACCATGGGCAACCGCGTTCGAGTCGACCACGTCATCCGCGGTTACGAAGGAACCTTGTTCTTCAACAACGAAGGCTGGGTTGCTAAAGATCCCGATGGCAAGGTGCTCGGTCAGCACAAGAAGACCGGTGGTGAGGACCAAAACCTCCACCACACCAACCTTCACAACCACTTAAGAAATGGCGAGCCGCTCAACTGCCCGATCGAATTGGGGCTAGCGGGTGTCGTTGCCGTGAACATGGCAAATGAAAGCTGGCGGACCAACCGCATGATGGGCTGGGATCGTGTCAATGAGAAAATGGTTCCTGCCGATATGCTCAAGGACAGCCACGAGCCTGAGGCGGCCTAGTCCACAGAGACATTGGGTTCACCAATTTTGAGGGTGCGTTTCTTTGGATCCGTGTTAGAATTGTCAATCGAAGTTGACACGGATCTGAAAGGTTAGATAACGCTCAGGCTATGGCAGAAGACTACTACATTACGCTCGGTGTGAGCCGCTCGGCCAGCCAGGATGAGATTGCCAAGGCCTATCGAAGGCTTGCTCGCAAATTCCATCCCGACTTGAACCCCGATGATGAAAAGACCAAGCGGCAGTTTCAGCAAGTGCAAGTCGCCTACGACACGCTCGGCGATTCCGAGAAGCGAAAGCTTTACGATCAGTACGGCGAAGGTTACGAGGCTTATCGAAACGGCCCTTTTGGTGCAGGCCAAGGCGGACCGGCAGGATTTGATTTTCGAGATGCATTCGAAAATTCTGAGGGTTTTCAGTTTTTCGATTTCTTTAAAGGCGCTCGGCCCGGATCGGATCCATCTGGAGAATCCCCTCGTTCGCGCTCAAGGACCCGACGATCGAGCTCTTCCTCTCAATCTAGCTCGCGATACTCCGAAGATACACAAAGCCAAGTTGGAGATATCGCCGCAGAGATCGCCGTTCCGCTTAGGATTATGATCGAAGGTGGTGAGGTCCAGTTCAAACTCAACCGTGGGGACGGTCGGACCGAAGATCTCAGCGTCAAGATTCCTGCCGATGTATCACCCGGCAAGAAAATTCGCCTAAGAGGACTAGGGCAACCGACCCGCTCAGGACAAAAGGGGGATCTGTTCCTCACGATCCAAATGCAGCCCCATCATGCGGTAAAAATCAACGGCAACAACATCGAGTTGAAGTTACCGATCACACTTTCAGAAGCTATCTACGGAGCCAAGATCGATGTCCCGGCACTTCGAGGGGATGTCACGATTCGTATCCCTAGTATGTGCGATAGCGGCAAGCGATTGCGGGTCAAAGGACAGGGAATCAAGGGGCAAGATGGACTCCGAGGCGATTTGATCATCGAGCCACTGATCCAACTCCCCGAGCAAATTCCCGAATCCTTGGAGTCGGTGATCAAGCAATTCGAACAAGGCTACGAGAAAACTCTGCGCGACGGCATTCGTTGGTAAAGGTCAATCCTCTGAATATCCTTCTGGCAAACGATGATGGAATCCATGCTCCGGGGCTAAAAGCCATGCGGATCGCCCTAGAGTCCCTTGGGCGAGTGACCGTTGTGGCACCGGCCACAGAGCAAAGTGGCGTAGGGCACTCGATCACTTATTTGTCTCCTTTGACTTGCAAGCAGATATTCGATGGAGAGATTTTTCGAGGATGGGCTGTCGATGGATCACCGGCAGACTGCGTCAAACTCGGGCTTACCGAATTGGCACCCAAGCCCACCGAGCTTATTGTCAGTGGAATCAATGGTGGACTCAACGCCGGCATCAATGTTCTCTACTCGGGCACCGTGGCGGCGGCAATCGAAGGAGCCTTTTTTCGAATCCCTAGCATTGCGGTTTCGCTCGAAGAGGATCCGCATGCGGATTTCGAGGCTGCAGGTTCGATCGCTGTGCAATTGATTCGCAAGATCCTAGACTACCAAGCCTTCGCACCGGAGTTATACAATATCAACATCTCGACGAAGGCCACTCGGGATTATCGGTCCGGTAAGATGCCTAGCATTCATATCGTTCCGATGGGAGTCGAACGTTATGGGGATCAGTACATCAAAAGGCAGGATCCCAAGGGACGCAATTACTATTGGTCGACCAACGATCCACCGCCAAAGCCCACCGAGCACGAGACCGATCTCATGGCCTTGGCCAAGGGAGCCGTGACGGTCACTCCGCTCCAGTTTGATATGACCAAGCGTGCTCAGTTGGAAAACATGCAGCGTTGGAATCTTTCACTCGGTTCCGAGGGAACCTGAGATCTGCGATGATCCAGACATCCCCCTTGGTCCTTGAAAACAAACGGATCGGCCTTCTGGGAAAACTCGGAGCGATGACCCGCAAGGAAGCTTGCCATTGGCTCAAGCACTACCAAGCGACGGTCAGTGAGAAACTCACGGGCGAGTTGGATCTGGTGATCATCGGTGCCGATGAATTGCCCGACGAAGACATCCAAGCGATGCTCAATGAAAAGCTGCGCGAGCGGATTCGTCAGGGAGATACGGTGCTCGTCCATGAGCACGATCTTTGGGCCTCGCTTGGACTTGTCGATGACCCTTCGGCCAAGCAGCTCTACACACCGGCAATGGTTGCGAGTCTTATCAAAACTCCGGTTAGTGCAGTGCGTCGTTGGCATCGAATAGGACTCCTGCCGAGCATCAAGGTTGCCCACAAGCTTCCGTATTTTGATTTTGAGCAAGTCCAGTGCGCCAAGCAGATAGCAGCATGGGTCAAGCAGGGAGCCAAGGTCACTGATTTAAAAAAACAGCTTGATGACTTTGGCAGTCGCATCGCCAACCGCAGTTTGATCGATTTGGATATCCGCATCGATGGACGCAGGATATTGCTTTATGACGATGGCAAATTGATTGGTAGCCAGGGTCAATTGCATTTGAATTTTGATGAGCCCAGCGAGGATAAAGGCACATCAGAAGAGCCCAGCATTCTGGTTATATCTTCGCACGTTGGACAAGCCTCCTTGCGAGGGCCTCGCGAGACCCAGGATCAGGGGCCATCGACACGCGATGCGATGCTAGCGGCTGCCGAGGAGCTTGAGGATGCTGGACAAATCCAAGAGGCCATCGAGTGGCATCGTGTGATTTTGGCCAAGTATGGACCCAACGCGGAGATTGTATTTGGGTTAGGAGAGTTGCTCTTGAGGGCCGGAGAGGTTTTGGCGGCTCGAGAGCGATTCTACAATGCGATCGAGATTGACGAAGACTTTGTCGAAGCCCGAGCGAGTTTGGGCTGTGTCCTTGCAGAGACGGGACAGGTCGATTTAGCGATTGCGGCCTTTGAGGGTGCTTTGGCTAAAGACGATCATTATCCCGATGTGCATTATCATTTAGCAAGATCGCTCGATGAGATTGGAAACACACAGGATGCGACGAAGCATTGGCTGAGGTTTCTTCAGTTATCGCCACAAAGTCCATGGGCCGACGAAGCGCTCGAGCGGCTCGGACGAGTCTAAAACTTAAGGTGTATGAGTTCATAGCCTCTTGGGCTTTATCGATGAATGTTGATCCCAAAGCCCGAAGGGCTAGGGCAGATCAATGGGGCTGCATGTGGTGTATCAATTCATGTTGTGTTGGCCCTTTGGGGCCTGAAAGCCAGCGCTTTTGTTAAAGCTGTTTTTTACTTGGAGCTGTTTTTTGGTTTGGAGATACTCTTGGCTGTTTAAAGCCCGAAGGGTTGGCAAAAGCTCTGCCGGTGGTGTCAGCCACCGGTTAGTGGCCACCCCATGAACTCCTAAAAGCCCGAAGGGCTGAAAGATCAATGGGGCTGTATGTGGTGTATTGATCCATGTTGTGTCGGCCCTTCGGGCCTGATGCGATTGAAGTTGGGC
>JBEIGI010000111.1:0-8165 GCA_040381975.1 Pirellula sp.
CTCGACAAGAGATGGCGAAGCATAGCAATCTCGCTAGTGTCTTTCCCTTGATACGGCCCGATCGCAGCATCCAATAAGCAACCAGTTCCCAAATGGAGTAAAGCCACCACACGAGCGATCGGGAATCCCAAGCCTGGCTTTTGGGCGGTATGTTGGGGATAGACGGCTTGATTCTTTGGCGTATCGGACATTTTGAAGGTAAAGCCATCGATCAGCACCGTATTGCGTTTTTTCCATCGCCAAGACTCATCCTGGGTCTCTACGACGAGCGACGCGATGCGCATTGCGAGTTCACGAATTGCCGATGGCTTGAGTTTGGCTCTTGCGTGGCAGTAGGCCCCTGTATTGGCATGAGGGGCGTTTCGTCCTATCTGAATCAAGAAGTTCGAAATTCTTGCCACGGCAGTTGGCACGTAGCGTCTTTACCGTCTCGCATCACTTGGCAAAGGAAAGCCCACGTAACGATGGCCGAATGAAAGACGCCTCCGAAAAGACACTTGTGCTTGCCGAGGACCTCTCGGAGCAACTCTTCGGGGAGCAACTCCGGTAGACGTTCGACTGGAAAAGCACTAAGGACGCGCTGCAACTTGAAGGTGCATTGGCGCCTTGATTTTGGTAGAGACATCCTACGAAAAAACCTTCCTTGGCTAGTTAGAGCTTGCAAGGAAGGTTCTGGATTTTAGCCAAGGCAGGTTTTTGAAGTCATCATCAATTGCCAAAGCTCGCGGAAGTATAACAAAAATCTTCCACGTGCCGCTAGAGAACTTGCGCTCTGACCCCAGGCGTACAGTGCCATTCGTGCCTGATACCTACTGACGGACACGTGCAATTGCCCTGCGTCACTTACCGCTCCGGTTCACAGCATTGTTCCGCATAGTAGTCCTAACTCATTAAGTCGGGATCTGTCGGATTAATCCGCGAGACCCGGCTGGCCCATCTTTCACGTCACCGATAGGCCCTGTACTACCACCAGCAATTGGACAGCGAGTATCGGGGCATTGGCTACAAGGAAAAGAACTGCTTCCAGGTCTTCCACTGTTGCCTACATTACCTCCTGAACCGGGGTTTCCTCTGCGACCTCCGGCACCACCAAGGTTGTTGATTCCAAAATTGCGCGCACGATCTAAGAATCCAACTTCCGGTCCTTGTAGCCAAATTTGCCCCCCATCCCCTCCAGTTCCACCATAATGTGGATATCCGCCGTAGCCGCCACTGCCGCACCGGCCACCCCTCGTGCATCCTCGCACACAGTTGATTCCATTGGCGATTGCATCGCGCCCAGAAGCACCATTACCACCAAGACCACCCCTACCACCATCGGAACCATCACCTCCATCACCACCAATATTAGTAATCGTAAGTGGGTACGCATGGTCTAGGCGGTTACAGATTAAATAGAAGACTTTATTAGTTATCCCGCGACTGCCCTGCAAGCCGTAGTGTCCCGGCCCACCCGGCCCACCTGGCGCACCGTCGCCGCTGCCGTCAGTCCCCCGAGTTCCAGTAGCCCCGGTAGGCCTCTTCCTCGGTTTTTCAGGTCTGTCGATGATGATTTGACCAGGTAACGATGGACTTTGTATGAACATGTCTTGAACGTTTAAAATAAACCACACTGATGCATGCACAAATAGGCGACCGCCTGGCTCAAATACGAGCGTCTTAACATTGTACTGCATTTTTCCGCCTCGAACGGTATGCACGTCACCGCGAATCTCCCATCGGTCGAAATTGACCACCGTGTCATTGTCGTTTACCGTTTCCGTTTTACCGGTGGTTTCCGACCAATTATTGACGTCCTGAAAATCCGTGCTGAGTTCCTGTAGTACGTCAAGCGGTACAATTTCATCTACCGGATACGTCGTATATTGAAGAGTTTTTCCGTCAGATTTAAAGCGCGAATACACACGATTACGGACCTCGCTGCTTGATTGCATGTCGAAGTCCTGCACAGGAACCGAATCAGGTGGCATAGCGGATTCGCGTTCAACATCTTCACAATCGCACATATATAGAGCTTTCAAGTAGAGTACATTAATCAACACAGCAAACTAGTCAAGGTGCCAGACATTGTTCAACTACTCTGGCCGAACGGACGAATTGCGTTCGACGACGCGTATCACCGGGCTGCGGAAGTTGATACTGATTTCAAATCCCGCTTGCTATCGCCACTTCAGCCGAGCAAGTCGATTTAAACGTAGTTTAGCTGTACAGCGATAGGTTCCGAACAAAATTAATGTAAAAATTTGAAAAAAAGGTAACGCATCCTGCTGAAACCTCAACCCTTCAGCGGCTCGAAGTGGGCACAAGGATACGCCATGAACCAGAGTAAAACAGTCCGAAGCTCGACGCCAGTGGGCCGTAAGCGTACAGGCACCTCGGTTGGATTTGCTGAAGCTCAGGCTTGCTGCTATGCCCAAGGTCTGTTAGAGGCTCTAGATGGATGCTGCGGTTTGTCGCCCTGCGAGGCCAGCATGTTGGTGCCAAGCGATACGCCACAGACGCACTTCGCTCATGTCAGGGGAGCTCTGTCGTCAGAGCCCAAGAGACCCATGGGTACGGCTCTGCGATCATGGCTCTTCTGATGTGCTATTTGCCTTTACGGAGCTCTGCACGTACCCGACGCCGTGCAGCTTGCATAAAGGCCGTATCGGCCTTGTCTCGTCGCTCTTGCGCACGGTACTCACGCACCGCCTCGGGATGCGCCGCTTTCCACCGATCGGGTATCCGCCATTCTGCCTAAAAGCGGACAACTCGAGTAAGATGCCTGCCTGCTACGCTCTCGGCATTCCTCGCCGACCAACATGGTCGTAGGCACTTAAAGCTAAATTCTTCAATCTTCCGGAACCCGGAAAACATCCATTTGTCCTCCGGATCATTCTTGTGCTACCAATTCGATAACCGCCCTCGCTTCGCCGTACTAAGTAACGCATATCACGGTTTCGGATCCATAGACAGTCGCTCAATAGAGTCGTGTGCACCAAAGCCGAGTACCGCAAATCCCTCCCCAATAGCGGCCTAATTAGATAGCACGAAGAGTGCAAAGGGATTCGGATTAAGTTCCCTCTACCAACACAAGGCAACGCCTCCAGCAGAGCAATTCAAAGCCATGCACCAAGACCCCCGTCAAAGCGCCGAAGCCTTTGCCAAGAAGTACAACATCCGTCACAAGCTTGCGATCGCAACCTGCCAGAAACTCCTATCAGAAATCCGAACCGATCCCGTGATCGGCAAATGGAGTCTGTCGGTCATCGACGAGTGCTGGAGCGACGAAGAGATCCTAGAAGCCCTCTGCTGCCAAGACTCTGGCGACGACACAGGAACGCTGATCGCGAAGGATCTTTTCCCTAGCGTTGCCGAGGCAAAGAAAACCCTACGCGCATTGCATCGATCTTTCCTCGATCGCCAAACGGAAATCTGCAATGCCTAGTCAGAGCACACTTTTTGACATCGAGCCCGATCTGACGGAGCTTCCCGATTGCGAGCTTCTTAAGCTCAGCGAGTGGATCGATCCAAAGCAAGCCAAAGAGCTCTTCGACACTCTCCAAGGCTCAATCGCCTGGGAGCTTCGTCAGATCTTTATGTTCGGACGCTGGGTCAACCAGCCTCGGCTAACGGCTTTCTATGCCGACGAGGGGCTCGAGTACCACTACACCGGTTCGCAGTGGAAAGCTTTGGCTTGGATCGAACCTTTAGAGGCCATTCGCAATCGGATCTGCCGAGAGTTCGATACCCAAATCAACTCGGTCCTTTGTAATCTGTACCGCGATGGGAGAGACTACTGCGGTTGGCACAGTGACTTTGGACCAACCGACGGGCCCAACCCAGTGATATTCTCTCTGAGCCTTGGAGCTTGTCGAACCTTTCAGATTCGCCACCAGACCCGCAGCGAACTTCCGGTAACCTCGATCGAGCTATCCGCAGGGAGCCTACTGAGAATGGGCGGGACGATGCAAAAGCACTGGAAGCATCAGGTGCCCAAACAGCTTGGATCCGGCCCTCGCATCAACCTGACGTTTCGAACGGTACTTCCCCTAGACACGACTCAAAGACCATGACCAAACGGATGAAGAAACTAACGCTCTCTCAGCCAGAGGACTGGATCCAGCGCTGGCAAGTCGAAGCCTTCAAACAGAACGTGGATCTTTCGGTTTGGGTCGGCCAAGCTTGCAACGCGCAGCTCTCTGAAGATGCACGAAGCAAACTTTCGTCTCGAACCGGTCGTGGTAAGCCGTCAAAACATCGCCCAGAGACACCCGACGATCGATACATCGATTAAGACTTCTGTACGTACTCTTAGACGCTCAAGTTGAAGCCTTGCCATCACCCTCAAAAACACCCTGCTAAGCTACTATTTAGGCAGGGCCAAAAACCCAAAAATCCCTGTAAAAATACGGCTATTTAGCGCCTAAAAAGCTGGCGAAAATGGCCTTATTATTAAGGGCCGAAAATCGCCTTATCTTAAGAGATCCCGAGCACACTCAGACAAGCAAGTTAGGTAGAAGATTATGAGTTATGAATTGGTTCAAGATGCGATGTCCGGTAAGCAGTATGCCATGGTGGACTTGCTTACCAAGATCACCGAAGACGTCACCAACATCGTTTGGCATTACCTTGGTAATCGATACTCGCATCGCATTGATGCCGAAGATGTTACCCAAGAAATTCTCTTCCAAGTCTCTAGGGATCTTCCAAGCTGTGAAGCGAAGGACTGGAAGCAGTTCATGTGCTGGGTGTTCTTTATCAGCCGCAACAACACCTACAAACAGGTCAGCATGATAAAGCTTGGCAAGTCTTCTGCCGACCGAACTCAGGCCATCGGAGAAAGCTGGGAGGCCTCTTCCCACACCCAAGCTCCCGATGCGATTCTCATCCAGCAAGAGAACCTTCAAGCCGTATTGGAACTCGCTGATAGCATCTCTGGAAACGCCCGGAGAATCTGCGAACTGCTCGGGGAAGGCAATACACCCAACGAGATTGCAAGCACCCTAGGGATCGGAGTTTATGAGGTTTACTCGGTTCGGCGGTCACTCAAAGAACTTTGCAACGCACATGGAGTCTACCAGACCAGAAAGAGCGATGCCTGGAAGCCCGCGATCCAAGAAGCCTCAATCCCATCCGCAAATGCCGCCTCGCCTAAAGTCGCAACAGATGTTTCGGCTAATGCCCAAGCCGACCCGCTCAAGAAAGCTCGCATGCGGCAATGGAAGCGCTTTGCCTCCGAACTGGCAGCCAAGACCTGCCCGGTAGAGTACCGCAAGGGGGTTGTGTACTTGGAGCGAGCCCTAGCAAAGCTCGACGTCGCCGAGCAATCGGAAATGGCTCAGCACATCGGGTTCGCAGCGATGCAGCAAAGACTTCTGCAAAGCGTTTAGGGATCCCCACCCCCGAGCAAATTCGCCGTTAGTCCAGGCCTACTTAAGTAGCACCAGAGAGTCTCGTGCTACGAGCAAGAGTTCCACCCGACCATTTAGTGAAAGTGATAGGCCCCAAGCATGGCTTCCCAGAAAACAGCATCCGAGCTCCAAAGCGGCGATTGGTTTCGGATCTACAGTTCGCGTCATAAGGTACTCTCGGTAGGTCCGGTTCGAGACGGAGTACTGAAAGTCCGATGCAGCGTCTTTCACCCGGAGAGAAAAGGCATCGAGATTGTTCTCCGGGAAGCTGCCGCAGCCGAGCTTACCCTACCTGCCACAAGAACGCTGGATCTTGAAGACCCTAAGGCTCATCAGATGACCTGCGTGTCGACCCTTTGCGATGAAGACTGGGAATAGCGATCACCGAGTCCCAGTTTGAATCGCCAAGCCTCAGAGCGTAAAAACCATGTCGGTAATTTACGCTATCGATCGGAGGATCCACCCAGATGCAGTCTCGATTCGACCCAACATCGCTGCGGCGCGAGTCTGCACTTCGCTCAGAGATAGCGGCCATCGAAGCCGAAATTCAGCGAGTAATGCAACAGGAAGTCACTCCCATTGCTGAGCGAATGCGCCTTGCCCAAGCCTCCTCCGACCGGTCGGCTCTGTATCGAGCACGCACCGAGTACAACCGCTGGACGTTCTGGTTGAATCGTCGAAGGGCGACCTGTGAGGCCAAGAAGAAAGAACTCTCGTCCCTTCTGGCCCGGCGTTAGCAAACTCAAACCAACCCCGCCTTTCCAGGCGATCTACCAGAAGGAGACCAGTCCATGAGCGCGATGATGAGCATCTACCAAGGCGATGGAACCCGAGACGATGCATCATCGATTTTCATCGGGGTGGACGAGGACCGTAGCGATAGGCTCCGAGTGGCCTTTGGGATCCCCTGCAAAACCATGGTCAGTTTTGAATGCTCCGTCAAAGGAGCTCGAGAGCTTGCCCAGTGGCTTTTTGACCGGGGAATCCAAGAGTGGGCCGAATTCCCGTCGGCATCGACCTTGAGGATTCCCGATGAGCGGTTTCCCGGTGGGCGGCCAATGATCGACATTGCAACCGAGATTCTTCAGTCCCTACAGGCTCGAAATGGCAAGCGTATCGGAATGGAGGAAGTCTCTTTGATCCATCCGTTACCCTGGGATATTCGCACCAATGCCGCTGGGTACTCGGTCATCGTCGATGCTACGGGAACCGAAGTTTTGCTCGCCTTCGGGGAGGATCCGCAGACAAGTAGGGCGGTTGCGGAGTTCGTGGTTCGCTCGTTGTTGAGTTACTCCCGCCCGTGATTTTCCGTCTGCTTCAGGAGAGTTTGAAAACTCGATTCAAATTGGCAGACGTGCTCGCCGTGGACTTCGATAATGGACGCTGATGAACGCTAATTGGTTTCCAACTGGTTTTGCCGGTATCAAGACCGACTGACTGTAAGCGGAAAAGCACTCCTGCTTTCCACTCTCTGAAATGTACTTTCCAGCCTCGAAGCGGTTCGCAGCGTTCTCGAAGATGTTTTCCCAAAGTGCCATGCACGGCCTAACGTTGAATAAACATTTTTCTTTCAGTGCTATAATATACTGCCGGCTTTATAGAAACCAATCCCCTTGATTCCGGACTCATCGATGCGCTTTTTTATTCTCTCGGTTGCAAAAATTTGTATACCTCGATTTTGATTCAACATAAATAATTCGCCTTGCTTAAGTGCTTCACGCGAAATGCTTAAGCCATTAATTCTCCATGCATGATCCGCAAATTTCCCACATAACTCACAAATCCTTAAAGTCGTCGAAGCTATGTCTATACTACGACTTGGCGTTATTGAAAATAATGGTATTGCTATGTCCTCTGCCTCGATTTTGTAGCGATTAAATGCGTCGATTCCACTGAGACATTTTGCGTCCCCCACAGATATTGGCAGTTTGAGCGATTGCAGGATATCAACACCGAGAGATGTCGCAAGCATTGAAAACTCCGCCCAGAAGACGTCATTTCCCACCTTTATCGACCTAGCTGAAAAACCGAATTTCTTATCCCAAAAGAAGCAACCGTGTGCGCTCTTATCTATGATTGGATAACCACAGCCTTGGCATATTTTTGATGGCTCATTGCAACCCCCTAAATCCGAATGAAATCGATCGAAGGAATTCGCCAACAAATAGACGTTATTCATAATGCAAACCAATCTACTAGTATGTCGCGGATCCTTAGGATGTCGGCTTCGGGAATCACTCTGTAACCACCGTTTCGTAGTATCAATTGATCAAATAAGTTATTGTAGTGGCCGCCTCCAATACCTCCCTTCGATAAGTAACCAGTGCCTCCGTGAACCGAGCGATGGATCGATGCCGGGAGAGGAATGCGATTCGGCAATCCCGGGCGTCCTATAACATTTCGTGACAGGGCTGCAGGGTTACCATTTGCTGCCAATCTACGTTGGATCGCAAGCGGTATTGAGTGATGCATATGAATAGGGTAAGTATTATGCACCACCAATCCCAGCTCGCCGACTTGGTAGACGTGCTCGCCGTGGACTTCGATATTGTAGACCGGCTGGGTGACTCGCGAAAGCGTAACGGACAGAACGACCGCAAGTCCATCGAGACCTTGGAGCCTCTCGCCTTGGGCTAGCTCAGCCAGTGGCACCCATTCCTGGCGATCGACTGACCAGACTGGGTGAATCGTCGTCCCGGTGATGGTTTCGACAGTGCCATCGGCACCTAGCACATCCACGCTGGCTACGACGTGGACTTCGCGGGTGACAAA
>JBEIGI010000112.1:0-7622 GCA_040381975.1 Pirellula sp.
AGTACCGCAACAGTCTGGCGAAGTACTTTTTGCCGAGCTACAACGAGTGGTACAAGGCTGCGTATTACGATCCAAACACGAGCGCTTACTACGATTACACCACTGGTAGTGATAGTGCACCGACGGCGGTAGCGAGCGGGACGGGTATTGGAGCCAATGGGAATAATGAAGCCGTTTACGATGTACAATCCGGCCCGGCGGACGTTACGCTATCCGGTGGCTTGAGTCCTTATGGCGTGATGGGCCTAGGTGGCAACGTCTGGGAATGGGAAGAGAGTTCCTTCGACCTGGCTAATAGTAGCGGTTCTTCTGTTCGGGGGGTCCGCGGCGGCGGCTGGGACAACAGCTCCAACATCCTGTCGTCGTCGACTCGCATCAGCGACGGCCCTAGCGTCGAGAACAGCAACGAAGGTTTTCGTGTCGCAAGTCTTCCTTCATCCGCCGCTGCAGTGCCTGAGCCGAGCATGATGGTGATAGGGACGCTGTTTGGGATAGGTGGGCTTATGGCTAAAAGGCGGATGAAGAAGTAACCCTTTTTCCTTTTGCTCTTTTACCCTTTTTCCTTCTTTCTGCGCGCCGCCCTTGGGCGGCGCGCGATTTTTTAACGAGGGACAGACCAGGAGACTGAGCGTCGTCATGGATGGGATTTGGTTGGATATTTGAATCGCTGGACTTTTGACATCGGAAAGCAATGACACGTCGTAGCGACCCACCGGTAGTACTCGTGAAATGGTACGATTTCACCAAGTGGGTGCTGGGCCACGTGGATAACTTTCCCAAAAACCAGCGGTTCGTATTCGGACAGCGATTGGCCGATGGAGTGCTTGGGATACTCGAACTGATTGTCGATGCGACGTACAGCGATAAAAAATCGAAGATACTCCTTGAGGTCAATCGCAGGTTGGAAGTGTTGCGTTGGTTGCTTCGCTTGGCATTTGACCGAAGACTTTTAGCGAGCAAGCAATACGCATACAGCAGCGAACAACTGACCGAGTGTGGTCGAATGATTGGTGGTTGGTACAAGCAAGCAGCGGCCAAGGAAGGGTCGATCGATGAAGCGTCACAAGGGGCTATTTGACCGCGTGGTTTGTTTCGAGAACCTCCATGCAGCGGCACGCAAGGCTCTGTGCGGTCGTCGCACGCGTTCGCCTGGCTTTGAGTTCTTGCTCGAGTTGGAACGCGAGTTGATCGAATTGCGCGAAGAACTGCTTTCCGGTTCGTACTTACCCGGAGAGTATCATTACTTTCAAATATACGAACCGAAATGCCGAACGGTGGCTGCCGCACCGTTCCGAGATCGGGTCGTGCATCACGCGATCGTTCGCGTTATCCAGCCGCTGTTCGAGGCTCGATTCATTTCCGATTCCTTCGCATGTAGACCTGGAAAGGGTACCCACAGAGCAATGAGGCGAGCGTTGTTCTTTGCTCGGAAGTATCCCTTTGCACTCAAGTGCGACATCCAGAAGTATTTCCCCTCGATCGATCACGGCATATTGATGGCCAAGCTGTCCCGTGTAATCGGCGACGAACGACTATTGAAGGTGATCGCAAATATTTTGGCCAGTCATGTGGATTATGTCCGCAAGGAGTGGCCGGTTGGTGGAGATTTATTCGACGTTATCGATCATCCTGTGGGGTTGCCGATCGGGAATTTGACGAGTCAGTTCTTTGCCAACGTTTACTTGGATGCCTTAGATCAGTTTGTGAAACACGAATTGAGGATCAAGGGATACGTCCGCTATGTCGATGACTTTCTGCTGTTCTCGGAAAGTCGCTGCGATTTGAGGAGATGTGGCGAAGAAATCAAGAAGTTTTTGGATTCACTCAAGCTCAGGATCCACCCGGACAAGTATCGGCTCACGCCGACGGGTTTAGGGGTGGATTTTGTCGGATTTGTGGTGCGCAGTGATGGCCGAGTGCGCGTGAGAAGTTCCAGCGCAAAACGCTTTCGAGATCGGTACGAAAAAATGTGCTGGGAGATCAAGCGGCATCGGCGGAAGGTATCGGAGGTCACGCGTAGCGTGATTGCTTGGTCTGGGCATGTCGAGCATGCTCAGAGTTATCGTCTACGTACGACGGTGTTGAGCCGTAGGAAGTAGGAGGGATCTTGGGATGATGGGTTCTTCTTCTCGGGGGATCCGCGGCGGCAACTGGAACAACAACTCCAACAACCTGTCGTCGTCGACTCGCAACAACAACAACCCTAGCAACGAGAACAACAACATAGGTTTTCGTGTCGCAAGCCCCTGGTTCAAAGTGTCGCAAGACAGGCTGAAGACGTTCGATTTGGCATGGTCATTTCAAGTGCTGTGCCAACCATACTTTTTCAGGGACTACCCAAGATTCCTGCGCATCGGACTGCTATCTGATGGGCGAATAATAGCTTGGTGGCTCGGCTGGTAGTCGCAAGACGAACGACGAGTTCCGCCTGACGCCTAGGGGTGTCTGGTTTCTACCAGGCACCCCTTTGTTTTACCATCACCTTCGCCACGCCGGCCGCCTTGGCGAAATCATCCTCGGTGACCAGCAAGTAACTTTGCTGAGCGATCCTTGGTGAGTTACCAAGCCAGGAGCAGACAACGTGCAGAGGGAACTCGCGTTGCAGTTCCGTCTGTCTGCTGGCCCTCATCGAATGGAACAATCGCGGCCAACCCGAGACGCCGGCGCGTCGCAACAGTCGCGTCATTTCGGTGCGGAGGTTCGAGTTCTTCCAGCCCATTGCTGTATTAGCGGCAGCTCGATACTGCGGTGCGGCGACCACATACTCGCTCTTATCACCGAAGATCTCGAACGCTTCGTCGAGGATCGGACGCAGCTCCGGGAAGATCGGACAACTGCGAATGCCACGACCCTCGTGATGCTCGACCTTCGGCTCGGGGATGCTCAGCGGCCTAATCGATCCCACTTGCTATTGCCGAAGGTAATGGAAAGCAAAGTCAAAAGGACAAGAATCGGTTTTTCGAGATCGTGCGTGGTTCGGTTTTGAAATGTGTAGTAATTTATGATATGCTTCTCTCGCCCAAGCCGACCGATTTGGGACTGAATTGGGTGGGCGAGACCAACCTGAAATGGAATGTGTCGATGTTGCCTCAATGGATCCAGAGACCTGAAACGGTATCGGAGGGATCGGTCGAGTGTTTTTACTTACGTAAATTCAACTTTTCGCACTCGATCATTGCCAGGGTCTTAGCGGGCATTGAAAATTTCCATCACACCTTAAATTAAATAGAGATCCCGATGAAAATCACTCGAACACCAACCCCCATCGCCGCTGTGCTCGCATGCGCGCTGGCCTTTACGAGCGCACAAGCGCAGCAAGTGCCGCTGCCCAAGACCCCTGCCGACGTTCCCGGTCCCGCCGCGGGCACTTTGATGACCAAGGAATATGTCCAGATGGTCGGCCGCATGGCCTATGTCTGGGGTTATCCGATGGTCAACTCGCACAACCGCCGCGCCGGATTCGCCTATGTGACCAGCCAGAACGGCAACGTGGCAGGTCTCAACGGCGGCATGGTGCCCATGGCACCCATTGGCCAAACGGGGATGTTGACCGATTACGTCAAGCCGGAGCAGACCTTCGTGACCTGTCCCAACCAGGACGTGGTGTATGGCGCTGGGTACTTCGCGCTCGACAAAGACCCCGTGGTTTTTCAAGTGCCGGATTTTGGCAATCGCTTTTGGGTTTATGCGCTCTACGACGCGCGCACTGACGAAATAGCCGAAATCGGCAAGCCCTACGGCACCAAGCCCGGCTTCTACATGATGGTGGGACCGAACTGGAATGGCCAGACGCCCGCTGGCATCACGGCAGTGGTGCGTTCTTCAACGGAATTGGGATTTGCCATCCCACGCATATTTAAGGAAGACACTGCCGATGACACGAAGGCCGTTCAGCCGCTTATCAATCAGGTCATGTTCTATCCTCTCAGCCAGTACGACGGCAAGATGAAGAACGCCGACTGGAGCAAGCTGCCGAACTTCCCGGCGCCGGCAGGTCCCGGGGGTGAGACCAAGTGGGTCGTTCCCGAGAAGTTCTATGACCAGCTTCCCGGAGTGATGAAACTCGTTGCCCCGCTACCCGGTGAGGAAGCCCTTTACGCCTGGATCAGTTCGGTATTCGAGGCCGCCGAGAAAGACCCGTCGACCAAGCAGGCGCTGGTGGAAGCTTTCGTCGCTGCCGACAAGGAGATCATCGACCCGATGTTCCAGTGGAAATACAACGGCCGCTCGGCTGGCAATGGCTGGTACTCACCGGTGAACAACGCGCAGTGGGGCACCGACTACCTCAACCGCACCGCCACGGCCAAGTCGAACATGTATGACAACAAGCCCGACGAGACGAAGTACATTTACCGCGATTACGACAGCGAAGGCCAGCAACTCCACGGCCAGAAAAATTACACCGTGACCTTTGCCAAAGGCCAGGAACCACCGGTCAATGGCTTCTGGTCGCTGACTCTCTACAACGAAAAACATGTCTTCCATGCGAACACCCTGAAACGCTACTCGCTGGGCACCAAGAGCAAATCGTTCCTGAAGTACAACCCAGACGGTTCGCTCACCTTGTATTTCGGCGCGACGTCTCCTGGCAAGGACAAGGAAAGCAACTGGGTGCCTGCGCCGGACGGTACGTTCTCGCTCTACATCCGCGTCTACTGGGCGGAGCAGGCCGTACTCGACGGTACCTGGATGCCGCCGCAGGTTCTGATGGGGAAGTAACCACCGAAGGCCAGCTGAATACAGGTTGTAGCGTACAGCGGCGACACGCTGCCGCTGTACCGGAACGTTCCCGACAGCACCTAACGCTCACCCCTCCACCATCACCTTCTTCGCCCCCGCAGCTTTGGCAAAATCATCCTCGGTAACTAGCAGGTAACTCTGCTGGGCGATGCGTGGTGAATTGCCAAGCCAGGAGCAGACCACGTGTAGTGGGAACTCGCGCTGCAGTTCCGTTTGCCGGCTGGCCCGCATCGAGTGGAATAATCGTGGCCAACCCGAGACTCCGGCGCGTCGCAAGAGGCGGGTCATTTCGGTGCGTAGGTTCGAGTTCTTCCAACCCATCGCCGTGTTGGCTGCGGCCCGATACTGTGGAGCGGCGACCACATACTCGCTCTTATCGCCGAAGATCTCGAACGCTTCATCGAGGATCGATCGCAGTTCGGGGAAGATCGGGCAACTACGAACGCCACGGCCTTCGTGGTGCTCGACCTTTGGCTCCGGGATGCTCATCCGATTCAATTCCCAATCGATGTCTTCCCAGCGTAGCGAGAGCGTTTCCGAGGGCGTTCGAAGCCCACCATAGCGACTCAGCCCCAAGATCACTTTCCAAACTGGGTTGGCTTTCTTCATCAGCTTGTTGACCACTTCGCGGGGTACAAACTCGTTGACTTTCACCGAACTTTTTTGGGTCTTTACCCGTGAAAGCATTCTTGCTGGGGCGATCCTTGGTCTAGCGGGCCCAGGCAAAAAGATCTCTGGCATCATGCCCTGCACGGTCATTCGCCCGGGAGACATGGCTGACAACATTCTCTCTCGCGATCGGCATCCCGAGTGGAACGGGGAGAGAACCAAGATGGTCTATTCGTTCCCAGCCAATGAGAAACTCTGGCAACGCTACAGCGAGATCCGAGCTGAGAGTCTTCGCAATCAAGGGGACATCGAACTAGCCACGGCGTTCTACGCTGAAAATCGTGACGAGATGGATGAGGGAGCCGTGGTCGCTTGGCCCGAGCGATTCAACTATGACGAGCGGTCGGCCATCCAGCATGCGATGAACCTGAAACTGCAAGACGAAGCGGCCTTCTTCGCCGAGTACCAAAACGAACCTCTGCCAGAGATCGATGCCAACGAAGATGAACTCACTTCGGATCAAATCTCCAGCAAGTTCAACCGCATGCAGCGTGGTGAGATCCCCATCGGTGCAAACCACTTGACCATGTTCGTCGACGTTCAAGCAAACTTGCTGTTTTATGTCGTCGCCGCTTGGGAGTCAGACTTCACCGGTTACATCGTCGACTATGGGGCTTACCCAGATCAGCAGCGTCCGTATTTCACACTTCGCGATGCACGCAGCACTTTGGCATCGACTTCGAATTCCGTTGGGCTCGAAGGGTCCATCTACGCAGGCCTCGAGGTACTGATCAACAAACAACTCTCGCGTGAGTGGCAACGCGATGACGGAGCAGCACTGCGTATCGATCGCTGTTTGATCGATGCCAACTGGGGTTTGTCGACCGATGTTATCTACCAATTCTCTCGACAATCGCTTCATGCAGGGATCGTGATGCCAAGCCACGGTCGGTTCGTCGGTGCGTCGAGTCAACCATTCTCAGAATACAAGCGACGCCCTGGGGATCGCGTCGGGCACAACTGGCGTGTTCCCAATGTCCATGGCAAACGCGCCGTTCGGCACGTTGTCTACGACACGAACTACTGGAAGTCTTTTCTGTACGGACGACTGTCGGTCCCATTGGGAGATCGAGGCTGTCTGTCGCTCTTTGGCGACTCACCGGAGATGCATCGGCTCTTTGCCGAACATCTCACGGCGGAGTATCGAGTCAAAACCGAAGGGCGAGGTCGCAGCGTCGATGAATGGAAGTCACGTCCGGAGCGAGGAGACAACCACTGGCTCGATTGCATCGTCGGTTGCGCGGTCGCAGCCTCGATGCAAGGTGCGGCGCTAAAGGAATTCACTGGGGTTGCTCCTCAGAATAGGTCACGGGTTAGTTTCGCGGAAATCCAACGAAAGAGGAATCGCCATGACAAAGGTTGAAATCAAGCGGGGACTCGTCTGCAGCGAGTGCGGACATGATCCGATTCGATGATGCCAACTACGAAGAGATCGTGTTCATCACGAGCAACATCCCCGATGGCAATGGATACTACCCAGGCGTGGTCCAGAAGTTCGATGTCGCTTCGAAATCTTGGAGCACGATCTTCAATTGCAAGGTGGTGGATGCCAACAAATGACCCTGTATTCACGTCGCTACATCGCCACTTCCGTAAGTGGCTCGGTCGAAGGCCTGCCAGTGTACGCGGCAACTTGTACGCAACAACGATCCGGGCTAGGTCCCAAACGCCAGCTCGGTCATTTCCTTGGAATGGTTGGTGACAGGTCGAGTACTGCTAGCTTAAATTCATCTCGTGTTCCAGCTTGCTTGATGTTTCGGATTCGTCGAATGTTGACACCTGCGTATTGCAATGCCGTTTCCCACGTTCCAAAGTGCTCGCACGCTTGCTGGTAAAGTTCATTCGCATCAGCAATTACCACATCGACCGTCCACGGAAGTTTTGCATTGTGACGCAAAACGATCTCCTGGATAACCTTCTTTCGCGACATCTCATGCGTCCCTTTCGTTGTTAGTGGCTCGCTTACGAAGCGAAGATTCCAAACAAGCTGCAGCGATCGCTTTTCTCCAAGTTCCGAAATGGTGTTTGGCGGCCATAAACAACGGATAGTCTTGATGTCGCACCATGTATAGACATCTGCCACTCGTCGACCACTCGTTGAGTTTTTGAATGACCAGGTCTTTCGTCCATTTTTTGCGAGCTATGCGCGGCTTCTCAGCTAACCCTGCGGCATTTACAGCCGACGACCAAGAGCCGAACTTCCGCCTCGCCAC
>JBEIGI010000113.1:0-7043 GCA_040381975.1 Pirellula sp.
AATTTCAGGGGTGTTCTGGAGAGTCCGCCCCGATTCCAGGTCCGTGAAGCGAAACTCATGATGAACCTTGGTTTCTACCGAAGACATCTTACCTTCGATCAAACAGATCGTAAAAACTGGCTTAAGCTCTCGATAGGGATCTGGTCAGGGAAACTTTCTCACGGTAATGAATTGTTACTGTAAAAGATTGACTCTGATTCGTAAGTGGCTGAAAATCGTTTCCAAAACAACTTATCCTCAAGCCCCATTGAAAAGATCTTTCCCATGCGACGCATAGTCGAACTATTCAAATTGGTCGCTATTCTATCCATCCTTCTAACAACCGGCTTATCCAGGTGTGGGGCTCAAGACCTTGCGGTGATCCAGAAGGGAAAGGCCGCTGTTGCATTGATCGAAGCCGGCCCGAACAAAGTTGCCAGTGCTTTTTGTATCGATCCGCTCGGGATCTTCGTCACCAATCACCATGTGGTCGAAGATCTCGGCATCGGAGCTAGCGTCAAGCTAATCATGCAGTCGAGCGAATCCGAGGAGTGGGTTCTGACGGCTGAAGTTGTCTCGCTCAATAAAACCAACGATCTTGCGATCCTCAAGGCTTACAGCATTCCCAACGACAAAAAGCTCACTGCTCTTGAGCTCGCACGAACCCCCAATCTCTATGAGACGATGGATCTGGTCGCTTTCGGTTTTCCATTCGGCAAACAACTCACCGTCAAGAAAGGATCCAATCCCTCGATCAGCGTCAACGTCGGCAAACTCACTGCGATACGAAAAGAAAATGGCCTCGTGGAGTTGATTCAACTCGACGCAAGCCTCAATCCAGGCAACTCAGGAGGTCCGGTTGTCGATCAAACGGGCAAAGTCGTTGGAATCGTAAGCTTCGGAATGCTGGCCTCAGGCGTTAACTTTGCCATACCCGTCGAGAAACTCTGGCCGATGATCAAGACCCCTTATTACACCATCGATGCCTCAGGATTGCTACTCGATCCCTATGTTCCAAGCACAGTTCGCTTAGGACTCATCAGCATGCAGGCAGACATTCCCGATCTGACTGCTGAAATCTGGTGCTGGTGCTTGGGCTCCGATGACAAAAAAGTGGTTCCACTCAAAACCTTGGAAAACAATCAGTTTGAAGGCGTCGTGTCGGTGGCATCGGACGATCCAAAGAAAATCTCTCTCCGAGGAAGATTTGTACTCAGCCAGGGAGAAGTCTCAGGTACGACTCTCAACGAACCAATGAAACTCAAAGGCAAGCAGGTTTGGCTCTCGTCGATCGCATCCATTCGTCAAGCCGAGAACGGTAAGACATCTTCTATTCTTCTTCAAGATGGCAATTCGACGACCGTTGAAACGGCTGAGCTTGGGCAAGTCAACGTCAATTACGGCGAGGTCTCCGCAACCATTCCTTTATCAAAGGTCAAGTTTGCTAAGTTCGAGCGAGGCAAGCAAGAACCCTACCAATTTAATTTTGTCATAAAGAGCAAAGACCAAATCATCATGCAGGAAGTCATCGATGAAAACAAGCTCCTGGCTTTTAAGGTTTTTGGACAGACCGACGCAACCAGCGAGTCCGAATCCAACTCGGATGGTTCGATCCATTCGCTCGATGTCGATCTGGCGACCGCCAACGTTCCAAAGCGTGCCAAATACTCCGGTACACAGAAGGTGATTCCCTTGCCCAACACGATGAAGGATGTGTGCAGAGCCGCAGCTGGTAGATTCCTACTGGTATCGATGGGCAACCTTCCTAGCTTGGCGATCATCGACTTAGACCAAGCTCAGATCGTTAAAATCCTACCACTTCCTAGCCAAGAAGCCTTGGTGGCGGGCACCAACGAACACTTCTTTGTTTGGGATCCCATCAAGAACAATCTTAATAGATACTCCTTACAAAGCCTGGAGATCGACGCCTCGGCTCCGGTTCCCTTCGAAGGCAAACCACTATCGTTCTGCGCCGGTGAAGCATCCGACGGACCATTGGCAATCATTGTTTCGATTCAAAAGGACAATCTCAATTTCAACGATTGGGTTTTTGTGGATCCGATCAAGCTCAAATCCATCCCCTATGAAATCAACGGGGAATCCCGTGCCGACAAAATCAAGACGATCAACCAGGGTGGATCTGGTCCTAGGCTACGCGCTTCGGCAGATGGCAAAGTTTTTGGGGCTTGGGGATTCGCTGGGTCTCCTACCGGTGTCTTGGTCGCATCGTTTGCAGATCGGTTTTTAACTCCTCGCTACGAACACACTTCCATGGGGCATGTTGTGCCCACATCCGATGGGATGCATCTCCTCACTGAATCCGGCGGCGTCTTAAATCAATCCCTCAGTGGCATCGAGCCATTCAGTGGCCGACAAGCGGTGCTTTTTCCATCCTCTCATCCAATGATTTATTTGTCGTTGCTTGGGCGCCGAGCAGGCGAGGACCAGACTCAGAGTCAAAGCACCAAAGGGATCGTCCGTATGATCGGTGCTGAGGCATCCTTGGCGAGTTTGCCTCCAACGGGTCTTGAACCACCAGACGCCAGTGGCAGGTATTCAGGACCGAATCTTGATAAGCGTTTGCACCTGGATGTGGAAGCCGGGATTTTGGTCTCGATTCCTTTTTCAGACGACAAGGTTCTGGTTCAGCCATTCGATTTACATGCGGAGCTTAAAAAGACTGCCACCGATTACTTGGTCGCAACTGCACCAAAGAAAACCATGTTTGAACCGGGCGGGATTTATCAAAACAAGATCCAGGTCGAGACCAATCGACCCAATATCGGTTACCGACTTCTTAGCGGTCCAAAAGGAATGGAGATCTCTCCAACCGGAGTTCTTGTTTGGAAAGTTCCAGGACTCTACCAACCGAACATCGTCGATGTCATTCTTTCGATCACAAGCGATGGCAATCATCAGACTTATGTTGCATTCAAACTCAATAGCATTCGGGGGCGATGATGCAGATCAAAGTTCGATGCTCCTGTGGAAATAAACTCCAGGTCGACCAAGAATTGGCCGGTGCGATGATCCGTTGCCCTGAATGCAAAGAAGTCATCGGCGTCCCGGAACTTGCTCTGACAACCCCCGAGGATCCACCTCGATCAGCAAAGAACCTATCGTTTGCTGCTGGTTTCGGAATCGCCATGCTTGCCCTATCAATCCCTGTTCTAGCCGCATGGATGTATCTGCGTGAACCAGAGCCTGCGATGGGTGGTGCCCAGATTACTCAAGCCTTAACAAACAATTCAAAGTCAAATGCAACAGTCGTTATTGAGCGTAGCGAAACTTACAGTCCACCGAAAATCGTCCAGCCACCCGAAGCACTCAAGCAACCAGAGCCTCTGAAGAATCAAGAGGGACTGCTTGTCCATCGGCTTCCCTCGATCGCTTGGTCTAGCGCCTACGATCCAGAATCGGGCCATATTGCCGTGACCGATGATCTCAAAGGAATCGTCATCTACTCGATCGACGATCTTGTGCAGAACAAACGCGATCCGATCGCATCGATTCAAGTCGAGGGAAAACCGACATCGGTTTGCCTCAAACCCTACGATGGAAACTTGTGGTTCGCGTGCGTTTCGAGCGAATCTTCCGAACTCACCCTCATCGATACAACCACCCTGCAAATTGTCCGCCAGGTACCCCTAGCGCTCGGGACAAGGATAGGGTTCCTCGCATCGAGCAGTGCTTGTTGCGATCCTTATTTGTACTTCATTCGCAGTCGAGAAAACGGCAACGCCACAGAAACTAGATTCGGACGATTGGATCTGCGCAACGAAACCCTCCAAGAACTCTCAGGGTGCAAGTTCCTCGACTGCCAAGTCTCTTCCGATGGAAAAACCATTTACGCAAAGACTCATGCGACAGGCACGACCAAGTTCGAGTATGCCTATGGCAACTGGGAAGATTTCCGAAAGAGACATTTCGATACCCGTAGAACTGTCCACATGAAAACCCAGTCAGGTGCCAGTGTGCGGCTAATCGGAAACAAGATCGCCATCGAATCAACCTACCTTGAACCCTCCTTTGGGGGAAGAAGCGAACTGGCGATGCGAGAAGTAAGCCAAGCGGAGTTCGAACCCTTGGCTTGCAGCCAAACCTTGCCGTTGATTTTGGGAATGTCCGATTCGGGGTTCGCCCTGGGCTCCTCGATCACTGGAAAGACCTTTGTGAAATTCCAAGCCCCAGAGCCCGTGCAACGATTCAAACGGGAGATCAAACCCGCCATTAAATCGGATTTCAGGAATCGAAAACGGTATGGAACGCGACTTGGCCACGCGAATGTCGATGGTTATCTCGATGATCAGCGCAAAGTCGCCCTAGCAATCATCGATGACTATTTGATGCTTATGAACCTCCAGGAGTTGAATTTACCAACGTCTCATCCACTGGATATCACGATCGAATTTCCGAGTGTCGCTTCGATCGACGAACCGATGGAGTTAGATATTCCAAAGGGTGCCGCTGGTAGTAAAGTTGCTTTCGCATTTAAGTCACTCACGAAGCTACAAGATGGCGCTAGTCAAAAGTCCATCGAACTACCTAGACAAACCGATGACAAAATATGTTGGACTCCGGATCGAAGCCTGATCGGAAAGCAGGATATCCTCGTGACCGCTACGCTCGGCGATGATCAGAGGAATTGGATTTGGCCGATCGAGATCGGATACCGGCCCACCGAAGAGTCCTTCGATTTCTACGTGCAAGGCATCTCGGGGAGCCCACAATCGAAACTGGCGGTCGTATGGGGCATAGCCCATGAGGACGTAGCAATCCGTTACCCTCAAAACAACCGGAGTTCCCAATGGGCCGATCAATCGATTCTTGCAATTTACGATATCGAGAGTCGAGAGATTCGAAATCGAATCGAAGTTCCTTATGAAATCATCTCTGCTAAGTTGCATTCGACAGGTGTCTATGCCGTTTCAGGCAATGCCAATTCACGAACACAAATCGGCACACAATTACCAGGGCGACTCCTGCGTTTCGATGCAGCGTCTCTCAAGCCGCTAGGTGCGATGCACCTGAATTTAACGAACCCATCGGTCGACGGGCTACCGAGTTTTGAACTCGAACTTCAAGGTGCCGATGAGATTTTCGTGTTTGCCAAGCGAATGCAGATCGATCCGCAAGGGGAAATCTCGTTAGGTAGCGACTACCGTGTCTCGCTACCGGATCTAACCCTTCTCGAGACCACCGAGCAAAAAAGACTTCGCTACATCAGCTTGGATGCATCGAGTCCGATTCAAGACGGAGTTTTGTGGGATGAATCATTAAAGATCCCAAGACTGTTGCTAGATCCGGGGAAAATCCTCGATAGTTTTGGTCGCAACATGATCGAATCGATACAGTCGGTGAGTTTGGAATGGCCATCGAAACGGGTTTTAACGGGCATCTATATCCCTTCGGCCAACGTCCAAGCACGTTCGACGAGTCGAGGGATCTACATCTATCCCCCAGGGCAAAATCCGACGATCAAACCCGTCGAGTTTCTCACACTTATTTCCTTTCCCCAGAAGGAACCTCCACAGGTCAATCAAGTTCAACCTTTGCAATATGATGATTTGATCATATCCAAAGAGATCGAGGCTCTCTGCGGACCGTTTCTGTTTGCAACCAGTGCAGGACGAGTGTTTCGGATCCAGACTCGTTCGCTTCCCACTTCCCCAAAGGTCTTCTCACTGATCGCGCAGCAGGATCACTTTGTTATCAGAGCCGGAGAAAAGATGCGATGGAGTTACACAGCCCCAGGGGCGACGAAGTACTCTCTGCAAGTCCACTTGAACATCAGACGCATCGATTCCGAAGGCTTACAGTTTGACGATACACCATCGCAAAAGGTGATCGAACTGGAGTCAAAAGATGGAAGCTTTGAATTTGAAATCGGGAGAGAATTGGCAACCCGTGCTGTAACGAGTTACCTCAAGGCCTTTTTCACCAATCCATCGTTTGGACTCGTGGAGGTTATTGGTTTGATCGACAAGATGGATCAGCCCTACCGGAGGTTAACTGGTCGAACTCCATCGACTATCCCAGCAATAGCCACGTTAGTAATCACCGCAGAGGATGCCGATGGCCAGCAGAAGACCAAACTGTCCCATTGTGCGTTGGTCGAGGTACCGCTTGAGGATCTGCTCCCAGAGATTGAAGAACTGCGAGCTAATCTCCAATCAAAAAAGCATTCGGCTCGATGACTTCATTGCCCTGATGGGTCACGTAGCTTTTGAAGACCTCAGGTGGAATTTTTATATCCAAGGAGACCACGTGGTTGTCTGCAAAAGCACCCAAGATAAACGGTCCATCGATTCGGCCTAGACAACCGACGGGATTAGCTGGATCGAAAGGCAAATCGTCAGGTTTGGTCCAAGGTACGGCTTTGTCCGCTCCGCAGCAAACCAAGACCAGGGTCGTCGCTTGGCCGTCGGTGAACTCTCTTAGACGAGGCCCAGGCCCGATCTCTTTAAATGGAGTTTCTGGGCCCGTAAGCCTGACGATCCGGGTCTTGGTCGAATCGACCGGATCGGAAGGATCTCGATAGAAATCCGGCATTTTTTGCAAAAGTTGTAAGTTATGAGGACTATCCCAAGGCTCGTTGAGCTTGAACATTTCGTACAAAGCTCTTTGGTTCATGAATGGAAGGACATGGACCCTCCAACTGACTTTTGGTCTATCGTCTTTATCAAAGGAATCCAAATTCTTGGCGATCGGAAAGACCTTAAAAGCGCTCTCGTAGTTTATCGCTCCCAAGCCCACATCACGCAACTTGTTTTTTCGCATTTTCAAATGCTCGTCCGATGCAACAGCCGGGGGCTGATTCGAGACCGATTGATTGAAAACCCAACTGAGCTTGGCAGGATCGACTACTTCGCCACCTCGGGGTGTGAGCATGGCGTAGAAATCAAAGGGAGATACATCGTGCTTGAGCACAATTGGATCCGCATTGGCGCTAAATCCACAAATGAAGTTCTCTGTCAATTGCCCGAGCGACTCGATAGGCGCCTCGGGTTTAATCTCCAAATCATCTGGCTTGGTCCATACCGTCGCCTTATCCTCGCCAACGA
>JBEIGI010000114.1:0-6914 GCA_040381975.1 Pirellula sp.
ATGCGTTGAGCCTCTAAAAAGGTCAGGTTCGTGCCCGCAACAACTTCCCATTTTTCAATCGAACAAGCCCGCTCGATGTTGCCACTGCTGCGACTGATCGTGGCCGATATTTCTTTGTCCCACCGGGAGTTGACCGATCGTCGATCCCACCTTCGCCGTATGCTTCGAAGCCACCAAGGCAAAGCGAGGTTTCAGGTGTACGATCAAGAGATCGTTGAGATGCAAAAGGAACTGACCGACCAAGCGGCCCATTTGGACGAGTACATCACCGAACTTGAACGTCTCGGCGTGCTTCTGCGATCGGCTCACGAGGGGATCGTCGATTTTCCAACATTGATCGATCAACGCCCCGCTTTTTTTACCTGGCAGATGGGACAAGAAGACATCAACGATTTTCACTGGCATGACGAGTCGACCGCTGACCGCAAGCGTTTGGCTCCGATATCCAACGGCTGATCGTATGGATCGATCCTGATGGACAGTCCGCAAGAACCTCTTTCACTTGCCCAATTGCAGCAGACTGTCGATCAGTGGATCAACACCGTCGGAGTACGGTACTTTTCAGAACTGACCAATATGGCCGTCTTGATGGAAGAAGTCGGCGAGCTGGCCAGGATTTTTGCCAGAACTTACGGAGATCAGAGCTTTAAAAAAAGCGATCAGGCCTACAATCTCTCGGACGAGATGGCAGATGTTCTATTTGTGCTCGTTTGCCTTGCGAATCAAACCGGAGTCGACCTTCAGGCAGCCATGCGTGCGAACTTGGAGAAAAAAAACCGTCGGGACTTCGAGCGTCACAAGGACAATCCCAAGCTGCAAAACCCTAGCCAATGACGAATTAGGAATCGGATCCATGAGCCTTACGATCATGCGTCGCATCAAGTTCTGTGCCGGACATCGCCTGTTTGGCCATGGAGGCAAATGCGAGAATTTCCACGGACACAACTATGTGTGCGATTTTTTTGTCACCAGCGACACGCAAGATGAAGTCGGCAGGGTGATCGATTTTTCAGATCTTAAGGCCCGCTGCAAAGGCTGGATCGATGAGCATTGGGATCACAGTTTCTTGATCTGCAAAAACGACGACAATGCCATCAATGCGCTGAAAATGGTCACTCCATGCCGGATGTTCATCCTGCCGTACAACCCAACGGCAGAGAACATGGCCAAGTACCTGCTCGAAGAAGTTTGCCCTGTGATTTTGCAAGGTAGCGGAGCTCAAGCCACACGCGTGCGGATATGGGAAACCGATGAATCGTACGCAGAGGCCAGCGTCGATCTGAATAACGGTCTAGTCTCGACTCTTTACCACGAAGCCATGTCCGAGGACTAGCACCAACCATGGAACCCTCACCCGAGCAAACCGATACCGCCGAGCCACCAGTGGCCCTGTTTGTCGGAAACGATTTGATGTTCCAGTCAAGGATCTCTTCGGCCTGCAAATCCGCAGGTCTTGGGTTCAAGTTGTTACGAAACCCCGAGAGTTTCAACCCCGAAGCCTATCAAGGAAACCTACCGGTTCTGATCATCGTTGACCTGGGACTGGCCAACCTGGATCTCGAAGGCTTGCTCGCAAAGATTCGGCCTAGCTTGCCAAATGCAAAGTGGCTCGGCTACGGTGCTCACGTGCTTGCCGACCGACTCGACGAGGCGAGCAATTTGGGGCTTGATGCTGTAATGACTCGCGGTCAGTTCGATCGCGACATGGTTCGGATTCTGCATTCAATCGCCAATTAAGCCCTGTTGCTTACTCTTCGTTTTTGCGTTCTGAAAACGTCGACAGGGTCTCGATAGGAAATTCGATACACGTCCACAAGACGTGGCCAAGCAACTCGATGAAGAGTTGAACCAACAATTCAGCCAACGCTGCCAGCAATTCCATGATTGCACTTCTTGAGTAAAACCTTCTATCCTGCCCAATCATTGGACGTAGGATCCATGTAGAAGGCCAATTGCAAGCGATTTCCAGGCGCGAAACTTTTCGATTTTCCGCTAAATCACCGCCGGTTGCTGTTGGGTGGCGCAGTGGAAGGCGCCCAGCCCTAGAATGAAATCCGATGCGTCGATCGGAATGATATCGCGGTCGGGGTACTGTTCTTTAAGAATCCCGAGTGCAGCCGAATCGGTCGGGCGGTAACCGAACTGCGGAACGATCACGATCCCATTGGCCATGTAATAGTTGCAATAACTTTCGGGAACCCTTCTGCCTTGGATCATCCTCGGGGGAGGAGTCCGCAGCGGTATGATCTCAAGTTGCCGGCCTTGAGCGTCGGTGACCTCGCGGAGGACTTGATACTGCTTGGTTAGATGAGGTGCATTAGAATCGTCGGAGGTCGATGAAACGGCAGCAAATACAACCGCGGGTCGAACAATGCGTACCAACTGATCGATATGGCTATCGGTGTCATCCCCTGCGAGTTCACCACCGTCGATCCAGAGCACCTTGCGGATCCCAAGTTGCCGCTTGAACTCGGTTTCGATTTGTTCGTTCGTCCAATTCGGATTCCGTGTGCCGGTGGCAACCGCGCTGCTCGTGGTAAGCAGGGTACCTTGGCCATCGGTCTCGAGTGCTCCACCTTCGCATACAAGTTTCGAATCAAAGTACTCAAGTGCATTCTTCGAATCTCGCTGGGATTCAAGCATCCATTTTCCGGACTGGTCGAGTCCTTGGCAAATACGCTTCGAAGCGGCAGCATCATCGTCGTAGGAATGGTATTTGTTGCCCCAGGCGTTGAAAATCCAACGCACTGCGCCGAGTCTCTTTTGAGTCGGGTCGATAACGAAGGTCGGTCCGTAATCGCGTATCCAGACATCATTGGTGCGTATATTGTGCACAAGAACATTCGCAACACCTGCAAGCGCTTTATGGGCGGCCTCGAAGGGTTCGCTTGGTCCTCCTAACACATGAACCGTTTCGACTTCCGCCAACGTTCGAATGACTTTCTCGGTCACCGGAGGGATCGCCTGAAGTCGGCCAGGCCAAGTCGTCTCTCGGTAGGGCCAGGAGATCCAAGTCGCTTCGTGGGGTTCCCACTCGGCAACCCATCGATATCCGCAATCAGCAGCGCTAGGTCCTCTCATCCGTCCACCCAACGTTTCGTCAGGTCTCCATAAGCATCGATGCGCCGATCTCGCATAAAGGGCCAGTACGTGCGTTGGGTGTCGATGAAATCCAGATCGCATCGAACCATAACCAACTCCTCTTGGGTATGGCTTGCTCGATAAAGCAGATTGCCCGCAGGATCAAAGGCAAACGATGCTCCCCAAAATTCGATCGAATCCTCATGACCCACTCTGTTGGCTGCAGCGACAAACACGCCGTTGGCGATCGCATGCGATCGCATCATGGTTTCCCAAGCTTCATGCTGGCTCTTGCCGACCGATTCTTTGTCTGGAGCAAGCCATCCGATCGCCGTCGGATACAGCAGTATTTCGGCACCTCGCAAGGCGAACAATCGGGCAGCCTCTGGATACCATTGATCCCAGCAAACCCCAACTCCGATCGTGGCGTATTTGGTCTTGGCTACCGTAAAGCCTGTATCCCCGGGAGTAAAGTAGAATTTTTCATAGTAGTGAGGGTCGTCTGGGATGTGCATCTTGCGATAGAATCCGACTTGGGATCCATCGGTATCAAAGACCAGCGCCGTGTTGTGATACAGGCCGTGTGCTCGCCTTTCGAAGACCGATCCGGTGACGACCACTGAGCACTCTTTGGCCACTTGGCTCATGGCTTTGCTAGTCGGTCCGGGGATCGACTCGGCCCAAGCGAAACGGTCGTGATCTTCGCTCTGGCAAGGATAAGGAGCGTTGAAGAGTTCTTGCAAGCAAACGATATTGGCCCCTGCTTTGGCCGCCTCTCGTACCAGCGAGATCGCTTTGTCAACGTTCTCAGGGATAGATCCAGGAGTGGTCATTTGGACTAAGGCCAAATGGATTGTGCGGGGAACTTTGGACATGCGATCTCCTATGGAAACACTTTCGAATTCATGAACTACTCGGAGCATTGACCTGCATAGCGCAGAGTTCGAATGACTAATTCACGGACGCTTTGTGCATCGACACCAGAAATGATCTCAAGATCTCTTGAGACCGTGGCATGGGGTCGTCGGTCGATGATCGTAGCTCCTCGGGTTACGGTGCCTTGTTCCTCGACAGCCACAGAAAGCTGTTCGCATTGAAACAACTCGGGTTCGAGCATGTATGCCACACCAATTACACCTTTAAGGAAGATCGTTTCCATACCTCGCAATTGCCGATAGGATCGAAACATGTGCGAAAGCATCGCATGGAGTGGGCCTCCTGCACGGGTGTATTTCAGGGGAAGACTCGACATGAGATCCAGATCGAAACGAACTTGTTGTACAACCTCTAGGGGGAGCAAAGTCTTGGTCGTCGCAGAGCGAAGGACGCGATTGGCGCTGGCCGGATCAAAATACATGTTGAACTCTGCCGACGGAGTGATGTCCCCGTATCCAGGAACCGCACCACCAACGACGACGATCCGGTCGATCTGAGAGATGATACCCGGATCCCTTTGCATGGCTCTTGCGATTCCAGTCAACGGTCCCAAGCACAATAGCGTCACTCGACCAGGATCCGATTTGATCCGATCGACGATGAGCTTCTCGCTAGGCATCAAATGCTGCCGATCGATCCGAGAAAGACTCAGGTTCCCAAGACCATCGGAACCATGCAGTTCGGATTCATCGAGCACCGGGGCGTCTTCCGGATCGGTTCCTAAACCGACGCGTGGAAACCGCGGAGGATCGAGTTTCTCGATCAGGGACTGAACGTTTTGTGCCGATTGCTCGGCGGGAACAGTTCCTGCGCTGGTGGTAACGGCAAGGACATCGAGCCTGGGGTCAAACAGTGCCATGACAAGCGCCACAGCATCATCGATCCCCGGATCGCAATCAATAATGACTTTTCTGGCCATATAGACTCAACTACACTTTCTATCGGCGTTCCTGAAGCTCTCCCTAGTTTACCTCCTGAGCACCCTCGCGGGCTAGCCTCCTATAGACCACCCTATCCAACATGCTTGAGGATTTCATACAAATCGCCGAAAGTGGCCAAGACTTGTCTCCAGACCAAATGCAGCAAGCCATCATTTGGATGCTCGCCGGTCGGGCCCAAGACTCCGAGATCGGTCAATTGCTCTTGGCACTTCGAGCCAAAGGGGAGTCGGTTTCCGAAATGCTCGGGGCAGCTAAAGGGTTGCGGCTGATGATGACCCCAATCCGCAGCAAATACCCAGACTTGCTCGACACTTGTGGAACCGGGGGTGACGGGAGCGGAACCTTTAATATTTCGACAGCTACAGCCATCGTCACGGCAGCCTGCGGTGTTCCGACGGCTAAGCATGGCAACCGAAAGATCACTAGCGCAACGGGCTCGGCCGATGTCTTGGCCCACTTGGGGGTGCAAGTCGAAGCTGACCGAGAGTGTGTTGAAAGGTGCTTGGATCAACTTGGATTGTGCTTTTGTTATGCCCCAATTTTGCATCCAGCAATGAAGCATGTCGGACAAGTTCGTCGGCAACTCGGTGTACCCACGCTCTTTAACTATCTGGGACCCTTGTGCAATCCAGCCGGAGCCGCGTACCAAGTTTTAGGTACTGGCAAAGAGGATTTGCAAGCCAAGCTTGCAGCGACACTGGTGCAATTGCCGATCCAAGCGGCGGTCGTGGTGCGGGGAGCCGACGGAATGGACGAAGTGAGTCTTGCGGCCGAGACTAGTGTGCTGCATGTGCAGTATGGAATGACCACGCAGTTGTTTTGGGACCACCGAAGTTTTGGTCTACCGAGAATCAACAACTCCGATCTTTTGGTCGATGGTCCAGAGCAAAGCGCCAAGACAATTGAGAGAATTTTAAATGGAGAAACAGGACCTGCACGGGATATTGTCGTAGCCAATGCAGCAGCGGGTCTTTGGGTCTGCAATCGAACCCATTCCTTGATCGATGCAGTAGGCCAAGCTCAACGAGCGATCGATTCAGGCAAGGCTCGTTCGTTGCTCGAGCAACTCTCAGGATTGTCCAATGGTCATACGATCGGATGATTCCCATGGAGGCCTAGCAGTGCACTCCAGGGCATCTTACTGAGGCTTTCGAGGTGGGGCGAACTTGATTCGCTCCACCAGACGTTTGACTTCATCTCCTTGGCGTTGTCCTGTCACGGCAGAAATCGCCGAGATAACGTGCGAATAGCGAAGGTTGTAATCCAAATCGAGTTCAACCTCGGGGCCATCCTCTGGATTCGGAGGTGCATTGCCCCCGGTTTGCTGCAGAATAAAAGCTCTTAGCTTTCCAAAGTCGTTTCCAAACGAACGGCTATCGTCAACAACGATGTCGACAAGCTCGCCGTCGGTGTTGGATCGGAGCCTAAGTTTGATCGGAAGGTTGGTCGTATCGGCAGCACCCGAGCCACCACCGATCGGCATTCGGATGTTGAAATCCCCTTCCTGAGCGGCGATCTTAAAGGTCATCACAAAGAAGATCAGCAACAAAAAGATGATGTCGATCATCGACGTTAGCTGCATCTCGACTTTTTCGTTGCTTCGCGACTTGAATTTCATGGTGTTACTGACCGATCTCCTCTTTCGCACGAAGAGCAAATTTTTCGTAACCAGATTCCTGGCACTTCTTGATTAGCTCCTGAACCATCCCACCTGCGGTGTTTCCATCGGCGCGAATGATTACGTTTGCATCCTTAGCACTCTTGCCGCTGGCATTGAGAACCTTGGCCTCAGTTTCCAAAAGTGGCCGTAAGCCCGCGATGGTCGCGGTTTCTGGACCGATATAGACTTTTCCGTTATACGCCAAATTCAAAACGATAGGGTTTTCCAAAGGCGCATCGGCTGGTTTCGCCAACTCGCTCGATGGCAACTTGATCGCTTGGTTTTGATCGTCTTGG
>JBEIGI010000115.1:0-6731 GCA_040381975.1 Pirellula sp.
CCCCCCCCCCCCCCCCCCCCCCCCCCCCCCCCCCCCCCCGGTTTTTAATGATACGCCGACCCCCGTGATCTACTCTTCTCGCTACACTCTTTCCCTCCACGACGATCGTCCGATCTGTCGAGCGTATTGAATCAGGTTTGTTCTGAGTCTCCGCAGATGGCAACGAGGAGTGTGATTGATAAATTGGCCAACGGCCAAAGTCACCATAGCCAGGGGCATCGCCCCTGGAGGGCTTTAAAGTAGTAGGCACATTCCATGTGCCGTCGAGCGTATTTAATCAGGTTTGTTGTGAGTCTCTGTAGATGGAAACGAGGAGTGTGTTTGATACATTAGCCAACGGCCAAAGTCACCATAGCCAGGGGCATCGCCCCTGGAGGGCTTCGATTGAGCCCCAAACGAAGGATCCTAGGGGGCTTATTTAAATTCCTCGCCGTTGGCTGCGGGTTAAACGAAATCGCCGTTGGCTACGGGTTAAACGAGGTTGCCGATTAGTTCGGGGCATTTGCAAGTTTCACCTCGTCGAGGTTGGACTGGGCTTCTATGGCTCGATATCGACGGTTGACTCCAAGATCCCTCCAGTTGCTGGTCTTTCCACTTGTCCAAGTAATTTCAAGCGAGTCGATTTTTTCGAGTGTACCTAACCCCATATGGACAAAGCCTTCGTTGGCGCATTCGAATCCATTACCCGCCAGTCTCTGATGCATCCAGCTTTGCTTTCCTGCGGTGACTCTGATCGTCGCCCCAATTGCGTCTCGCTCGGACTCGGTACCTACAAGTTCGATCGCAATCCAAGCTCCATTGGTCTTGGTCTCGTTCTTAAGTACTGAAAGTGGATGATCCAGGTGGGTGATGTAACTATCGACCGATCCATCACGGTTGAAGTCCCAAAGCCCCAGACTCCGAGAGAGGTACTCTTTGTTGAAAAAATCACCGAGAGATTCGTTATTTTGCTCTGCAAAACTATCTTCACGTTGCAAGAAGACTTGTGGCCTCATTGCATAAGGTTGACCTTTGGCGCGGAAGTCATCGACGTGTCCATTGACAACCATTAAATCCTGCCAACCGTCGCAATCGATATCCAACGCTTGAGTCCCAAAGCCAAGGGTTTTCTTTTTCGGATCGATCAGTCGATACCGTCGCGATGCATCGACAAAGAAGTTCGACTCGTTTTGTAGGTACAGCGCGTTGTATTCATCGATGAAGTTTGTCATGAACAGATCGAGTGTGCCGTTGCGGTCAAAATCCGAACAGGCCACTCCCATGCTCGCTTGGGGTTTCCCAGCGGTGTCGACCGCACATCCTCTTCGTACCGCCTCGTCTGCCAGTAAATAACGTCCTTGCTGAGCAGGGTCTTGAGAACTCAAGTAGAGATTGTTGGCAGACATGTCGTTCGCAATATAGATATCGTTACCTTGCTTGAGATCAAGATTGCCGACGATCACTCCTAGGCCTCGTCCGTCTCGCATTTGCAGATTCCATGCTTGGTTGGCGAGAGTGAAGCCGCCTTGTCCATCGCTCAAATAGATATAGTCCTCGGATGCCGGGAATTCGGTAGGACGGCAGACTTGAGGTATGTTTTCACGCGAAATACAAAGATGGGTGATCACATCGATGCCTGAGGCATAATTGATTTCGACCAGATCCGGCAAGTGGTCTCCGTTGATATCGGCGATTGCACCGCTTACGCTCCAGACTGGATTGTTGGCGATGTCGCGTTTCATCGAAGCTACTGGGATCACTTCAAAGGTTCCGTCTCCTTGGTTTCTAAGAAGTCGGTTTTCACCAAAGTTCAGCACAAACATATCGGAAAATCCGTCTTGGTCCCAATCCCCGACCGCGACACCTTGTCCATAAGCCCGTTGGTCGACTGCCGCCTGCGATGCGACATTTCCGAATACTTTTCCTGCGATGTTTCGCAGGAGTACACTTGGGTCGTTCGAACCTGGTTGCCTGGGATCGCCGCCACCTTGCAATACAAAAAGATCAGGCCAACCGTCTAGGTCATAGTCGATTACGCCTGCACCCGCGCCATTGCTTTGGTAGGTCTGCATGCCAGGAACGTTGGGGTCGTCTCCATTGCGATAGACTACATCGGCTTGGAGTTCTTTGGCGATATCCGACCAAGCGAATTTCGCTTGAACCACTCCGAACCCTTGCGTTGGGATTCGCTGCGTTGGCATGCCAGACGTTTTGGACTCGGCAATCGCTTTCCAATCGATCTCGGGGTAGGCGGTTGATGGTTTTTCAAGGCCAGTGACGAGTGTTTGTGGATTGGCTCTCGATAAGCCTTTGCGTCGAGATTCGAGCTCCTTGATGAGTGTGTCTGTTGGATTGTTGGTTCTCTGGTCTAGTTCCCGCCAAAGGATCGATTCCAGAACCCGTCCACGGCTTTCAAGAGTACTTGCGATTTGCAAAATCCATTCGGAGCGTCGATTTCCATCGCGGCAGTAGTTTAGATTGCGATTGGCAAGTTGGGTTTCCTGAAAGATCGCCTCGGCTCGCTCTGCGCCGGCATTGTCTCCTAGGATGGCCAGCGATTGGGCTAAATTGCCTGCAGCCAAGGGATTCATCGGATCGAGTTCGAGACTGCGTGTAAAGCACTTGGCGGCTTCATTGTGCTTACTTAGATGTTGGCACCAAAGCCCCATTGCGCGCCAGTAGTCTGGAAAGCTTTCCATCGAATCCCGAGGAGCTTGCTTGTACCAATCTGAGAGCTGATCCCATTTCTCCTGTTCGATCAAAGAGAGTCCAAGTCCGATCCAATACGCAGCTGTTGCTTGTCCAGATTGAATGATCTCTTGAAAGCCCGCTTCGGCTTGATCGGGTTTCTTTTCGTAGAGGGCTCCGAAAGCGATCGAGCCTTTGAGTCGAAGTTCCTTTGGGTTTTGCTCGAATTGCTTTTGAGCGATTTCGTCACTTTCGATCGGTTTGACCGTATCGAGAGCCAAAACCATGGTCGTAAGGTCGGTTGCTCCGAGGCTCAGGAGTTTCTGAAGCAAGACCGAGGATTCGAATCGGCGTCCTTGGAGATCCAGAAGAGCCGCTAGCAATTTGATTGTTTCGTAATCATCCGGTTTGCGCAGTAGGATTGCTTGAGCTCGCTTCTCTGCTGCTTGGAGCATAAAACGTTCTTGGCACCATGCCAGCGCTTGACGATGTGCGACGATGCCGTATTCAGGTTCTCCGACATCGATTCGATCGATCATCGCCAATGCTTGTTCGAGTTTTCCGCGTTGCGAAAGAACTTGCGCCGAGACATAGATCGCTCGAGCGTCGTTTGGAGTTGATAAAAGTACCTTTTGGCATTGCTCCCAGGCTTCATCGAAGCGACCGGCTTCGAGCAATTTTAAGGCGCGAAGCGAAGTGGTTTTCTTGCCGGCATCCTCATTTTGTACAGTAGGAGTCGTTGGCGTTTGGGAACTGCCGCCGGATTGTTTTTTAGACTTTGATTCGCACCCAATCGCGATCATTGCAAGCATCCCGATCGATACTGTGCAAACGAAATGGTGTTGAGTGTGTCGAATGGGCTTCATGATGCATCGGGATTCAATCGGCATTGAAAGATACGGATTTCACGTTGGCCATCCTCAAGATCGATCAGGTGAGAGTCGCACTTCCAACCTGCTTTTCGAATCCAGCTTTCGAAACGATCGCCGGTGTGCCGCTGTGGTTCACTCAGCAACACTATACCATTGTGCTCGATGACCTGGCGCATGCAAGGTTCCAGGATAGGATAAAGCGATGGGTTGTAGACGATGTCCGAGCCGATGACGATGGGGAACCGATGCTCGAAGCCCTTGGTGTCAGACCAATCGAGTTTGCGTACTTGGATTCGATTTGCGAGAAACCTCGCATTGTATCGACACATGATCAGCGCCATGCTTGATGCATCGGTAATGCAAACTTGTGCTCCTCGTAGCGCGGCTGAAATGCCCGCCCTGCCGGATCCTCCGCCTAGTTCGAGGATCCGAGTATCGGCTGTAATCCCAAGCCTATCGAGATACCGATCCAGACCTTGTGCAGCTCGCCAATTGGCGGCCCAGAACGGATCGAGTGCTGCGGACTCGGGCCGATCGTTGCTGAGTGTTTGCTCGAGCAATTGATCGGGATCGAGCACCCTTGCCCAAGGGTAGTCTTGGCCTGCGATTTGAGTCTGTCCATGTACGATTTGGACCCGGCGTTCGAGGCGCTTGAGCAATTTCAGCGCGTTTCTTGGGTCAGCCAGCGTGTGCATCCTAAGTTCGTTCTTCCATCTCCCGAATGTATGCTCTCAAGCGTTCGAGTTCGTCTTCGGTTCCCTTGAGTTTGAGCATGTTCTTGACCCGTTTTTGGAATTCAAGCGAGTTGACCGGTTTTGATAGGAAGTCGTCCGTTCCGGCTTCGACGGCTCGTTCGACGTCGCCGAGTTCGCTCAGTGCCGTGACCATCAAGACCATGATGCGCGATGTTGTCCGATCGCTTTTGACAATTCGGCAAACTTCAAATCCGTTTTTCTTAGGCATCATCACATCGAGCAAGATCAGATCGGGTTTGAAACTCTTGACCTTGTCGAGTGTTTCTTGTCCATCAACAGCTATTTCGGTATCGCAGTCGATGTTGGCTAAAAGGGCTTCGAGTAACTCGCGGTTGGCGGAGTTGTCGTCGGCGATGAGGATGCGAGGTGTTGGCATATGATTCATGGATTGTTGCTATGAAAACCTAGGAATAGCAGGAGTTCGATTCGGCACCCGTTTCACAACGATCTGCAGGAACGGGGAACGAATTTGCCAACGCTTGGACATCCGCATGAATCCGTGCCAAAGCGTCTTGGTTGTCGTGAGATTTAAGAGCGGAGGAAATCCAGTGTCCGATTTGCTTGAACTCTTCGATCCCCATTCCGCGCGTGGTCAGTGCGGGACTACCGATTCGAATTCCGCTCGGATCCATCGGCTTGCGGGTATCGAAAGGGATCATGTTCATGTTGACCGTGATGCCACAGCGATCGAGTGTTTTCTCGGCGATCTTGCCGCCGATCCCCGCCACGGTCACATCGACAAGTACAAGATGGTTGTCGGTACCTCCGCTGATCAAACGCAACCCGTGCGATAGCAGCGTATCAGCCAATGCTTGACTATTGGCGACAACCCGCCGTCCGTATTCTTTGAAGGATGGCTCGAGCGCTTCTCCAAAGCACACTGCTTTTCCGGCAACAACATGCATCAGTGGGCCCCCTTGGGTACCCGGAAAAACGGCACTGTTGATCGCTTTGGCATACTCGGCCTTGCATAAGATCAATCCGCTACGTGGTCCTCGAAGTGTTTTGTGCGTTGTTGTGGTTACAAAGTCAGCACACGACACCGGGGAATTGTGGATTCCGGCGGCAACCAATCCAGCATAATGGGCCATGTCGACCATGAGTTTAGCACCGACATCCTTTGCGATGTCAGCAAACTTGGCGTGTGGGATTTCGCGAGGATAAGCGCTCGCTCCTGCAATAATCAGCTTGGGCTTATGCTCTTTGGCAAGCGAAGCGACTTGGTCAAAGTTGATACGATGATGCTCGGGATCAACACCGTAGGAATAGAATTTGTAAAGTTTACCGCTGATATTCAGCGACATGCCGTGGGTCAGGTGGCCACCTTGGGCAAGATCCAGTCCGAGCACGACATCGCCCGGTTGCAACTGAGAAAGATAAACGGCAGTATTGGCTTGGGAGCCCGAGTGGGGTTGGACGTTGGCATGCTCAGCACCGAAGAGTTGCTTAGCTCTTTCGATTGCGATGGTTTCGACGACATCGACATGCTCGCAGCCTCCGTAATATCGTTTTCCAGGATACCCTTCGGCGTACTTGTTCGTAAGCACGCTACCGACGGCCTGCATCACAGGAAAACTCGTGTAGTTTTCACTGGCGATCATCTCGAGCCCCTCCTTTTGCCGCTTGGCCTCTGCCTGGATCGCTTGCCAAATCGCTGGGTCTTGGGTCTTTAAGTCGTTCATAGGCCGCTCGATTAACTTCGTTTATGTTAGGCTGTGATTCCCGTGATTTATATCCCGAACTGGTGGATCATTGTTCACGAATCGATTTAGGCCGTCAACAACTCAGGCCGGGTGGGTCGGATTTTGCTGACCGAATGCATTAGGGGGAAGGGGTAAATAAAGGTGGGGGGGCAATTCCAGATAGTCGATAACTGACACAACAAGGAAGGTTTGGAGGGTGCGCACGATGATTGGATCTGAGGATCCGTCGGAGGGACGTAGCGCTGAATATCACTCGATTTGCAGTGGATTAACAAAGATGTTGGACAGAATATTCAAAAGTGAGACAGGTCCAGGACCGGTTGAGTACGTTTTATTGCTTATGGTGTTGACCGTAGCGGGGTTAGCCGTGGTTCGATCGGCTCCCAAGAGCGACGGGGTTCCAATGACCCAGAAACCAGTTTCGGTTGAATCCAACGGCTAATTGAACCGCTGAAAATCGCTAATTCCTGGGTTCGGTGAGTGGTTCGGGTTTGAACCGCTAATGAACACTGATGGACGCTGATTCCTGGGTTCGGTGAGTGGTTCGGGTTTGAACCGCTAATGAACCGCTGACGAACGCTGATTCCTGGGTTCGGTGAGTGGTTCGGGTTTGAACCGCTAATGAACACTGACGAACGCTGATTCCAGGGCGAGGTGAGTGGTTCGGGTTTGAACCGCTAATGAACACTGATGGACGCTAATTCCAGGGTTTGGTGAGTGGTTCGGGTTTGAAC
>JBEIGI010000116.1:0-6592 GCA_040381975.1 Pirellula sp.
CTTTGCACCGGCCCGTGAACGGTTACCTTTCGTCGAACAATTGTCCTCAATTGTTCCGGAGTCTCGGGAAGTCAAGAAGCAATTGAGGCTGCGCTATTGCGATGTTCCAAGGTTGCTAAGATTGCATGGCGGTGAGCGTGTGAGTCGGCGGGGACAATGTGCTGGTAGCAAGCTGCCAAACTTGGTTAAAAGAAAAACAGTTCAACCCAACCAATGCCTGATTAGGCGTTCGAGCGGCAATTAAGCGGACTAATGATTACGAGCACTATTATTAATTTAATCGATGGCGTTACCTCTGGGCACCCCCCTCTTGTTCGTTGTAGCCACTTATCGTAACTGCGAATTTTCAAATTCTATAGACATTCCCGGTGCAATCCAGGCACCAATCTCGCATTACTCAGATAAGAAAAAGGACAGTTCGCGAAAGTCAATTTGCGTGAAACTGACTGTCCAGCGTTCGGATTGAGTTACCATTTTCCTAGAGGAGTTAATAGAGTGTTAAACAAGTTGAAGGATTGGGTTGTTAAACGTGCAATTTCGCCCGCGGCTTCGATTACGCGGATTCGTCAACGTGGCACGATGAGATTGACCACATTGAAGTGTTTCATTGTCGCATGCGTGAGTTTGTTGTTACCATATCCTTCGGGTTCTTTGCAGGCGGGCGTCATACTGACTGCCAACGGCAACCTCGAACGAATCACGGACCTAAATGTCAACGGAAATCTGTACGATATCTCGTTGAGTCGCAATCAATCGCTAAATACTTTCTTGAGCACTGGGGGTGGCTCACTCTTTGACCAGACATTCGCAGGAAATCTGATCACGGCCCTATTTGACCGTCTGCCAACCATTCCGTACAACCCAAATTCAGTCGGAAACGGCACAGACCTTCGGGAGTTTCTAATTGCGCCTGTCACAGCGGCGGGACAAGGCTCGTTTGTTATTATTGCTGGAACAAAGGATAACTATTCCCTTTCAAAATCTTTGTATCCATCAGATTATAGTGGTCTGGTCGTATTTCCTGGCAATACTCCTAGCACAAATCACTACGCTTTCATTAAGTTTAGTCCAGTACTGACACCTGTTCCTGAGCCCACTTCTTTCGCCATCTTCATTGCACTCGGGTGCATCGTAGGTCGCACCCGTTGGCGAAGACAGAATCCTTCAATGTAATGCAAATTTGCGGGTGCATTCATGGGACGTTGAGGCCAATCCTAATGAAAAGCCCGAAGGGCTGACACATAATCAGATTGCGTGCGACCATGTGAGTCGGCGGGGATAATGTGCTGATTACAAGCTGCCAAGCTTAGCTAAACAGGCAGGCGATTCCAAGGGGATGTCAGTCCAAGAATGTGTTGGTATAGCTCTTTGTCTTGCATTGTTGGGGGTTCCTTTCCCCAGCAATTGTACCATCAACCACGATAATGCCGGATGGACCCTTAAATCTTCCTACTCACTACTTTCTCCAATCTACACTCTATTCGCGAAGCGAATGGAGGATGGAGAATACGAATTGAACTTTTTGTGGCAATGTTGGATTACTGGGACGCGACAGTGCGCAATTTAGTTTGTTCATAACGTGTTTTGGAGTAACGACTTAGGTTTTCATCCAATCGACGTGCTCTCTTAAGTTTTGAAACGAACCCGGGCTTTTCACGCTCTCCGGTGGAACGCGTCACTACATCGCTCGTAGTTTCAAATATGCCCCATGTTGGCCCACAGCCCTCGGCATGGCCACCCCAGTCATCGTTCCACCGAAGCCATATTGGTGGAGGTTCTGACGAGCCGAAAGCCAGTGGCTCGGCTGCGATTCCATTGGTCGATGATGTTACGTTCTGCCGCGCGGCAGTGAAAACCATCCGAGCCCCAAGCGCCGCCTCGATGAATTCTTTGATTCCCATCAGAATTCGAGCACCATTGGCTGAGATTCCCGTGCATATCATACAGGCCTATTTTGTTCGGAGGATACATGCCGATCCTGGAGGGTCGCTCCAGGCAATTGTCCTTGAACTCATCGCCGTAGTGAAACTGACCATTGAAATTTGCTTCGGCAGACGAGATCGAGTTCGTTGGTTGCGAAAAGTAGAAGTGGTACGAACACTCTTCCTTACTGGTCGCGCCTGCTCGACACGCATATTCCCACTCCTCGCTGGTCGGCAAGCGGTAGGACCAGCCGCTGGTTCTTGTTCGTTCGTTGAGCCTAATTAGAAACTTTTGCACGTCGTCCTCGGACACACATTCGACCGGCAGCAGGCTCAGTTCGCCGTCTGGAATGCTCTGAGCGCGATCATAGTCGGCACCAAATCGCGAAAAGGAGCTTGGATTATTCCCCATCACACTTTGCCACTGCCCCTGCGTGACTAGGTGAATGGATATTTCGAAATCATTTTCTATCTCAACCGGAACTCCGGCGACGCCACCACCTCCTCCCATATAAAATGTCCCTTTCGGCAATCGTACAAAGGACAGTACTATTCCGTCTTCGCGTGATCGAACCGCATCGGCTGGTGCGCATCCTTTCCGAAGGATCGTGGCTTCTTTACCGGATGCGAGCCATTCTTTGTGATGATCAAAAATAAAAAGGAGAAGGACTTGTGCGTCTTGGGATAAGCCAAGCCGATCGCCACTGTAGAGCAATGCCTGAGGGACCGGTAAGTTCTTAGTGTTTCGAGATGACTGCAGCGACACTTCTCCACTCACCTCGAGAATCATGGCCAATGGTGAGGTAGCATCGAGCTTGTCATAAACATTGCCAATCTGAGTCAACAGCTTGTCTCGCAATTCGGGTTGATCAGAAAACTGCAATTGGATGTCTCGTTCCGCGTCTGTAAGTATTTGACGCGCGGACATTGTACTACGCTGCCCGTTTGCATCGGCCAGTTCAAACATGCTCGCGATATAGTCGCTGGCTCGCTCAGCCTTGGTTGCTTCGTATTTGGCGAAACGTCGTTGCTGCTCGGCGTCCAAGTATTTCAGATAGCTGACTGTCGTTCCCAAAGCAAGGGCGAGGACTAGAGCAAAAACAAAACCTGCCGTTATGGGATTCCGGCGTATTAATTTGAATGTTCGTTCCACTCGACCAACGGGTCGCGCGAGGATCGGTTCGCCGCGCAAGAATCGCGCGAGATCGTCGGCTAGTTCCGCAGCGGAGGTGTAGCGGTTCTCAGGTTCTTTGCGAAGGCACTTTAGGCAGATCGTGTCCAAGTCCAGAGGAACGCTTTTTATCCACTTCGAAGGTGGAGCGGCTTCATGCGAGCGAACTTGATCGAGAGTATCAACAAATGACTTCCCAACAAACGGCGGGCGACCTGCCAAACAGTGATAAAGGATTGCACCAATCGCATACAAATCGCAAGCAGGGCCCGCCTGATGCGCTCGCCCAGACGCTTGTTCGGGCGCCATGTAGGAAGGAGTGCCGATCACCGATCCAGCCTCCGTTTCACCGCTATCGACATCCAATCGTCGAGCCAGCCCAAAGTCGGCGATCTTGGGTGTGCCGTCAAGTGTCAGTAAGACATTCGCGGGCTTGAGATCTCGATGAACAATATTGCGACTGTGTGCCACCTGCATCGCCCGCGCTAACAACTCGACCAATCTTGCCGCGTCGCTGGCCTTGATTGAATGGCTATCAAGTTTGCTTGCCAGACTGCTGCCGTCGACATATTCGAGGGCGCAGTACGGATAGCCATCGGCTTCGCCAATTTCATAGATTTGAACAATGTTGGGATGGTGTAGTCGCGCGCAAGCTTCGGATTCAATGTGAAATCTGACTCGTTCCCTCGGACCTGCATAACACGCCGCCTGCATCAACTTCAGCGCGACTGTGCGTTTTAACGCGAGGTGTTGGGCTTTGTAGACGATCCCCATCGCGCCACGACCGACGATGCCCTCGATCGTATAGCCCGGTATCGAGATGCGCCCAGGCTCGGCCGCGAATGCAGGGGCAAGCAGAAAATTCCCGGCCGCATCGTGCAAACGAATTAACTGATGGACGCGATCTTGCAGGGAAGTATCGCCTGCACATCGCGATCTAACGAATGTCTCCCGTTGCGAAGCAGCAAGTTCGACTGCTTCCGCGAAGATCTCGTTTGCTCTTGGATTCCAATTCGTCAATTTCAAAATCCACAATGGCAGTTGTTCAGTGCGAGACGTTTGGATAACGCGCATCTGCACTATCTAGATTTAGTGAGTCGCACGCTGCACTGCATCTTCCATCAAGAATTTGCTCTCGAAGCCACACGCGGGCGATCGACCAAAGCCGGTCTGCCGCACGTCGACCGATCCCCATCGCCTCTGCAGCTTCTTGATGTCCTAAACCACCGAAGTAACGCAACATCACTAAGCGACACGCTTGCGGGTCATTCACCTCAAGCTCCTGGAGTGCTTCGTCAAGGGCAATGAGGTCCTCAGACCGATCCATCAATTCAAGTTCATTTGCTTCCACGTCCAATCGTCGGTAGCCTCCTCCATGTTTCTGCGATTTTTTCTGCCTTGCTCGCTCGACAAGGATCCTGCGCATGGCAATGGCTGCTGCAGAAAAGAAGTGTCCGAGCGAATCCCAATTCTGTGGTTCCTGGGTATCGACGAGCCGAAGGTATGCCTCGTGCACGAGCGCCGTCGCCTGCAAGGAAATATCGCTCACCTCATTGATGAGCCTTTGCTGAGCCAATCGCCTAAGTTCTTCATAGACGATGGGTATCAATTCTTCGGCAGCCTTGCCATTTGCGTCTCCAACTCTGTCAAGCAGTTCTGTTAGGTCCATTGTCTCGGTCAGCGAATTGGCGTGAATCAGAATTGACATAGCCATACATTGCCTTAATAATTCTCGCTTTGACCGAGGAAAATGCAATCAAAATTTAGCGAAATTCTCAAAATGCCGTTGACGCGAGTTGCTTGCAGGAGCTTCGAAGAATTCCGAACAGCATTCGTGACAAGAGGCTGGCTTGAACTTTTACGCTCCGTTGGTTCTGGAACGAAACGTCCCACCTAAAAATCGCGAGGGGTTCGATTTAACTGGGTGAACAATCATCCGCCGAGCGTTAGCACCGGGTCGGACGTGGAACGCGCGATCGATTGCGGTACGAAAATCGATGACTTCTCTTTTAGAGCCGCGGTTCTAGCGGGCTCGCCGTTTTCGCCAACTAGCGACTACACCAAAGAATCCACAACCGCCCCAAACGGCAAGGAAGGACGATGTCCGCACCGAGATGTACGAGAACTGTATAGATGGAGGTTGGTCCCCTATCGTACGATACGGGATGTATACCGAGGAGGCGATATTCCCGAAGTTGGGAAGGCCTATGCCCTCCTGGAAAGCACTGTAATACGCCCCACTCGCAAACGAAGGTATGGTGGCGGCTAACCAAGCTGATGCTCAGCCAGATCAAGAAAGGGCGATGTCTGGGACTCGATGATACGCAGGTCAAATTGATCATGCCCAAAGATCTTCGCGATAAGGCCGATGGGATCGACGATCCCCAAATCAAGCGCCTGATCGAAAAGATGATAGAAGCCAAAAAAGAAAGACAGTTTAGATGCCAAGATGTGGGGTTATTCGAGTTTCGATTCGAGCGCGCCGTATGACATCTTTGACTTCCGGGTATCGCGACATCGCGATGGACCCGATGTGGCCAAGAGCATCCTCCCGGCAAGCAAGCTCGGTGGAGCCTTCAATTACCTGCGCAACCATTGGGATGCATTGAATGTGTTTGTCAGTGATGGATCGCTACCGATTGATAACAATCAGGTCGAGCGGTTGATGAAGCGTGTTGCGATAGGTCGAAAGAACTGGTTGTTCATAGGTAGCCTGCGCGCAGGGATTCGCAATGCGAGCTTGATGCCGCTGGTATCGAGTGCCTTGCGGATGGAGCTTGACGTAGGGATGTACTTAGAGAGTGTCATAACCCACATGACGCGGGGCACGGCGAAGCTCGAAGAGTTGCTTCCAGATCGTTGGAAGGCGGCGCATCCTCATGCGGTGCGTTAGTACCGAGAGCAAGAGCGGCGCGATAAGGCCGATACGGCGATCGTTCAAGCGGCGCGTCGTCGCGCTCGAGCGCAGCTTCGCAAAGGCAAATAGGTCTTCGACTCGATGTCGTGCGAAGAAGGTAGATGATGCGCCTGATCCTGTGCTTGCCAAAGATCGCCCTCTGGGGCAAGTGCTCTGCGGGAGGGCATCGTATGCGTCCGACATGCTAGCTCGCTGGGCCGCAAACCGCTCAAGCTTCTTATCGGCCTAACAAACGCCGTCAACAACCGCAAGCCTGAGCTCCAATGAAACCTAGTCAGGCCTCTGTACGCTTACTTTTCTGTTACAATCGTGGGCCAAGATTCGAGTGTACCTAAAATTGTTTTCTTTGTTTGCCGGAACGATTGAAACGATGTCCATAGAAGTAACTTGTCAAGCATGCCGCAAAACGTATCGAGTCAAAGAGAACGTTTCGGGTAAGAAGATACGCTGCCCATCCTGCAAAGAGATCGTGGTGGTTCCTGTCTTGGTACAGGAATTCTATGTAGACGACAGCATTCAAGCCTCCGTGGTTCCAAGCGGTCCGAAAGGTCCAAGTGGCAGGGTACCTGATAGAAAGCAAAG
>JBEIGI010000117.1:0-6543 GCA_040381975.1 Pirellula sp.
GTCGCTTCGCTTGCCAGGACGATTGCTCTTTTGGTCAATTCCTGACTGCTCTTGATCGCGGCGCGTTCTTTTTGGATCGCATGGATCGCTTCTTGCAAATGTTCGACTTTCGCGTACCTGTCTTGAGGCTCGGTAGCCAAGGCTTTCAGGGCCACGGCGACCATGGGATCTTTGCAGTCGGTCGCTTGGATGATGTTGTTGATCGCGGCTTTGCGAAGAGCTGGATCAGACAGTTTCTCCGAAGGGTCTTTGGGCAAGCGAGGATGGTGTCCGGTAACAATTTGGAACAAGATTCCACCGAGCAAGTAGATATCGCTTCCCTTTCCAATACGAGATTTTTCACCTCGTGCTACTTCGGGGCTGATCCATTGCCAAGTTCCGGCGCAGCGAACGGACTCCGGACGCTTCAGGTCGCTTGCAACCCCCCAGTCAACCGCATAGACCTCGCCGAATTCCCCGAGTTGGACGTTGTCGGGTTTGATGTCCATGTGGAGGATGTTTTTGCTGTGGGCAAAGGCGATTGCATCGCAGAGTTTGTCGAAGATATCAAGGTTTTCTTCGATCGAGTTGGTTCGAATCTTCTTTTCCCAGGGAGTCCCCTGGATGTATTTCATCGTGTAGAAATACGTGTGGTCCAGTGTTTTGCCCAGTTCGTAAATTGGGGTGATGTTGGGGTGTTCAAGCAGCGCGGTGATTTCCGCTTCATAAAAGAACTGTTTTGAGAACGTGTCGTTCTGCTTGTCCTTGCGGATAATCTTCAATGCCACTGGGCGATTGACCGAATTTTGGGTGGCTAGATAAACAAGCCCCATGCCTCCTTTACCCAGCACATGAAGATCCAGCTTACCGGTTTTGGAATCGATCTTTTGATTGATTTGATAATCTTTTGTCTTATCGTTCCAGTCTATTGTGTAAGAAATACTGCGAGCTTGGATACGATCGAAAATGGAATCCGAGGCGTTGGCTCGCTCTGCCTGGAGGTACTGTTTCGAGTCCCCCATTGATTTCATGTTCGACCGGCCAGAGGCGTTGATCGATTGACCAGTTTTAATACCGCTGCCGCTGACGCGCGCGTCGCTACCGCTCTTGGACTCCGAGGCCGAATCGGCTAGATCCATGGTTTGATCATAGGAGGATTTACCGGCAAGGCTCGAAGATCCTGCTTGGGAACCTTGCTGGCTATCGCTCAAGAGCATGGTTCGATCAGGAGGTTGCGCAGGGCCGGATTCCTCTTGGACATGGATATCCATCGTTTGTCCGTAGGGATTTTGATCCTGACCAACCAATCTGGTACCTCCGTCGCCATCGGGAGGTTGTGGAGATGCGTTCGGTTCAAAGACCTTGCCACCAAATGGGGCTATCGACGGGGATATCATTCGGGTCCCGTCATGGCTATCTGGATCTTGCGCTGGCTGCTGGTCCAAGTCGACCGTCTGGCCATTGATTTGCTCTAAATCGAGCGTGCCGGAACCAGAGGATTGATCCGATGGAGTAATGTCCATCGTCTGACCTATCGACGAGATATTGATGCTCGTGACACCCTCGCTCTGAGATGTGGAACCCTGGGCCGTGGATCCTTGAATAGTCGATTGACCTGCTTTGAGATCCTTCGATTCATTCACATCTAGGTCGACGGTGAAATCGGCCTGAAGATCATTCTGCTTGGAGTTGTCGTTGGAGTTTTCTTGATCTTTATTCATGATCGGTTGATGTTACTCGCTTGCCGTGTCGTTTGGGACGGCCTGGCCCTGAGTATTCTCAAGCGACGACAGTCTTCGGATCCGTCGTGCGCGGAGGGTGTAATCGGTTGTTGAATCGCTGTTAGTTTGGCTTGAATCATTAGGCTTGCGAACAAGCCACAGGGAACCGAGCATCAGGCTCCATGCATGATCGGATTCCTGTTGCAGCGATGAATCCAAAGCGACCGAAGGTTTGGGATTCCGAGGATCTAAGTATAATGACTGATCCTTAGGATTCGACGGTTTTCCGGCATTTTCTTCCTTTGAATCCTCTCCGGGGGGCGGTGCGTCGGGGTTGTTGTTTGTCTCCGGCAGTTTTTCTTTGCCGATGATAAATGTACCGAGTATCTGACGGTTGCCGTCGGAGGTCTCGACAATGATTACGTATTCCCCTTGCTTGGTGCTCGGTTGGAGTTCGAGATATTTTTTGATCCGTTCAATTTCTGATCCAGTCAATTGATCGCCGTCGGCAAACAGGTCGCTGGGTAACTCAACATCAACAGTTCTTTCTTTATCTCGGGCGACTTCCTCGAGTTTCGCTGGGTCTGATTTAACAATGTCCTCCCCCTCCTCAAGGATTTCGACCTTGATTCGAGTGATGACGATCCTGGTTTTTCGCTCGACTACGGGAGGCTCTTCATATTCGGGGGACTCGGTGACGATCGCGACTGTTGGCGCAAAGATATACGGTTCTGGCTGTTGGAATTTCGGGACTTCGATATCTGGAGACGGTGGCATCGGTAAGCCGCTGTCGGAGCCCTCGGAGATCACATCGGGAACCCGGTGCGTTTGGACCGTCAGATCGTAGAAACCGGTCGATGTGTTGGCAGGTCCGTTGGGAGGATTGAAATTGTCAAATCCGACAGGCATGTCCTTTTGGAAGATGAAGAAGTCATCGGATCGACGGATCACCACGTCCGTTAGGAGCTCTTGGGTGCTATTTAAGAAATCGCCGTCGAAGGGGTTGGAACGTTCTAGGTATCCGACGTTACCGGCCGCTTGGGGTTTGGACGCCACAGGCCCATCGTTGCCGTTGTTTCTCTGATAGATATCGCCCTGGCGTCCGAATCCCTCTAACTTGCCATCGGCATATCCGATGTACAGATCGAAACCTGATTCGTTTGCCGATCCAAAGTGGGTAGCAACCCCCTGGAGAATTCGCTTCGTCGGAGCTAGAGAAATCGGGATCTCCGGAAGATTCGATTCCGAAAAGATGTTTCGAGATACGATCCTGGTGGTGAACAAACCACCTGCAGGATTGGGTTTCTCAAGCGCATCGAAGATGCGAGCTTTCAGATCGATGTTATTAATAAGCTGAACCTGGAGAACACCGTTTTGGATGTAGTTGCTTTGTAGAGTTGCAGATGGATCGAGCACAACTTTTGCTCCACTTACCAATACAACGCCACCTGCTTGAGAGCTAGCGCTTCTTGATACCACAGCATCCTTGACGAGCAGATCCCCTGCTTTGGTCTCGACATAAATCCCTGGCTTATCGCTTTGCACCTGCCCACTGGCAAAACTACCAGCGATCACCGAGTCGATGGTTAAGGCCTTGCTGTTGACCACATAGAGCGAGTAGCCGATATCTTGATAACGCTCGGCGAAGCGATACTGAGCCCGCAGTGCGTTCTTGGTGCTTTCCGACACGGTACCTAAGGCATCGACAAAATCGTCTCCTTGGGCACTAGCCTGTAGGTTTAACTCTTGCCAAGAGCTCAACACAGCATTGGTTAAAGTTCGAGCCGTCAGAGTGTTGACCGTTGTGTCATGCAAATGAGCGAATCTTCCGGATTTGAGCAATAGATCATCGGCTTGAACTCTTGCAGCCTCATTCAATTCGGCGATCGCACCGCGGATGCTTTCAAGAACCATATCACCAGCCGTTGCAACTTGCGCTCCGAGCAAAACGCTGTCTGCAGCACCCAGGGAAATATTGCCCGTACCTGAGAGTACATCCCCTTTGACGATGATGTTTCCATTGTTGGAAGTCAGCAACACAATGTGCCCCGAACCGCTTGCCGAAATCCCAACACCAGGTGTTTGACCGGGTTCGACGAGAATGTCGCCCGACAAGCTTTCCAGAGTGATCGATCCTCCGTTGGTGGTGATCAAATCTTCAGGTGTTGCAACGCGCTCGGTTTCTGATGAATTGAAATGGACTTGATCGACACGGATGCTTCCGGAACCAATCGTTACTCCATCGATCTCGGTGATCGCGATTCCATCAGATGCAGTTGCAGCAAGGACATCAACCTGAGTTACGATCGGGCCAATCTGTCCTCCGGCTCGCATGGCGAGAATGCTTCGTGTGGCGACATTGATAGATGGCAGGACCGTCCCACTGACAATGTCATCCTTGGCATCGAGATACACTCCCGCAATCCCCGCTTGGATCTTGCCCAAAACGATCGATGCGCCTGACTGAACCCAAAGGGCCGAATCGTTGGTGTTCAATTCCGCGATGGTTACATTCTGATCGGAGCGAAGATAAATCGTCGAGAGCCTTGGCGGGCCACCTGTCTTGATCTTATCTCCGATCACCAACGCATCCTTGGAATCGATCGTGATATCGCCAAATTCGGTTTGAACAACCCCATTGAGAATGACCGTGCCGCTGGATAATGTTTGCAGCAAGACATCACCAGATACGGCGGCCGAAACGCCATTGGGTCCAGCCATGCCCGGATTGATCTGAATATCTCCGGCTAAGCTTTGTAGCTTAATGGGACCTTCGGTGGTGGTCGTCAGGTCTTCAAGGATCGAACTCTCGTCGGATGTCGAAGAGTTGAAATGCACCATCGTGCTTGCGACAAAAACCGAATCGACAGTCAGCCCATCGGATTCCCGAACATAAATTCCGTTGGCAGAACGAGCGGCCAAAAGATCGACCTTCGTCCCGATCGCATGACGATTTGTATCGGGGAGCGAGTCCAAGTCCGAGTCACCGATCTTATTGCTGGCAACCATCGCTAAAGCCTGGGCCGAGACATTGATCGCGCTGTTGTTTGGATCCGCATCGATGATGTCTATGTTGGCCTGCAGATAGACCCTGCCCGTACCGGCTTGGATACTCCCTAAGCGAATTGATTTGTCCGAAAGAATCACCAAATTGGTGTTATTCGTGTCGAGCGAATCGACGGAAACGATGCCCCGGGATGTCACGAAAATCCGCCCTGGATTGCTCGTCCTGAGTTGATCCGTAATCGTTAGGTCATCGGCAGAATTGATTGTGATGTTTCCGGTCTGCGAGCGAACTTGGGCTTGTGTGATGATGGTGCCACTTGAGACGGTTTGCAAAAGCACATCGCCACTTCCATTTGCTTCAATACCCTTTGTGCCTGCTGTTCCGCTTAGCACGACGATGTCGCCATTTAAACTCTGAAGTTTAATAGGGCCATTGTCCGTCGTTACCAAATCCTCAAGTTTCTCAGAACGATCTGTCAAAGTTGAGTTGAATTGGACCTGCTTGACCCCGATCGCCACCGTGTCGACGATGACCCCATCGATCTCCTGAACATAGATTCCATCGGCTGCTTGAGCGGCCAGAGTTGCAACTTGAGTCCCAATCGCGTTTCGATTGGAATCCCGTGAATTCATCAAATCGGAGGATCCGATGGTCCCGCCAGCCTTGATCGCCAAACCAGAAGCGGTCACATTTGTTGAATTGCTTGACGCGTCTGAATCAAAAACATTGCTCTTGGCTTCCAAATAAACGTTGCCGGAACCAGCGACGATACGACCTAGGGTGATATCCCCCCCAGAGACCACCGCGACGTCGTTGTCGGCTTGCAAATTCTCTACCGTGATGCCTTGAGCGGATTTCAAGTAGATCGTTCCTGGCGAGCCTGTTCGCAGTAAATCAACGATATTCAAAGAGTCTTTTGAGTTCAGAGTGATATTACCTGACCCGCTCATCACGACGCTGTTGGTTACGATCATTCCGGTATCGAGAATCTCAAGGAGAATATCTCCTGAACCATTAGCGGTGATTCCATTGGTGCCAATCGTCCCTGGATTGACGACGATGTTTCCAGTGAGGCTTTGAAGTTTCACAGGGCCGTTGTTGGTCGTCGTTAGATCTTCAAGCGTTTGCGATTGCGTCGTCTTGGTCGAGTTGAAATTGACTCGATCGACCGAAACATTCACCAAGTCGATCGTGACCCCATCAGCCTCTTGAATGTAGATCCCTGCAGAGGACTGCGCGGCGAGCGTTGCTACTCGGGTGCCGATCGCATTGCGATTGGTGCTAGCTGCTGCATTGGTATCGGAGCTGCCGATCTTGCCTCCGGCTCGCATCGCCAAGGCGCTGGCCGTCACGTTCGTCGAGTTGCTTGAGCCATCGGCATCTTGGATGTCGTTGGTCGCTTGCAAGTACACTCTGCCTGTACCCGCATCGATGCTACCGAGAGTGAGCGTATCGCCTGAGAGGATTTGAAGATATCCACCGCCGGTGGTAATTGATTGAATCGTTGCGTTTGAACCCGAGGCAAAGTAGATCGCTCCACTGCCACCGGTTTGGATCCCTGCATTGGCCGTCAATGTTCCAGATGCATCCAGGGTGATGTTGCCAGTCCCACTAGCAATCACTGCATTGGAAGTGATGTCCCCAGCAAGGGTTTGCAGGAGAATATCCCCCATGCCGTTGGCACTGATCCCGCTCGTTCCTGCTGTCCCTGGATTAACGATAATGTTTCCAGTGAGACTTTGAAGTTTCACAGAGCCATTGCTGGTTGTGGTTAGATCCTCGAGGGTTTGCGATTGGGTTGTCTTCGTCGAGTTGAAGTGAACTCGGTTGACCGAA
>JBEIGI010000118.1:0-5693 GCA_040381975.1 Pirellula sp.
ACGAGGTTGTTGCCATGGACGAACTGGAAAACACGACGACTGACCCATTCACTTATTGGCATCGGCTTGGAAATCTAAGTTGCTAACGGTCTAAGGTTGCTTGCGATTCTGGTTGTTGGGTACCTGATTCGGATTCGCTTGATTAGGAATTTGTTGATTCGGGTTTTGCTGGTTAGGGTTTTGTTGATTGGGGTTGGGTTGGTTTGGGTTGGCTTGGTTTGCTTTTTGGTTTGGATCTACCGCAGGAGCTTTGCGTTGGCCAGGGCCGATCATTGGACGGATCGCGTCGCCACCGACAGGAAGCAATGCGTTCATTTGGGCCACACCGGAACTTTCCATCGAGCGATTCCAAGGAATCGTGAATGCGACGAAGGTTCCGAGTTTGGCGTCGACGACATATAGAAGCGATTGCGATGGGCGGACTTGTCCTCCGGTCGGACTAGAGAGGGAAGCTCCGCTGACCAGAAGGTATTCGGGATTCTTTCCTGGAGGGCCAAGATACTGCACAACGTTCGTAGCAAAGAGTCCACCGAAGGCTTGCATACGGGGGTAATAGACCCAGCCTTTAAGATCCCCAGTCAAAAAGTCCAAAGCGAAAAAGCCTTCGGCTTCCTCACCTGCAGCAGCAGTACAAACGGCCATGTTGCTCATGCCATGGGTTGCAGTAGCTCCAAGCCATTCTGCAGGCAAATCGGGGTGAACTCGATTCGATGGTATCGCACGCAACTGGGAGTTGGCTGTGTCAATTTGCACCGATTCGGCTGACCATCGACCGGCAAAAAATGATCCTAGGAGAACGGTCGCTAATGCGAGGCCTGTGGCGATTCCTATCAAGAAGGAGCGGCCAAAACGGTTACGAACATTTTCCACGGCAGTGATCTCCAGTGAGCAACCCATAAGACGATTGACAACGGAAAGTAGTCTCAAGCAAACTCCGTATAAGTGTATCGGATTTCGAGCGGGACTTAAACGGAACTTAGAACAAACAGTCATAAAAAAACCCCGCCAAGGTTAAAAACTCAGCGGGGTTCTAATTGCAAATCGGTTTCGGCCTGAAAATTAATCAGCCGATGCGATTTTATTGGCTTGGATATCGGCGAAGTTGAAGCTCATTTCGAGCTTATCCCCACCGATCAGACGGATGGTCTTTTCCTTGGTCACACCGTTATGGGTTACTTGGATTTTGTAGTCATCCCAAGCTTCCCCAACCTTGAGTTGTTTGGTGCGATAGACTCGCATCGACCCGTCGCTCTTGGTGGTGTTGTTGGCAAGAACCACTTTTGCGCCTTCGGGAACGCTCAGAGTCAGCGTTGTTTCGACAGGATCGTCGCTCGAGGCTGGATCGAAGACGATCGACTCGGCACTTCCTGATTTGGCAATCACGGTCTTGGTTTGGCTGACTTCCTTGCCATCGACTTCGTAAACGGCTTGGACTTCAAATCGGTAGGCTTCGGTTGGACTCAGATCCTTGCTAACAAAGCTCCTCGATGTACCGGTCGCCTTGGTTGGATTTCCATTGACGAAGACCTTGGCATTCAAAGGAACATCGACCGTCAATTGGACTTCGGTACCAGAGACAGCAGGCTTCGAGGGAACAACTCGGCTAGCCGAGAATGTTTGGCCTTCGATGTAGCTGCCTTCGTTGGAGTAGATCGGAACGCTGTATCCGCTTTCGGTGGCGCTGTACTCGTAGGAAGGAACATAGCTTCTCGAAACGCCGTATCCACCAGAACTTCCACCGGAGGAGCCACCACCAGAGGAACCGCTACCGTAGTGACTGCCATGGTAGTAGCTACCACCGGATGAACCGCCACCCGAAGAGCCACCACCGGAGGATCCATAGCTGTAACTGCTGACGCGATAGGAACCCGAGGAACCGTATCCACCGCCACTTGATCCGTAACCACCGGAACTGCCATGGTGAGCGCTCCATCGGGCTGCGTGACGCGCGTGCTTGGCCGCCAAGTGTGTGTGAACTGCGTCGTGGAGTCGGCGAAGTGGTCCGACGTAACCTCCAGAGGAGCCTCCTGAGGACCCATGCGATCGGACATAGTAGCCACTAGATCCGTAACCACCGCTAGAACCATGCCCGGCAAGCACTTCGCCTCCCAGCATTCCAGCGGAACACGCGGCAAGTGCCGCCAACAACAACCTCTTGATCATCTCCTGGTCGCTCCTTTACTCATGGTGCTCATGCGATCTATGAACGTAAGCCTACGACGAAACTTTCCGCCGTTTGGTTCCCTGAGAATAAACCAAAAGCTGGGCAATTCAAGGCGACTGGGTAAGATTTAACGACCAAAGAACCCGTTGAAACGCGAACGCTCAAGCATGGTGGTCTTTGGCAACCGCCCCCCGGACGGCCTGGAGCACCCGCGACTGGACTTCGCCGAGCTCCCCGTCGAGGAACGCCCCTGCAGCAGCCCGGTGCCCGCCTCCACCAAATTGCCTTGCTAACTCATTGCAATCGACATGGCAACGGGAGCGGAAGCTGATTTTGAAGCCCCCTTTGAGTTGCTCTATGAAGATCACAGCAACTTTGGTTCCTTCGACAGCGAGTGTCAAATTAATCGCATCTTCGGTATCGCTGGGCAAGGCACCGGATTCGACGAAGTCGTCTTTGCGAACATAGGTATGCACAAGCTGACCGTTGCACTCGACGGTCGCCCGGGCCAGGATTCTCCCCCTGAGTCGCACTCGGCCAATCGTATCGCGTTCATAGAGATCTCCATAGATCGTCGAGGGCGAAGCTCCATGGTCGACCAGCTCGGCGATCACACGGTAGGTGTCGCTGGTCGTCGATGCGAATCGAAACCAACCCGTATCGGTGGCGATCGCTGCATAGAGAGCGTTTGCCATGGCTTTGGTGATTGGAACCCCTGCATGTTTGGCGCAAAGGGTGACCAAGTGCCCAGTGGCCTCGGCACTGGAATCCTTGAAAAACTCGGTCCCTAAATCGTCTTCGCCGACATGATGGTCGATCACGATCTTGCGACCTGGGAACCTGCGAAGAGCTTCGGCCATCGGGCCAAGCTGCGCCCAGGCGCTGGTATCAAGGACGATCAAGCAATCGCCGACGACATCTTCAAGATCGATACTCTCGCCCAAAACTCGAATGTTTTGCTTCGGATCCAGAAACGAAAGGGTAGGGGGGGTCGGATGCCCGTTAACGATCATGACCTGTTTACCCAGGCCTTCGAGCAAACCTGCCATCCCGATCTCGCTACCGATCGCATCGCAATCAGGCCGAATGTGGCTGGTAAGAACAAAGCGTTGGTTCGAACGCAGCAGAGGTATAAGCCGATCCCAGGCTAGTGTCATATCATTGGGGTTTCTACCAAAGTGTTGCTCGGATCCTTTGTAAGATCCAATTGAAATTCCACCGAAGAGTATAACCCAATTGAGGCGCTCTTGGGTGGCTCGTCTAGCGATCGGACTCGAAACCTGTGTCGATTGTCCAACGGCATAGAACCCAGCGATTGAGGGCCTCGATGAGAAGAAAAAGGACGATTCCCAGGAGCGTGCAGGCCATGATCGCACCGATTAGTTCAGCGGTTTTGAGATTCGCTTGCATGGCATTCATCATGGCTCCAAGCCCGTCGCTTGCCCCGGAATTCCCGACAAAAAGCTCTCCTACGATGGCTCCGATGACCGAAAGCCCGCAACTGATTCTAAGGCCTTGGACGAGCGAACCGACCGCCGATGGGATCCTGAGTTTCACGAGAGTTTGCCAGCGACTGGCTCCCTGGAGCCGGAACAAATCCAAGTGGTTTTGGTCGATCGAAAGCAGTCCGCTGGTGACATTAGAAATGATCGGAAAGATGCTGATGATGCATGAAACAAGCACCACTGTCCGAAATTCAGCACCGCTCCAGACGATCAGCAGCGGTGCGATGGCAACGATCGGCACGGTCTGCAGGAAGATCACGTAGGGATACAAAGCGGTTCGAATCCAGGCCGACTGACTAAAGAGAATGGCGACGAAAGACCCAAGAATCGTGCTAACGGCAAGCCCTAACGCAGCAGCTTGGAATGTCACCCAAGCTCCGCTAGCAAGCTGGACTCGTAGGTTCCAAATCGCTTCGAGGACTTTGAGTGGTTTGGGCAGAAGCACCGGAGGGAGTTTGAACCAATCGACCATCAGATGCCAGAGGACTGCGACGACGAGAAACAAACCGATCGGAGGGGCGATCGTTGCCCAAAAAGGGGACTTGCTCATACCGATGCGTTCCTTGCAAGCGACTCGCTGACACGACCATACATGGCAGCAAACTCAGGAGTGCTTCTTATCGAGGCTTCTCTGGGCAAGGGTAAATCGACATCGATTTGCTGGCCGATCTTGCCTTGGCTAAAGACCGCGATCGAGTGGCTCAAGTAGATTGCCTCGGCGATATTGTGGGTCACAAAGAGCATGGTCGTGCGGGTTTGCTCGACGATCTTTAGGAGCAAGTCATTGAGTTTGGATCGGAGCATGTCATCGAGTGCAGCGAAAGGCTCATCGAGCAGCAAAATATCGGGTTGGGTGATCAAAGCTCGAGCGATCGAGGCTCGCATCTTCATCCCACCGGAGAGTTGATGAGGTTTTTTACTCCAGTCGGTGGTTTTGAAACCGACGAGTTCTAAGACATTCTCGATTGCCGAATCGAGATCAAAGCCTGGTTGGGTCTTTCGAATTTCCCATGGCAAGCGAACATTTTGATAGACGCTTCTCCAAGGTAGCAAGGCGGATTCTTGGAAGACGAACGCAAGCTTGTGTTGGTTTTCCGCGATGCTTTTGCCTTCGATGCAAAGGGCTCCTGAGGTGGGTTTGGTAAGGCCCGCGACGACTCGAAGAAGGGTACTTTTCCCGCAACCGCTAGGGCCCAGGAGTGTGACGATTTGGCCAGCAGGGACCGTGAGGTTCAAGCCATCGAGGATCGTTTGATTGCTGTTGCCATTGGCAAAGACCACCTCGATAGCTTGACACTCGATCGCAGCACTTGCCATGGATTGGAGGTGGTAAAAGGGAATGAATACGAAAGCGGGCTCGGGGACCGACACAGGCGAAGCAAGCAAATTATCACCGTATCTTAGGGATCTTGGCAAGTTCCAATCGCCCCTGGTCAAGTCGTTCAATAACATCCCAAGCCCACTCGAGAGCCTTTCCCCTTTGGCGAACAACGTAGATGATTTCTCCGAAATCATCTACGAGCGCTCGAGTGCGGCCTGAATTGAATCAGTGACGTCACAATCTCTGCCCGTGATCGACGTGTGTGAGGGGGTATGCTCCTTCGATTGGGGCCCCAGCCGGAGCATCGAGGGGGGCTTAATTAAATTCCTCGCCGTGGGCTGCGGGTTAAACGAGGGTTCGCCGATGGCGAACAACGTAGATGATTTCTCCGAAATCATCTACGAGCGCTCGAGTGCGGCCTGAATTGAATCAGTGACGTCACGCGGTCTGCAAGCGATCGACGTGCTGCTGAGCGTGTGCTCCTTCGATTGGTGCCCAGGCGGAGCATCAAGGGGGGCTTGATTAAATTCCTCGCCGTTGGCTGCGGGTTAAACGAGGGTTCGCCTTTGGCGAACAACGTAGATGATTTCTCCGAAATCATCTACGAGCGCTAGAGTGCTGCCCGAATTGAATCAGTGACGTCACAATCTCTGCCCGTGATCGACGTGTGTGAGGGGGTATGCTCCTTCGATTGGGGCCCCAG
>JBEIGI010000119.1:0-5693 GCA_040381975.1 Pirellula sp.
AGTGCCCCTGGAGGTCAATTCTGGTTTGCTCAAGGAGTCCTATGCTAGGGCCAATGGCCCACCGTTGGAATTGATCGTGCCTTCTGGACAGGGGCACAATATGTGGGAAGGATTCTTCCAATGCCAAGAACTCGTTGACTTCGTAATCAAGCACGCACTTAAAGACTAGAGGAACCAATTTTTTACTTCTTCGGAAATTTTGGTTCTTCAGGTAAATTTATGGGTGGCATCGAATTAAAAGCGGAACGGCGCGAGCCGTCCGGTGAAAACCTTGCGAGTTCTCGGATCTTCCATAACGCACCGGAGCGAGTGCGCACTTCCGCTTGAACTAATTCAAGGCCACCGGGCGTGAAGCCGGGTGGTGGCCACTGAAGCTTTAACCACCATGATCGAAAACTCGGGGACAGTCCCTGTGTGGACGCCAGTTCTTAGGGTAGCTGCTTGGACCCTGGCTGCCAAAGTCCTTTTGAATCCAGATGAGACGCTCAGCAAGCAGTAGTAGTAAATCCTACGGAAGCTCAGAGGCTCTCAGCAGCAGGCTCTCGCCTCGTCGTCTGGCTTTGCGCTGAGCATACTCAATCACGGCATCGGCTTGCGCAATTCCTGATCGTTGGGCCTGCAGAAGTCCTTGAAATGCTCGCTGTTTCTGCTGAGCATTTCCTACAACCAGTGTTCGATGCAAGTTTTGCACGACTGCATCTGGCATGGTAACGAGCAACTGTTCCAAAAGCCGATCATTGCCATCGACTGAGCTTTGATCGAGCCAAGCCCAATAAAGACTTGCAACGAGTTTCTCGCGAGCCTCAGGAAGTACCTGTTGTTTTGCCTTGGCCCGGTATTCATCACGTTGCTCGGGGATTGTAGGTAGCTCTTTTGTTCCAGGTTTATCGAGTAGGTTATCTACGAGGCGTTCGAGCGCGGCATGGACTTCGTGAGCCCCAGCAACTCCACTTCGCAATCGATCCGTGAGCGTCTCGGCGCCTGTTAGTGTTTTAACGGGAAGTTGTCTGACATAAGGCTCAAAGAAATGGGAACGAAGAATCCAAGTAACGACCGATAGAGCGATCGCGCCTAAGAAGACTGCAAGGAATAGATGCAATTGGCCTTGGACCGATCGGATGTAGTTTTGGAATCGTGGCTTCAAGGAGGGCTCCATAATTGAACAAGCCGCTTGCTGCTGGGAATGTCCAGAATGAGCCAGGTAGCTAAGGGGAGCCCGAGAGCGACTGGCCAATAATAGCTGATATGGGAGGCCATCGTATGAATGCTCGCAAAGAACGTGGCCACCAAAGACAAGCTTGCCAGAGGTAGTGGAGGGAGTCCGAAAGAGACACCGCGAGTGGTTGAAACGGAAAACGGGGGGGCGGGCAACATCAGCCATATTCCGGCACGCGCTGCGGGCCAGCACCATAACCAAGCCAAAGTCACGTGGAGTGCTGCGGACAAAGCATCACCCCACAGATACCAGAGGGTAAGAAACAGAATCAAAGCAAGTGGTGTCAAGAGCAAGACCATTAGCGCCACCGATATCCCTTGCACAAATCCCTTTGGGTCGTCCAGTGGACCACCCAGCAGCAACCAACTCCCTGAGTAATCGCTGCAGAAAGCCATTTGATAGATCATCACAGGAACAGCAAGTGCAAAGAGGTAGATCGCCAAAGATGGAAGCAAGGTTCGAGATGGGTCGAATCCTACACAGGGATTTGCAAACTGGCCGGTCAAGGCCCCAAGTACGACCACTGCGATTGGGTACTGCAAGGGCAAGAGGCATCGTAGCAGCAGATTCATATCGCGTTTAAGTTGTACCTTTCCGAGCCAAAATCCGAGTCGAGCACTTGAAGAACTAAAAAGCCAGTCGAATCCCCTATTCGTCAGGCGTCCCACATTAGACATCTTGATCGATCTGCTGTGTGGACTTGGACTAAAGTCCATGTTTCCATAAAGATGGTTCAAACGAGTGGCCATAAGTGCTAATGCAAAAGCGCTCAAAGCGAATAATCCGGAGAGCTCAAGCCAGTCGTTTGAGATTGGATTATCTGCGAAGCGATCGATCAAGCTTGCCAGCCGATAGGTCGGTATCCAGGTTGCCCACTTCGGTGGGTTGGCCGCCCACATCTGCACGGTGTGGTTGGCATCTCTGAGCATAAATTGACCACCGTAACCGACGACCAAGATCAATAGGATTTGCGTCCAAGCCAATACGTTTTTTACAGCTTCCAATCGAGGTCCAGGCGCGATCATCGACAAACTTAAGATAGTAAGTGCCGCGACGATCAAACTGGCAAAACCAGAAACCAACAAGTAGATAGGTGCGTACCACCAACCGGCATCCCTAAGCCCTGCTCCGATGAGCATCGGCAATAGGTTCAACGACAAGTACATCAAGATCCAATAAAAACCCAAATTCAATAAACGGGCTAAAGTGTAAGACCCGGAGGATATCGGGCGATGACCCGTGATGTCCAAATCGTTCGGGTTGAGAACGATTTCATGAAACTCGACCACAAGCGTTGTTACAAGCACCAGTAGCGATAAAGTCAAGTTTGCGAACGCGAAGAATGGTACTTCAACCCTTGCATAAAGGATCAAGCAAATTGCCGCCGACATCGTAAAGCACTGGCAAACGACAAGGAACAAGGGACTCAGTAGATGCGATGGCTTGGTCGCAGTAGCTGCGGCATAGTGTTGTTGTCTTAGGTCCATTGTAACGAATGCTCGTGTCAGTGCTTTGACGCTACGAGCATCGGCACCTAACCAACGGCAGACCTTTGACAAAAACCAATTCATTGTGGCGGGTTTACTGATCTAGATTTGACGTCTTGTCCAGAACCCAACGCTTGAATAAACTCGCGAGTTCCCGCCTCGATCTGAGAGGTTCGCGTCAACTCACAAAAAACGCTCTCGAGTGTTCCGCCCGCCGATTTCGTGACCAGTTGCTTGGTCGATTCATCTGCAACCAAGCGACCTTGGTGCAACAGCAAGATACGATCACATAATTGTTCGACTACGGCCAAGATATGCGAGCACATCAAGATGGTTTTTCCGTGGCTTGCCATCTGTTGTAGCATTCTTCGAAGCATCGAGACTGAGTTGGCATCGAGACCCTGCAAGGGTTCGTCCAAAAGCAAAACAGGAGGGTCGGGTAGCAGACCACCACTTAACAATACCTTTTGCCTTTGGCCTCGAGATAACGTCGAAATTTGCTGAGTGGCGACTTGTCCGAGCTCGAAACCCTTCAATAGCTTATCGATTCGTTCGGCTGCCAATTTCAATTCCATGCCGTGCAGGTCGGCGACGAGCGAAAGATACTCTTGAGGGGTTAACGTCGCGTAGATCGCCGAGTTTTCGGGGACATAACCCAAGCACTTTTTCGCCGAAAGAGGATCGCAAGCCATATCGTGGTCGCAGATAAGCACCTGTCCTTGGGTCGGCTTAAGCAAGCCGACGATCATCTTGATCGTTGTGGATTTTCCGGCACCATTTGGGCCAAGATAGGCTGTGATCTCTCCGGGTGGAACCGAGAAGTTGACCCCATCGACGACCCGTTTGCCATCGTATTCTTTCACAAGATTTCGAACGGCGATCATCGTGTCAGCTTTCTGGGAATGAGCGATTGCTGCTGTCGTCGGACTTAGTCGGCGCCTTGAGTTTCGACTCGTAAAGCTTCAAAGTTGAAAAACCCAGTCCAAGTCCCACCACAGCACCTGCTGCAAGTCTCGCTAGGTAGGGCCAATCGGGCAGTAGGGATTGCATCAATAGGTAGGTAATGATGAATCCGCCCATGAGTCCGCCGTAAAAAGCTAGATCGGAGAGGGTGTAATCAGGTTCCTTCATGGCGATACCTTTCGAGTTTTATACGATGGATTGATGAAGCACTTGGCGAACAGACTCAAGCATCGTGTATTTCAACACCATGTCCAGAGCCAGGAATCCTAGCCCCAGTCCCCAGCGGTTGATTCGTGAACGACGCGTGCTGATTGCCGTCCCGCAAAGATGCTCAAACGACCAGCTGACCAATTCATAAGTTAAGATGACAAAACCGATTCCACGGCACACCGACCAAGGATGCCATCCCAATAGCATCACCCCTAATGAACCGTCAGAATGCAACCATAATTGACTAACATAAAGGTTCATCAAGTCGACTTCATGAAATCCGTGCCAGAGCGTTATAAGGCCGAGTGAGCAGTATGTGTAGAAGACCATGGCCAAGGCCAATTGGAGATGGCCTGGCACCCAGTAACCCAATTGATATTCTTTGCTCTGACCTGTGAGCACCCAGTCCCGAGTGGCTTCCCAGTACTGGTACCCTGGCGGAAAAATTTCTGACCAATGGTCTGGAGCATGCACAGCTAGGGCAATCATGGTCAAACTATGCGACAGGAGCACTCCTCCAAGAACCATGAAAGCGTAGTAGCAGGAATCTCGCAAAACCGCTGCAAGCAACAATGGCAAGAGCATCACAGGAGTCAACCAGCGACTCAAGTGGTAACCCGTCAAATGATCCAAAACCACAGGTAATCCACCAATAAGCAGAGCGACCAGTAGCCACTTCCAAGTTGCATCGAGCCGACGGCTTAATTTATTAACACCACGATACAACTGCCGACGCATGCGGGCCGGAAGTACGTCAATGCCCAACCATGTGTACATATCAGCGGCGTGGGAATGGAATCAGGAAAATCCCTGTAGTCCAGTACAAAATCAAATTGCCGACTCCAAAGATCGCAATGAAGATAACCCAACCGATGAGTCCATTTCCCTCATCACTCATGATTCACCTCTCATAGTAACAGACGTTCAGGCAAAAAAAGACAATCGCACTGTAAACACATTTTGGAACAATTGAAACACGATCGAACGTCCGAATCGTAAAAAATTCGAGATATTTACATACATTACCGTGAACTAGGAATCGGCTATGAGTAAATCGATCTCGCGAATAACTAAAAACCGGGGACAGACCCTGTGTTGATGCCAAAACTCCTCCTATCCCCCCTTGGCCCCCAGGGCTTTGGCGTGGGGGAGGAAAACGGTTGTCAGTCTTTTTTCACCAACGGCGAAATTCATCCTAGCCTAGGGCAACGCCCAGGAATTGGTGATCGTCCCCCTGTTCCGGCTCAACGACCTTGGCTTCCGCGTTGCCCTGAGTCTACCCGAGACTTCCAAACCGTCGGAGGCGGATAGCAAGTAACGCGGAGCGTAGGCGTGGCCGAGGGCAGGGCAAGCCAGGGATGAGCGCAGCCGCATTCTGGCAAGATCGTCCAACGGCTATCCATATCCGTTTCTTATCGCTCACCGCGTTTCGATCAGCGTCTCTCAACACAATATGGAACACGGGGCTTTGACCTGTGTCCGTTAGCCGAATCTTTTCCTGAGTGATCGGATCAACCAGTTGCGTTCGGAACCTACAAAGTTCAATAAAAGAGCTTAACCGTACTATTCCTCTGAGGGTAGATCTCGCAGATACTAAGGGTACTGCAAAGCTAAGCAGGAGAAAGCCCCGCGTTATCCGCGAGAATGCCCATGTCCATACGCTTTGAATGTCCAAACGGCCACACGCTGTATGCTAAAGAAACGCAAGTCGGTAAGGCGTACGCGTGCCCTAAGTGCGGTGAATCGGTACGAGTCCCGGCTCCCCCCAAACCGCAAATCGAAGTCGTCGCGCTCCCGGAAAAGTTGGAGCCCAAAAA
>JBEIGI010000120.1:0-5569 GCA_040381975.1 Pirellula sp.
AAAGGAACTTTCGCCAACAACTGCCTAATCGCTCGACGATTGCTCGAACGAGGAGTTCGCTTCGTGCAACTTATGCACGCCGGTTGGGATCAGCACAACAATCTCTATACGCAATTGGCCGAGCAATGCAAAGACACCGAAGTCCCTGCAGCGGCACTGGTCAAAGATCTTAAAGAACGCGGTATGCTCGAGGATACCTTGGTCATTTGGGCCGCCGAGTTTGGACGCACGCCCTTTGGCCAAGGCGACCCCAACAAACCCAACGGACGGGATCACTTTGGCAAGGCGTTTAGTTGGTGGATGGCCGGCGGCGGAGTTCGAGGTGGACACGTCGTTGGCTCGACCGACGAGTTCGGCTGGAACATCACCGAAAAACCAGTCCATGTGCATGATATCCAAGCCACGATCATGCATCTGTGTGGGATCGATCACGAGCGCCTGACGTTCCGCTACCAAGGTCGACAGTTCCGACTGACCGACGTGCATGGGAATGTCGTCAGGGATTTGCTGAAGCATCCTCAAACAAGTTGAGTTCCACGATCTGCCTCCGCTCAAGAGCCCAGACGACTAAGCTCAGGGCTAAGATCACAAGCAGATGCAAGTGCAGATGGCTAACAAGCACATTCGTCGGTCCGATGAGAAACAACAGTGGACCATAGATCGCTGAGCCGATGGCAACAAAGCAAAACCGGGATCTTAACGCGATCAACGCGAATGCGGCCGCAGTACCCCACAAAGCGAGGTTCAAGGCAATCTCTCCCTTGGGCCAACCGCGAACCATGAAGGCTTCCGATGGTTTCGAAGGATTGTAATAGACGGTGTATTTTTCCCGGGCTGTGACCTCGCTTTTGGTACCCTCCGTACATTCCCAAAATGGTACGGTCGTATCATCCCCAGAACCTGGATAGTACCTGCTGCTTTGATATTTCGTTCCGTTGACTTGGTAGTCAATCGTAACTAAACTCGGTTCCTAAAAATATGGTGGCGTTGAATTAAAAGCGGAACGGCGCGAGCCGTCCGGTGATGAAACACGCAAAACCAAGGACATTCCATCACTCACCGGATTGCTTGCCCACTTCTGCTTAGACGCATTCAACACCCCTGGGCTTACCGCCAATCGACGGGTAACAAACAGCTACAATCATGTTCCGCACCCTCCGCACCTCTCTGCTCTTGGAGGCGAAGAGGTCTCCTTACGTCGTAGCCCCACGGATATCTAATCGCAATCACGGAAGCCGATGAGACAAAATTCCCGTGAAAAAATTGGATTTCTGAAGATTTTATGGCCCCTTTTTTGTAGTCCTCATTGGCCAGCGGGCCTGGAGACCCGGCCTACGGGAAGGGGGAGTTCAAGGATCAATTTCTATGAAAACCGCGATTTTTTGGTCTCGAGGTCGCTCGGGTTTACGATTTCTCTTTCGTAGGCCTTCTGAATCTTTCTTTATACTGATCGATCGCCCCTGAAAAGGGGCTGGGCCATTCCAAGTTAAATCGCAAGCAACTTGAGTTTTCCCTATGACCGACCTTACTCAAACCATCGCGGATCTCAAAGCCGGATCGATTGAACTAGCGGAATCGCTGGCCAAGTTCCCGGATCTCGGAACGGTCGATCAACTGCGACTGGCTCTGGCCGAACAAGAGTACCGCAAGAGTCAGAGCCTCCCGGCCGATGCGAATCGCTATTTGTCGATTCTCCCCTGGCTTGCCAACTCACCGTCTTGCCTTATCGAACTGATCCTCGCACAACTCCCAAGCGAGCTGGGCAACGCAAACCTCGATAGTCTTCAAACTGAACTCGATAAGCAGATCGAACAAATCGACCCGGCTTATCAATCCGAATTCAAAAGAGCTTACCAAGCATGGAACTCCAAGCCCCTGGAGACCGAACAACTGGATCAAATAGGGATAGATTTCGAAAACTGCTATACCGCGGTCCAGTCGCCTAAGATCGAACACTGGTTGCTCAAATACCCCAAAGCCTCACGAGGTCGACTACTGAGCCGCTTCGTCTTTTCCGATGTTTATAAGCTGAAAAAGGATTGGGCATCCTACCAAGAACGTTTCCCCGAATACTTGGCCGATATCGATAGAGCCCGAAGGTACGATGAGGAAGATGTCAATTCACATGTTTCGAAGCGAGACCTTAGAGATGTTGTCTCCTCGTGGAGCGGAGATGAATCGACAGAAAGTTACGGGCGCGAATATCAAGAAGGGGATCTACTTAATGGCCGATATAAACTATTGTTCGTTTTAGGCGCAGGAACTTTTGGAACAGTCTTTCTTGGGACCGACACAAAGATCGAGCGTCGGGTCGCTGTAAAAGTCTTCAACAAAAACTCTCCAAAGGCTCGCGGATTCACACAAAAACGACAGCTAGAAGAGGCAAAAGTATGCGGGAATCTGAACCATCCAAACATCGTTACGATTTACGATGCTGGAATAGATAAAGATGGCGACATCTTCATTGTCTGCCAATACATCGATTGCACGACGCTACAAGAGGAACTCGACAAGCAAGCAATCGATCACCAACAGATTGCGACGATCGTTCTAAGTATCGCGCAAGCTCTGTATGCCGTCTCTGACAACGAAGTTATCCATCGAGATATCAAACCAGCGAATATTCTGATTGAGAGAAAAACTCGCAAGGTTTACGTTACCGATTTCGGACTGGCCGTACGCGAAGACGATGACGATGAAAAACGTTTCGACGCTGGATCGCCACCCTACAAAAGTCCCGAGCAAGTCCGTCGCGAAGGTCATCGAATCGATGGCCGAAGCGATCTATTTTCCCTCGGGATTGTAATGTACGAAATGCTCACCAGAGAAAAACCATTCAAAGGCCAAGGCGTTGTACTTAAAGAGCAAATAAAAAATTACGATCCCCCCAACCCCAGCACTCTCAAACTTGGAATCCCGCGAGAGCTCGATCGGATCTGCATGAAACTCCTTCAAAAGGATCCCTTAGATCGCTACTCCGATGGCCAAGTGCTCGCCGATGATCTCCAAGCATGGCTCGCATCCCAAGAGCAGTCCGAGACGAACAAACACGATGGCCCGGCAGCGATCCAACCCCGTGGCCTGCGAAGTTTCACTGAATCGGACTCCAACTTCTTCCTCGAACTCCTACCAGGCCTACGCGACCGCCATGGGATCCCCGAATCGGTCAGCTTCTGGACCGATCGAATTCAGACCCGCGATCCAGCCAAAGCCTTCTGTGTCGGGATGATCATGGGTCCAAGCGGCTCGGGCAAATCATCGCTCGTCAAAGCCGGAATCGTTCCTCTACTTTCCAACATCGTTGCCATCCATTTGGATGCGACACCAGCCAATACCGAATCCCGATTGTTCAAGGCTCTTCAAGACAAATTACCGGGGCTCCAAGACACCGCCACGTTGAGCGAAGCGATGATTAAAATTCGACGCAGCGAGGACCCCAAAGTCGTCGTCTTTATCGATCAATTCGAGCAGTGGCTAAGTGCCAATCAAGACAACAAACAGTCGGAATTGATCGCGACTCTGCGCCAATGCGACGGCAAAACGCTCCAAGCCGTCTTGGTCGTCCGAGACGACTTCGGCTCGGCCACCGGATTCATGATCAACAATCTTGAAATCCCACCCGAGGAATCCAATTTCGCAACAGTTCGTCTGTTCGATAAAGACCATGCCAAGAAAGTACTGATCAAGTTCGGGAAGGCTTATGAAAAACTGCCTGCGGATCCTGAACCACTGAGTCCATCGCAGAGCGCTTTTATAGACCGAGTGATCACCGAGCTTGATGCTTGCTCGCAGGATCGGGGGGTGATTCCAGTGCAACTGGCGCTTTTTGCCGAGATGATGAAGTTCAAACCTTGGGCGACCAGTTCCCTAGACAGTGTGGGTGGAGCATCGGGAGTTCTGGGCGCATTTCTTGACGAATCCTTTAGTTTGCTCAATCCGCAGAACCGGATCCATCAGTCTGCCGCACAGGGGTTGCTCAAGGCATTGCTTCCGGCTGTTGGCGTTGATCTGAAGGGTCAGTCCAAGAGCAAGCAGCAGCTTATGGAGAGTTGTGGCTACAAGGACAGGCCAGCGGATTTTCAGTCGTTGCTGGAGATCCTTGATCGCAAATTGCGACTGATCAAGCCGTCAGAGGGCCAAGCGGAGAGTTATCAGTTGACCCATGACTATTTGATAGCTCCGTTGCGGGAGTGGTTATCTCGCAAGCAGCGAGAGACACTTCGGGGTCGTTCCGAGCTAGTGCTTGCCGAACGCGCCGAAGCTTGGACGACTCGCAAGGAGTCCAAGCAGTTACCGACATTTTTGGAGTGGCTCAAAATTCGCTTGCTCACAAGATCGCGGAACTGGACAAGCCTCCAGCGCGCGATGATGAAACGGAGCGATGTGGAGCAAACGACTCGAATGTCTATTGCCAGTTCGATCGGGGCGATGGTTTTAGGCGGAGGACTTTGGTGGGGTGCATCGAGCACTGTAGATCAACTCAAGGATATGGAATTCGAAAAGCTCCCGACGTTCCTCAGCGAAATAGAACGTCGCTGGGATCGAATCTTGCTTCGTCCTATCATCAATAGGAAACTAAAGGAGTCTTCGTATGCATACGAGCCAGAAATTTTAGATGACGAAGAAGAATTGAAATATCTTCTAGCGAAATTGGCCGTGGATCCAAAAGACAATAATAATTTTGAAAAACTCAAGCAACGAATGATCAAAGCTGACTATTCGCAAATATCGATCTTGGTCGACCGACTCAAATCACGGAAAAAGGACTTGAAAGAGCATTTATGGAAAGAGGCTGAAAAGAAAGACAAGTCCACGCTCTTGCAATGCGCGAGTGCTTTGGCGAAGTATGACCCAGCAGATAAGATTAAATGGGACACGATTAAAGAGGCACTTGCTGATCGGATAGTCGAGGAACCTTCGGATCGAGTCGGCTATTGGACGGTGGCTTTGAAGGGGGCAAAAATGCACTTGAGGGAAGTCCTGGAGAAGCGTTTCAAGTCAAAGCTTGATGCATCGAAAAGTTATCAGCGCAACATCGCTTGCGATATTTTGCGAGAGTACACAGACACCGCTGAGGAACTGTGTGACCTGATGCTTGAGGGAGATCCAAAACACTTTACCCTTCTTTTTGAGAAGTACAAAAACACCCCGAGCAAATCAGACGAAAAATTGCGCAGAGTGTTAATCGATGACGTTCCGAAACACGATCCAGCAGTGGAAGGATCGCTTGAAATACGTTTGGAAAAAGTGCGTCGGCAAGCCCGGGCAGCGATAGCTATTTTGCTCCTTTCGAAAGATCGACAGATCGTCTATGATTTTCTCAAAGTCGACGACGATCCTGAGAATCTTGCTCAGTTCATTCACGCGATTCCCGGCCGCGTTGAAAATCCGACGGTACTTTTCGAGTGTTACGAGGAATTGCTCCAAAAGACTCTGGCGCCCCCGAATCCGGATCCTGTAACGCGCCAGCAGGATTATTTACGACTCTACGCATTCGTACTTGGACTGGGTGACTTTTCGACTTCACAGTTACCGCCGGGGAAAATTGACGAATGGGCGAAAAAACTTC
>JBEIGI010000121.1:0-5170 GCA_040381975.1 Pirellula sp.
TCTTAATACTGCAGCAATGTATGGTTCGGTCGAGCAAAATGATTTGATTCCATCGGCAAGCGATGATCCACTGGGTGTTGTTGTCAGCCCGACTCAAACGACCATTAGGCTCGCTAGTTTTACTCTCAGTGGCGGTGCAGTAGGAGAGTCGATCACCTTTACGATGTCAGATTTTGATACTCAACTAGACGATATTGTGCTTGCCGATGGGACTGCGCTCGACAGTACCCTCATCTATGGAGCGCTTACGATTACCGGTAGCAGTGGGGGAGGCGGAGGCGGAGTCGTACCCGAGCCGACCTCCGTGGCTCTCTTTGGATCGCTCCTGGGCGGACTGCTAGTGCGTCTCAGGAAACGACCTAAGCAAGACTAACAAGCCGATCACCCTCGATGCGATCTTCGGCGCCGGACCCAAAGTCCGGTGCCCAAGGTCGCTAGTCCAAGCACATCGATCGGTAAGTAGATCGATCGATCTTGTGTGACCGTTCTGACTTGCTGATAAGCCTCAGCCTTTGGATCGAAGCCAAACCACAGATCTTTGTCGCTTGAGGGCCAAGTTCGATCGTCCCATGCGGTAAGCCACAGAGACTCGTTGGTTTTCAGTTCTTCACTCGGCACCGCCGCACCGACTAAGTTTTCGAGTTCGGTGCGAGCCACCGGCATTGAGAATCGCAGTTTGCCACGCACCCAAGCCTCATTCGAGGGGCTTTGGCCTAACGATCCTGAAGCACGTCCTGGGCCGACGACGAAGACTTGCAAGAGGTTCCCTCGCCCTTCCTCGGTAAACTGATCCTTGGGTACTCGGTACGGAAAGACCGGAGTCTCGGTTGCAAAAGAGATCCGCACCGTACCGACCTGGGTTCTCGCCGAACTCGAATCGTATTTGAATGCGGTGATGATCCAGCCTTGCTCGACATAGGGCAGCACCCATTCTTCAAGATCTTTTCGGGCTTGGTACTGATTGTCCTTGAGCCATTGAACAAGCTCATTGGCATCGTTTGCCTTGAGGACTGCAACTTCGTATCCAGCAACCTTTTTATTTTGTAGAACAGCAACTGCAGTCGGTAATGGATTGTCGGTTGTTCGACCTGCACCCATTTTTGACTCTATCAGTACAAACGGAGATAGAACCAATGGAAAAGGATCAACGCTCCAGCGGTCTTTGACTTCGATGCGCGGTTGAATTTTTTGATCGAGCAATCCAAACACGCTGGCATCGGATTCTTCGATTTGCGGTTGGGTCGGCGAAGGAACCAAGAAACCAAAATCTGAATCGTTCTCGCTCGATCCTTTGAAAGCCGCCTCGCGCACGAAATGCTCGATCTTGGTCTGCGGATCCCATGCGATAAGGATTCTTTGGTCGGCGATTCGGAAGTCGGACCCTGCCCGAAATGCAGGACAACATGCGTTGAGACAGTCAGGCGTATCTCGCACCATGACGAAGATCACGAACGAGAAAATCAACCAAATTGGATACTTAATTCTCATGGTTTCCGGCTTTCTGTTGGTCTTTTTTGGAGACGGGTTGGAATGGACCTCCAGCCTATTACGTGGACCAAGGATCTCCACCACTCTTTGAGCCACTGCAGCAAGCTATTGGCAAGCCACAAAGCCCACAAAAGCATCAGGAATCGATAGTACCAGATCGAAACCGAAAGGACCCAAGGCTGAGGTAAACTGCGGTCGGATCGTGGAGTGAACCAATTGAGGTTTCCCTCAAAGGACTGATTCCCGACGATGAACATCCGAGGCGTACCTAGTAGCCCAGCGGTCACCACTCCGATCAGTAGGCCGATGGCGACGATCGTTAGTACAACGTTCGAGACCTGCAAAAAATTAAAAGAAAATTCTCCAATCGATTCTGGATCGAGTCGCCTCCGCAATCGGATCGAAAAAAGCCACGCAACGATCAAAAGCGATGAAACGATGTGGACTTGGGTAAGCCCGATCATCAGGAGCATCCACTCCCAGGTAGCTAGCGGCGAGTCGATTCTCGATCCAAGTACCCATCCTGCCAAAAGAGACACGACCAAAATAACCCAAAAACGTACTGCCGGTCCTCGCTGCGGACCATTGGCCCAAAGTATCCAACGCGATGCAGGCATGAGCATCTGCGTTCGGATGTTTGCAACCTCCTCTGGCATCTGGATCGCTGGCATGGAAACGACACTTGCGACGGGAATCTCTTCGGTCCACTCGATCTGCACCTTCTGCGCACCGGGTTGGAGATTGACCAAGACCTCGTCGGCCTGTCGACGGATCGGCACGCTCCGACCGGCAACTTGCATTTCGCTCACGGTTGCCCCCGTAGGGATTGGGATGGCTTGTTCACCCCCGAGGCTCGATTCGATTTCAAACGACAGTTTCGATTTTCTTTGGCGACTTCCAACCTCGAGCGAATGCTCGAGCGACTGAATCGTGAGCAATTTGCCCGCGACCGCAGAGGGCCGTCGAAACTGCAATTCGACCGATTCGCCTGGCCAAGGATTCCACTCAGGAATGAGACTGGCTTTGCGAATATCAAAAATCGGCTTGCTTCCAACCGATTGCATGCTCCAAACCGGAGATGTTTCAACCAGCCATCGTTCGACCAGATTGTTAGAAGCCGAACCGTTGGAGACCGACTTTGCAACTAGTTGGATGCTCGGAGAGATCGGCAACTCCGATTGCCACTGAAAACTCATCTGTTCGGCACTGAAGTTGACTTCGATGTTGCCATCGAGACTTGTAACACCCGGTGTAATGATTTGTTCATTGGACAACGTAGGAACCGAGACACTTACTGCTTTACCTGGTTGGCTTAGTCGCTTGAGGGTCGTGTCCACCTTCCAGACCAGTCCGATCTCAAGCCGACGTTCGACGAGAAACACCGAGCGAAAGTTCTTCTGATCGTAATTTGCTTGGCCTTCGACCCGCTGCTCTTTGCGCACAAAGATAATCTGATTTTCAGGCTTACCTTCAGGACTAACTCCTGTCCATGTCCACTGCGGTGCTTCGACGGTCAAGTGGTGTGGAGCCAGGATAAATGCCCAAGACCATTCGGCACTCCCGAGGATTCGTCCGCGAGCCGATAGTTGATGAATCCCCTCGGGAACCAATACCCACAAATGTTCGTCGTCCTTGCGTACGACCTGAGCATCCTTGCCATCGATTTCGATGGCACTTGGAAACCAACTGGCCCCTTTGCCAGGCAGCGGTACAGCTAGGATACTTGTTGCATGAATCGTGGCCTGCATTTCGAGATTGTCTTGCTCGATTTTGATCGACATCGCTGGGATATCGGCTGCGGTTGGAAAAGCATCACTGGCTTGTTGCACCCGCTGCCGCAGTGTGTCCAACGTCTCGCTATCGGGTATTTGCGCACAAGCCCGCTGAGCATTTCCACCAGCCACGATCGCTAAGAAGGCCACGAGCAACAGCGCTACGGGTGCCGATGGATTCCCAGGTGTAGCCGGAGTGACAGCAAGGGCCTGCTTCCAGATTTTTCCAAGTCCTTCAAGAAGGATCCCAAGCAGCAGGATCAGAAGAACCAATCGACATAGTGTAAGCGCCCGATGTTGATTGCATGAAATCAAGATAGGTCGAATCGTCTGAGTGTCGCTAACAGGTCCATCCCAAGCACAATGCACGGCGGTGCCATACCATTGCGGTTTGGCAACGCCTGTCTGAATGCTCGTCTTCGGATCGTAAGCGAAATTGCCTACCTGAGCTTGGTTGGTTTGGACATAGTTCTCTACGGCCGGCTTACTGCTATCGAACTTGGAACGAGTCTTTGAGTCCATTTCGGTGGTCAGAACGACTGACTCGAGCTCAAGGGTTGAGTATCGATCGTTCATCTGGTCAACGCGATCATTGGATGTTTGTTCCATCCACTGAAATAAGCTTCGGTACTTGATGTTCGAATTACTCGGTTCGAGTTGAGGATAAATTGCATTTTGAACTTGCATGGCTGCAAAGGGAACCAGATTCAATAACAGCAACGCCGTTGCCAGATGCTTCCACCAATACAGACCAGTAAGGCTCTTGCCCGAACCGATCACGCGAATAAGCGCCAGTGGAATCAGCAGAAAGAACCAAGTCCAACGAGGCGAACCAGGTTCGTGATAAGTCAGAGCAAAAGCCGCGAAAGCAACCAAACCCGGAATCCAACCATAGAGGCGCAGGACTGCCAAGCTAAAAACCAAGAGCAAAAACAGATCCAGCAGACTCCAAGCCGTCAGCCAATCTCCTTCGACTCGATCCGGTCCAAAGACAGCCAGCATCCGCCAACCCGGCGGCATGTACAGTTTCAATTCAAGCCTGTCGGCGGGCGTTTGCCATCCAATGGCTGGAATTTCACCAGCGCTTGATGTGCGTCCAACAGCCTCGATCGTCGGCTTACGAATCCGAAGCTCAATCCCCTCGGAACCCGTTGCTGGGTTCTGAGTAATAAGTTGCCTTTCGCCCTGTATCCGAACCACTCCTAGCTGATGCTCGGCGGCAACATCAAGACGCGTGATTTCTTTAGGCTCCCCATCGAGGATGTCTCGATAAGTCATCGCTGAGCCATCGTCATCGAGCCACAGCACTCGATCAACACTCAGTGAATTGGGCTTATCGACCCCCATCCCACGATTCTTCTCGACCAAGGTCGCAGCGGTTGCGGTTTTCCATTGATAGACGGTCACATTGCGCCAGTTCTTGGGGAACCTCGTCGTTTGCGCATCGATGGGCATAACGCCCTGCAGTTCGGTGGTTCGCAGTTCGGGAGCAGGTTGGATAGCTAACAGTTCGGTCTCCTTAGCAGGCTTGAACCCATCAGCGTATTTGAACTCTTTGATGTCCTCGGTTCGAAAGGCATCGACGAGTATCTTCCAATTACCTGCTCGAAGCTGGGCTTTGAGCTTGCCGGTATCATCGATCGCTACAGGGATTGGACTATTGACAAAAGAAAGCTGCCAACCCTCTGGGAGCACAAACCCGAGTTCCTCTTCACGGCTCTTGCCCGTAGCCGTTAAATCGATCTCTGTCCGGAGCCAAATGGGAGACCCATCCTGAATCAGTCGGTAAATCTCAAACGAGTAGCTATCCTTCTGAACCTCTTGGCCGACATTCGAACGACTAAGCCAAAGCGTTCCGGTGCTATCCCAATTAGGAGTTGCGATCGGCTCGTTGCGAACTTGCAGTCGCA
>JBEIGI010000122.1:0-5149 GCA_040381975.1 Pirellula sp.
AGCCAGATGCCGTAATTCCGATTGATGGTCGACGCATGTTCTTTGGATGGCTTCTATCCACCAGGCCGCTGCTGGGCTCGATTCTCCAACCAAACCGCCAGACCAAGTCATCAGACGCGTTAACAAATCATCGGATTCGCGAAGTCCGGTTGATTCGTTTCGCAAGAGCGTTATCCAGTCTTGCAGTTCGATCCGAACAGAGTTCATCCCCTCTTCGATCGGCAATGAAGCGCTGACTTCCAGCAGTACACCCAATGTATCTCGAAGTCCGCGCGCCCATCGCGGCGAAACAACAGGGGCATCGATCAATTCACGGCATCCGCTTGCGAGAACTAACAGGCAGCCTGCGAGATTGCCGCTGTCGACGGTGGAGACATACCGTGGCAGCAATGGAGCGAGCGTACGAGTGTGATACCAATTCAACCAGTGGCCGTTGTACCGCTCCATCTTGGACATCGTGGTCAACGTCCTTGAAGTTCTCTCAGCGAAAGCGGCGGATGAGCAATAACCAAAATCGTATGCAGCAAGATTAGATAGTAGCGACATGCCGATGTTGGTAGGGCTGGTGCGGGAGGCGACTACGGGATTCGTTTGCAGGTGGATGTTATCGGGAGGCAACCAGTTTTCTTCTTCGTTGACAAACTCTTCGAAATATCTCCAGGTTCGCCTCGCCAATCGGCCCAGAAAATCGATTTGGTCCGTAGTCCATCGTATCGATTTGGGCTTTAGTGGCATGCTGATCCACCATGCGATGGCCGGCGAAGCGATCCATAACCCAATCCATGGAAGAAAGATAATCATGCGACTTCGGTCGACAGCCAGCGCCAGAACCGCAAAGCCGATCGCGAGGGTGGGGGCAATGAGCATATGCCGATAGTTCGCGATCAAACTGCCAGGAGTCTTGGTTTGCGAGTCGCTGGCTGTTTGCCACTCCAATAGATTTCTCCGCGTGATCAGCATTCGAAACGCTGTGCGGAAGATAGCATCGATGTTGACAGCGGCCTCGTAAGGAACGAAGACCAGGTTCAAAAATCCTTGCAGCAACGGATTCCAAAGGGATCCCAACGAACGTTGGAGATGCAAGCGGATTGGCAAGTCGTTTGGCTTTGCAAAGAGTTGAGCGACCAAAGTCAGGAAAACCGATGTGTAGGCCGCCAGCAAGATCAAGACCAGTGCGCCTAGGCTCGAACGGCTCGACGTCATCCAGGCGCCAACCAGAAGAGCGAGCATGGCGATCGGCACGAGGCTTCGGCGCATGTTGTCGAGTAACTTCCACGCCGATAGCCAAGAAATGGGATTGGGGATTCGACGCTGTGCATGATTCAAGACCGAAGGGCGAAGCCAACCTGCGATCTGCCAATCCCCTCGTATCCAACGATGGCGTCGCGCCATATCTGTGGCATAGCGCGATGGATACTCTTCGTAAAGCGTGACGTCGCTGATCAACGCCGAGCGTCCGTAGGCACCTTCGATCAAATCGTGGCTCAGAATCGTGTTCTCTGGAAATTCGACACACATACGTTCAAAGGAATCGACCTCATAAATTCCTTTGCCGATGAATGAGCCTTCGCCAAAAAGGTCTTGATAGACATCGGAAACGACGCGCGTGTAAGGATCCACGCCGACATCGACCGCATTCCATTTCGCAAATAGGGATCGTTGTGAGCCGGGCAAACTGACATCCACTCGAGGTTGCAGGATGGTGTATCCATCACGGACGCGGCCACTTTTCGGGCAGATCATGGCTCGATTGAGCGGATGGGCCAGAGTTCCCACCATTTGCCTTGCAGCATCGCGTGGCAGTTGCGTATCGGTATCAAGGGTGATGACATAACGGATCATGGGCAAGATGCTCGGCTTGCCAACCACGACCAAGAATCGATCGGTTGCGCCTCGAAGAGTGGCATTGAGATCTGCCAGCTTACCCCGTTTTCTTTCGTGTCCCATCCAGCATTTTTCGGAGGGGTTCCAACGTCGATCGCGATGGAACAGATAGAAGATATCGTCCCGCAAATGAGAATACTTGGCATTCAATCGATCAATGCCCCCCTTCACCAGATCGAGTACTTCGCGATCGCCCGGAGAATTTTGCGAAATGGAATCGACCCAATCGGTCAACAACGCAAAATGAAGGCTTGGGTCATCGTTGTTCAGGAAACGCAACTCGAGGCCAGAGAGCATACCTTCGATTCCCGAAGGACTCGATAACATCGTCGGAACCACTACCATCGTTCGATGATCGGATGGGATTCCGCATCGATAGTCCATCCTCGCCAAAGATTGAGGTACGAAACATTGGATCGCAAGCCAATTCGAAATCATGACTCCGAGATGCGATGCGACCAACAACGCGGGCAGCCACAGCAAGCACCCAAACGGATTGTCGAACGCGGCAAAACGGGCGAAGAGAACGGCGCCAAAACATGTGATCGTCAGAATGACTGTCAGATGGATCGCCAGCGGGTAGCGACGCCGGAGTCGATCGAGCAGAACACCGATGGTAGCACGCATCCGCGCCGCACGCTCCAATTCGGGTCTCCCTCGGTCAATCAGAAAGTAACCGACATGCGATTGCCGACCGTGGTCAGGGATGCCCTGGTTTGCTGCGGCCAAGCGAACGACGATTTGGCTTACTTCCAACTCGCTGGAATCGCTCCGTCGAGCAATTCCCTCAATAGCATGGCGATAACGATTGCGGGTCGCAAAGTCCATATGGCTATAAATGCCAGCAGGGTCGCTGGCCAGTACCTTTTCGACCACGCTTTGATCGCTGACGAAGACGCGCCAATCGAAGGCGCTCAGAAAACGAAGGCTCGAAAAACTATTGCCGACGCTTAATTGATCGGCGGCTTGTAGCTGCCCATCGGCGCGAATGAGTTGCTCGGACGCCAGTCCCTGATCGTTCAATCGGCTTTCGAGCCAATTGCTTGCCAAGGAGAAAGACGAGCTCTGGGTTTGAAGATGCCGCGTCAACTCCGAAATAAAGGGGCCGGTTAGATCGATATCTGAACGAGCCAATTCGGCAAGCACGATGACCAGATCCGTGGGTTGACGATCAACTGCTTCAACCATGCGATGGTTCCATTGGATCGCCAGATCCCGTTCGCTACGGGCGTTTCCGATCCGCACGCACACGCGTCGCAGGTTCTCAATCAATGCCATCCGCAACATAAGAGGCAAAGCCCAAAGCTCACCGATTTTGAGAGGACAAACCGATTGATACGCTGTAATGAAGCCATTCAAACTATTTGCATCGATGCGGCCATCGACGTGGGCGATGAGTTCCAAGGCAATGCCATAAACCCTCGGTCGATAGAGGTGATTGCCATTCATTATTCGAGGCAATTCTCGGCAGAACGAAGGAGGCAACAATCGCTCGATGGCGTGAATCTGCTCCTCGATGAGATAGAAATTGTCGAGTAGCCATTCAGCAGCAGGCTCGATGAAAGCACCGTTCGCGGTCGCTGCAACGATCAAGTCATACGTTTCGGTGATCAGCCGCTTGTTCTCAGCCAACCGCTCTAAAAGATCGTCGGGACTCCGCCCTGGTACGACCTCGTGCAAAGCCGCAATAGTTCTGGCGTGGCGTTCGAGTTGTTCGACACTGTAAAGCTCCTCGCGGATTGGCGGCTCTGCGAAAGACGGTTCCGCAGCGACTTTTAAGCGCGCGACTTGACGCAACGCGCTGGACCAAGCTCGAGTTAAACGATTCCAAAACTTATGCACGGATCCTCCTCAATGCTCAGAGAGCAAAAGACCTCCTTCGGGGCCAACATATCGCATACCATCCCTTCGTATTCTTCGATAGCAGCAATCGTGAATCTCAAACCAATGGTTATCGGCTATTCAATTTTGGAGAGAGATTCCGTAACAATGTTTGAAGACAGGTCGTTGAAATAGATCCCACATGTCGGTAGCGTGGGTGCTCAGACGAAGTGTCCAATCCGTACAGCGCTACACTGGTCAGTGTTCTGCCAGAGGACGGTTCCAGGGGATGTGGAACATTGATTTGGCAAAAAGAATCGCTCGAAACAAGCCAAACGACGTCACAAGGCAATCGCTCCCGAGACGAAGAACGGCGTTGCAAAAATCCATCAAAGGGACCGCCAATAAATTCGATCGTTAATTCTTTTCTATCCTTGGACGCTTGCATGGCTTGCCCCCTCAAGATGATGGATTTCTTCAACAATGTATGCGGTATTCGCTTTTTCGACCATCAATCGATGCGTGACTGGAACGGTGTCCAGCTTGTTGCATAGCGAATCTAATACAGCTTCAAATGTGGAGGCCTGTAGAAGCGTCTGCTGAGAGGTTCCTGCATCGAGTACCACCAATTGGAGCAAATTCTTGTCAATCGCTCCTGCCAGGTACCCCTTAACTAATGGATAAGGAGTCAGCGATAATTCGCTATTGGAGATGAATGCATCGTATACAGGTTTGTCTGAAAACCCGTAGAGTACGGTTAATCCCATTTTGAACGGCTGTGGTAGGACTTGCGGCGATGCGTAGCCTAAACCGTCTCTCAAGAGATACCGTGGTATCTTGGCTGAAACAATCAACATGAGCGCCTCCTTGGCGAATCTCGGACCTGCCGCAGTCGTCTCGCGAAGAATGTCATCGGGAGAAAACAACGAACTGTAAAAGAAAGACGACCGTCGTACCGAGTCGTCGAGAGCCAAGTTGCAATGAGGCCCTTACACAGGTCTACTTGCGTTGTACCAGAACTCTGGGATACCGCAAGCAGCAAACAGACTGTTCTTTGAATATTGGCAGAATCAAGCTACTGGAAATTGAGAAGTCCTTTCTCAACGAGGGACTTTGTTTCGCTTCACTCGTTTGCTTTTCCAACGCTGGGCCGTAGGATTCCATTGCCTTGCATTACGGTGATTTTTCCAAGATAGAGTTATTAGCTATGGAATGGATAGAGAAAGCAATCGTTGTGCTTGTCGTGCTGGTACCGCTAGTGTTGCTCATAGCGCTGACGATCCTGTTCCTCTTTTTGGGTCGCATTTGGGTGCAAGCCTACACATGCGGCGCCGACGTGAGTCTTAAGAGCCTGCTCGTGATGAGCCTGCTTAGGATGGATCATCAGATGATTGTCGACGGAAAGATCATGGCGCACCAAGCAGGTATTCCAATTGATCGAAAA
>JBEIGI010000123.1:0-4538 GCA_040381975.1 Pirellula sp.
GATGATTCGTCAATCAATGCGAGATGTTCGGAACTCGTTTTTTGGCTTGTCAAGATTTTTTGCGCTACCCTATTTACTTGCCTCGGTCGTGCTTTACTTGTTGACGTTCTATGTTACTTCGTCAATGATTTATCGGGACGAGGTGCGCTACAAAATACATCTCGATCACGTCAAGAAAATACACAATCAACACGATGCAATCGTGAATTGAGGCGTAAATCGGGTAAGGATGCCCGTTGCCAGGCACCCTTCCCACACCACCAATCGCTCCACCATTACCTTCGCCACGCCGGCCGCCTTGGCGAAATCATCCTCAGTAACCAGCAAGTAACTCTGCTGGGCAATCCGTGGCGAGTTGCCGAGCCAGGAACAAACCACGTGTAGTGGGAACTCGCGTTGGAGTTCTGTTTGCCGGCTAGCCCTCATCGAATGAAACAATCGCGGCCAACCCGAGACTCCGGCGCGGCGCAGCAGTCGCGTCATTTCGGTCCGTAGGTTCGAGTTCTTCCACCCCATCGCTGTATTGGCTGCTGCACGATACTGCGGTGCGGCGACCACATACTCGCTCTTGTCACCGAATATCTCGAAGGCTTCGTCGAGGATCGGTCGTAGCTCCGGGAAGATCGGGCAGCTACGAATGCCACGGCCTTCGTGATGCTCGACTTTTGGCTCAGGGATGCTCATCCGATTCAATTCCCAATCGATGTCTTCCCAGCGTAACGAGAGCGTTTCCGAGGGCGTTCGAAGCCCACCATAGCGACTCAGCCCCAAGATCACTTTCCAAACTGGGTTGGCTTTCTTCATCAGCTTGTCGACCACCTCCCGAGGTACGAACTCGTTGACCTTGACGGTGCTTCGCTGCGTTCGAACCTTGGAAAAAGGGTTCTCTTCGATGATCTTCCAATCGACCGCGTCGTGCATGAATTGCCTCGCGAATTGGATCCGTTTGTGGATCGTCGTCGTGGCCATTCCTCTGGCTTTGAGCTTCTCGTGAAACTCCTTCGCGTGGCCCGCAGTGATTTGATTGACCCGGATTCCCTCGGGCATAACTGCTCGAAGCTACATCATTATTTAAGTGGAAAGCGTTTCAACCCCGCAATGAGATCGAAGTGCGGATCGGTTGTGAGGACGGAACAGTCGTTTCTAAGTGCGATAGCTGCGATTGCAAGGTCGGTCAGTGGTAAGCGGTGTCCGTTGGCAACAAGCTGTCGTCCCAGTTTGGCGGCTACTCGCCAGTCATCCCAAGTAGGTTCAAGGTCATGTAGTCCCTTCAGTGAAGAAGCAACCCAATCGGCCTGCTCATCGCGACGAAATCCTTGCAAGATTTCGGCCAAGATCATTCCAGTGATTGCCGCACGATCGTCATCAAGCAAAGGATCGACAGTAATCCGTTCTGCGGACTGATTTCGGTTGAAGAAACCTACCCAGACACAAGTGTCGATCAGAACAAGATCACTTGGAGGAATCGTCATTGAGATCGCTAACCTCGGATTCCTCTAATTGACGCCAATTATCGATCATTTCGACTTGACCAGAAAGTTGTTTGAGTCGCATTCGACGGGCATAGCGAATGTAATCGCGCATCGCCACTCGGATAGCTTCCATTGAATCACTCTGCTCAGTCAGATCACGTAGCTCGGCTAATTCCTGTTCTGACAGTTCAATCGATGTGACCATGACTACCTCGTCCATTCGTTCTCAGGGCTAACTAGACTGACACTCAATAGTCTCATCGGTTTATTTCTGAGTCAAGTTGCATTTGTGACTTCCAGCCCAATGACGACCAAACAAGGGCTGAGTGAATCGTTTCAGGTATCTCTCGAACTGTTTCAAAAACATTGGAAAACCATCGAAAAGTTCGAGTCCTGTCCTCTCCGCAGGACTGTTCTACTTTCTAAGAGCCCCGTCCTTTGATTGCCTAGCGGCCTTAGCGCACTTTCTCGCAGGTCAGTTCCGTGACGTTTCGAGGACCTTCATCGGGCAGCGCCTTTGGCATACCGAAGAGTTTGTAGGACCATAACCGGGCTTTCTTGGCCAAGTCCATTCTTGCTCTGACGTAGTTGAGTGAGTTGTAATCATGGACCGATTTCGCCGGTAGGATATAGATCGACGAGGGACGATGGTTGAGAGAAAAGTACATCAGTAAACTTTCCTCGTAGGAGAGCAATCGATCGACTTGGATTTCCGCCAGATCCAACCATGGATGGGTCTGTTCATCCCAAACTTTGTTGCTGCAAAAAATCAGCTCGGAATCGTCTTCCGAGGCTTCGTGAAGTTGCAGTTGCAGCAGGTATCGGATTGGTCCTTTTGCGAGTCGTTCTTGGTACTCATGTTTTAACCAGTTGCGGTTGCGATTGTCGTCAGGCAGTTTCTGTTGGTTGCCAAAAAACACGCCGATATCCTCGATGCTATTTTGCATCCGCTCGACATTTCGATCTCCTGGTATGAGACGAAAGTTGACATAGCGTCGTTTTTTATCTTTGGCGATGAACTCCAATGGGCACTGACTACGGTAGTCCAATCTGGAATACGAGGAGGGATGTCGCACGACCGAGTCTTGGCCCGCATCGCGGCCAGCTGGATATTTTCTGTAATACGAAACATACTGAACACCTTGGTGCTCATGTTGATTTTTACCAAAGGTAAAAAAGTTTGCAGCGGACCAAAACAAGGATCGCCCGGTGTTCATTTCGATATCCAGAGGGCTTTCCACAGGATTACCCGAGAACTTGATCGACGCCCCTTTTACCGTCAACATCGCGTCGTCCATCATCGATGCGGTCGCGTGGCGAATGCGACAAGCAAACTCGCGACCCGGCTCAAAGAAATCCGCTTCTGGGAACTCCGGATTGCTTACGATACGCAGTTTGCCGGCAGCAGCAATTCCATTGTTATGCGACATCTTGCGTCGTCGTATAAGAGATTGCAGAACGACGAGTAGAAAGCAGAAGGCATACGTCTTCCACCACAGGTCAAACTTATCGAAATACTCTCGCATGGGGATGTGCTCCGTGGATGGTCAGTGCTCTTGAGTTCCGGTCTTCTAGTTGTCTCTATTGAGTTTCACCAATAGGGTTCGAGCTTCTTGCAGGTCTGGCATTTCGAAGCCTTCGGTGAAGCCGCTCAGCAAGGATTCAAGCTTTTGACGGGCGAGTTGTCTCTTGCCTTGCTGTTCCCATATTCGACATAGCCGAGAAGTGGTGCGAAGTTCATAAAACTTGGCACCTTGAACAATCGCGACTCGTAGAGAATCATTGTAATGCAATTCAGCTTGATCTTGTTGGCCGGAATCGTAAGCGAAATCGCCGCGAAACCGGAGCAGTTCAGCATGGGTGAAGTACTCCCCGGTCTTTTGGCTTTCGAAGGCCTCCTCCAGTTTGTCCAAGGCCATCGATCGCTGACCGTTTTGCCAGAGGGCATCCGCCAGGTGCGCTTTGTACTTTGCCATGCAGATGCGGGCGGTCGTCGATTCGATGATGCTGATTCCTTCGGTCAGTCTCTCGACGGCTTCCTCGTATCTGCCTTGTTGCTTGAGTCCGATCCCGATAATGCCGTTACCCATCCCTTGCCACATCGCAAAGGCTTGTTCATTGCCGATTTGTCGACAGCGTTTGCCGTATTCGACGGCTTTATCACCAATGAGCGCGAATTCATACACTTGCGCTACCATCCACTCCATGACGGCTTGCGTAAAGACATGCTTTAGATTGATCGATAGCTGCAGGGCTTCGTGCACTTTGGCAATACCTTGCTGGGCATAGCCCAATTGCCAAAGGGCCAGGCCTAGGTTGGACAGATTCAAAGGGCCGCTATTTTGTTGGGTGAATTTTGCATATACGATGCTCGATTCCACTTCATGATGTTTCCAGCCGATCTGAGCATGTTTGAGAGTCGTTGGAAAATCGCCGGCGTAGAACGACGTGCATACCTGAGTCCAGTGGGCTTCTGCCATCATGCCTGGTCCTTGAGTTGATTCGGCCATGGCGATGACTTCGGGACAACGTTTGTAACAGTCTTCAAAGCGTCCGCGAACGAACAGCCAAACCCAGTTTGCTAAGAGAACCGGGAACAGGGGTGCTCTGTCCCCCAAGGAACGGCAGATTTCGATGCAGCGGTTCTGAACGATTTCAACTTCGGGGGATGCATACCCTTGAACTGCCATCAAGACAGCGCTGAGCGGTAGCTTCAAATTCAATTCCAAGGTTTCGCGATGCGGGGACTCGGGTAATTTTTCAATCAGTTCGATTCCCTGCTTGAAGTTTCGTATCGCTTCGACGTTGGCTGATTGTTCTTGGGATCGCAGCCCGGCCTTGCCCCAATACTCGATTCCCTTCTCGTGCATGCCCGCTAGGGTAAAGTGATTTGCAAGGAGCGAAGGTTGACCGGAGGCGATGTCAGGGAACTGCGTTTCAAGTACTTCCGCAATTCGTTTGTGGCCCAATTGACGTTTGCGTATCAGGATCGATCGATAGGCTGCATCCTGAAGCAGCGCGTGTTTGAATATGAAGGAAGCTCTATCGCCGTCACCTTTTTGGAAC
>JBEIGI010000124.1:0-4223 GCA_040381975.1 Pirellula sp.
CACGGCAGTCGTCGAGCGGTATGTGGCGAACATCCTGCGCGACAAGACAGCAGACAAGCGTGACCACTGTCGCATCAGGTCACTGAATGTAAGGATCGATGCAGGCGAGGAAGGGCCCACCGAGCTTTCTGAATTGATCGGCGAAGCTGTCCCTAAGGCTGAGTAACCAACGAATTATTGGATGCGAGAATAGCATCGTGTCAAAAGACGCAAATGTGCTCCGTAGCGTTCAGTTTTTTGGGCATCCCCATCGGAGGTAGCACTCGGCCTTAGATTCGTTTACGCGAGCGAACCCAGTTTCCGCTTTGAATCGCACGATACCAAGTCGACGAGCAAGCATGGACTTTGCCCAAACGAGAGGCCAGACGAACGATCGATCCTACACTTAGGTGTCGATAGTCCTCGGACTCCAGCATTAGCCTCATATCAGACAACTCCTTTGAGGTCATTTGCCCAGGTGTGGATTTGGGACACGACGACGCGTCGTTCAGTCCGCACTCTTGGGAGTTTTCCCGTCGTAGTATCGCGTCGAAGAGATCCGATCCACTGAAGCAATCGAGTTAACCGAACAAATCGGCTTGCATGATCGAGCGAGCCGAGTAGCTTTTGCTTGTCCTCTCCCTTAGGGAGTCGTCGGCTTACAAGCGAAAATCCCGAAAGTCGAAGCAAGACAATGCACAATCGGAGCAGCGCTCGCAACCTTGCCGTGCGTCGCTCGAGCAAGTGCACGCGTCTCTCTAATTCTTCGACGTAGGAATTGGGGGCTACGAGTGTTACGACGGGTTTAGTTCGAGCTCTTTTCCAACCATGGATTGTAGAACGTGGGACGCCAATCTGCCGTGCGATCGTTGCTTGACCTAGTTGAAATACCGCGTCTCTAAGGCGATGGTCGTAAGAGTTTTGTCTGCGCTTCGGAGCAATCAAAATATGGCCTTACGATTATGAGCTTTATTGGTCGGAATGATTCAAGTCAACCTTACAAACCACCAGCCGTGTTATAATGTCGACTTACCTGAGAAAAGCCCTTTTCCAAATATCGCGCCGAGCTACCTCATGGATGAACCTCTGCAACCTACAATCTTTATCCTTGCAGGGCCCAACGGGGCTGGCAAAACAACCTTTGCAAATACGTTTTTGCAACCGTTCGCCAAGTGCCGTGAGTTTCTAAATGCCGATTTGATCGCTGCTGGCTTGTCTCCATTCGCTCCAGAGTCGCAAGCCATTCGAGCGTCGGAACTTCTGCTGAAGCGAATCGACGAGTTGGTTTCCACTCGATCGACCTTTTCTTTTGAAACCACCTTGGCAGCGAGGAGCTACCACGGTTCAGTCATCCAGTGGCGTCGCTTGGGATATCGAGTGATACTCTACTTTATTTGGCTTCCTAATCCGGAGTTGGCAATCCAGAGAGTTGCCAAACGCGTGCGCGAAGGTGGTCACGATATTCCCGAAACTGTTGTACGTCGACGATATGCTCGCGGTTTGGCTAATCTCTTAGATCTGTACGTTCCGATTGTCAACACAACCTGCGTTTTTGACGGCGCTTCCTTCCCGCCAATTCCAATCGCTGAGATTGACGGTGAAAACGAACTGGTTTTAGACTACAATAGCTGGGAACGTATTCAACTGCATCGTAAGGACGCATCCAATGATTAGAAGCAATGCTCCAGACTCATGGATCGCCAAGGCAAATTTGGCATTCGAGGCAGCTTGTCGAAAAGTCATCGATCGAGCTCGCCAATCGGGGACCGAAATCGTCATCTGGCGTGAGGGGCAAATCGTAGAGCTCTCGCCAGAAGAAGCCACAGCGGAATTAGAAGCCAACTTAGCCAAACGGGAGTCAAAGATCCCGAGTAATACTAAGTAGCATACAAAGCTCCCCACTTCACTCGATCCTCTGCGTTATTCCCCACTCATGGAGCAATCAACGCTCAGGGTTGTCTGCGCGTTATCGAGTCCAAACTTGGGCATCGATGATCGTGTCAAGGGAGAGGTCTATCGCGACTCAAATCACACCTGCAGTTTCAACCGAAATTCAAACATCGTAAGACCGCCGAACCTCTAAGATTGCTAAAATGTTTAGCGAGATAATTTTGGACGAGGCCATCATGCAAACGATTTCTTCAATCTCGAGAGCTGAATTGTTCGATGCTCTTTGGCAGAAACCCATGACGCAACTTTCTGAGCAATGGGGCAACGGTGCCTTGCATTGGGGCGAAGGCTTCGGTCCGGGCGTTCAGGCCCAACTCTGTGGCTCGAGCGTGAACTGGCTGCTCACCTCTTATGTGCTCGGCATCCGTCCCGCAAAGCCCGGCTTCAGCGAGGCGATTTTCGACCCGCGAGCAGGGAGCCTCACCTCAGCAAAAGGCAGCGTTCCGACTCCGCACGGCCTGATCAAAGTCGAATGGCAGCGAATAGGCGACGCCATCGAAGCCCGGGTCGAATCACCCAAAGGCGTGAGCATCCGCTCGTTCAATCCAAAAATCCAGCTTCAACTCTTCGGGCAAACACCATAAAACCCATCCCCATCGACACGGCTCTGCCTGATGGCGATTTGCTTTGAATTACGCTCTGGCCCCTACGAACCATGAGATACATCAACTGGTCTGATAGGGCTCAGATTGTCTATTTACCTTCCTGATCTATCGCCAAAACATAGCAAGGTTGCGAGTCTAGGACGCCGCTATTGGCCTTGTGGCCAATAGAGAGTAGACAAGAGGTGGAAAGTAGAGCATTGAGCCCCCGGAAAACTATCTAGGGACAAAGAATTGCGAAATACCCCACTTTCTTTTGGCTACTCGGTCTACTTTCTTCTCTCAGCTCTCTTGGCTGCTTGGGTTTCTTGCCTGACGCACACGCAAACCGCTTATGAACGCTCAAGAACGCTGATGGAGTCGTCGAGACTCTTCATTTGGTCGTTGAGCCGTTTGAGCTCAGATTTCACGAGCGGTCCGTCGGGATCCTTCAGGTCCAGAAGTGACCGAGCTGCCTGATACGTCTGGTGGCGACTCTGACGTAGCTCTTCGAGTTGCGCAAGAACCTCGGGGTCGGGCCCAGTCTGCGAACCGGCGCAAACCTCGCGGTACGTGTGGGCAATCCCCAGTTATTCCACTAGGTGTGTAGAGTAGAGCGTGGTTTAGCTATACCAACATCGTTTGGATCCTGTCCGGAACGATGAACCTTTTCACGGAGTCGATGATCGTAAACTCGCTGAGTACGTGTGAAGACAACCATGACACCAGCATAATTCCTAGTGATTCTAGTCGTCGTCTTGCGTGCCGAGCTTCTCGACCGTAAGTTGTTGATCTCTTCGCATGAGCTCGATCAAAGTGCCGCATGCAAGTGTTTCGGCGAACGCCTCGTCGATTATTTGCCCATGAGCATCCCCATTAGCACTGCTCGTATACTCAGCTATTCTTTCAGGAACACCAATCCCCACCTCATAGTTTTCGTTTGCTTGAATCTTTTTCTCGAACCATGCCTTGTTTAATGTTAGTTTCATTTTTCTCCTTTTTACTGAATAAATGCTTTTGCTTGTGCCTCGGTCATCTCAAAGTATCGCAGTGGATGCGGGTTGTAAGTTGAATCTGGCCCAAGGTCGGTCATGCCGCATTTTTCTCGATAGAACGTGTCTGCTTGTGGAAGCGAGTGTAAGCCGATCCTTCCGCGATTTCCCTCGTCAACACTTAGCTGTATGGCGGCAGCTATCAGAACTGTTCCCACGCCACTGAGCCCATTCCAATTCGGAATGTTTCTTCGATTCCATGGCGCAGCCTCCAAGTATTCGACGTAGACCAGGTGCATGTTGGCTTGCAACGCAATTCGACACCTCTTGATTGTATTGACGATCATCAATCCCTGAGTCTGTCCGTTGCACTCAATAGCAAAGGATTGGTAACTTAATTGAGTCGAATAATACGACCATTTCTTCCTCCAATCCCAATGGCCATGTTGCTCTCCGTTAGAAACGATCAATGGAGTCCATTGATTTTTGTGGTCGTCTAAATGCTTCTGATCGATAGCGTCATAAAGGACAGCTTCGACCAACTGTCCGGTCTCCCGATCGCGCAAGTACACGATGGATTCACCGCTCACAGAACCACCAATTGCGACTTCTCTTTCTTCTCGTCGTTTTCGAAAACTAACTTGTCGCCTTGCTCGAGCCTTGTGTCCACGGCTTGATACAGCCGGAGCGCTTGCCGCATCAGAGCGGTTTTGTTCAGCCC
>JBEIGI010000125.1:0-4126 GCA_040381975.1 Pirellula sp.
GAGGATTGAGCCTACCACTGGCTTTATGCCAGTGGAGGCATAACTTAAGGCTACTCGTGCATAAACTGCGTTATCATGGCCTGTTTGCCCCGGCTCGTCTTACCCCCCGTTGGCGGGAAGGAGGGCCGGGGCCACCACGTAGTTAGGTTGTAGGCCTTTTTTGTTTCAAGTGATGGCCCCCCCGGCGTGGAGCCGGGGGGGGGCACTGCCCTCCCAAAAACTATGGGCCAAACCACACCTCGGGGGTGCCCCGGCCGCCGCGCCCCCCCACGGGCGGGCACCCCGCGCCGGGGCAAACAGGCCATGATAACGCAGTTTATGCACGAGTAGCCTTAAGTTATGCCTCCACTGGCATAAAGCCAGTGGTAGGCTCAATCCTCATTGCCATCGTTGTTAAGCATTTTACTTTGGTGCAATTCGGCATGGTCAAAGAGGATTCGACGCAGCTCAAGGGCCGTCTGCGGATGCTTGAGTATCCCGTTGTGCGATGTTGCGATCCGACGCTCGGTCAGCACCCCATCGAGCTTGGCACTCTCTAGCGGCACGAGGCCGTCGGACTCGAAAAGACCCATGACCGGACCACCGACCCCGATGATCGAATGCTTAGTCACCAACTCGGACATGTCCAAACTGCCAAGTATCTTTAAGAAAGGTTGATTCGGATCAAGCATGTCGATGCTCGTAGGTAACCCCTCGGCTAGCGTTTCTCGAATTGCACCAGGATTATCCTCGATGATCTGCTCAATCCCCGTATCGGACTGCACAACCAAAGCACTGGCGAATTTACCAAGCGCCCGACCTGCAGTACTGCTTCCACGATGCGGTGTTGCGATAAAGACAGCCCGTGAGATCATCGGATGCGGGTCAAAATAAAATCGTTCAGCGAACGAGGCCCGAGTCTTCTCATCAGTCGCCAACACCTCCAAAGGGATCCGCGAAACAGAGTTCCATACCCGCTCACCACTGTAGGAAATCATCAGCCGCGAAATCAACCCTCCCATGCTGTGGCCTACAATTACGCTCGATCGCAAGTACTCGTTGGATAACTCAGGATCATAAATCTCAATCACTCGATCGAGTTCGGCACGCAAGTCGCTTGCCGCTCGAATGAATGGCTTGCCCGTCGCGTACTTAAAAACCCACACCTGATAGTCGGCCATCAGCACCGGATCGGTGCGCAACTGATTGTAGAGCTCTCCGTAAGTATCCGGACTCGACAACAATCCATGCACGAGGATCAGCGGTATCTTGTTCGGCTCGTAAGGTTCGAGCATCGTCAGACGCGATTGATCTTGCGATTGTTCCGGAAAAATAAAATCGCGATACCTCGTCTGCGGATGATGATGCAGCATGTAAGCGATACTCGCCGTCGTATCGCATGCCAGAGGCTCGACTGCTCCTTGTGTTTCTATCGAGCGAATAGTCACAGGATTGTAAAAATCAATCGTGTTCGCATCGCTCGACAAAACCGCTGTTGCTGCGATCGCCGATGTTTCTCCGAGGAAATCCGTCCGGGATTCAGCACCGGCACTTGTTTTCCGAAGTATTACAACCGGGACCCCAAGTCCATCGCGGATCTGCTTGGTCTTTAGCCTCTGATTGCCATAATGGCCCACAAGAACTAGTTGCTGAAAGTCCGATGGCTCCCAAGAAAAGCCGTGGAAGACTGTATCGAGTCGCTCGATCGATCCACCTCGATCGACCCACCAACCCTCATGCAATGACCCTCGCTGAATCGATCGATTCGGCTGCAACAAATTCCTTAAGTGCTCATTGTGGTTTTGTTGCTGGCCAACTCCCGCAAACAACCTCGGTCGCTGCTCAAGCCAATACGATTTCAATTGGATCGACTTGCAACCAACGGACCCTACGCCAACGGAGAATGCCAATGCCAAGCCCAGTCCGAGGCGAAGTCGAGCTTTGGCCACCAACGCACTCATCATGGATCAATCGACACAAAAGCTATGGATAAAAAGCGGATCGGCGCGAGCCGTCCAGTGGAAAGCACTGCGAGTTCGATTACACAAATTCGGCCCCACCGGTGAGAATCCGGGTGGTGACCTCCAAAGTCTTACCCACAATGATCCCCAAAAAACCAACGAACGAATCATTGCGACTTCGGCATGATTTGCTAGCTAATTCAGTTTAACCGCGAGTATGCAGGCTGTAGCGATTGTGCGATTGGGCCGATTGTTGCCTCCAGCTTTGGATACTCTGTATCCTAGAAGCTCCAATCGAAATAGGGGAACTGGCCTTTGGAAACTGTCTCAGGTGGAACCTCAATGAAACCGGACGAGTCCCCCAAGGCTCGGATGTCCCCAGACCCCTGGTTAGGCAAGAGCCTCACCGTCCCGTCGTCCTGCAATTGAACCAACCGATACCAAACAAGATGCAACGTCTTGTCGTCCCCGCCTGAAAGTTCGAGTCTCATAAACCTTGTCCCATTCAAGAAGCCTGCCATTCGCCGAAGCAACCGCAGGCCAAAGCGTCGGAAGGTTACCGCAACACTCACCGGATTGCCTGGGAGTCCCAGCACGAGTTGCCCATGAGGAGTTGCGGCTCCGAGGATCGGGGCTCCTGGTCGAATCGCTAGCCGATGGAACAACACCTCCGCCTGGGAATTCCGCACCGCTGCGGGTACATGGTCGGTGTCCCCCATCGAAACCCCGCCGGTCAAAATCACAGCATCGCTTTGAGCCAATGCCTTTTGCAATTCGCATTGAATCTCTTTCAAGTCATCTTTAGCGCTAACCCGGCTCCACTGAACCCAGGGGCAACTCTGAAGCATGCTTTCGAGCAGCGGACCATTGGAATCGCGGATTTGCCAAGGCTCGATCGGGTCTGCGACGTTCATCAATTCATCTCCCGTATTGATGATCGTCACTCGCAATTTTCGATAGACATCAACATGAGAAGCCCGATTCATCGAAACCAGCGAGGACATCCTCGGTCCATCGATAAGGCAACCAGGTTGCAGTCCAATATCCCCTTGACGGGCATTCTCTCCTTGACGACGGATGTTCCAACCGAGCTTGATCTCTTGGACCGGCATGTTCACGGCCACACGATCGGCCTGCTCGATGCAACGTTCGCGAGGAATCACCACCTGGGCACCTTCTGGAACAACCCCTCCGGTAAAGATACGTACAGCTACCCCGGAGGTCATCGCCAGCGGTTTCGATCCGGCGGTTGCAACGGCTAGGACAGGTAGGCTGAGTTTTCCAAGGTTCTCTTCGCTAGCAAGACCATTTAAATCTTCCCAGCGAAATGCGTATCCATCCATCGCTGAAACATCCAGTGGCGGACTATCTCGAAAATTCTCGATTGCCTGAGCCAAGACGCGTCCGGTGGATTGCGAGATCTCTAAGCTCTGCTTATCAACGACTCTCAATCTCGCTTCGAGGATCTGGACCTTGGATTCGACATCATCGATGACATTCAACTTCATGGCTATTTGGCTCTTCGGGTGACTTAGTGGATCCTTTGGATTGCATTATATTCCATGAGCATACCACGGGCTTTTTGCCAGTGGTGGCGTGACTTACAGCCACAATAATTCCTGAAGAGCCATAGAATCCAGGGGACGGCGATTGGAATGTGCTTACGACTATGAGCGAATATTAGTGTCCATCAGAGGTTCAAAAACAAGGCCGCTTATGGACGCTGATGAACTCTAACGTTGGCCAGGATCAAACGACTTGGCCTCTTTATGACCTCGAAGCGGAACCCGAAACTGTTAGACCCGCTAAGAGATCGTTACGGGAATATACTGTCGGGAAATCCAGGTTCGCCCGGACCGGGAATTTTGGTTCGACTCACAAGTCTAGGTGTATTCAAAGAGTTTTTCGGAAAACTCCATTTCTCTATACAGCCTTTAGTCGCAAGCGGAACCACGTCGCAGTATTCGGTCACGATCGGACAAGCCTCTACCAGATAATCATCTTGCCGCTCCAACACTCTAGCAACATTTATATCCCAATGAATTGGGTGACAACGAAAAGCGTACCCGAGTGACTCAACAAATTCCACACGTTGATCCATGAACGATTGGTCAACCAAAACAGGGATCGCTGCATAAAGCTCGGGATAATCTTCAAAAATAGTAACATTGACCCCGATCTTGTCC
>JBEIGI010000126.1:0-3994 GCA_040381975.1 Pirellula sp.
CGCGACGGCTGACTCAAAATTGCCCGTGCTGTTCTGGATTCACGGCGGTGCATTCATCCAAGGCTCCGGGGCCCAGCCGCGATATGATGGGACAGAACTAGCAAAACGGGGAGCCGTTGTGATTTCGATCAATTACCGGCTCGGACCTCTCGGACTTTTTGCTCACCCAGCATTGACCGCCCAGAGCAAACCCGATGAACCGCTGGGCAACTACTGTTTGCTCGATATGATTGCGGCGCTGCGTTGGACGCAAGACAATATCGCAGCATTCGGAGGTGATCCTGGGAATATCACGATATCCGGATCTTCTGCCGGCGGCACGAGTTGCCTATTCTTGATGGGGATACCTCAAGCGCAGGGGCTGTTTCACAAAGCGATAATTCACAGCAGTGGTGGCATTCAAAATATACAAACTCTTTCGGAGGCGGAATCCGCAGGACAGCGTTTGTCGGAACGCCTTGGCCTAGGATCGCATGCGACCAGCGCGGACTTGCGGCGGGCTGCTCCTGGTGATGTAGCAGTCGGAGTGGGTGCGATTCGCGAATTGAACCTACCGGTCAAACCGATCATCGACGGTCGATTGGTAACGGCTAGTCCTGCGGATACGTTTGCTCAAGGTAAGCAGGCACGGATTCCTGTATTGATCGGATCGGCTAACGGGGAGTCGGGAGCAAGACAATTCGGGGATGAAGTAGCCACCGGAGGCGCGTTTGGGTTTCAGCGTAAGCTTGCCGACGACATGGTCCGCGCTGGCCAAGCGGTATGGATGTTTCAATTGACATACGTGCCTCCTGGGGCCCGTTCGAGTCGCTTCGCAGCTCAGCATGGTGAGAGTGTCGCCTATGCCTTCGGAACCATTGGTCAATCGATTGCCACACAATATGGGTTTCGAAATGAACAGGTCGCCAATAACGCAGCCAGATCGCGTCGTGGCGGTGGAGGAGCGGGAGCTGGTCGCGAGGATGACTCCCAACCGGTCGAGGAATCGGAACAAGGTCGAGCGATCAGCTCGGCGATGCTCGAGTACTGGATCAAATTCATGCGCGATGGCCAACCCAGCGGCCAACAGTTGCCAGCCTGGCCAGCCTACAATAGTACCGCACCCAAGACGATGGTCTTTGGAAATAACGGGATTGGTGTGAAGTGAATATAAAATGGGACGGCGGGCGATTCGCGAATCGGCCCCCGTCCCCTTCAAAGCAACTTGCGAATTTTTATGTTTAAATACTTTGTTTTTTTGGTGCTGACAGTCTGGTCGGTTCAGGCTGTGGTCGCTCACAACCAGATTAGGTCGCAAGACGGTTCGCTCTCGGTCGAAGTGGCCGACGACCTCTCGATTAAAGATCCGGTTCGCAAAAAAGAGTTGCCTTTCAAGGTTTACTATCCCAAGACTGGCGGGCCTTACCCGGTGATTGTTTTCTCGCACGGGTTCGGTGGCAACAAAGACGGGTTTGGTCCGGTGGGTAAGCACTGGGCGAGTCAGGGTTATGTGGTGATCCATCCGTCCCATGAAGATGGACTCAGTCGACAGGGGAACGAGGCGAGGAAATCCGGCGGTGAGGCTGGCGTCCTGCGCGGTCGGCTTGGAAATTTGCGCAACGACCTGAACAACACAAATAAAATCAGCGGCCGAGTTGCCGATTTGGTTCTGGTCGTCGACAACCTAGAGGACTTGCCGAGTTTGGCTCCCGGGCTGAAGGGAAAGATCGACAGCCAAAGAATCGGAGTCGCCGGTCATTCGTTTGGCGCTTACACGGCGATGTTGATCGGTGGTGTTACGACTGACTTGGGCCAGGAGAAGGGGAAGAGTTTTTTTGACAAACGAGTGAATTGTATTCTGCCGATTTCTGCACAGGGGACGGGACAACAAGGCTTGACCGAGCAGAGCTGGGACGCGCTTCGGATGCCAATGATGACGATTACGGGAACTCAAGACCGGGGTGTTGGAGGTCAAAGCGTCGAGTGGAAGAAAGAACCTTACAAGTACAGCCCTACCGGAGACAAGTATCTGATCGTGATCGAGGGAGCCAATCATATGTCCTACGGAGGTGCCCTGCGGATTCGAGGCGGTGGCGTAACGGAAATCGTCAACTTGAGCACAACCAAGTACTGGGATGCCTATCTCAAGAATTCGCAGGAGGCAAAAGAGTATTTACAGTCGGACAAATTGGTAAAAGACTTTGCCGGTAAGTGCACTTTGGATAAGAAGTAGAGCGTATGATTTGCGCAACTGAGCCATCCATACTGTATGCCCAGCAGAGGTTGCTTTTCAGTTCAGCCGAAAAGCTGGTCATCGTCCGGTTCGCTAACGCAGATATGCCGCGGCTAGTGATGGCAGGTGAGTATGACCAGCTCGATTTGACATTCAAAGACGAGGAGTTTTTCAACAAACTCTTCGAACCGGCACGAGACGGAAAAGAGGTCGATAGGCATCAGCAATTTAATCGCCGATCCCATTGAAGTCGTCTTAACAAAATGATTGGCCATTCCAGAATGCTTCTCTCGCCTATCCAAATGAAATTGCGAAAAAAACTGCTTTATAAGGTTGTTTCAGTACGAAGTTCTTCGTACTATGGATTACGTACTTCCTGGGGCGTACCAAGAAGGTTGTCTATTTTGACCAGAATGCGAAAGGTTTTTGTGTATGAGTAAGTCGAGGTTATCGCGAAAGACGCTTTCGCGAAAAATGATTGTCGAGAGTCTTGAAAGCCGAGCGATGATGGCGGCCGATGCTTTTCACAACTTCACCATGCCGGAAGATGCGGATGCAAGTGGTGTGGTTACCCCTTTGGACGCACTTGTCGTAATCAACCGGATTAACCAATCGATTGCAGGTAATCCATCCGGTGTTGCCCCCTCCAGATCTCAAAGCGCAATGGTCGATGTCGATGCCGACCAAACGGTCACGCCACTTGATGCACTCGTTGTGATCGATGCACTGAATGCTCAAAACTCGATCGGGGCCAATGGTTTGATTGCCAGTCGCGTTGACTCCCAGCGACGCATCGAGTTCATCGAAAAGGCAATTGAATTAAACACCCTACCTCCCGAGCTTAGCATCCAAGATGCGAACACAATCCTAGAAACGCTCAGACTAGGTGGCCGACCCGAACTTGGCGATAGGATTGAAAACGGATCGCTTCGCTGGGGGCAAGACAACGACCCGGGAACAGACGATCGACCATCACTCCCTCAGAACGATCCTTTGGGGTTCAATCCATTCATCTACGCGGCATCTCAGCGTTTGCAGGCATTCAATGTTTCTACCGACATCATTGAGAAAATCTCGGTGGAAATCCGACAGGCGAATCAAGACGGTAAGCCAATGGACATGCCACAGATCCGCAGTCGGCTTGGCGAATTAGGTGTCGATGTCCAGAAGATCATGCCCTTATCGTCAAGTGTACCGGAGTGGAATCCTCCGATTTGTGTCTTGCCTGTGCCAGATCAACCAAGTCGCCCCTGGGAACCTGAACGCCCTGAACCACCTTCGATAATCGCTCCTGCAGTCATGGTTACACAGCCGGTAGCTGAATCTCTTTTGGCAAGGCTAGCAGAGGCTGGTGTTTCCGAGGAAATCCTGACGATCATCACCCAGGAGATCTGGGACGCGATCAACGCAGATAGGCCTTTGGATATGCTCAAGGTTCAATTGCGGCTCCACGAGCTGGGCGCTTAATACCAAGTAGTAAATCCTGAAGCTTGCCTATCGATCACCATGCGGTTATTCGGCTAAACTACGCTTAGTGATAACCGCCTGCTTGAGACCGATAACGATTTCAGATACGAAGCCTCGACGAAAAGTAGACTCGATGACCCAACCTGTACTGCCAACAGACTCCGAACTGGAAATATTGAGGATTCTCTGGGAGCACGAGTCCTGTTCCGTGCGCGATGTGCATGAAGCATTTCTCCGACAAGGGCGCTCGGTGGCTTACACGACTGTGCTTAAACAGATGCAAATCATGACCGAGAAAAAACTGGTGCAACGCGA
>JBEIGI010000127.1:0-2855 GCA_040381975.1 Pirellula sp.
GCTGGCAAACCAGCCTTCTCCTACCTGTTGCCGTCGGCACGCTTCGTCGAGCAAGACGACGTGATAGGCATCTTTGGTTTCAAAGTCTGCCGGTGGATCATTGAATGCCAAATGACCGTTCTCACCAATTCCGATCATGGCGACGTCGACCGGTGCTTTGAGCAAATTTGCAGAGGCTTCTTGGCAGACGGAACGTGGATCTTTCAGGCCGTCGAGGTAATGGAACGAACGCAGGGGGACCCGGTCGACGAACCTTGATTTCAGATAACCGCAAAAAGATGCAGGATGGTCGGCCCCAAGACCTACGTATTCGTCGAGATGGAAAGCATCGATGCAGGTCCAGTCGATACCCGGTTCGGCGATGAGCGACTCGAGGACTTCGAATTGACTCGATCCGGTGGCCACGATGATCCGAGCGTAGCCTTGATCAGCTATGGCGCTGCGAAGAATCATTGCAGCGAGTTTGGCGGAATAAGCTCCCATGCGGGGTCGGTCGGGTTGGATGACGATGTCGATGATGGCACCTGGGTAAAAGACAATTGCATGTTTAGTCAGCGAAATCATTGTAGCACAGCCAATGGAGTGTTTTTTTGCCTACCCGATTTTTCCTCGATCGTTTAGCATGGGGCATCGGTCGATTATTGGATATCGGAACATCACGGCTCTGGTTAAGGATCAGTGCATGAAAGAAACTCAACCCCAGCGCGTCGCCTTCCTAGGAATGGGATTGATGGGTACGCGTATGTCATGCAATTTGCTCAAGGCGGGTTTCGCGGTGCATGCGTACAACCGAACGGCATCGAAAACCCGAGGTGTTGTCGAAGCTGGTGCAAAGGCTTTTGGAACCCCCGAAGGCGCCGCTCGGGGTGTCGAAGTAATCATCAGTTGCGTAACCGATAGTCCAGATGTCGAGCAAATCCTTTTTGGCGAACATGGAGCCGTCTTGGGCGCAAACCCCGGATCGCTCTTTATCGACATGAGTACGATCTCACCGAAAGTTTCTATCGACATTGGTCAGCGACTTGAGTCCAAAGGCTTGCGATACATCGAAGCACCAGTCACTGGTGGCACCATCGGTGCGCAAAACGGAACACTCAGTATTCTCGTCGGCGGATCTTCGGAAGATTTTCATTCAGCCCGTAGCATCTTTGAAGCGATGGGAAAAAACATCACCCACTGCGGTCCATGGGGGGCAGGGCAAGGGGTCAAGCTCTGTAATCAAATCATGGGAGCATTGAACTTGCTGGGTGTGTGCGAAGCGATGTCCCTGGCGCGTGGGTTGCAAATCGACCCGAAGATCTTGGTAGAAGCCCTTTCGGGAGGCGCTGCGACGAGTTGGGCATTGCAAAATCTAGGCCCGAAAATATGTGCTGCAGACTGGAGTCCAGGATTCATGGTCGATACCCAGCAGAAAGATATGCGGCTGGTGGCTCAGGCCGCCGAGAATTCCAACGTGTCATTGCCTGGCGCGGCACTGGTGACTCAGTTATGGCGTAGTTCGCAAGTCTACGGAGAGGGTGCCGAAGGTATCCATGCGTTGGCCAAGGTTCTTGAACGCCTATCGAATCACAACCCTTTAAACACCATTTAAGCGTACTAACCAAATAGGGCTCTTCAGGAATTATTGTGGCTAGGAGTATAAACTACTGGTTTTTATCGTACTCGAAGCGGTCTAGTACAGCGATTCAGCCCATTCGTCTGCGGATTACAGCGAACCGCTTCGATCAACCATCGGCATCGGCATCGGCAGTTCAAACAGCCATCGAGTACGAGTACCGTTGCACTGAGTACCGCTTCGCTGAGTACGAGTACGAAGAAATCCGATGCGATGCACGAACTTAGTTTTCAACCACAATAATTCCTGAAGACCCCCTAATAGCAAAGTCCGAACCAATGGCCGACAGAACTCAACCCCCGTCAAGCGAACCTAACTTTAGCGGCCTTCAGGTCAGTGCGCTCGAGAGTCGTCGTCGCGATGAATTCGCGAGGCTTATCGAAAGATTCGGTGGCGTTGCGACCGTAAGTCCCTCGATGCGCGAGTTGCCGATCGACAAGAACAAAGAAGCTGTCGATTTCGCCTACAGGATCATGACAGGTGAAGTTGGATTGGTCATCTTTCTCACTGGAGTTGGGTTCAAGCATTTTCTGACTACGGTGGAAAAGCACGTCGATCGACAACGACTTTTGGATTCCCTTTCGGATATCATCACGATTGCTCGCGGCCCAAAACCAGTTGCTGCCATGCGTGAAGTCGGGCTTCAACCGACCTACCGCGCCGCGGAGCCCAACACATGGCGAGAAGTCCTTCAACTCATCGACCAAAGCATCCCGATTTCGAATGTCACAGTTGGCTTGCAAGAATATGGGGTGACAAACCACTCGCTTGTCGCGGGCCTTGAAGCTCGCGGCGGGAGGGTCTTGAGCGTGAAAGTCTACCAATGGGATTTCCCGGAGGATACCAAACCGCTTTGCGAGAACATCGAGTCGATTTGCCAAGGGAACCAAGATGTCTTGATGTTTACCAGTGCGCATCAGGCTGTGAATTTGCTGCGTATGGCGGAGAAAATGGGTTGTGAACCCCAGTTGCGATCCTCCTTGGATCGAATGGTCGTCGCGTCGATTGGCCCAACGACTACCGAGATGCTTCAGCACCTGAATCTGCCTGTCGATTTGGAAGCAAGCCCGAACAAGATGGGGCATTTGGTTCAGCAAGCCTCTGAAAAATCCCATCGGATACTCAAGGCCAAGCGTTTTACAGCGAGCGTATTACCCGCGAGTGCCGGGGGGGCGACCAAGGACAAACTCGGGCGGCTCGGAGAGAGTTTGGCACAAAGCCCATTCATGAAGGCCTGCTA
>JBEIGI010000128.1:0-2614 GCA_040381975.1 Pirellula sp.
CCGATTCGCATTGAGTCGCTTACATCCTTCTGAAAAAATCCGATTTTCTGCATACCACTTGCCTGATGGAGGTAAGTTGATTTTGCAAGGCACAACAGAAGGTAAAAACGTAAGCGAGTCCAATGGTGTTGTCGAGGAACTAACGTCGCAGGATGGAATTTATCAATATTCGGTGAAACTTGTGGACCCTCTTGCCGTGACCCAGGAGCAAATGGAGGGAGCTATCATCGCGATCGATGAAAAAGGTAAGAATTTAGGGGAAATGCGCTACCGAATACAGTTCACACCGGAATTAAGGGTGATCCCTGGGTTCATACGTCTAAGTGACTCATTAGAACTACCTGCGTCCAAAACGTTCCTGGTTGAATCCACCGAGATACTTCCGATCGAGGCGTTCGACCACAAAGGTACACCGCTAGAAATCCAATCGCAAGAGATTCGAAGTGGCGTTCAATCTTGTAAAGTAACAATTCCGATTGGGTTTGAGGGGGAAGAGATTCGTTTGATCTCGGGTGGCAATACCGTTGTTGTGAAGGTCACGAGATAGCTTTTTTGAGAAAAACCAGCATGCTTCGAAAAGGATTTACTTTAACTGAGGTTTTAGTAGTACTGAGCATTCTAGGACTTTTGCTTGGTATCACTTTGCCTGCAGTCCAAGCCGTAAGAGAGGCTTCCAGGCAAGCGTCCTGCAAAAATAATCTTCAGCAACTGGGTTTGTCTTTGTCGAATTTCATATCAACGAACCGTCGGTTTCCTGATCATCGGACCGAGCTAAGGGACAAGTATCAGGGACATCCGGTCTCTGTAGGCCCGTTCTACCAACTCGCTCCTGCACTTGAGATCCCAACACGCGTTGAGCCCTTGATGTTGGCTCACTTGACCGTACGCTCAAACGGACCCTTTTTGCCGACTCCTTCGGTGCTGCAATGCCCCAGCGGTTACCAAGGGCTTGGATATCGATGGAACTTCGGAACAACATTTTCTTTTCTTTGGCCTCGAGATACTAATTTTTTTAAACTCCTCGACGGTGCCGATGGAGTCATTCGATTCACACCGCTAAAAGATTCATCGATAACCGATGGATTGAGTCATACGGCTGGATTCAGCGAGCATCCGCCTAGCGCAAAAAAGTTCCGAATAGAGGAATCCGTCATCAACGGAATAATACAAGGAGATATCGAGCCTTTTGTACAAAACTGTGAGGCTCTTCGCGGATTGGGAAATGTCCTTAGCGACAGAGGATATCCGTGGCTGATCAACATGCCAAGTGATATCATGTATTTGCACGAACGACTACCCAACGCATCAGATTGGGATTGCGAGTTGCATACCTATCCGGCGAATAGGAATGGCTTGGAGTTGAAGCATAGTATTTCGGCTAGAAGTCTTCACAACGGCTTGGTGCATGTTAGTATGCTTGATGGATCTGTGCAAACAGTGAACGAATCCGTGGAATTGCTTGTTTGGAATGCATGGGGAAGTGTTTCTGGGGCAGAGTAAATGAACTGAACCCGACTCCGCTCCACTACATCTGGGCAAACCGTCATTTCGAACCCGCGCTCCGGCGCTGCAGAACATTCTGGAAAAAAGCGTTCGAGAACTCGGCGGGCCGCTGGGCGGCCAGAAAGTGGATTGTAGTGAGTTGAAAGTAGAATCGAACCACTGGGGCAGAGGCGATTGCCCCTGCGAAACATGCGACACACCGACAGGTATGATAGGGCTCAGGTTGTCCATTTGCCTTCCCAATCTATCGCCAAAATATAGCAACGTTGCAAGTCTAGGACACCGCCTCCATTGGCCGCAGGCCAATAGAGATTAGACAAGAGAAAGTGGAAAGTAGAGCGGTCAAAACCTGGAAGTCTGCCAGGGCCGAAGAATTGCAACCTGCCCCACTTTCTCTTGGCTACTCGGTCTACTTTCTACTTTCAACTCTCTTGGCTGTTTGGCTTTCTGCTCCCAAGCGATCATGACCATGACGCGCCCGAAAGGCTCAGTTTTGGGCAAAAGGCTCCAAATCGCGTGACTCAGCCCAAACGAGTCCCGGGGCATTTCACCCTGTAAAAACATGGATGTTTTCGATTTTGTCGCCTGTCGAATTTTTAGCGAAAATGGCCTATGGCAGTGGCATGAAAAACCAGGCTATCGGGTCCCGCGGAGTGTTCGTAGGTCGTAGGGTTGGAACCCAGATGGATCGGACTTTTCTTTGTATCGGGGTATAAGGCGAAGGTGAGCGACCCGAGCCGACTAGATCGGTTGATGCAACCATCGAAGACCATGCCTAGGATTTTCCACGGCCTCTTATGCGATAAATCTGACGAATTTGTCAAAATCGAAAAAATGTGCGCAGGTCCGCTAAGAATTTTCTTGACATGCAGATTGCTCTCCCCGAAAAACATGATCAAATCGATTGGTTCGCTTCAATCCCGAAAGTAGCAATCATGCACGCTCGACTCCTGCGATCTTCCGCAAAAAACCGTCTGAAGTCGTCCGCCGTTCGCAAAACTCGAAAAGCCATTTTTGAGAGTCTTGAACACAAGCACCTGATGGCCATCGACTCGATCATCGGTATCGATCCATCTAGAACGCTCGATTTACCTCCCGATTATTCGCCGAC
>JBEIGI010000129.1:0-2040 GCA_040381975.1 Pirellula sp.
AGTTCCAATCGAATCGGTGCCGATCGGAGCGCGCGTTCCGACCAAGAACCCCAACCGCTCCGAAGTCGACCCGCAGCCCGAGCCTGATCAAGCATCGTGGGCCAAGCTGTCGATTACCGCAGAGGGAAGCGATGGCGGCATAGTCCGCTACTCCCAAAACAGAGCAAGATTGCCAGTCCAGGAATAGCCTATGGCAGTGGGATGAAAAACCAGGCTATCGGGTTCCACGAGATCCCCGCTCCGAGTGAGCAATCTTGGGATCGTTTCGAAGGACGGCCAAAACACAACTAAATGATCAAGAGAACAGCGCAAACGAGTTTGGGGTCAAGCTCTGATGTAGTCTTGCTTAGGTCGCATCGTTGCAAGCAACCTCTGCGTTTTCTGAGCTTCGTTTTGGCCCAAACACCCGCCGCTGCTCTTCCCACAAGACAGGGATGCCTTTTCGAAAATCACGCAGACTAAGTTCGGAGTACTCTCCACCTTCGAGAATCGATTCAACAATATCTGGTGCAAGGGATGTCAACTGAAGGATTCTGCCGGCGTAGCTTCGATCCACGTTGTTTGCAGCTGCGATCTCATCAATGCTCTTGTACTTGCCTGATTCAAGTTGGTCTTGCCAACGCCAGGCTTTAGCGATGCTGGTAATCAGCGGTACGTTCAGCGCTTTCGGTGCTTGATCCTCTTCTGTCTTACTTCCTTCGGCCAAGATCATCTGCCGACCGTTGAGCCGGTAGACTTTAATCGGTACCGATACGATGACGGTCTCTCCCTCCCTTCGTACGGTTGGCTTTCCCGTTACGACAAGCCTTGAACCAGCTTCGCGCTTCTTGGCGGACTCTGAACTTTTGTTTTGTTTCGATTTAGCCATTAGATCGCTCTCCCTGTGAAGTAAGTTCCTCGACAATTTTTTCGATTCCGTTGGTTCGGAAACGAATGTCCACGTTGTTCTCTGATACCCTGACGGTCTCGATTAGCAGCTCAAGGATTCGCGACTGCTCCTCGGGGTACAAAACCTCCCAGATCGGATCGAGTCGGTGTAAGGCTTGGGTGATCTCAACTAGGTCGACGGTGCTAGTGCGTGAGGTTGCAGCCTCAAGGTTGCGAATCGAGTCGTCGAGATTCTTCATTTGGTCGTTGAGCCGTTTGAGCTCAGATTTCACGAGCGGTCCGTCGGGATCCTTCAGGTCCAGAAGTGACCGAGCTGCCTGATACGTCTGGTGGCGACTCTGGCGTAGATCTTCGAGTTGCGCAAGAACCTCCGGGTCGGGCCCAGTCTGCGAACCGGCGCAAACCTCGCGGTACGTGTGGGCAGTCCCCAGTTATTCCACTATGTGTGTAGAGTAGAGCGTGGTTTAGCGATCCCAACATCGTTTGGACCCTGTCCGGAACGATGTACCTCTTCACGGAGTCGATGATCTTAAACTCGCTGAGTACGTGTGAAGGCAACCATGACTCCAGCATAATTCCTAGCGATTCTAGTCGTCGTCTTGCGTGCCGAGCTTCTCGACCGTAAGTTGTTGATCTCTTCGCATGATCTCGATCAAAGTGCCGCACGCAAGTGTTTCGGCGAACGCCTCGTCGATTATTTGCCCTTGAGCAGCCCCATTAGCACTGCTCGTATACTCAGCTATTCTTTCAGGAACACCAATCCCCACCTCATAGTTTTCGTTTGCTTGAATCTTTTTCTCGAACCATGCCTTGTTTAATGTAAGTTTCATTTTTCTCCTTTTTACTGAATAAATGCTTTTGCTTGTGCCTCGGTCATCTCAAAGTATCGCAGTGGATGCGGGTTGTAAGTTGAATCTGGCCCAAGGTCGGTCATGCCGCATTTGTCTCGATAGAACGTGTCTGCTTGTGGAAGCGAGTGTAAGCCGATTCGGAATGTTTCTTCGATTCCATGGCGCAGCCTCCAAGTATTCGACGTAGACCAGGTGCATGTTGGCTTGCAACGCAATTCGACACCTCTTGATCGTATTGACGATCATCAATCCCTGAGTCTGTCCGTTGCACTCGATAGCAAAGGATTGGTAACTTAATTGA
>JBEIGI010000130.1:0-1996 GCA_040381975.1 Pirellula sp.
CGTCGCCTCGTTTGAGCTTGTATCTGCCGTGTTGATAGCCAGCCTGACCCTGATCGCTCCTGTGATTTGTCTAGCGATCGTCGTGATGTTAGTGATCGGACTGGTGCGACGCTTGCCAAGGGGTTTGATGAAAAGAACGTCAGCGGTCCGTACCAATACCTAAAGAAACTCTACATTGCCATTCGTGCCTAGCACCAAAACCGGGGCAGGGGAGGGGAGCAGGATTAAATTTGTTGGATCTCTGTCGCCGGTTGGCTGCGGGTTCAACGAATGTCCGCTGGAGCGAACAGTGTCGATGATTTCTCCGAAATCATCGTGTGTGCCAGAGCACAGCCCGATTCGAATCGAAAACCTTACAAATCAACCGGATGTGTACCACCGTCAGTGAGGTCAATCTTGTCAACACCGTCAATGAGGTTTCTTGGGAGTTGTGTTGAATTGTTCAATCGCCTCTGCTTCCTCGGGCAGCAACTCCAGAAAGAGCTTCTTGTACTCACCGATGAGTTCGTCCAATCTTTCTATTTCCCATTTATCTTCTTCTGGGTCGTAGGGATTTTGTCGTTCTTCGACAGACTTTTTAAGGCATTTCAGCAGCAAGTCGCGAGCGATATCTTTCTTCCCTTTACCAAGCCAAATGCGCACCAGGCTCTCCATTTCCTCGTAGCGATAAAAGTATCTCTTGCCGGACCGATCATTTTCTACCAGACGCATCAGGTTGAATTCCGCCAAGTCTACCAACTTGGCACGGTAAGCAGACAAGCCGATCAGGGCGTAACCATCACGATCGGCCATGTAGGGGGACATGAATTCGAGGAACTCTTCTGCTTCTGTGACCCGATTCGAATTGACCAAAGCTAACACATAATCCGGTAGGTATTTGACAAGTGGACTACGATAACTACGCATAAGTTCCTTACCAAGGGGTTCATCGGCTCTTCTGACGATATCGAGCAGTCGCGGGAAGACATCGAGTATTGCGGAGTCTTTTTGTTTGCCCTGGATTTCCTCGGCGTAATTTAGATAGGTCTCAAAGTGCGCAGATTCGATCTCTTCAAACAACTCAATTTGTTTTTCGGGTGATAGCATCGCTGCTTGCTCGATGGCTTGATGAAATTTTTCAAGCCAACGGTTTTTGTCGATGGGAGCGGACGGTTTCAAGAAGTCTTTGCGATTCACAGGCGTTTTAAACCCGAGCAATTCCCGACCGATGTGTATTTTCAGGATGGTGCTTGAGCCGGTACGTTCTGGCTGCTCGGCAGCAGGATACCAAACGCTATTTGGACCATCGACAACCGCCCAACCACGCTCACCACGGATTTTTGCTTCGATCAACCATGGCTGTCGTTTACCAAGCTTCAATCTTCGGGAGAGTTTCATCGATCCAAAAAGTCGCGGTTCTTCTAAGGTTTCGCCTGTCCAATCGTTGAGCAAATTTTGCAATTGCTGAGGATCTTCTGATTCGATGACATTGATCAATTCCTGGTTGCTCATTTCCCAGGCGGCATGGATCGCATAGACGTCCTCGGCAGGACGTTGATCCATTTTCAAGAAGAAAAAGCACCAAGTCATACTGCCCACGACGCCACAGTCCTGACGGTCCTTTCCAAGCCCTGTGCTATCCTTGGACAGGAATCTAATCACATAAAAATCTGCATCTTCCTTCTCCATGGGCCAACGCAATTTGCGATGATCGACCAAAACAATTTCGTCTGGTGGTTTCCCCAGTTCATTAGGATGTGCAAGCCATTTGGAGAACTCAGCCATAGCTGCGAATGCCCCATCGAGTGCCTCTTTGGGCACCAGATCCCCGCGCTGGAGTTCATCTAGATACGAGCGAGCGACTGAAGATAGGTTGAGATCTAAGCAGTATTTTTGGAGAGCTTTCAAACCCCTTTCCTGGCCATGTTTTGCCGAGGCCCACGCCGCCTCGATTTGCACTTTCGGATTCGGATGGTTCAGGGCAAGTTCGATCAGTTCGTCTCGCTGAGGATGGTTA
>JBEIGI010000131.1:0-1651 GCA_040381975.1 Pirellula sp.
CTCTCTCGATCCAACCTTGGCATGCAATAGTCCTGTGGTCTCTTGGTGCTACGTGCATGGCAAGTGTTATTCTTTACCGCTCTTGGAAGACAATCCGTATCCTGCGGCGTTCGACGCACCGCGCTCCATCGCACTTGATGGTTCTGGGCGAACAGATCGCAAAGTCTCTAGGGATCCGGCAAATGCCTCAGATTCAATTGTCGAGCGAAGCCTCTGTACCAATGCTTGTTTATTCAGGAGCGATGCGGTTGGTGCTCCCCTCGGACTTCGAATCTCGCTTTGGGGTCGAAGGTTGCCGCATGGGGATTGCCCATGAATTAGCACACTACAAACGTAACGATTTGTGGTGGAATCTGCTTCCGACGTTCGTCTCGGTCGTTCTGTTCTTTTGGCCACCTGCATGGCTCGCAGCCCGTCGGTATTATTTAGCCATGGAGCTTGCCTGCGACGAACTTGCGATCCGAGCAGCGAAGTTAGAGCATACCGCCTACGCGGGACTCTTGGTAAGACTTCTGGAAGACCAAGCAAGACACACAATGCCATCCCCTGCCCTATCGATGGCGCGCTCGGGAGGCTTTCGAACTTTATCCGAGCGAATACGATTCCTGAAATTCGACTTGTACGGTTCTCCGTATCGGCGAGCTATTTCTACCTTGTTGACGATGGCAACCCTGGGACTGATTGTATTGCCATGGGGATTTTCCTCGCCTCGAAGCCTCTATGCACAAAGCATCGACGATTTCACTCCGGTGAAAATCGACTTGGATACCATCGACCATCCAAGAGAGATTCCAGTAGTCGACAGCCAAGGGAAACCTGTTAAGGAGTTTTATTACTTACCAGCGAACAGAGATGTACGCTACAATTTCGACGATCTAGTGAACTATCCTATCAACGGCGAGATTACTGGTGATGATCGAAAACCGCTTGCTATCGTGCGATCTGAGAGTGGCACGATCCAGTTGCCGTTACCGCAAAATTGCGACTGCGTAGAGATATGGAATGAGCAAGGGGTAGCGTCCTTGCCTCTATCACAAATTCGCACGCTAGAGTCCATCCGATTGCAACCTTGGGCAAGTCTTCAGATTCGCCCTGCACGAAACACCAAGATCCAGCCGGCCAAGGATCTGTTCATTAGTCGCGATCCTATAGCTGCATCTTCTGGACACTACAGGGTTACTTTACTTGATGATCAGACCTTGGAAATCCCAAGGTGCTTTCCAGGAGAGTGGCTACTCCAAATCCAAAATCGTACAGGGGATATTGATAGGCATTTCAAAATTCGACCGGGAGAAAACAAAACGGTCGATTTGGAGGTTCGTGCGATTCGAGGAAGATTCGTTCTCGAAGACGAATCCAAAAAAGAGGCTTCGGATGATTTATCGAAGACCACTGCATACATCCAATACGAAGATATTCGCTATATTGAAAGAATTCCGATCCAACCAGATGGCTCATTTGAATTTCAAAATGTTCCTTATGGGAAACACAAACTCAATGCACGCAAAAAAGTCACGACTGATCGTGAAATTGATTGGTCAGCAGAATTGTTTTTTGACTGCGATGTGCACGAGAATGATGAGGTGCTTGATCTAGGTTTGATTCCATTCAAAAAACCCATCAAGACCGAATTGCCCCAAAGCGATTTGGA